>DASXSP010000001.1:0-3633 GCA_036505865.1 Casimicrobiaceae bacterium
GTCGAACCTCGACGCGAAGTTGCGCGTCCAGATGCGCCACGAAATCCGTGACCTGCAACGCCGGCTGTCGATCACGACGATTTATGTGACGCACGACCAGGAAGAAGCGATGGCGGTCTCCGATCGGATCGCGGTGATGAACCAGGGCAGCGTCGTGCAGGACGGCACGGCCGAGGACTTGTATCACCACCCGGCGACGGAGTTCGTCGCGCAGTTCGTCGGGCGCGTGAATCTCATTGAAGGCGTTGTTCAGGGTATCAACGGCAGGTTAGCGACGATTGCTGCGCTCGGTCGCGCGATCGTCGCACGCTCAGGCCCGCCCAACCTCGTCGCCGGCGATTCGGTGCAAATCGCGCTGCGGCCCGAAGCGATCGAGATTGCGCAAACGAGCGGCGCGGGCTCGCTGCAGGCAACGGTGCTTTCGAGCGTATTCCTCGGCGACAAGGTCGAATATCTCGTCCGCTGCGGTGACGAGACGCTGCAGGTCGCGCGGTACAACGCCGGACCCACGACACCGCTCGCGGCGGGAACCGCGGTGGCGCTTTCGTTCTCCGAGGATGCAGTGGTTGTCCTTCGTGAATCGAAGGAGGGAAGCGCGTGATCGCTGTTCGCGCAGCGCTATGGTATGGCACGGTGCTACTCGCAGGTCTCTATCTCGGCGATCGCGCGCAAGCGGCTGATCCGCCTATCCAAGTGCACGGCAGCGCAGACACCTACAGCGCGCCAGGCATTGCGCTCGCCTGGGGCATTTTGCGCGGCGCAAACGAATCCAAAACGATCGTTGTCGTCCGTATCGTTACCGACCCGAACGTCTATCGGATGGCAGCGGTGGCAGGCGTCGATCCATTTACCGAGCGGCGGAAAGACCAACTAAAGGCGACGCCGGTCGGAAGCGGCCTCGATGTACGACTGCCGCGTCCGAGCTTCGGCGATTTGCCGCGCACCGACTTTCGCTTCTTCCGCTCCGCGGAGGAGGCGCAAGCCGGCGCGCCGCAACTCGTCGTGTATTACCTTGGCGTCCCCGACACGACCCCGGAATTCGCCGATCCGGCAGCACTCGACGCGTACCTTGCGGGGCGCATCGAACGCGCGCGTATGCAGAAAGGTTCGCCGTGACGCGCGCCGAGCTCGCACGCCTTATCGACCATTCGGTGTTGAGGCCCGAGGCGACTGAGAGCGACATCCGCACGGGCGCGGACGTGGTCCGCCGCTGGAACATCGCCTTCTATTGCGTGCAGCCCTCCTGGGTCGCACGTGCGGCGCAGTTGCTTGCCGATACGAATGCGCGGATCGTCACGGTCGTCGGATTTCCGCACGGCTGTGATCGCTCCGACGTCAAGGCGCGCAGTGCAGCCGCAGCGCACGCGGACGGTGCGCACGAAATCGACATGGTGCTGTATATCGGAGCGCTCAAAAGTGGCGACACTGTCGCGGTCGGTCGCGACATCGAAGCTGTCGTCTGCGCGGTGCCCAGTATCCCGGTCAAGGTCATTTTGGAAGCCACAGTCCTCACTGACGCGGAGAAAAAAACCGGATGCCAATTAGCGCGTGATGCTGGCGCGGCGTTCGTGAAGACGTCGACAGGTTTCCATCCATCCGGCGGCGCGACGGTTGCCGATGTCCGGTTGCTCCGCGCCAGCGTCGGACCCGATTTCGGTGTGAAAGCCTCCGGTGGAATTCGCACGCTGGCGGACGCGTTGGCGATGGTCGAGGCGGGCGCCAATCGAATCGGCGCATCGGCCAGCGGCGAAATTCTCGCGGCGCTGGAAGACGATTAAGTCGCTTGCGGCTCGGAGGACGCGGGAAAACACACCCTCACCACGAGACCATTACCGTGCTCGGGCGCGCCAAGATCGATGGACGCATGATGCGCATCGGCAATCCTCTTGACGATTGACAGACCGAGTCCGCTTCCAGGCTCGCCGTCGTCGCCGCGGAAGAAGCGATCGAACACCCGTGCGCGCTCATCCGATGGAATGCCCGGGCCATTGTCGAACACCGTCAGTACCGCGCGTCCGCCGTCGTTGTCGAGTGCGACGTCGATCTTGCCGCCTTCGGGTGTGTAGCGAAGCGCGTTGTCGAGCAAATTGGATAGCAGGATAGCGAGACTCGCAGGATCGCCGCGCACACGCACGGGCGTTTCACGCGCGAGTCCGAGGTCGATATGTTTTTTTGTTGCCAGCGCGCCGCGTGCGACGATCGCTTCCTTCGCAATCGCGGCAAGATCGCAATCGACGGCGCGTGTCGCAAGCGCTTCCGGTTCGATCCGCGCGAGCGTCAGCAGCTGATCGACAAGATGCGCCGCACGCTCGACACCGGCGTCGAGATCATCGTAGGCGGCGGTGCGTGACGGCTGATCGCTGGCGCGACGCGCGACATCCAATTGCAGCTTGAGCGCCGCAAGCGGCGTGCGAAGCTCGTGCGCGGCATCGGCGGTGAACCGGCGTTGCGCGCCGAGCGCTGAATCGAGACGGGCAAGCAGCGCGTTCAAGCTTCCCGCGAGCGGTTGCAACTCCTGCGGCAGATTGCGCTCGGACAGCGGCGCCAGCGCATCGGGTTGGCGCTTCGCAACCGCCTGCGACATCGCGAACAGCGGTCGAAGGCCCCGGCCAACGGCGAACCAGATCATCAAACCGAATACCGGAATCAGCACGACGAACGGCAGCAGCGTCCGCAGCGCCGTTTTGGTCGCGATCGCTTCGCGTTCATCCTCGGCTTGCGCGACCTGCAACGCATGCGTGCCTTGCACAAGCGTATAGACGCGCCAATCGCGATTGTCGACGTTGACGGTTGCGTAGCCCGGCGTAACCGGAACCGGCAATCCGGTGCCGGGCCGCGACCAGTAGACGAGAACGCCATCGCGGTCCCAGATCTGCGTGACAAGCTCGGTCACGCCTTCAGCGTTGGGAGCAGCCTTCGGATCGAAGCTTGGCTGACGTCCGCGCAACAGCTCGTCGATGCGCGTGGAATTGGCGAGTTGCTTCAATTGCAAATCGAGAAGCTCGCCGATTTCATGACGGGCGGCGACATACGTTGCGGCGCTGGCGAGCACGCCGATCGCCGCGAGCCCAGCAAGCAGCGAAAACAAAAGCGCGCGACGGATCGATTTCATCGGTGGTGAACCCCCACGCTTGCGGCTGTCGCCGCTGCGCTGCCCCCAGAGGGGGAGTAATTCGCGCCTTGGGACGGCCCGGCGGCGCTCATGTCAGCGCGTAGCCGACGCCGCGAATCGTTCGAATCGTGTCGGCACCAAGCTTTTTACGCAGATGGTGGATGTGTACCTCGACGGCGTTGCTTTCGACTTCCTCGCCCCAGCGGTAGATGCGCTCTTCGAGTTGCGCTTTGGATAGCGCCGCGCCGGGACGCTCGAGCAAGGCGGTGAGGAGCGCGAATTCGCGCGCGGATAACTCAACGGGTCTGCCGCCGTGTGTCAGCGTTCGGGACGCGGTGTCGAGCGCCAGCGTTCGATGCCGCAGCACGTTGTCCTCGCGTGCCACGTCGCGGCGCAAGAGCGCACGCATGCGCGCCAGCAATTCGTCGAGGCTGAATGGCTTCGTCAGATAGTCATCGCCGCCCGCATCGAGTCCCGCGACACGATCGGCGACGGCGTCGCGCGCGGTGACGATCAGCACG
>DASXSP010000002.1:0-70989 GCA_036505865.1 Casimicrobiaceae bacterium
GCCATGATCGGGCCGACGTTGTCGACCGTGTCCTTGAAGAACTGCAGGTAGTTGTCGTAGTCGAGCACGTGCCAGTCCCACGTGGGATCGAAGTAGACCCAGTAGCGCGGCTGCGCGACGGCAATGGAGAACGGCGTCGTGCCGCCGAGCGCGCTCAGTCCCGTGCCCCGCGTGTTCGCATACCAGAGACGTTTGTTCCCTTTCCCGTTTAAGATGCGCGTCGCGAAGTCGGTCACCGGACAACTCGCATGGGGATGGCCGTTCGAGCAACTGACCGGACCCTTCCACATCAAGTCGATTGCCGAAGCTTCGGTGGGCGTGAGACACGTCGGGTCGCTCGCCGTGCAGGTGCTCGTGGTGAGCGTCGGGTCGGCCGCCGCGCTGTATTCGCACACGCGCGGGTCGGTCAATACGCCGTCGACCACACCGTCGAGCGCGTCGCAGGCTGCAACGGCCTTCGTCGTCGCGAGATTCTCTTTTGCGTTGAGCGTCGATGAGACGCCCCCGCCGATCGGTCCACCGTTTTCGCGATACTGCACGACCTGATACCAGATCTGTCCGGCCTGGAAACGATCCCAATGGATCGCCGGCGCGCCGGCGAGGATGCCGTCGTAATCGCCTGGATAATCCTGCGCCATGCGCAGCCCCTGGCGTCCGCCCGTCGAACAGCCATTCCAGTACGAGTAGGTCGGCGACTGTCCGTAGTATGCGTTGACGAGCTGCTTGCCAAGAACCGCCATCAAATGCTCGGACCGATTTGCGAAATCGATCTGCAGCGCAACGTCGGGCTGGCCCGGGTTGCTCGCGCTGTTGCCCGCGCAATTATTCACGCAGCCGAATGTGCCGCTGCCGCCGACGTGTCCCGTGTCCGTCGTCGCGCCCGCATAACCGCCGTTGACGGCCGAAGTCGGAGCGGAAACCGATCCCGCGTAACCGCCGCCTCCCAACGACTGCCAACGGCCGTTCCAGTTGTTCGGGAGTCCGACCCAGATGTTGATCGCCTGCGGCACGAGAACCTTGACGAGGCAGTACGGCACCGACGCGGGTGCGCCCGTCGTCGCCGGTGTTGCGGAAAGAATCGTGACCGGGGGCCCATCGCCGACGAGCGTCACGGACCCGATGCCTGCGCTGCTGCATGTCGTGACGGGAGAGATCGCAAGCGCATGCGATCCATATAGCGACGCCATCGCGGCACCCGCCGCGATAAACAATTTCGACGATTTCGGTCGGCGCCTTGCAGCGCCTCGCTGTTCGCGACGATCTGTTTCCATGCCTTCCTCCTTTAATGAATAAGCGCGCGAGCCGCAGGCCCACGCGTCGGCCCCCGATGCTTCCCTGTTTCCCTCCTGTACGATTTCCGTTCGCACGGGTTGAATATCGGATGCAGGCGCCAGATCATTGGGCACCCGGGGGCATCGATCAAGATACGATCGCGAATAACTCTTATTTGAGTTTCGAATACGGTGCGCGATGACAAACAAGATCGATCGATGAATTGAAATCTGGAGTCGACTTCGTCGTGGATGCGCTCGCGAAGGTTCGGTGCATCAGGCGTTTGACGAACGTGCAGCTGCCCGAACGTCGGTCGCCGAGGCCGCCAAGGAGACAAAGTCAGCCAGCAGCCGCTCTACATCGGACGCAAGCACTTTGCAGGGCTCGCGCTCGGTGACGAGCGGTGACGCGCGAAGCAGGTGAAATCCGGTGCTGCCCGGACCGCCGACTGTCACTTTTGGCGAGGGCGGTCAACAAGGGAGGGAGCGGTGCCACGCGAATTCGCACCGCGCAAGGAGCGCTCGTGACCGTTATGCTCCGCCCACTCGCCGATTGAGCGCTTGACAAAGTCCGTAAACAGCTCGGTACCGGGCGGCAGGCGGCGACCGCGACTTTGAATGATGAAAAGATCGAGCGCGACAACAGGATCGACGAGCGGCGTTATCACGACGTTGCGCTGCTTGCATGCAGGACGCACAAACGACGGAACGATCGCGATGCCGCCGCCCGCTTCCGCCATCGCGATTTGCGTTTCGAGAAAGTTGAGCACGATGTCGGACGGCGTGTACTGCCACTGCCGGTGTAGACGGCGAACTTCCGATAAGGACACAACAGCCTCGTCTGCGTGACGACGCCACCGCTCGTCTTTGTCGCGGGGATCGTGTCGGGCGCTTGACCGTGCTCGACCCAGTTCACGACCGCGTCGAACAAGCCCTGCGGCTGCGGACCGTTGCCACCGCCGCAATGGCTGACGCCAGGCGCCATGAGCAAGCGCGCGAATTCCTCCGTGCGCCTATAGCCGGCGCCTAATGCCTGCGTCACGGCATCGTAGTAGTCGATGATTCTTTCCGGCACGATCAATGCATCGGCAAATCCGTGCCAGGACGATGACGTTGCCGCCGCGATCGCGAAACGGCCCGAGGTTCGGGACCCCCGCCTTGTTCGCGAGTTGAAAATCGGCGGCCAACGAAAGATCATTCGGCTTTTCGCGCTCGGTAACCAAGACGCGATCGCGAATAACTGTTATTTGACTTTCGAATACGAACGGCACCGTGCTGAATAAAGTCGATCTCAATCTTCTGCCGATCGCACTCGCGCTGTATGACGAGCTGAACGTCAGTCGCGCGGCGCAAGCGCTCGGCATGAGTCAGCCGGCGGTCAGCATGGCACTGCGCAAAATGCGCGCAACGTTCAACGACCCGCTGTTCGTTCGCGCGCCGCGCGGAATCACGCCAACGCCACGCGCACATGCGCTGATCGCCGTCGCGCGCCCGCTTGTTACGCAGCTTCAGCAAGGGTTGCTTGCCGAGGAAGCGTTCAATCCGGGCGTCAGCACGCGGCCTTTCACGTTCGCGCTATCCGATGTCGGTGAGATGGTCTTCCTGCCGAAGCTGCTCGAGCGGTTACGCGCGCAGGCGCCCCGCGCAGGCATTCGCTCGGTGTCGATGCCGCCGCATCAGATCGCCGAAGGACTCGAAAAGGGCGATATCGATCTGACGATTGGCTATTTTCCCGATCTCACACGGCAAAGCTTTTTCCAGCAGCGTCTGTTCACGCATCACTTCGCCTGTCTGATGCGTGCGGGGCATCCGCTCCGCGCGAAGCGTTTGACACTCGAAACGTTTCTCGCGATGGAGCACGCCGTCGTCCGCGCCGAGGGCAGGAGCCAGGAGATCTTCGAGCGTTTTCTCGAACGCAAAAAGATCTCACGCAAAATTGTTCTCCTGACGCCGCATTTTCTGAGCCTGCCGATGATCATCGCCCGCTCGGATCTCGTGACCACGGTTCCGCATGCGCTCGCCTTGTATTTTTCGCGGCTGTCACCCGACCTGGTGATTGCCCGACCGCCGTTTGATATCGCAGGCTTCGACTTGAAGCAGCACTGGCATCGGAAGTATCACAACGATTCACGCAACCAGTGGCTGCGCAGGCAGGTGGCGCAGCTCTTCAACGACGAGAACGACGAGTGGAAGGCTGACTGGCAACCGGCCGCACGATCGGGATCGTCGGCGCGTTAGGCCGGCCGGGGAGGACTGGATGGGCGACTCTTCGCAATATCCGCTGCGCGGTTTTGAGAAGAATCGCATGGAGGCACTGATCGATGGCATTTTTGCCGTCGCACTGACGCTTCTGGTGCTCGACATCAAGCTGCCCGAAGGCGTTGCTTATGCGACCAACGAGCAGCTATGGAACCGACTCGTGGAGCTCGAGCGCCATTTCGTGATCTACGCGATCAGCTTCATCGTGATCGGCATCTATTGGGTCGCTCATCACGTGCAGTTCCATTACGTCCGCTATACCGATCGCCGGCTGATCTGGATCAACATGCTGTTTCTACTGCTGATCAGCTTCCTGCCTTTCGCGACCGACTTGGTCGGCGATCACAAGGACCTCGTGCTTCCGTGCGAGATTTACGGCGTAACGTTATTGCTGCTAAGCGCCCTTAGCTACGTCCATCTGCGCTACCTTTCGCGCCATCCATATCTCGCGACGCCTGAACTGACGCCGCTCGCCGTGCGCCTGCTCAAGCGGCGTATCGCACTTTTTGCCGTGGTGCCCGCCCTATCGATGCTGATCGCGCTGTACAACACGCGCCTGGCGCTCTTTGCGTACATCCTGATTCTCACTGCGCATTTCCTGCCCGGACGCATCGACGAATTTCATGCGACACACACTGCCGATCGTCCGGATTCGAGCCACCGATGAACGCATCCGATTTCGCCCAATGCTTTCTCGCCCGGGACAACAGCCAAACGGCTGGTTTTTCCATCCACATCGCGGTACGCTCCGCAGTCGTCCATCTTGGCCATAGGGAGACAGGAATGACAGGGATTTCCAAGCTTATTCGCGTCGCCGCCGTGATCTTCGTCGTCGACGCACTTTCAGTTGCATCCAGCGCGGCGTTCGCGCAAGGGGCAGAGCAGGCCTGCGCCGCCGATATCCAATCGTATTGCGCCGGCGTTTCGCAAGGCGAAGGGCGCATCGCCCAGTGCCTGAGGACGCACAAGCAGCAACTTTCGCCGGGGTGCCAGCGCGGTATGGCGTCAGCGGGCGCGCTGATGAAGGAAGTTGTGCAGGCCTGCGAGGACGATGTGCACCGCTACTGTGCTGGCGCAGCGCCGGGCACGACGAAGGAATGCCTGCGAACGAATTTCCGCCAGCTCTCGTTCGGATGCAAGCGCGAGTTGTTCGAAGCCAAGAAAGGGATGTGAAAGAGCCGGTCCATCGACGCGTGCGCGCAGCGTTTATCACACGCGTATTTTTCGACTCGGCGCATGCCGGAGTCGCTCGCAGAAATCCCATCGTTTTCAGGGAGGAGACATGGATCCCATTCGTTGGCATCGATTCGTTGCGCTCGGTTGCACAGCCGTCATCGGTTGCATGACGCTTGTCGCCGAAGCACAGCAACCGACGCAGGCGCAGCTCTCCGCCATCCGGTCCAGCTGTCGCGGCGATTACATGACACATTGCTCGAGCGTGCCGACTGGCGGCGCGGCAGCATTGCAATGTCTTCAACAGCATGCAGCGCAGACATCGGCCACGTGCCAACAGGCACTGCGCGCCGTGAATCCCGCTCCGCAATCAAGTGCGGCAACGGCATCGGTGAAATCGGCGCCTCCAGGAGCCGTTTGGCCGCACACGGTAACAGGCGAGCGCGGCAGCGCCGTGATCTATCAACCGCAGATCATTTCGTGGCCCGACCGCAAAACGCTGAACGCGCGCGTCGCGCTCGCCCTTACGCCGGTCGGCGCGAAGAGCGCGACATTGGGCGCAATCGAAGTTGCCTTCACGACGCAATCGGACGTCGCAGCGCGCACGGTCACGCTCTCCGCGCCGAAATTGGTGGCCGCGCACTTTCCGTCCGCTAATCCGCAACAGGCCGCGCAATTCGAGGAGAGGATCAAGAGCGCGCTCGACTCGATGGGCGAGAAGCAGGTCCCTCTGGATACGATCCTGCTGAGTCTCAACAAGCAGGAGGAAGTGCCGCCGGTAGTCGCGCTCAACAACGATCCCCCGAAAATTTTCTACAGTGCGCGTCCCGCAAGCTTGCTGGTATTCGACGGCGAGCCCGTGCTCGCGCCCGTGACGGGTACGTCGCTTTCCGCCGCAGTGAACACAAATTGGGACGTGTTCGTCGATAACGGAACCAAGGCGTGGTACTGGCTCAACAACGGCGCGTGGCTCACTGCGTCCGACGTCAAGGGGGCCTGGGCGCCGGTGACAACGCTGCCGGCCGCATTCTCGTCGCTGCCTTCAGACGAAAACTTCGCTGCCGTGCGCAAGCAAATTCCCGGACGCCGGATGTCGGCAGCCGAAATGCCAACCATTTTCGTGAGCACGGCGCCTGCCGAAATCATCGTCACAACGGGACCGCCGAAGCTCGTGGCGATCGCGGGCACATCGCTCCAATACGTTTCGAATACCGACGTCAATTTGTTTGTAGATGCCAAGACGGGTCGCTACTACTACCTCGTGTCCGGCCGCTGGTTTTCCGCGCCTGCGCTCGACGGGCCATGGACGTTTGCGACGGCAAGCCTTCCCGGGGATTTCGCGCGCATTCCGCCCAATAGCCCGCGCGGCTCGGTGCTGGTGTCCGTGCCCGGAACGCCCCAAGCGCAGGAAGCGCTGCTGCAGGCGCAGGTGCCTACGGAAGCCGCGCTCGATCGCAGCACGGCGAAGCTCGACGTCGTCTACAGCGGGGCGCCGAAATTCGAGCCGATACCCGGCACCGGAATGACGTACGCCGTCAATACGCCCAACGAAGTCATCTACACCGGCGACAAGTATTACGCCTGCTATCAAGCCGCTTGGTTCGTTGCGTCTTCGCCAACCGGTGCATGGTTGCTCGCCGACAGCGTGCCGGCGGTGATCTACACGATCCCGCCGAGCAGTCCGCTCTATCGCTGCACCTACGTGCGGGTTTACAGCGCGACGCCAACGACCGTGACGTATGGCTACACCGCCGGCTACATGATGGGCTACGTCGCGGCGGGTGTCGTCGTCTACGGCACCGGTTACTACTATCCACCTGTGATTTGGCCCGGACCGATACCGATTTATTACCCGTACCCCTATTCGTATTCCGGCGCCACTTGGTACAACACAAGCACCGGGGCATGGGCGCGCGGTGGCACGATCTACGGTCCGTACGGCGGCGCGGTTTCGGGCGGCACCGCGTACAACCCGAACACGGGTGCGTGGGCGCATGGTGGCGCAATCTACGGCCCGAACGGCGGCGCGGGTGCGTGGTCCGCGTACAACCCATCAACCGGTAGCTACGCGCATGGCAGCGCGTCGTGGGGAACGAATAGCGGCACTGCGAACGCCAATTGGTACAACGCACGTACAGGAATAACCGGTTCGACGAATCAGAACTACAACCAATACGGGAGCTGGGGCTCAAGCACCTTCAGCGGGGCGAACAAAACGGTCAATACGCAGCATCAGAGCAACGCGCAAGGCACAGCGGGCAGCTTCCAATCCAGCACGGGCGCAGCGGGCGCAGGCGTCAAGGGCGCCGGCGGCAACAGCGCCGGTATCGCGAAGACCGCGAGCGGCGACGTTTATGCGGGCGCAGACGGCAACGTCTACAAGAAAACGTCGGACGGCTGGTCCAAGTACAGCGACGGATCGTGGAATCCGGTGCAGCCGCCGACGAATTCGAAAAGCAACACCCAACAGAATTTGTCGGGGCAAACGCGTCAGTCATCGCAACAGAATTTGTCCGGCGAGACGCGCCAAACCTCGCAACAAAATCTTTCCGGCGAGACGCGTCAATCGGGCGGCATGCAGGGAAACCTTTCGGGCGCAACCGAACGTGACGCGCAATTCCGCCAAGGCTCGATGGGCCAATCGGCCGGCGGATTCCGCCAGAGCGGATTTGGCGGCGGCGAATTCCAGCAGCTCGAGAATGATCGGTCCGCGCGAACGATGGGCGCCCAGCGCCAGGCGCAATTCAGCCGCGGAGGTGCGGGGGGGTTCGCAGGCGGCGGCCGTCGACGCTGATCGACATCAGGGCATCGCTTGCGGATAGAGACCGCGGACGCGCGCGTGTAGTCGCGCAAGCCCCAGCAACGTATCGAGATGGGGCGTCGCGACGCCGGCCCGCGCGCCGATTTCGCGAGGGGCAGTAAGCAATGCGTCGATCTCGACGGGCTTGCCCGCCTCGACATCCTGCAGCATCGAGGTCTTGAACGCGCCAAGCTTGCGGGTGACCGTCATCCGATCGGCGCCGCTTTGCGCAATCGGACAACCGATCGCGGCGCCGATCGCCGCGGCTTCGGCCATCACATCGAGACAGAATTGGCTGACGAGCGGATCGTCGAGAATACGGTCGGCCGTCGCGCCGGTGAACGCAGAAATCGGGTTCATCGTCATGTTGCCCCACAACTTGTACCAGATGTCCTGCTGGATGCGCGGCGACACTTCCACCTCGAACGCTGCCTCGCGCAGCAGATCGGCAAGCGCAAGCAATCGCGCGGATGACCCACCCTTCGGTTCTCCGACAATCAAACGGTTGCCCACGCCATGGCGCACGACACCGGGCTCGGGCGTTGAGCAGGTCAAATGAACGACCGTCCCGACGACACGGTCGACGGGAATCGCCGCGGAAATGACGCCGTCCGGATCGATCGTCGCAAGCGGCAATCCTTCGAACGCGCCGGGAAGACCGTGAAAGAACCACCACGGCACGCCGTTCATCGCGCTGACAATCGTCGTTTCAGAATGTGCCAACGTACGCACAATCGGCGTCACGCTGATCATTGCCGGGGCTTTGACGGCGATGACAACATAATCTTGCGGCGCTAATTCCGACGCGTCACTCACTGCGCGAACAGGCGCTGTGATCGTCTGGCCACCGATTTGGAGTCGCCAGCCACGCTCGCGCAACGCCGCAGCCGTCGTGGTTCGCGTAACGGCGGACACATCGACGCCCGCATGCGCGAGTCTCGCTCCGATCAACCCACCGACTGCGCCGGCACCGACGATGCAGACTTTCATCGCGTGAGGGCCCCCACGCTTGCGGCCTCAGTGGCCAATGAGGCCGCTGCGCTGCCCCCAGAGGAAGACCGCAATGCGCGCTCCTGGGACGGCCCTGCGGCGCTCATGAGCTGTGTCACGCCTTTGGACGCTTGTCGATGATGCGCTTCGCTTTGCCAAGCGAGCGCTCGATACCGCCGCTCGCCACGACGTTCACCGCAGCAGTGACGCCGATCAGGCTCTTGATTAAATGCGCGAGCGCCGCGCCGGCGGCCTCGCCGTCTGCGTGTCCGACGCCGATGCCGCGTTCCACGAGCACCGTCAATTCGTCGAGATTGCGCGGTCGCGTGACCTCGAGCTGATAGTGTGGCGCAAGCGCAGTCTGCTTGAGAATCAGCTCCTCGATCTGCGTCGGAAACACGTTGACGCCGCGAATGATCAACATATCGTCTGAGCGGCCGGTGATTTTTTCGATCCGCCGCATCGCGCGCGCGGTCGGCGGCAACAACCGTGTCAAATCGCGCGTCCGATAGCGGATGATCGGCAGCGCTTCCTTCGTGAGCGACGTGATAACGAGCTCACCCTTTTCGCCATCAGGCAGCACTGCGCCGGTTTCCGGATCGATGATTTCGGGGTAGAAATGATCTTCCCAGATCGTAAGGCCGTCTTTCGTCTCGATACATTCCTGCGCGACACCGGGACCCATCACTTCGGAGAGCCCATAGATATCGATGGCATCCATGTCGAGCTTCACTTCGATCGCCTGGCGCATCGTCGGCGTCCATGGCTCCGCGCCGAAAATGCCGATCGACAACGATGACTTCCGCGGATCGATGCCTTGCCGTTCCATTTCTTCGGCAATCGCCAGCATGTACGACGGCGTCACCATGATGATGTCGGGCTTGAAGTCGGCGATGAGCTGCACCTGTTTTTCGGTTTGCCCACCGGACATCGGGATGACGGTGGCGCCCAGCCGTTCGGCGCCGTAATGTGCGCCGAGTCCGCCGGTGAAGAGTCCGTATCCATAGGCGACATGAACGATGTCGCCCGCGCGACCGCCGGCGGCACGAATCGAGCGCGCCATCACCGTCGCCCATGTGTCGATGTCGTTTTTTGTGTAACCGACAACCGTGGGCTTGCCTGTTGTGCCGGATGATGCGTGGATGCGGACGACTTGCTCGCGCGGCACGGCGAACATGCCGAACGGATAGTTGTCGCGCAGGTCGGTCTTGACGGTGAACGGAAATCGCGCGATGTCGGAGAGCGCTTTGCATCCGTCTGGATCAACGCCCGCGCGATCGAACGCGTTGCGATAGTGCGGCACATTGTCGTAGGCGTGCTTCAGCGACCACTGCAGCCGCGAAAGTTGCAACGAGGCAAGCTCGTCGCGGCTTGCCGTCTCGATCGGTTCGAGATCGCCGGGCTGCGGCATCTTGGCCGGCATGTTGCTTATCCTCCTAAACGCCCTCGACGATATGTCCCTTGATCCGATAGCTCTTGCCGCGGAACAGCGCGATCGTTTCGCCGCGCTGATTCGTCACCTCGATATCGTAGACGCCCGTGCGGCCTGAAAGACTCCGTTCCTGCGCAACGGCCGTCAATACGTCGTTCTCGCGCGCCGGCGCCAGATATTCGATCGAGCAGCCTTGCGCGACGGTGTTGAAATTGTAGCTGTTGCAGGCGAAAGCGAACGCACTGTCGGCGAGCGCGAAGATGAAGCCGCCATGACAAATTGCATGGCCGTTGACCATGTCGGACCGGACGGACATCGTCACCTTCGCGGCACCGGGACGAACCTCCGCGATCGCCATACCGAGCGACTGCGATGCGCGGTCGCTTGCGAACATCCGCTCGGCGACGTGCTCCGAAAGCGATTGCGCCTCATCCACTGGGCGCGATGGATGATGCTCGCCCATTGCATCAGGCTGCCAGCGCGTCGCCGGTCGCGCAGCGACGCGCGATCAGCGGCGAAACGCGATAGCGATCTTCGCTGTAGTGCGAGGCAAGATGGACGAGAACCTCACGCACGCGTGCGACGCCGGTTCGATCGGCCCATGCGAGCGGACCGAGCGGATAGTTGACGCCTTTTTGCATTGCGAGATCGACGTCGTTCGCCGTAGCAATGCCCTGCATCACTGCATCAGCCGCTTCATTCGCGAGCATGGCGACGGTTCGCATCACCGCGAGGCCGGCGACGTCGTCGAACGCCGATACGGCGATACCCGTCGCTTGCAGTGCGCCTACTGCGGCATTCCATATGGAATCGCTGCAACAATCGGCGCGCGCGACGGCGAGCCGACTGCAGCTCGCATAATCAAGGGCAAGGTCGAAAACAACGAGATCGCGTTCGCCGATTGTCATCGCGCGCTGCGTGGCGGTTCGACCATCGGTCAGCGCCAGCCACCCACCATTGATTGACATGGCGCCATCCGGAAGCGCATCGTTCCTGTCACCGCGTTCGACAACGATATTCGACGCTGCCCATCGATTTGCAAGCGTAGCGGCGGGTCCGAGCTCGCCACAAATACGAATCGTCTTGGGACGCGGTTGTTGCTGCAGCGTGGAAGGTTCGGGCTTGGCCGCGTCGGATCCATAGTCGAAGAATCCGCGTCCGCTTTTCCGTCCCAGAAAGCCGGCCGCGACAAGCTCCTGCTGCAATACCGACGGCGTGTAACGCGCATCGTGGAAATACGCGTCCCACACGCTTCGCGTCACCGCGAAGTTGACATCGAGGCCGATCAAATCCATCAGCTCGAAGGGCCCCATCCGAAAGCCGCCCGCGTCGCGCATCACGGCGTCGATCGTTGCCGGATCGGCGGCGCGCTCGCTCAAAAGCCGAAGCGCTTCTCCGTAGAAGGGGCGCGCACAACGATTGACAATAAAACCCGGTGTCGACAATGCGTGAACCGGCTGCTTGCCCCATGCCGCCGCGGTGGCGTAAACCGCCTCCGCTACCTTACGATCTGTTGCAAGTCCGCTCACCACTTCAACCAGCGGGAGTATCGGCGCAGGATTGAAAAAATGCATGCCGACGACCCGTTTCGGACGCTGCAAGCCGGCCGACAATGCAGTAATCGACAGCGATGACGTATTGGAGGCGAGAATCGCCTCTGGCGCCACGGTGCCTTCGAGCTCGCGCAGTAATGCGCGCTTGGCGTCGAGGTCCTCGGCGATTGCTTCGATCACGAGCCCCGCGCTGATGCAATCGGCCAGAACGTTGGCGACCGAGAGCCGACCGCTTGCGTCACGCGCCTTATCGGCCGAGATCTTTCCCTTCTTCGCGAGCGCATCGAGCGTCGCGATGATGTTGCGGCATGCTTGTTCGGCTGCGCCGACGCGCGTGTCAAAAAGGCGCACCGGATGTCCGGCCTGCGCGGCGACTTGCGCGATGCCCGAGCCCATTGCGCCCGCACCGATCACCGCCACGATCGCGTCCGTCGGCAATGCGTCGCTAGCGCGCATGAGCGCCGAAGGGCCGCCCCGAGGCGCGAATTACTCCCCCTATGGGGGCAGCGCAGCGGCGAGAGCCGCAAGCGTGGGGGTCCAAGAGCTGCTATTTTCCGGAGAACCGCGGGGCGCGCTTTTCGAGGAATGCCGCCACGCCCTCACGGTAATCGGCGCTGTAGCCAAGCTCGCGCTGGATGTCGCGTTCGAGGTCGAGCTGCGCCTCCAGCGTGTTGCCGGCCGACGCGTACAACGCGCGCTTGATCTCGGCGAGGCCACGCGTGGGCGCCTGTGCAAGCTGAGTCAACAGAGCCTCAACGGCGTCGGCGAATTCGGCGTCATCGACGCATCTCCAAATCAGACCCCACGCCGCCGCTTCTTCGGCGTGCAGCTTGTCGCCCAACAATGCGAGCCCCATCGCGCGCGCCGTTCCCACAAGGCGCGGCAGAAAATACGTGCCGCCCGAATCCGGAATCAATCCGATCTTGCAGAACGCTTGGACGAAGGCTGCCGATTTGGTCGCGATAACGATATCGCAGGCAAGCGCAAGATTCGCTCCGGCGCCCGCGGCGACGCCGTTCATTGCGCACACGACCGGCAACGGCAGCGAGCGCAGCGCCAGAACCAACGGCCGATAATTGTTTTCGATCGACGCGCCGAGATCGACCGCGGTTTCACCGGGCGCAACTGCGCGATCGGAAAGATCCTGGCCGGCGCAAAAACCTCTACCCGCACCGGTCAGCAGCAGGACCCGCACCGTTTCGTCGTCCTTTACCGCGGCGAGTGCGTGGCGGACTTCTTCGTGCATCGCCGAAGTGAAGCTATTGAGCCGTTCAGGACGATTCAGCGTGATCCGCGCGATACCGTTCGATGTTTCAAATTTGACGCTTTCGTATCTCATTCCATCGCTCTTCCGCTCGAGCCCCAGGATCCCTGATTCTTAGTCGTTGTCTACACGTGCATCCGATGCTGAACGACACGGAACCGGTTGGCCACGTACGCCGCGTCGGTGAGCGTTGCATTTGCCGCTGGATTGGCGCCCGTCCCATGGAAATCCGAAAATGCCGCCGATTGATTAACGAACACGCCACCGGTGAGATTGATCGAGAGCGCAACACCGGCATCCTCAGCAACGTCGATCGCCTGGGCGATGACGTCGTCTCGCGTCGAATATACGGACAGCGTGAGCGCACCGTGACTCGTAATCGCGTCGCGCGCGATTTCGAGACTCTGATCAGTCGAATCGGTGGCGATCACGAATGCGATCGGGCCGAACCATTCGTTTAAGTACGTCGCGCGATCGGTACCGCTCAACTTGACAATCAGTGGCGTTCGTATCGTCGCCTTCGGAAACGTCGGATGCGCAATCGCATGCGTGTCGAGCACCAGCGTACCGAGCGAGCGTGCCGCTTCGAGCCGGCGCAGCACGCCGTCATTCTGCACAGCGCCAAGCACCTCGACCGCCCGCGATGGATCGCCGAGCAGCTTGTTGACGTCGTCCGCAAGACCCGCCGCCACTTGATCGAACGTCAAGCGCCCGTCCGGCGTTTCGATACCGCCTTTTGGCACATAGATGTTCTGCGGCGCCGTGCACATTTGGCCGGTGTAGAGCGACAGCGAAAACGCGATGTTACGGACGAGTCCCTTGAAATCGGCTGAGCTGTCGATCACGATTTGATTGACACCGGCTTTTTCCGTGTAGACCTGCGCCTGACGCGCGTGCTCTTCGAGCCATCGTCCGTTGGCCGTGCTGCCGGTGTAATCGACGATTTTCACTTCGGGGCGCAACGCGAGCGTTTGCGCGGTGTTGTCGCCAGCTTCGTGCGCGACAAGCGCCACGACGTTTGGATCGAAGCCGGATTCGGTCAGCACGTCGCGTACGATCTTGACGGTGATCGCCAAAGGAAGAATCGCACCTGGATGCGGTTTCACGACAACTGCGTTGCCCGTTGCAAGGCTCGCAAAAAAACCGGGGTAACCATTCCACGTCGGAAACGTGCAACAGCCGATGACGAGCGCGACGCCGCGCGGCACGATGCGAAACCGCTTCTCCATCTTAAGCGGCTCATTTTTTCCCTGCGGCTTTTCCCATTGCGCGCTTGCCGGTACGCGACGCATCTCATCCCAAGCATATGCGACGGCCTCGAGACCACGGTCCTGCGCATGCGGGCCGCCCGCCTGGAACGCCATAAGAAACGCCTGACCTGTCGTGTGCATGACGGCGTTGGCGATCAAAAAGCTTTCTTTGTTGATCCGCGCGAGCGATTCGAGACACACGCCCACCCACGCTTGCGGCTCCGCTCTACGCCAATCTTCGCGGGCTTTGCTGATTGCGGCAAACAGGGCATCGATGTCGCTCTTCGGGTAGGTGATTCCGAGCGTTAGGCCGTACGGTGACTTCTCCGCGCCGACTTGGCCGGCGCTTGCCGGTTGCGCCAACGGAAAAGCGCCGTTCAGCAATGCATCGAATGCAGCCTTGCCCGCGTCGGCCGTTCCTTCGCCATAGACCTTGGGGCTTGCCGACTCCGGATAAGGCGACCAATAGCCCCGGTCCGCGATTGCGGTCAACGCCCGTTCGAGCGTTGCGCGGTGCTTTTCGAACAACGGATGCGACACGGAAACCTCTCGCGTTCTTCCATTACGAACTCTAGCACGACGCGATCATCGTAGCGTGATGCAAAAGAATTGCAACGCACGGCAGTTTTACCGCTAACCCGTCCCGGTTTGGTCGTAGTCAACCACCACGCGATCGGTAGTGGGATAACTCTGGCACGACAAGATGAACCCGCGTGCAACCTCGTAATCTTCGAGCGCAAAGTTCACGTCCATATCGACTTCGCCCTCCACCAACCGGCAGCGGCACGTCGAGCAGACGCCGCCACGACAGGAGTACGGCAACTCGATGCCATTCTTCAATCCGGCCTCGATGATGTTCTCTTTCTCCTTTTCGAGCAAAAACGATTTTCGCGTGCCATCGATGATCACCGTGACTTCACATTCCGACTGCGCCGCCTGCGGCAACGGACGCGCCACGTGCTGATGCTTGGGGATGCTCGCCGCGAAGCGCTCGATCTTGATCTTCGCTTCCGGAAACCCGCGCGCCTTCAGCGCATCGGTCACCGACTCCATCATTCCTTCAGGGCCGCAAACAAACGCTGCGTCGATGTCTTCCAGGCGAATCCAGTGGTCGAGCAACGCTCCGGCCCTGTCGCGGTCGATCCGGCCATGCAACAGATCGATATCCTGCGCTTCCCGCGACAGCACGTGGACAAGATTGAAGCGAGTCAAATACACGTCTTTCAATGCTGCGAGCTCTTCCCGGAACATCACGGTGCTCGACGCACGATTGCCGTAGAACAGCGTGAAACGCGATTGCGGCTCGGCGACGAGAGTGGTCTTGATAATCGACATGAGCGGTGTGATGCCGCTACCGGCCGCGAACCCCAGATAGTGCCGCTTCGCGTTGGGATCGAGCGCCACGTTGAAATGCCCCATTGGCGGCATGACCTCGATCGTCGCGCCGACCTTGAGCGCTTCATTCGCCCACGTCGAAAAGGCGCCGCCTGGCGATCGCTTGACGGCAATCCGCAACGTATCGTCATGGACGGCTGAACAAATCGAATACGAGCGACGCAAATCCTCGCCGCCGATTTGGGCTCGCAATGTGAGATGCTGCCCTTGCGTGAAGGAGAATTGGTCACGCAGCGCTTGCGGCACAGCGAACGTCACCGCGACGGCGTCGCGCGTTTCGCGTTCGACGTGAGCGATCGAAAGCCGATGGAACTTACTCACGCGTGTCGCCTCTGGCGTCAGAGAGCCTTGAAATAGTCGAACGGCTCGAGGCAATCGTCGCAGCGATAATGCGCCTTGCACGCCGTAGACCCGAACTGCGACACGAGCCGCGTGCGCACCGACGCACAACGCGGGCACGCGACCGCAATGATTCGGCGGAGCGGGCTGATTCCGGTCACATCGATTCGCGGTGCCGCGAGGTGCGGCGGCGCTATCCCGAATTCGCGCAGCCGGCGCTTCGCCTCGGGCGCAATGCGATCGGTGCTCCACGCCGGCGCAAGTCTTGTCTCGATGCGCGCGTCCACGATCCCTCGCCCCACGAGCGCATCGTGGATGTCAGTCATGATCGTCTCCGTCGCCGGACAGCCTGAATACGTAGGCGTCACATCGATGACAAGGGTTGCGTCTTTCACACGAACGGCCCAAACGATGCCGAGCTCGACGATCGATACGACGGGAATTTCCGGATCCGGCACGCCGGCCAGCGCTTCCCACGCTCGGCCAATGATCGCGTCGTCAACTCGGGGCGCCGACCGGCCGCTGCGCTCTTGGTGGACCGCCGCAACTACCATTGCAAGCCCGGATACGCGCGCTGCATGGATTGCATCTCGGCCAACATGTGGCCAAGGTGCTCGGTATGGACACCTTGTTTGCCGCCGCGCCCGTTGGCGCCTTGCATCCACGCGGCCGTTGGCATCACAAGCGTCGCCTGATCGAATACGCGCGCAATGTTGGAGAGCCACGGCGCATGCAGTGCGCGAACATCGGCGGCGATGCCCGTCTCGATCAACGTGAGATCGACGCTGTCCGGCTCGAACATTTCGCCGGTGTACATCCACAAATCGTCGAGCGCCTTCTGCATCTTCCGGTGCGATTCCTCGGTGCCGTCGCCCAATCGAATCACCCAATCCGCCGAACGCTCGATGTGATACGCGACCTCCTTGGCACCCTTTGCGGCGATTTCCGCGACGCGCAGGTCGGTTGATGACGAAAGAGCCTGCAGCACCAGGAAATGCCACTGATCGAAGTAAAACTGGCGCGCTATCGTGTCCGCGTACGTGCCGTTCGGCTGCTCGGTCAACAGCAAATTCCGAAAGGCAGAGCCATCGCGCAGAAACGCGAGCTCATCCTCGCTGCGGCCGCAACCTCGCCATTTCGTCTCCACTTCGCCGGCATACGCGAACCAAAGCCGAGCTTGCCCGAGTAAATCAAGTCCGACATTGGTAAGCGCGATATCTTCCTCGAGTATCGGTGCTTTGCCCGCCCACTCGCCCAAGCGCTGCGCGAGCACGAGATCGCTGTCCGCAAATCGCAGCACGTACTCAAACAGTGTTGAGGATTCGTTCATCGTTACAGATGCTTTACTTCTTCGGGCATCGGAAAAAATGTCGGATGCCGGTAGACCTTGTCGTTCGCGGGCTCGAAAAGCGGTCCACGCTCGCTTGGCGCAGACGCATGTATGTCGGCGGAGCGCACGACCCAGATCGACACACCTTCGTTACGTCGCGTATAGACGTCGCGAGCATTCTTGATCGCCATCTCGGCATCCGCTGCATGAAGACTGCCGACGTGCTTGTGCGCGAGTCCATGCTGGGAGCGGATGAACACTTCCCATAACGGCCATTCAGTAGTCATTGGACCCCCATGCTTGCGGCATTCGCCGCTACGGCGCAATGCTTTTCAGCATGCGCAACCGCCGCGTCGCGTACCCACGCACCGTCTTCCCAGGCTTTCACGCGCGTGCGCATGCGCTCGCGATTGCACGGTCCATTTCCTTTCAGCACGTTGTAGAACTCCTCCCAATCGATCGGGCCGAAATCGTAGTGTCCCTTCGCGTCGTTCCACTTGAGCTGCGGATCGGGCATCGAGATGCCGAGGTAATCGGCTTGCGGCACCGTTTGATCGACGAACCGCTGCCGCAGCTCATCATTCGACAACAACTTGATCTTCCAGCGCGCGGATTGCGCGCTATGCACGCTCTCCGCGTCCGGCGGGCCGAACATCATCAACGACGGCCACCACCATCGATTCAACGCGTCCTGTGCCATCGCCTTCTGCTCGGTACTTCCGCGGCACAGCGTCAGCATGATGTCGTAGCCCTGGCGCTGGTGAAATGATTCTTCCTTGCAGATCCGAATCATCGCGCGCCCATAAGGCCCGTACGAGCATCGGCACAGCGGAATCTGATTCATGATCGCCGCGCCGTCGACGAGCCAGCCGATCGCGCCGATGTCGGCCCACGTCAACGTCGGATAGTTGAAGATCGACGAATACTTCACTTTGCCCGCGTGCAAGTCGGCGACCAATTGATCGCGCGACACGCCCAATGTTTCGGCGGCGGAATACAGATATAGCCCATGGCCCGCCTCATCCTGAACCTTCGCCATCAGAATCGCCTTGCGCTTCAACGTTGGCGCACGGGTGATCCAGTTGCCTTCGGGCAGCATGCCGACGATCTCGGAATGCGCATGCTGCTGAATTTGCCGAATCAGCGTGCGGCGATAAGCGTCGGGCATCGCGTCTTTCGGCTCGATCTTGATGTCGGCGTCGACGCGCGCCTGGAACGCTTGCTCATCGGGCGACATTTCGGCGGCGTCGCGAACTTTCGTGACGCCGGTTTCGACCATTTGTGCGTACATCGGGATCCTCCGGCCGCGCTCATGGCTTCGAGCACTGGCAATCCAGCGGACTATACGATACACTTTCGCCGTGCGTCAAGACAAAAATGTATCACTACGCTCGAACCGAGGGTCGAACGGACCGCCTTCCAACAGCGTGCCCGATCCCTTCGTGACGCGCTGGGTCCAACGCACGCTCGCGGCGGAACCGCCCCGCGCACGTTCGCTCATCGTGACCGTATGGGGCGATGCGCTCGCCCCGCATCGTGGCATCGTGTGGCTCGCCGGATTGATTCGATTGATGGCGCCATTCGGGATCAATGAGCGTCTCGTCCGGACAAGCGTCTTTCGTCTGGTACGCGACGGTTGGCTGACCGCGCAGTCGCACGGTCGGCGGAGCCGCTATCGGCTGACTCGCGAGGGCGCGCGCCGTTTCGAGCAGGCGCATCATCGAATCTACGCAATGCCGAATCCCGATTGGGACGGCGAATGGGAAGTCGTGCTCGCGCCGCCTGACGCTTCGTACGCCGCCGTCCGGCTCAAGCTGCGCGACGAGCTTGCATGGGAGGGCTTCGGCACGCTCGGTCCGGGTACGTACGCAAGGCCGTTGCACGGCGATTCGGCACTGCCGCGAATCGTGGCCGCGCTTCGACTCGGGTCGCGCGTAACGATCCTGCGGGCGAAGGACCATCCCTCGCTGACCGGCGCTTCCCTCGCGGCGCGTGTTGGGACGGCATGGGACCTTGCGGCGCTTACCTCGGACTACCAACGATTTCTTCGCCGCTTTGGCAGCGTCATCGACGCATTTCGCACAGCGGGCGCGGAGAACGGCGATCCGGCGCAAAGCTTCATCGTGCGCACGCTATTAATTCATGCTTTTCGTCGCGTGCTGTTGCGCGACCCACAACTGCCGCCCGCGCTCCTCCCACTGGACTGGCCCGGAGCAGCCGCGTTCGCGCTCTGTCGCGATTTCTATCGGCTCACGCACAAACGCGCCGAGATGCACCTTGACGCCACGCTTTCGCCCGATGGCGATCGACTGCCGGCCGCTAATGCGGAATTCTATCGACGCTTTGGCGGCATCGACTGATCGGCGTTAACGCCCCACCATCGCCAATACGTCCGCTTTGAGGAAGCGCTCAACCACGAGCATGAACGCGATCGACGGCACAAGCAGCAAGAGCGCCGTAATCGACGCAATCTGATAGTTGCCGCCCATGCTCGCGTTGAACATCAGTAGCGGCAGCGTCGTGACGTCCGGTACGCCGACGAAATACGTGCCGGTGAATTCATCGAGCGATTCGAGAAACACGAAAATCGCGCTCGCGATCAGTCCGGGTGCCGCTAACGGCAGCGTAACGGTGCGAAAGCACGTCCACGGCGATGCGCCGATGTTGCGTGCGGCTTCCTCGAGCGACACGTCGACCGAAGCGAACGCCGCCGACGCGATCCACACAGCCAGGACCAGCCCATGGGCCGCATGGACGAGCACGACGCCGAGGATCGTGCCGTTGAGGCCGATTTCGTAGAACACGCGCGCGATGTTGACGTAAACCGGCAGATTCGGTATCGCCTGAGGCAACAGGAACGCGAGCAAGATCAGCGCACGCCAACGCAACTTGAGACGCGCGAGCGCGTAGCCGGCGGGAATCGCAACGATCAGGCTCACGATCACCGTCAACAATGCGATCCAGATGCTCGTACCAAGCGATGCAAGCGCGTTGCCGCGCGGCGCGAACACCCGTGCCCAGAACGTGAAGCCGAATTCCTGCGGCAATTTGCTGGGGAAGTACCACTTTTCGGCGAATGCCCACAGAAACAGATTGGCGAGTGGCCCGAAGATGACGAACGCAAAGAGCGCCAGTAGAAGCGCGATTCCGAACATTCGCGACCAGCGTCCGGCGTCTGTCATTGTGGACCCCCACGCTTGCGGCTTCGCCGCTGCGCTGGCCCCAAAGGGGGAGCGATTCGCGCCTTGGGACGGCCCTGCGGCGCTCATTGCGAGAACGTTCGCGCCGAGTGACGCAAATAGAACCACGCGCCGAAGCCGGCCACAATAAGTGACATCAGGCACAACGCGTTCGCTACCGCGTAGTCGCCATGCGTGTTGATCCGATAGGCGACGTCGACGGTCATCATCGTTGGCGAATTGGGGTTGATCATCAACGGCACCGAGAGCACCGACAGCATCGTAACGAACGACAACACGAGGCCGACGAGCAACGTGCCGCGTACCTGCGGAAGGATGACGTCGAACAGCACGCGCCACCGCGGCGCGCCAAGATTCCGCGCGGCCTCGATGTGCTGCGTTTCGAGCGACGCCATTGCCCCGGCAAGCAACAACGTGACAAACGGCGCCTGCTTCCATACGAACGCCACGACAATGCCGCGCCAGTCGAGGACGCTCTGCGCGGCGAGCGGCTCAACTAAGCCCGACCCGATCAGCACATGATTCAGCATGCCGTTCTTTGCGAGAAACGTGCGCATCACCTGCCCGGTGACGATGAACGGAATGAAGAGCGGCCAGCGATACAGCCAACGCAGCACCGCAACGGCGCGCGGATTCTCGCCGAGTGTCAGATAGCCGGCGATCGCGATGGCTACAACACCGATCAGCACCGTCGACAAGAGCACGATGCCGATCGTGAACATCAAGTCGGTGCGGTACAGATCCCAGGACTTCTCGAAGTGCTCTAGCGTGAATTCGCCGGCCTTGCCGCGAAAGGCGAGCACCGCCGACATCGCGAGCGGCAATACAAAGAACACCGCGATGACGGCGAGCGCGGGGCCGACGAGCGCGTATGCACGCCAACTGCTATTTTTGGTCATTGCGGAGGTGCGATGTGTCATCGCGACGCTGTTCTCGGAATGACAATTGGTGACGCTGTCATCCCGAGCGCGAGCGATGGAACTGCTTTTCACGAAAACAGCACGTCCCTCGGACGGAAAAGCACCGTCCTCGGGATGACATGTGGAACCATTACTTGAGAACGACCCGCTCGTAACCCTCGACGATGTCGGTGAAGTATTCCGAAAGCGGGAACGGCCGGCCGTTCTTCGACAAATCGGCGGGCGAGATGTCGGCGAAGAGCTTGTTCCACGCTGCCGGATCCATCTTGCTCTGCACGTGTTGCGGATCGATGCCGGGATACCAGTTGAACTGCTTGACGATGCCCTCCGCCTGGATTTCCGGACTCTCCGCAAAATCGACAAACTTCTTCGCGATCGCAGCGTTGGCGGCCTTTGCCGGTATCACGTAATACATCGGCTGTCCCGGCAGTCCCGGTGACGGAAGCGCGAGCTTGATCTTCGGGCTCATCTTGCCGTCGGCTTGCCACGTGTAGAACATGTCGACCCACACGGGACCCATCGCGATCTCACCACGATTCAACATGTCGAGCGTTCCGGCATTGCCCGGCGTCATCACAACGTACTGATTGAAGTCTTTGAGACCGGCGAGCGATTTGTCGATCGCTGCCTTCTGCGCCGGATCGTAAGGCCCCTTTTCAAGCTTGTCGCCCATCCCGCTATTTGCGGCGACCCAACCCATGACGAAGCCGACGCCCGACATGCCGCCCTTAACGCCGTTGTAGCCAAACTGCTTCGGATTCTTCTTCACCCACTCGTTCAATTCGGTAAACGTTTTTGGCGGCGCCTTGACGAGATCGGGGTTGTACGCAAAAGCGATTTGGCTATGGAACATGGGCAACACGTAGCCATCGACGTTCGCGCCGAGCGCATTTTTTGCCGTGTCGCGCGTAACGAGCTTGCCTGCGGCGACGTCATTGCGGTAGGGAAGCAACAGATTTTCCTTGACCATTGTCGCTGCACCGCGTTGATGAACGACTGCGACGTCGACGTCCCAGGCAGCCGACCCGGCTTTCTGTTGCGCCGAGAGCTTTTCGTAAATTTTCTGCGATCCCGAATCGCCGGGGCCCGTGCCGACCGCGCGCACCTTGACGCCCGGATTCAACTTCTCGAATTTGGGGCCGAGATAATTGTTGACGTAGTCGACCATATTCTGGTCGCCCGCCGTAATGACGTTCAGCGTCTGCGCTAGTGCAGGCGGCGCGCCGCTCACGGCGATTAGCATCGCGGCGGCCAGCAGCGTACGGACGTGGAATTTCATACGATCCTCCTAGTGACGGGTAGATGTTGCGGCTGAAAAGATAAGCAGTGCGGTGCGCGGAACAATGACGGAAACGGCCGCACCTTCAGGCATACGCTCTTCGGCGTTCGCCCACACGTCCGCGCCGTTGGTGCGAACGCGATAACGATAACCTTGACCAACGTAAATTGCCTGTGTGACCGTGCCCGCGAGGCGCAAATCGTTGCTGTTGGATACTGAGCGCTCGGTGGCGATCCACGCGACATCGCTCCGGAAATGCGCGCGCAGCTTTTCGCCGTTCACCTGATCGGCGGTCAGTGAACCGTTGGGCAAGCGCGTGACGTCGACTGCGTTATCTGCGCCCATGAAGCCGGCGACGAATGCCGATGCCGGACGGTGGAAAATTTCCTCGGGTGGACCGTACTGCACGACGCGGCCGGCATCGATGACCGCAATCCGATCGGCCAACGTCAACGCTTCCTCACGATCGTGCGTGACATAGACGGCGGTGATGCCGATTCTGCGCTGGAGCGCGCGTAGCTCATGGCGCAATTCGATGCGCACCTTGTAATCCAAATTGGACATCGGTTCGTCTAGCAGCAACAGCCGAGGATCGACCGCCAATGCTCGACCGAGCGCGACACGCTGACGTTGCCCGCCGGAAAGTTGGGTGACGGACCGCGGACCGAAGCCTTCGAGTTGTAGCAACGTGAGCATTTCGCCGACGCGTTTCGCGATGGCGTCCTTCTTCCATGCGCGCATCTTGAGTCCGTAGCCAATGTTGTCTTGGACCGACATATGCGGCCACAGCGCGTACGACTGGAACATCATCGCCGTTCCGCGCCTTTCGGGCGGCAGTCGGGCAATGTCGCGACCGTCGACTTTGATCGAGCCCGATTCCGGCGTTACGAAGCCAGCGATCGAGCGTAACAGCGTTGTCTTGCCGCAGCCGGAGCTACCGAGCAACGCGATGAGCTCTCCGCGCGCGACGTCCAGCGTGACTTCGTTCAATACGCGGCTGTTTCCGTAACCGACATTGAGCGATTCGATCGAGAGGTAAGGCGTCATCCGGGAGCATTTTGCGACGGGAAACAATATCCGAGTATGCCGCGAATGCGTGTCGCGGTTAAGAAATTTGCGTCACGTCGATGATGCAGTGCAATAGGAACGCGCAACCAACCGACTCAGCAATGACTTATTCGAAGCGGCTCTTCTTCGTCGTCTTCGTCCTCTTCGTCGGCATCATCGTCTTCCCACTCCGGATCTTCCGGATCACCGATGGGCGTCTGATCGACGAGATATTCGGAAATCATCGCGAGCCTTCAAAGCGGCGGTACGCGCAGCACCTGCCCCGGGTAAATCTTGTTAGGGTCCGAGAGCATCGGCTTGTTTGCGTCGAATATCTTCATGTACTTGTTCGGATCGCCGTAATTCGCCTTCGAGATTTTCGACAGCGTATCGCCGGCAACAACGGTGTAGTAGACAGCTTCGGGAGCGCTTTGGTCCACCGACATCATATTGTTGACCTTCGCGACACCGGCGACATTGCCGCAACAGAGCGCGATCTTTTCCTTCGTCGCCTGGTCAGGCGCTACCCCGAATACTGAAACCGTCGACGTCGCGCCGTCGAACGTGACAGTCAGACCCGTCGCCGAGAGGTTTTGCGACTTGATGTAATCGAGGATCGCGTCACCCGCAGCGGCGTTGGCCGCCTGCACTTTTGCCTCGTTGTTCGGATCGGCTTTCACTTCGGCCATCGCCGCCTGTGCCTGGCCACGTCCGAAGAGCTTTTCCCCGGCGTCTTTCACGAAGTCTATGAGTCCCATGATGGCCCCCCGGTCGGTTGATTGCGCGGTACTCGCGATTTGACGGTTTGCGGATTGCCGTTTGATGACTGCTGCGCGAAATGAGGATACACCCCGCTCGCTGGATGCGAAAAGTCGATGGTAATGCGACGTCGCATCCCCGTCGCACGCCGCGCCGAGGCTGGCGCTTCGGGCTGTGTCACACAATTCGTATCTTCCAAGACGACGTAAGTATTCTTCTGACATTAATCAATCCTAAGCCGTCAACATCTGACGCATCTTTGAAGAAACCTTGAAAAAAAATGATCAAAATGGCGATTCCCTCTTGCACGACACCAACGGTAGTGTCCTATAATGCCGACGTCATAAGTCTGCTTTAAGGGCAAACCCAGGCGAAAGCCGGGGACGCAAAATCACCGGTCTAAGGGACTTCGGTCCTAAGGCAGCGGGATTGCCGGACTCGCTGCATAGCGAACGTTTGATGACGTTCGCATGTCGGCTTTGCGCGGACAGCGTCCGGCGCTGGATGGTATCGCGGCGTTTTAGGGCGGGTCTCGACGCAGCCGGTGTCGCTTCGTAGACCCGTGTGTTCATACGTAGGTCAGGGGGCGACCGAATGAAGATTTCCACTGCTTCAGGCGATCTCGGCGGAACGCGGGGCGAGCGCACTATGGCACATACGCTCGCGGCTCGAAACCGTCGTTCGTTCTTTAGCGCCGTTGTTTGCACAGCTGCCATTTTTGCAGCGATTGCCAATATCGGTGCGTATGGCGCTGGGCTTTCATCGCCGCCAACCACGACTCCTCCGGTCTCGTCGAATGCGACCGCTTTGGGAGTGCACAAACCATCCGTATCCCCGAATGTGACTAGTGCAGGCTCCTCGAGCGCGGGTGCTCCGAGCTCCTCGGAGACGACTCCACCGGTCGCATCGGCTCCGAATCCACCAACGTTCGCCAAAGGATATGTCCTCGTCCAGGCTCGACCGGGCCTTTCAGACGTGGAGTTCGACAAGGCACTCTCACCTCATGGGGGCAAAGCGGTCGGGCGCATTGGCAACCTAAATGTTTACGTGGTCACCTTGCCGACAAATGCGTCGGAACAGGCAGTGGCTCACGCTCTCGCCCAGCATCCTCACATCAAATCCGCGGAAGTCGATCGGTTCGTGCCGCCCGGTCTGATCCCCAACGATACGTACTACGGTAGCGCATGGCACCTGCAAATGGTGAACGCGCCAGCCGCTTGGGACTATTCGACTGGATCTGGCATCACGGTGGCCATTCTGGACAGTGGTGTCGACGGCACGCACCCCGATCTACAAGGACAATTGGTTCCAGGATGGAACTTTTACGACAACAACAGCAATACAGCCGATGTCTACGGCCATGGCACGATGGTGGCTGGAGTAGTCGGCGCTACCGCGAACAATGCGATCGGAGTCACAGGCATTGCATGGAACGCCAAAATCATGCCCATTCGCATAACCGGCACCGATGGGATGGCCACATTGAGCGGATTCACTAATGGATTGACCTACGCGGCTGATCATGGCGCGCGGGTGGCCAACCTTAGTTTCGCGGCGCAATCCAGCTCAACAGTTCAAACCGCTGCGCAGTATTTCAAGAACAAGGGCGGTGTGGTCGTCAATTCGGCAGGAAACTATGCAACGCTCGACTCGACGCCGCCGAGCGACACACTGGTTTCAGTTTCCGCGACCGACAGCGGCGATGCGCTTGCCACCTGGTCTAGCTATGGCCCTTACGTGGACGTGTCTGCGCCTGGCGTCGGCATATGGACAACAACAGCTGGTGGCGGATATGGCGCGGTATCCGGAACATCGTTTTCGAGTCCGCTTACGGCAGGCGTCGTTGCACTGATCATGGCGGCGAACCCCAGACTGTCACCAACCCAAGTCGTGAGCCTGCTGGAGTCCACGGCCGCTGACCGGGGCACCACCGGGTATGACTATTACTATGGCTACGGACGCATCAATGCGGGGGCCGCAGTAATCGCCGCAGCGGGGGCAAATACCGCTGATACCCAACCGCCGACGGCAGCCATTTCATCGCCTACTGGCGGGACCATCAGCGGCATCGTACCCGTCAACGTCAGCGCCAGCGATAACGTGGGTGTCACGCGAGTCGAGCTTTTGGTGAACGGCACGCTGCTCGCCACCGACACGACGACGCCTTACGGGTTCAGCTGGGACAGCGCAGCGTTTGCTGGCAGCACCGTCGCGCTGGTGGCGCGCGCTTACGACGCGGCCGGTAATTCGGCAGATTCGGCGGCCGTCACTGTGACCGTCGCGAGCATCGCGCTCCCACCGGGACCCGACACGACCCCGCCAACCGTCAGCATTTCGGCGCCCCCCAGCGGAACCGTAAGCGGAGTCGTCACCGTCACCGTCAGCGCTACAGACAACGTAGGCGTGACGCGAGTCGATCTTTTGGTCAACGGAGCGGTACTCGCGAGCGACACCACGGCGCCGTACACCTTTAACTGGGACACAACAGCTCTCGCCGGTACCACCAACACGCTGGTAGCACGCGCCTACGACGCGGCCGGCAATTCGGGAGATTCCCAAACTGTCACGGTGACGGTCGCCAGCGCCTCGGGTGGCTCCAGCCAGGACACGACGCCGCCTACGGTCGCCATTTCCAAACCGAGTGACGGAAGCACTGTAACGGGGACGGTTACCATCAACGCATCGGCCAGCGACAACGTAGCAGTCACCAGCCTCAGTGTGTATGTAGATGGCGTGCTTGTGACCAGTGGAAATCGCTCGTCGATGACCTACAAGTGGAATACCCGCAAGGCCGCTAGCGGCGCGCATACGATCAGCGCCGTAGCGAAAGATGCGGCAGGTAATCAGGCGACGACGACTGTAAACGTCACCAAGTAAATCGAGCATGCAAAAAAACGCCGGCCAAGGCCGGCGTTTTTCTTTGAAGGATGCTCGCGCTTATCGGTTGTTCCGACGACGCCGAATGGCCGGGACGCTCATCCCCAGGAGCGCAATACCCAGAAGCGCCAATGTCGCGGGCTCAGGCGTTTGCTGCGGCGTGCACACCGGCGGCGTGCAGACCGTGCCCACGCTCGCGTCGACAAAGCCGGTGAGGCCGGTAGTGCCGCTGATAATGTCCATTCCAAAAAATTGACCGTCTGCATTCGCCGTGAGATCCGTCAGGTCCAACCCCGCAGCAGCTACTGTGAAAGTGAGGCTACTACCAGCGGGGCTGCCTCCTCCGCCACCACAAGCTACCGGTATGCACGTGACCCCGTAATCGAAGAAGCCGGTGCCGTCCATGTGCAAATCACCATTAGCTACGGGATTAGCACCACCCACAGCAGCCCAACCAGCGGTCAGGCCGCTGTAGCTAATCGAAGGAATGCTGCCCAAGTTAAAGGCGAAGGTCGCATCTTGGCCGGTTTGTATAAATTGGTTGCCGTTAAGTAGGCTGACCGTGAAAGTGAGGCTGCCGCCACCGTTGTCGTGCACTACGATTGTTCCGCCCGACGTTTGACCGGTGAGGCATCCGCCCGTGCAATGGTCCGACGTTATTTGAAAGAGTAAATCTGCGCTACTGGCGGTCGAGAATGCCGCGAGCGCGCAAGTTCCAATAACCGCTAAAATATTCCGTAGTCTCATGGTCCCCACTCCCTACTTTACAATTGGCCGCGAAATGCGCCCAGTTGTTGAGCTCTCTGCAATTTGTAAGCCACGATGATAATTCATTGAATTTATTGGGCACATTTATGCAATGATGTCGTCATAGAGGCTTTTTGTAAAAGCTATCGACATCCGACAGGCGCACCGAGACGACCCGGGCCGCCGTGTGGCCAATTGTCTATATATAAAAAAGGCGACCGAAGTCGCCCTTGTTCTTTCGACGCTCGCCAGGGACCAGATCAGGCCCGTCGTTGTCTGCGGAGAAGGGCCAAACTGAAGAGACCTAATCCAACCAGTGCCAACGTCTGCGGCTCGGGCGTCTGGTTTGGCGGGAAATTACCAGTTATGGCGATCAGGCCGGTATTACCGGCACCGGGGCCGCTCGTGTTGCTGTTGAACACGTCGACGACGAAGTAGGCTAGGCCATCGCCCCCGGCCGGATTCGCGAGATTGAGCAATTGATTCACATCAATCAAGCCGGCTCGAAATACTGTGAAGGAAACGGAACCCACGGCCGAGGCGCTGCCCGCACTCGGGCCGGTTGTTGCGGCCGCATTGTTGAAGAAGCCGAAGCCATCGAAGTGCAGGTCACTCGCCGCATGACTAAGGGCGCCGGAGTAGGCGGCGGAGCTGAAATTGCCGATCGTGAGGCCTCCGCCCAAGCTGTCACTAAATCCAAAGGAACCGGGGAAGCCGGTGTTGACGATTCTGAACCCCGACGCTAGCGAGACGGATACTGTGACGGTGTTCCCGCTGAGCGATAGACCCAGCGTACCGAAGTTGCCTGTGCCGAACGCTGAGCCGCTGTTGCCTTGAGTGAAGGTGAGGCTGCAATTGGTGGTCGACGCGCATAGAGCGGCGGACGCAGGCGCGCTTGCCAGCAGCGTCCCACCTGCGACGATCAAGCCGGCGTAAAAGGCTGATGCTACGACATTGCGGAGTGACTTGCTCATCATGAAATTGTCCCTGGGTTGTAAGACGGCCAAGCAACGGGCCCTCCATGGCCCACTCTCAGCAATTCGCAAGCCAGTGCGACAACGCTTTGATTTTGCGTAGTATTATCGGTGCGTCCGGTCAGTCATGACGGTCCGCTGGAAAATATATCGACACTGAAAACTTAGAGAAATGTGACTAGTTAGCCTCTATTCGTCATTTTTGGCTAATTTGTTATAGTCTAATTGCAGTAGACACGGTGCATTGTCGGCACCTCATTGCACTAAACAGCTTGAGTTGCTCAAGTCGGCGTTAGCCGCTCACGCTATGGATTAGCGTCGTGGCCGCCCAGATAGCCTAATCGCACAGCCGCTCATGATCATCGCGTCATCCGACGCGAGAAACAGAATGACATCGGCAATTGAGGAAGGCGGTGTCCATCCTGAGGTGTCGGCATCGGGCATCGCGGTCCGGTTTTGTGGCGTGTCGATGATGGTCGGCATCACGCAGCACACACAGATCCCGTGTGGGCGCAGTTCTGCGGCCATGCTTTCGGTAAGCCGCACGACGGCATTCTTGGCGACGCCATAGGCTGCCATGTTGGGCTGGCCGCGTATGCTCGCGGCGGCGGCGACGTTGATGATGTTGCCCGCTTTGCGTTCGATCATGCCGGGTACGGCGGCCTTGACAGTGTTGACGACGCTCATGGCGTTCAAATCGAACATCCGCTGCCATATCGACGCAGGCGTCTCGTGCACTGGCGGTCCCGACGCAAATCCGCCCGCGATATTGCAGAGAATGTCGATTCGTCCAAACTTCTCGCGCGCGGTTTGGACTGCGGAGGCGATCGACGCTTCGTCGATCAAATCAGCGGCAAGAAGGAGTCGTCGCTCCGCGGAAGGGCCGTAGGCGTCGTTCAATGCGCCTGCATCAATGTCCACCAGCACGACATTGGCGCCTGACGCGTGGAACGCAGCGCCAACTGCCCGGCCCAGATTTCCGGCAGCGCCGGTGACCAGCGCCACTTTGCCATCGAAGGTCATCGCGTTAGTGAGGGCCATTTAGAAGGTTCGATGGCGAGAATTGGTCGGTCAGCACCCGCGTAGCGGGCGGCCACCCGCGCTCGATCTCGATCTGCGGCAACAGCCACGTTTTATCGACGCCAAGGGCTGCAAGCTTCGTCTCCAACAGATCGGCGTTACGAACAATATCGGATTTCGGCGGCAGGCCACCCGACTGCCACAAGATGACGCGGTTATTCTTCTTCAAGCCGAAGAAATCGCCGAAGACGCTGTAATAGGTTGCCGACTCGTAATCGTAAAGCTTGCTCACCGAGAACGTGTTGGCTGCAAGCACGCCACGATCAGCCAGCAGCGATTTGACTTCGAGCAGGAATTCGCGCGTCAGCATGTGCTCGGGAATGTACTCATGGTCGAACGCGTCGAGGACGATCAAGTTGTACATCACGCCTTGTCGCTGCATCCGTTTGACGAAGACGCGTCCGTCCTCCTCGTAGACGCGCGTATCCCGTCCGGGCTCGAAAGCGAAGAACCGCCGTGCGACCCGAACGACGGCCGGATCGATTTCCACTGCGTCGATCGATGCTGACGGGAACAGCCGTTGCAATGCACTGGGCAGCGTTCCGCCACCGACGCCAAGAATGAGAATGCGCTGGGGCGCAGGATTGAGATAAAGCGCCGCCATCATCATCCGCGCATAGTTGAATACAAGCTTCGTCGGCTCTGCAAGAATCACGCACGATTGCCGGGCCATCGTGGTGCGGGTGAACGCCATGCATCGCAAGCCGTCTTCCTCGTAGACGAAGATATTGCGATAGAGCGACCGCTCCCGGTGCAGCACTTCGATGCCCGGATCCGTCGCGGATGCCAGCGGAGCCGCAACCGCCAGTGCATAGACCAGTCGCTTAAATCGCGACGCGCGCATTGCGAAATCCTAGAGCTGCGACCCCGATGACGGCGGATACGGCGATCATGCCGATGAAGATCTGATTGATCTCGAACCACAGCACCATATAGAAGGACGTGACGATCGTTCCCGCGGCGCTACCGAACGTCGACACGAAGAAAAGCAGGCCGGCTGAACGGCCCGTTGCGCGGAGTTCCGTGGCCAGCAGGCGAACTGCATAGGGTGAAACCATTCCCGAAACCGCGGTAGGGATGAAAAACAGCGTCGACGATGCGAGCAACGACGCGTAACGCGGATCGTGGACGCGATTGAAGATCCACTCGAGCACCGGATCGCCGACGATCACGATTGGCAGCGTTGCTGCGGCAGCGGCGAGGAGCAGACCAGCGAGCTTTGACTGCGTCGGGGCGACTACCGATAACTGCCCGCCGGCCAAATAGCCGACCGACAAGGCTACCATGAATACGGTGATGATGCCGCCCCACACATAAATGCTGTTTCCGAAATTAGGTGCGAGGATTCTGCCGCTCAATAGCTCGATCGCCATCACGTAATAGCCGCTCCAACCTGCAATCAGATAAATGAGAAGCCGGTGCGACGAAGGCATCAAGACGAGGATAACGGACTGGTGGCGCCGTCGGGCATTGAAGCATGCGCCGGCGGCCGTTGTCATGCGTGACGCAAAAATAGGCGAAAACGGCTGTCGCGGGCGTTCGGAATTTTCCTACAGGACGCATTCATGCCGGACGACAAACACGTTGGCGAGCGTCCTATTGCAGCGTTTACCGACCAGCGTATCGTCGGTACCGATTTACTGCCCGCACGGAGGCTATGTGAAATCGCTCCTGGACCCGACGTTTAAATATGTACCGAGCGTGGAAACCGATATCCGCAAGACCTTCGCGCGCATCCGGCGCGAAGCGAGGCGTCAGCCGCCGGTGCCGCCAGCAAATAACGACAGGTCAAGCAAGATCGCTGTTCTCTTCGGCGACAAGGCTTTCGCCGACAAAAAGCGGGCGTTGTAACGCGGGGGTGGCGGTCGCCTGCGGGTCAGCCGCGACTTTCGAGATCTTCGACCGCGTCTGCGAGACGTTCTTTCTCCGCTACGATTGAAGCGTAGAGGCGCGCATTGAGGCCGGGCTGATCGCGCTCGACTAGCGCAAGCAACGACACCTCTTCCTGGCCAATGTGATCGCGCGCAAGTCGCTCGAGTCGGTCGACGCTCGCCGACATCTCCGCCGCGCTATTACGACTGTCGCGCATGACGGCAATGCACGAGGTCATTTCGTCGTGCTCGGTCAGAAACGCGCGAATGAGCGGCCCGTAATAAGGCGCCAGCGACGGATACAAAATCGTGCGCTCGACGCGATCGTGCATTTCGATCATCATGCCAATGTGCTGGACGATCGCGTCGCGCGGATCATGCGGGTTCCGCCAGGCGTCGCGATATTCGCGAAACGCTCCAAGAATCGCTTCATGCTCTCGCCGCAACAGCGCAGTTGCGCGATGGTCGACGCTCGTCAAGTCGTCAAGAGCACTTTGTAGGTCCATGGCGGAGCCCTCTTTTCGACTTATGCCTTTGCATGACGGATGCCTTTGCATGACGCATGCCAGCGCGATACTCCACGACAAACTCGCTCATTCGCCAAAGCCCGTGCGTAAACGCTGCACCACGCGTCGGCAAAGACTACCGGCGCGATCAATGGATTTTCGCCCGACGGCGCTCTGTGGCCCATTTGCGCGTGGCACAGCGCTTGCGATTGGATGAACACATCGATTGGACGCATCGTGGTCCATACACCGCGATCGTGAGTCGATGACAAGATCGATCAACACGAACGCTCGCGCGAGCGAGAAAGGACATTCCCATGCCAAACCAACGCACAACGGTAGGCCGCGGCAAGGCAACGACCGGCGCCGGCGACGTGATGCGCGATTCGATGCTGCGCGAAGACGACACGATGACGGGTAATGAAGCAGTAACCGCGCGTGAGCGCGGATACGACAAGAACGCCGACAACGATTACTGGACGAGCGAAGGGCCCGGCCCAAAAGTGATGGCGGCGGACACGCTGCAAGGCGATAGCGTCTACAACGAAGCGGACGAGAAGTTGGGTGAGCTTACGGACATCATGATCGACGTGCCGACAGGTCGCGTCGCATACGCCGTCATGTCGGTCGGCGGTCTTTTCGGAATCGGCGACAAGCTCTTCGCGATTCCATGGCAAGCGCTGACGCTCGACACCGAAAACAAATGCTTCCGGATGAACGTATCGAAAGAGCGGCTCAAAGACGCGCCCGGATTCGACAAAGATCACTGGCCGACGATGGCCGATCAAACGTGGGCGCAGGAGATCCACGAGTTCTACGACGCGCGGCCTTATTGGTATTGAACGAACGAGCGACGGCGCGCGCGATTACCCACCCGCCGCGGCGCAGATCGAAGGTGCATTGCGCGTCGGATTTTCCGGACGCGTAAGACTTACCACGGAAATGTGGAAGCAGTAACAATGGCCTCTTCCACATTTCCTACAACACTCCACAGCGCAACTTTTGCGCGGTAATCAAAAAACAATCTAAAAATCAATCCGCTTCGAGCGCATGCGCATGCGTTGCGCAGATACGGCGCAATGCGGTATGGCTCTTGCGGTTGATGTTGCCCGATCAACAGGCCCTTCCGCCGCACACTGACGCGGAGATTTCCCGATGCCACATGCGTTAATCATCGACGACGACGAGATAAACAGCGCTTCGCTGGCCGAAATGATTGCCGACGAAGGGTTCACGACCGCAACGGCGCCCACATTGGCTGCGGCGCGCGAGCACTTGAAGGAAGCGCCCGATATCGTATTGCTTGACCTGGTTCTGCCCGATGGGAACGGCATCGATTTGTTGCGCGACTTGACGCCCGATGCGGCGACTGAAGTGATTGTCGTCACCGGCCACGCTTCCATTGAAACGTCGATTGAGGCAATCCGCCACGGCGCAAGCGACTATCTGGTGAAACCGGTCAATCCGATTCATCTTCGTAATGCGCTTTCACGGGTCGCGCGTCCGGTGGAGCTCCGTGCCGAGGTTACGGGCCTTCGCAACACGCTCCGCTCGCTTGGACGATTCGGTTCTCTGGTGGGCAGCTCGCAGCCGATGCAAAGGCTTTACGACGCAATCGAGCGCGTGGCACCCACGAATGCGACGGTGTTCATCATCGGGGACAGCGGCACGGGAAAGGAAGTGGTCGCGCAAACGATCCACGATGTGAGTCGGCGCCGTCTACAACCCTTTCTCGCCGTGAATACCGGTGCAATCTCGCCGCAGTTGATCGAAAGCGAGCTGTTCGGTCACGAGAAGGGCAGTTTCACGGGCGCCAATCGACAGCATCGTGGCTTTTTCGAGCGCGCGAACGGCGGCACGTTGTTCTTGGACGAAGTGGTCGAGATGCCGATCGATCTTCAGGTCAAGCTTTTGCGCGTGCTCGAGACGCGCACGCTAAGCCGCGTCGGCTCCGATGAGCCCATCGAAGTCGACGTCCGTGTGCTGGCGGCAAGCAATGCGACGCCGCAAGAAGCGGTCAATGCAGGAAAGCTGCGGCGCGATCTCCTCTATCGTCTTCAGGTGTTTCCGGTATACGTGCCGCCGCTGCGCGAACGCGACGGCGATATCGAGCTTTTGGCGAACCACTTCTTGAGCGAGCTCAACAAGGGTGCGGCAACACCGAAGTCGTTTACCCCTGCCGCGGTGGAGCGGTTGAAGCGCTATGGCTGGCCGGGTAATGTGCGTGAGCTGTGGAATGTCGTGCAACGCGCCTACATCATGAGCGACGGCCCATGGATCACGCAGCTTGGCTTGTCGAGCGAGCCGACGCTCAACGCAGAACCGTACAGCCGATCGTTTCAAATTGCGGTCGGCGATCGCATCGACGCTGTCGAAAAACGCTTGATTCTTGCGACCGTTCAGCATACGAAAACGCGCGAGGCGGCCGCCGCGGTGCTTGGCATCAGCGTGAAGACGCTCTACAATCGCTTGCGTGCATACGAATCCGCCGCACAAGCGCCGGCTGCGCCGATTCCGGAAATTACCGTCGAGCACAACGAACGCAGCGTGCCAAGCTGAACGCTGTCGCACGTGTTGCGGCGTCATCGTGTAACTGTTACGCAGGCTTTGCAACATTTACCCTGCCATCATGCTTTCGTGCGCCGCTCGACGGGCGCGAGCGGTGGCATGCGCGTTGCATAAAAATTCATCGCCAGCTTGCAAACGGTAATCTCACGCAAGGAGCAATGCGATGAAAGTTAGCGAAGCGATGACGCGCGACGTGCGCGTTGCGAGTCCCAATGAGACCATCCGCGACGCCGCGCGGATGATGGCCGAGATCAACGCCGGTTCGCTGCCGGTGGGCGAAAACGATCGTCTGGTCGGCGTAATCACAGACCGCGATATTGCGGTGCGCGCAGTCGCCGAAGGCAAGGCGCCGACGACGAAAATCCGTGACGTCATGAGCCCCGAAGTGCTGTACTGCTACGACGATCAGGAGTTGGACGACGTGGCAAAGAACATGGGCGACGTCAAAGTGCGGCGGATGCCCGTAGTCAACCGCGACAAACGGCTCGTTGGCATCATCTCGCTGGGCGATCTCGCGACCCACGAGGATCTCGAAACCGCCGGCGACACCGTTGCCCAGGTATCTCAACCGGGAGGTCCGCACTCTCACTAAAGGGGCGCGGATGGCGACGAAACATCGGCGTAGTGCAGCGGCCGCCAAGAAGCGAGGCTCCACTAAGCCGCGACGGTGGTCGCAGCAGGTGACGGAGACAAGCGACGCGCTGGATCTCGAGCGCGGCGTGTTCGCGCAGCCGAATCCCAGCTCCATTGCGCGCTCGCTAAAGCGGTCCGCCGAGCGGAGTCGGCGACGGAAGGCGGATCCCTTCCGATCCGCGATGTCGATGCTCGTGTTCTACATCAACCGTGCCGGAAAGAACCTTGGCAAGCGGCGACTTGCAGTCCTCGAGCGCGCCAAGGATGAGCTGCGGCGTCAGTTTCACCGACCGCCGCGGACGGCGAAGCACGCCTGAGCAACGTGGCGCTGCCACTTCCAGATCGAACGGGGGCGGGTGAAATGCTCGCCGAGCGACTCGGTGGTTATGCGAATCGGTCCGATGCGATTGTCCTTGCGCTCCCGCGCGGCGGCGTTCCCGTCGGATTTGCGATCGCGGAACGTTTGCACATCGACCTCGATGTGATCGTCGTGCGCAAGCTCGGCGTTCCCTCACACGAGGAGCTTGCCATGGGCGCCGTAGCGAGCGGAGGGCTGCGGGTTCTCAATCGCGAGATCGTTGCGCTCGCTCGCATCGACGACACGACGATCGACAGAGTCGTTCGCGCCGAGCTGCAGGAAATCGGCCGCCGCGAAGCGCGTTATCGGCATGGCGCTCCTGCACCGTCGCTACGCGAGCGTACGGCGATACTCGTCGATGATGGTCTTGCCACCGGTTCGACGATGACCGTCGCCGTGCAAGCGGCGCGCCGCGAACATCCGCAGCGAATCGTCGTTGCCGTGCCCGTTGCGGCCGCGGAAAGCTGCGACGAATTGGCGGAAATTGTCGACGAGATGATCTGCCTCTACACGCCGGAGCCGTTTCGCGCGGTCAGCGTCTGGTACGAGCAATTCGGTCAAACGAGCGACGACGAAGTCATTGATCTCTTGAGCCGTGCGCAGTCGCACCGTCACGCCGCGCTCGATCGCCAATGAAGAGGATAGCGATGAACGCAACCTTGAGCCAAATGGTCCAGATTCCAGCCGATGCGGGCGTCCTCGAAGGAATGCTCGAGCTGCCCGCGAACGCGCGAGGCGTCGTGCTGTTTGCGCACGGGAGCGGCAGCAGTCGCATGAGCCCGCGCAATAACTTCGTCGCCGAAAACCTCCGCGAAGGGGGCGTCGGTACGCTCCTCGTCGATCTGTTGCTGGCTGCCGAGGAAGCGGTCTATGAAACGCGATTCGATATTCCATTGCTGACGCGGCGGCTTGCCACCGTCGCGGCGTGGATTGCCGAATCGCGCGCTGCAAGCGATCTGCCGCTGGGCTTGTTTGGCGCGAGTACCGGCGCGGCGGCAGCGATCCGCCTAGCCGCTTCGGAGCGCCCGAATATCGCTGCGGTGGTTTCACGCGGTGGACGGCCGGACCTCGCTGGATCGAGCGCGCTTCAAGGGTTGCGGGCGCCGACGCTCTTCATTGTCGGCGCCGACGACCACGGCGTCATCGAGCTGAATCGGGCGGCGTATCAGGAGCTCCGTTGTCAAAAAGAGCTCGAGCTCATCCCGGGCGCGACGCACTTGTTCGAAGAACCTGGAACGCTAGCGCGCGCAGCGCAGCTGGCCCGACGCTGGTTCGAGCGCCATCTTCACGCGGACGTTCGCACGTTCGCGTTCGCGCGGTAGCACCCGATGGCGCGCAGCGTCGATACGATCGTCGATGAAGCGATCGCGGAGTCTGCGCATCCCTTGGAAGGCGCAAGCGACGACTACGAGCCGTTCTTCAGCCTGATCGGCAACGCGCGCTTTATCCTGCTCGGCGAAGCAACGCACGGCACGCACGAGTTCTATGCGGAACGCGCGCGGATCACGCGAGGACTAATCGAGCGTTTTGGCTTCAGTGCCGTCGCGGTCGAAGCGGATTGGCCCGACGCCTACCGCGTGAACCGTTACGTCCGCGGACAGAACCGGGATCGTAACGGCCAAGACGCGCTCGGCGGCTTTTTGCGCTTTCCGACTTGGATGTGGCGCAATACGGACGTGCTCGCCTTCGTCGAATGGCTGCGAAACCACAACGACAGCCAACGCTGCCACGGGAAAGTGGGCTTCTACGGCCTCGATCTCTACAGCCTTTACACTTCAATCGATGCGGTGCTGCATTATCTCGATCACGCGGATCCGGAAGCCGCGCGACGCGCACGGGCGCGTTACGCGTGCTTCGATCACTTCGGGGCGGATAGCGAGCGCTACGCGTACGCAACCGCATTCGGCACGTCGCAGTCCTGCGAAGACGAAGTCATCGCACAACTGGCCGAGATGCAGCGTCGCGGCATTCCTCCCGGCGAGGGTCTCGCCGGCGATGCGAGCGACGAGCATTTCTACGCAATGCAAAATGCTCGACTCGTGCAGAACGCCGAGGAGTATTACCGGACGATGTTCCGTGGACGCGTGTCGTCATGGAATCTGCGAGATCGCCACATGGCGGAGACGCTCGAAGCGCTCGACGCGCACCTGTCTCGAGGCAGAGCCGCGAAGATCGTCGTGTGGGAGCACAATTCCCACGTCGGCGACGCGCGAGCGACGCAAATGGGCGCGATCGGCGAATGGACGGTCGGACAGCTTGTGCGCGAACGCTACAACGCCGAAAGCATGCTGGTCGGTTTCACAACGCATCGCGGAACGGTGATCGCGGCATCGGATTGGGGCGGCCCGGCCGAGCGCAAGCACGTACGGCCCGCGCTCGCCGACAGTTACGAAGACCTCTTTCATCGCGCCAGCGTCGGACGATTTCTTCTCCCGCTGCGCGGCGATAACCCTGCGATACGCGGCTTGCTTGCAACGCGACTGGAGCGCGCAATCGGCGTCGTCTACCTGCCCGAATCGGAACGGACGAGCCATTACTTCGACGCCAGGCTGCCGCGCCAATTCGACGCGGTCATTCACTGCGACGAAACGAGTGCATTGGAGCCGCTCGAACCGGTCGGGACGACAGCGCAAGAGCCAACGCGCGAAGCACCCGAAGCCTATCCAACTAGCCTCTAGCTCGTAACAACGCCTCTAGCCCGTTACTTCCGTCGATGGACGATTGGTCGTCACGGGATATTCATGCTGCGCGGTATCAAGCGCCGCTGCCCACTGTTCCTTGGTGACCGGCACGCGCTCGGCAAGCGCTTCGCTGATCAACGTGCGCCAGTGTGCGACGACGTCAGCATGGCGCACGTCTTGCGGATGCAGTGACAAACGGAGGAGCGAACGATGCCCGGCGCGCGCGAGCTCGGCACGGATCAATGCGCGCGATAACGCACGCCGCCAACGCGTGTCGGGGCTGTAGCAGAGATTGGCCGTGCGTGAGAAACGCCAATGCGGCAGACGAAAAATCCCGCGGCGCGACGACACATAGCGGAACGGATATCCGCACTGATCGATAGCCGTCCGACTTCCTTGACCAAGTAGCCACGCGGGTGGCACAAAGCCGTACAACGGCCAACGGAGCGCCCGGAACACCTCAATGCCGTGCGCCAATCGCCATGCAGCGGCCGCTTCGTTCAGTGCGGCAAATTCGCCTTCCGCGCGAGTCAATATCCGTCGCTCGACAAACCCCCGCAGCGTACGCGGCGGCGGTTCGTCGTCGCGATGGTGGAAGCCATGAAGCGCCAGCTCATCACCTCGCGCCAGCCGCCGGTCCAGCGCGGCGATAAAAGGGGCGTTCTTCGTGATGAGATTCTGATAATGGTAATGCGGAACGACCAATATCGTGACGGGTCGAGCGCCAAGCTCGTCGAGCATCTGCAACAGTTGTGCGCATTCCGGCCACGTCTTCGGCGCGGCGTCGTGAACGACAAACGCAACGGCGGGCGCCGCGTCATCACGCGGCATACCGCGCCGTTCCTCTCAATTGCCAGCTTTGCACGGCGCGGTACAGCTCGAGAAGGCCATGGATCACCGCGTCCCAGCTGTAGCTTCGCTCGACGTGAGCTCGTGCGCGACGTCCCATCGCGTCGAGGTCACGCTGATAAAACGCGTGAATCGTCGAGGCGAGCGAGCCGGCGTCGCGCGCCGGCGCGAGCATGCCCGTTTCCAGCGTCACGAGCTCCGGCGCAGCGCCCGCCGCAGCCGCAATAACGCCACGTCCGCAGGCCATTGCCTCGAGCAAGACGAGTCCGAACGTTTCCTGGTCGCCGGCGTGCACGAGTCCGTCGGCGCTCGCGATGATTCGCGCAAGCTCACGCGACGAGCGCTCATAGGGACGCACGATGACGTTCGGCTGCCGCGCGATGCGATCGCCCGTGCCGAGCATTAACAAGTAATAGGGGCGCCCGAGCTTGCGGAACGCCGACAACAGCACAGACAGATTCTTCTCGCGCGCGAACCGTCCGGCATAGACCAGAATTCTCGCACCTTCGCCCAAGCCGAGCTCCCGCCGCAGCGTCCTCGTTCTTGCCGAAGGGTTGAATGTCTTGAGGTCGACGCCGAGCGGACGGACGACGACGTTTTCGATGCCCCAGCCGACCAGGCGGCGGCGCATGAATTCGCTCGGCGTGAGCACCACATCACACCGCTGGTAGAACGAACGGAGATACGCGCGCATCACCATCGCAGGAAGAGAACCGAGTCGCCGCGCAACGGCACCAACTACGTCGCTGTGGCAGAAGGCAACCAGCGGGATGCCGAGCTCGCGCGCCGCGTGCCACGCAACCCACCCGACGAGCCCGGGATCTTCCGCCTCGATGATGTCGGGTTCGTAGCGAAGCATCGCCTCAAACCATGGCGATACGCGCCACGGCCAGCGGCGAGACGCATCGTTTGGCGCCCACGTGGCGATGAAGTGCTCGCCCTCCTCGCCGATGCCGTCGAACGGTCCCGGAACGAGCAGCGAATGGCGACACGCCGAGTTACGTGCGAGCCAGCCTCGCTTTTCCTTCAAGTAGCGCGCAACGCCACCGCCCATCGGGCCGTACAGCATCGTCGTGTCGAGAACGTGCATGTCGATGGGCGCGCCGTTGGGCGCGCGCCGCTCAAGAGCGCTGGCCGGCGACACCTTCCCCATCGCGGGCCAGGACCGCATCTTCGACATCGCGTTCGTCGCCACGTTCACCGCCGCACAGCCGGCTAGCAGAGCGCTAGCCTCTGCGATCGGCCGGCAAGCAGCTGACTGCCCTCCTGCTGGTTCTTGCTACTTTTTATCCTTCTTTTCCTCGGTTCCCGGAGTCGCGGACGGTGTCGGCGTCGGCGATGAGGGAGTCGCTGAGCTCGACGATGGCGGCGTCGGTGGGCTTGCGCTCGACGGTGACGATGGCGTCGACGGCGCAGGCGACGAGGATGACGATGACGACGGAGGTGTCGTCGGAGCCGTAGATTGAGCGGTCGACGATGACGGCGGAGGGGTCGTCGACGTCGTCGTTTCGCGCTGGCATCCAGCCGCTCCGAGCACGAGTGCAACACCGATTACGAGAGACAGTTTGCGGTTCGACATTGGTGGACCTCCAGCTTGGTTACCGAAATGGCGGCAACGAACTACCTTCGATGCCAAGCAGGATCAGTGCCATTGGGAGACGCGCGCAGAGTGTGATGGCTAGGCTCGGATTGCGCACGAATGGAACATCGCGGCGGTCGGCGCCGCGCGCGCTTCCGCGAAATTCGCCCCTGCGTAAGGTAATAGTTACCACGCCGCTTTGAAACACGTAGCAACCGCCGCTACGCTAATTCCTACAGAGCCCTTGCCGCTGTGGCACACCGCATTGCCGTTACAAGCCGAATATCACGATCGTCGTGCTACCTGTCAACGGGATCGAGCCGCCGCTGTGTCCCGACGCGACGGCGACGTATTGCTTGCCTTTCGCCTCGTACGTGATGACGCCGCCTGCGATCGGACCGCCGGTATCGAAGGAGTAGAGCCGCTTGCCGTTGCGCGCGTCGAGCGCGAGAAAATTGCCGCTCAAATCGCCGGTGAACAATACATTACTGGCGGTGGGTGTAAGCGCGGCGTACATCGGCGTCGGCATCTTGACGCGCCACGCCATCTTTCCGGTTTTCGGATTGACTGCGTTGATCCAGCCCGCCCACTTGCTAATGGAATCGTTCGTGCCCCAGCCGTTGGACAATCCGGTGTATGGCACCGTAGCCACCCATTTCGGATCCGGCCCCTGCTTGAACACCGTACACCAATCGATCGCGTTGACGTACAACAGGCCGGTGAGCGGACTGTGCGCCGCGCCGTTCCATTGCACGCCGGCCACGGGACAAACTCGCACGCCTTCCGGTGTCAATGGCACATCGTGATTGAGCAGCGTGGTCATCGGCAGCTTGAACACGAGCTTGCCCTCGTCGCGCGTGACGACGTGGAGAATGCCCTCCTTGCCGGCAGTCGCTACGAGCTTCTTGCCGCCGGCATCGAACAACGAGACCACGGTCGCATCCCAATCGTGGTCGTCATTCGGCCGCAACTGATACCACCATTTCAGTTTGCCGATGCGCGCATCGAGCGCGACGGTCGAAATGGAGAACAGATTTGCCCCGGGTCGCATCCTGTTGTTGTAATCGGGCCCTGGATTTCCCACCGGCACGAACAACGTGCCGGTCTCGCGATCGAGTGCATACGTCACCCATGCAGCACCGCCGCCGTGATTCATCGAATCGGGCGTATCCCATGTGTTGGCGCCCGGATCGCCGGGCTTTGGAATCAGGTCGAAGGTCCACGCGAGCGTACCGTCCTCGACCTTGAAAGCCATCATCCGACCCTTGATGCCCCAATCGCCGCCTGCCTTGGCGACATAGACAATGTCATTCCACACGATCGGCGCCGCGCCGATGCCTTCACCGACGCTCCAATCGGCAACTTGACGCTCCCACAACCGCTCACCGGTCTTGGCGTCGAGTGCGTACAGGACCCCGTCTTGCGTCCCGCGTATCACGCGTCCCCCGGCGATCGCGACGCCCTTGTTCGTCGCGTTCATCTCGGGACCCTGCGGGACGTGCTGATGCGTCCATAGCTTCCGACACGTCGTCGCGTCGATCGCGTACGTGCCGAGATGCGTCGTCGCGTACAGGATGCCTTCGTACATCACCGGTCCGGTCGAGAACGTTCCGAGCTCGCCCAACTGGAACATGCATATGGGTCGCAGCTTGCCGGCGTTTTGCGTGTTGATCTGTTTCAACAACGAATAGCGCTCGCCGCGATAACCCTTGTTGTACATCAGCCAGTTGGTGGTCGCAGTGTCGGCGGCATCGAGCTCCGCTTGCGTCGGTTTCGAAGTTGTCGGCTGAGCGAGCGCTCCGTAGAGCTCGCCGATCTTGACCTGGCCGGGGGCCGCGGTTCCCGCCGCGGTGGCAGACGCAGATATCCCGGGCAACTCGAGCACGCGATCTGTCGGCGTCTTCGGCGTGAACATCTCGTTACCTGCAGGCAGGCCATTTTGGGCGAGGATGAACGACACGATGTCCGCATATTCCTGGCTTGGAAGCGACGCACCGACACCGAGCGGCATGTTCTTGTGGACGTAGTCGTACAACTCCGAAAGCTTTTTGCCGTTCCATTGCGCGACGAATTGCGTGCCCTTCAAAGGAGGCGCGCCCGTGCCCTGCAATTGCGCCCCGTGGCATACGGAGCACTTTTGTGCGTACTCGAAACGGCCCTTCGCGGTCTGCGCCGGCGTAAACCAACCGGTCCCGTCGGCGAAGGCAGCGGGAACGACAGAAGCTGCGACTAGAAATAAAAATACGCTGCAACGTGTCGGCGCGCACTCCATGTCGATCTCCCGTGTCGAAGCGCCGAATACTACGCGTTTGTAGTTATTTCGCCCACAGCGCAAAGCCGGTCGACTCGATGAACCAAGGATGCGCCGACATGATAAAGCGCTGCGCGTGTCGCGCTCCGTTCGACGCTCGCAAAAAGGTAAAACACACCGCGATTCCGCGAAAGGCACGAAGAGCGGAACTGCGAAAGAGACGACGAAACGATTGCTCTTTTGCCCAACAGCAAACCCGTTGCAAGAAGGAGACACCCACGATGAAGATTGCGCAAATCACGCGCGGCGTCGCGGCCGCGCTGTTTTTTTGCCTCACATCGCCGATTTTCGCGGCGATTCAATTGACGCCGGTCGTAAGCGGACTTCGAGCCCGGTATTCGTGACCCACGCGGGTGACGGTTCGAACCGGCTCTTCATTGTCGAGCGAGGTGGGTCATCCGCGTTTTCCAACCCGACACTTCTGCGTTGATGCCCTTTCTCGACACTCATGCCAAAGTCGTTGCCGGCGGCGAACAAGGACTGCTCGGTCTCGCATTCCACCCTCAGTATTCGACGAACGGCCGCTCCGGACCAGTATCTTTACATCGGCGTCGGCGACGGCGGTTCCGCGAACGATCCACCGAACAACGCGCAGAACGTCAACGTGCTGCTGGGAAAGATACTCCGTTTCGACGTTAGCGCGCCTGGGACGTATTCGTCGCCACCGACCAATCCGTTCTTTGGCGCGACGCCCGGCGCGGACGAAATTTCGCATACGGCTTCCGCAATCCGTGGCGCTTCAGCTTCGATCGGGCCACCGTGGTCCAGTGGGTTGCGGACGTCGGACAAGCCGCGCGCGAGGAAGTGGATACGCCGATCGTCAATGGCGGCAATTACGGCTGGCGCGTGTTTGAGGGATCCGCATGCACCAACACGGACCCTGCGCTTTGCAGCAGCCCGCAGAACTACATCTTTCCTCTCGTCGTTCGGTGAAGACGAGCAAGGCGAGCTCTATGTCGTCAATCTCGGTGGAAGCGTTGCGGTCACCGCGGCGCCTCGATGCGCGTGGACTGCGGGCAGCAACGCTTCGTGGATCACGATCAGCGGCGGGGCGACCGGAACCGGCAACGGGACGGTGACGTACGCCGTGGCGCCTTACACGGGTCATCCGAAGTACCGCAACGGAACCGCAACGATCGCGGGACAGACGTTCTCGGTCAAGCAATCGAAGTGTGATTGTCATTCCATGCGTTGTCATCCTTGGCAACGCGAAGGATAACAACATCGCTTCGTCATTCCGACGATAACGCTTTATCATCGGAGGAACCTGCTGTTGCATCGAAGGCAACAACAGGTCCCTCGCTTTGCTCGGGATGACAAAATGAATTATCGGGATGACAAAATGAATTGTCATTCCGAGGACAACGCCTTTCGTCCGAGGAACCTGCTTTTGCGGTCGGATTACACGTGCACGTAGCACTGGATCTTTTCGAGCAGCCATCCACCCTGCCCGTTTCCGAGCTGGTTCCAGTTCGTCGTGTAATAGTGATCGCGCCCTTGCGTATTCCAGTAGCGATAGAGCGGCACGGCGCCGGCAACGGGCTGGTCGTGCACATAGCATCCGATACCCTCCAGGATCCACCCGTATCTGCCTGCACCGATCTCGGAGTACTCGGTCGTGAAGAAGTGATCGCCGAGTTGCGAATTCCAATAGCGGTAGAGCGGAACGGTGCCTGGAATCGCTGCGAGGTGCACGCGACAGGCAATCCCTTCGTACAGCCAATCCGCAGTGCCGGCGCCGAGCTCGTTCCAGTTCGTCGTATAGAAGTGATCCGGAATCTGTGCGTTCCAATAGCGGTAGAGCGGTTGCGGAACGTCCGTCTCCGTACCGAGTGCGCCCAGCAACTGACGTAAATCGGGACGATTGCCGATACGTTTTGTCACGGGAGATTGCGGCAGATTGTCCTGTTGCGGCGATCCGGTCGCGCGCAGCAACGCGCGCGCCTGCGATGGCGTGAGCGGCGTACCGACAGTTCTCGCAACGCCCTGCACGCAGCCCATCACCCCGGCGAGCATCGCCGATGCGCTCGACGTGCCGGCGAAGCCGTCGGTGTACCACGCGTTCGCGTTTGCGCCGCCTTGCAGATCGCCGTAACCCGTTGTCGTCACTTCGCGGCCCCAACCTTGCACGTCCACGGCCGAACCATAGTTGGAGAAGTCCTGACGCGATCGATCTGGACCCCACGTATTGCCGTGCGTGAAGAGCGGCGGAGCGCCGGCGCCGACGAGTATCGCGCCGCAATCGCGCGCGCGACGAAGTGGATTGCTCCATGTGGCCGGAAACCCCGCTGCGGGCGTATCGTAGAAAACGTCGTCGAGATTCTCATAGCCGTTGCCCGCGGCTTCGACGACGATCACGCCCTTGGCCGTTGCATACAAAATCGCGTCGAAGTCGTCGGGCCACCATTCAAGCGGAAGATAGCCGAGCCCGGCCGGAGGCGGTCCGAATCGCGGACCGGCGCGCTGTAATTCGATCAGAATAATGTCGCCCGCGCTCAAGCGATCGGCTGCGCTGTGAATTGCCGCAGCCGTGGATAAGCTTCCAGTCGGCGCAATACCGCTCACGTTGGCATCGCGGCAAATTCCCTTGATGCCGGTGCCGTCGCCGCTGAACACTCCGACTGCCGCAGTACCGTGATTGACGGAATCGGCGTCGGCAGACGGAATCCCTGCGACGACGCCGCCTTGATTGACGAGCAAATCTTCGTGCGCAAAATTCCACGCGACCTCGATGTCGATGATGCGCACGCCGGCGCCGCTGCCACCGGGAACTGCCCAGGCAAACTGCGCGTCCACGCCGCCGGGCGCAGGATCGAGATAAAGCTGACGTGAACTGAAATCGGGCGTCGTCGCGGGCGCCGGCGTCGTTTTAGGCGTCATGTCATTCAGCCCAGCGAGCGTCGCGGCCGGCTTGACGTATGCAGCGATCACGAGCGGAGAAGCGGATAGCGTTGCAGCGAGGGCGTCCAGCCTGCCGTCATCCGCATGCACGCGGTAGTAGTGCGCAAGTGTTGGTACGCGCACACCCGCCGCCGACAGCGTCGCATGTGCCTTCTCGAGACGATCCTCGGTGGTATCGAAAAGCGGCCGTAACGCTGCGCCGGCGGCGTTGATCGTCTGCGACAAGTGCGACACGTCGACACCGGCGAGCGATTCGATTCCCGTCGTCTTGGCGCGCAATCCGACGTCGGGCTTCATCATGACAACAAGTTCGCGTGCAAGCGTGCGCTGGTTCGGCATGCCGGTCTCCGATCACGAGATATGCGCGTACAGCAACGATCGTTGCATCAACGGAATGCCTACGCGCGAGAGGCCACTAGAATATCGAGAACGCCGGAGAATCGCCAATGGATAGTTGCTCGCACTTCGATCAGATTCGTCCCGTGACGCCGCGCGCCAACGGTTGCGAGGAATGCCTGCGCACGGGTGACAGCTGGGTTCATCTGCGGTTATGCCTTTCCTGTGGGCACGTCGGTTGCTGTGACGATTCGAAGAACAAGCACGCGAGCGCGCATTTTCGCGAAACGCATCACCCGATCGTCCGGTCGTTCGAGCCGGGCGAGACCTGGGGCTGGTGCTTCGTCGACGAGGCCTTCTACGACGAGATGCCAACCGGCTCGACGGGATTCTTGTGACCAAGCCTGCGCGATCCGTCGGCGCGCGCGGTTGCAGCCTATGATTACCGCTGAACATCTGAAAACTGTCCCGCTCTTGGCCGACGTACCGGAGCGGGAGCTCGCCGTCATCGCGTCGCGTGCGGCGGACGTCTATCTGCGCCCGAACGATTGGTTGATTCAGGAAGGCGAGATTCCGGCGTTTTTCATCGTGCTCTCCGGACGGATCACGGTGTCGAAGCAGTTCGGCGGCATCGAGCGCGTCATCAACACCTATCGGACTGGCGACTACGCCGGCGAAGTGCCGCTGCTGCTCGGCTCGCCGGCGATTGCGAGCTTGCGTGCGGCAGAGCCTACGCGGGTGTGCCGCCTCGAACCGGCCGATTTTCGCGAGCTCATCTCCGCGTGCGCGCACCTCAATGCGCAGATCATGCGGACGATGGCCACGCGTATTGGGCATCTGCAACAGGTGTCGGCCGAGACACCGATTGCGACGGTGAAGCTCATCGGACATCGTTTCGATCTTGCGTGTCACGACCTGCGCGATTTTCTTGCGCGCAATCGCGTGTCGTTCCGCTGGCACGATATTCACGATCCCGAGGGTCGCGTGGGACTCGGTCCGACGCCGCAGCCGACCGAAGCCTATCCGGTCGTCGTATTGCCCGACGGCGAACGACTCGCGACGCCGAGCTTTCGAACGGTCGCCGAGCGACTCGGGCTGCAAACGATGCCGTCCGCGGGTCGCTACGACGTCGCGATCATCGGCGCTGGACCGGCCGGTTTGGCGGCGGCCGTTTACGGTGCCTCCGAAGGGCTACGCACAATTCTGATCGAGCGGAATGCGCCAGGCGGACAGGCGGGTACATCGTCACGCATCGAGAACTACCTCGGCTTTCCGACGGGCGTTGCCGGCGACGACCTCGGAAATCGCGCGCTGCAACAGGCGAAGCGCTTCGGCGCAGAAATTATCGTCGCGCGTGAAGTCATCGGCATCGCCGCAGATCCGCTGCGATCGAAACGGACGATCCGGCTCGACGGTGGCAACGACGTCGAAGCGCAAACGATTATCGTCGCCAACGGCGTGACATGGCGCAAGCTTGAAGTCATCGGCGCTGAAGCGCTCGTCGGTCGGGGAATTTACTACGGCGCATCGCGAACGGAAGCTGCGGGTACGCGCGGCCTCGATATTTTTCTCATCGGCGGCGGCAATTCGGCGGGCCAGGCGGCGATGTTTTTCGCCGACTATGCGCGCACCGTCACGATACTGATCCGCGGCGCGTCGCTCTCGGCCAGCATGTCGCATTACTTGATCGAGCAGCTCGCGAGGAAATCCAACGTCAAGATCGAAGCGGCGAGCCAGGTGGTCGCGCTCGAAGGCGCCGACCATCTCGAAGCGATCGTCATCGAGGATCGTCGGAGCGGTGCGCGGCGCCGCGCCGCGACACAAGCGCTGTTCGTGTTCATCGGCGCCGACGCGGACACTGCGTGGCTTCCGCCTAGCGTCATCTGCGACGAGCGCGGCTACGTCTGCACGGGACGAGACGTTGTCGACCTCGTCGAGAAACAGTACGGATCATGGCCACTTCCGCGCGATCCGTTCCTGTTGGAGACCAGCGTCCCCGGCATCTTCGCGGCCGGCGACGTGCGCCACGGCTCGATCAAGCGCGTGGCATCCGGTGTGGGCGAAGGCAGCATGGCGATCGCATTCGTTCACCAATATCTCGCCGAGCTTGACGCGACCGACGATCACCTCGCACGCGACGCGATAGCCGACGTCGCAGCGCCACGATAGCGCACACCGCCGCCGTTAGCTGCGGAGCAGTGCGAGCCGCGCGAATTGTTCCAGCGCATAGTCGACGAATGCGCGTGCTTTATCGAGATCGTGACCGAAAGCGGGACCGTTCATTGCGCTCGCCAGCGCCACGCGATCGCGTGTTCCATCGAGGAGCGTCAGCAACTGCCGGGCGTGAATATCGGGCAAGCGGGCGCGCATGTGCAATAACGTCGTAACTTCATCGTTGCCCCGTGCCTGAAGCCTTGCAAGCGGGCTTGCGACGGGACGCTGTGTCACAGTGGGCGACACTGAAGGCGGGTGCACGTGCAACGTCACCACCGCCGACACGAACGCATCGGTCAGAATCGCTTCGAGCGGACGCGGCAGCCCGCCAACCCTCTGCCGGAGGTTTTCCACCCGTGTCGCGCCCGGCGAACCCTGCACCAGCGCGTCGAGCAGCATGCGAACCGGGCCGTTTTCGCCGTTGGCCGGATCGAGCGCCCGCGCCAGGTCGCCGACCTTCCCCGCCTCTGCCGCGCGCAGCAGTGAAGGGTCCGCCGATACATGCATCTCGCCGATGCGCTTCGGGTGTAACGTGATCGCGCTCTGCGACTCTCCCTTCTGCAACAGCGATTGACGAAAGCGTCGCAGACGAACGAAGTCGAGATATTGCTCGCGCGATAACGGGTCCAACGTGGCGAGGAACGCGCGGGCGTCCGCTGAAACGCCGGCAGCGCTCATCGAATGTACGTCGGCTTCCGCCAGATACTTAAGCCCGAAGCGACCCGCATGGGTGACAAAGTCGCGAAAATAAAACGGGTCGTTCGGGACGGCGAGGTCGTCGTGACACAACGCGCTGTCGGTCCGCTCCGCGATCGCGCGAAACTCCGCGCGTACCGCTTCGTCCGCGTCGTACCAAGCCTTACCGCCATCGGCGAGGATTCGCGCGAGCTTGCGCGCTTCGCTAAGGCGCATGCGCGGATCGTCGATCCGATCGACGTGCGCATGAAGCACCTCCCACGCCGCCTGCCGCACACGGCAGCCCGGGAGCGCGTTGAAGCTCACGAACATGACGCCGTTCGAAGAAAGCCGCGCGTTCACGAGCGCAAAAAGCGCGTCGCGAATCTGTGCGGGCACCCATGAATAAACACCGTGCGCGACGATGTAATCGAATGTTCCGTGCGACGGCGAAAGCACCGCAAGGTCTTCTTCGACAAGCGTGATGTTCGATAGCCCCAATTCCGCGATCGTCCGACGGCCGGCAGCAAGCGCGCGCGCCGACAGATCGCAACCGACGAATTCTGCCGACGGCAAGCTCATCGCCATCGGAATCAGATTTGCGCCGTCGTTGCAGCCGACCTCGAGCACGCAGCATTGCGCGACATCGGGCGGATGCATGCCGAGAAACGTCGCGACCGTCGCCAGGCGATCCGGATGCGTCACCGCGTGCGGAAGCGCGGCGTACGGAATTTCGTCGTAGCGCGCAGCGAGTGCGACGTTGCTCGTGTCGCGGCTGTCGTTCGTCGCCGTCACGGCTGGAATTGGTACGGTGGCAACGTGGAGAGTCGCGGGTCGTCGATAGGTCCGCCGGTCGTGAAGTGATACAAGCTTTGCCAGCGACGATCGGCGATGCCCAGGAGCTCGTGCATTTCATCGTCGAAAAAGCAGCCGATTCCGGTGGAGCGCACACCGGCCGCCTCGGCTTCGAGATAGAGCACGTGCCCCAACATGCCGCATTCCCAAAACATACGCCGATAGCGCCACGGCGCATCGGCGGCTCGCTCGACCGGCGCCAACATTCCCAATGCAAAACACGAATCGGCTGCAATGTCCTGATGACAGCAAATCAACTTCGCGATTTCTCGGAGCTCATAAGGCAACAACAAGTACAGCGGCAGATGCGCGGGCCCCCGTTTCTCCCATAGCCATTCCAGTCGCAGCGTCCGCTGAACCTCGGCCAGCGCCGAGGAATCACGTAAAAGCATGTACAGACCGGCGTCAAGTCCGCGCACACGATGGACGAGTATCGCCGCGTGAACTTCTGGCGAAGAGTCGAACGCATGCCACGGCGGTGTGTTTGCGCGCGGCAGGAGCGCATCGAGCATCGCGCAAAAGTGCGCGCCGCTGATGTGCGTTTCGCCATCGAAGTCGACTGCGCTTCGACGCTGGCGCGCGAGCGTGGCGAACGGCAGATCCAACGGCGGATCCGCGGGTGCGGGCAGCGGCATCGCGAGCGCTGAAGCAGAGTCATTCGTTATTGGCTTCTGCGACGCGCGATGGATCGAATCGATATCCGGCCACTCCACGTGCTCGGCGCTCAATCGATTGGCGCGGCCCGACCACGTTGCGTTTTGGAGCAACTCGCGCATGCGCTCGACGTCGGGATGCGAAGATCCAGCGCCGATCCAAAGCAACGTATCTGCCGCTTCTTTCTCCGCAGCGTCGAAATCCGCGTCGCGGTCGATACCGAGCACCGCCGCAACCGATTCGTCGTCCGGCGACGAAAGTAAGCGCGCCTCCCAGCCGAGCGCGGCAGCGGCGTAGCTCAACGCCGCGATCGCGTGTCCACAGTCGTGTTGGCAATAGCGCCACGCCCGCATGCCGTATTTCCAGGCTTCGCGCCAGTAGATGGACGTGATGCCGACGACGACGCCGTCGTTGCCAAACGCCGGCGGCCAGCGCGGATCATCGATCGCCGCGCGCCGCTCGAGCACGTGGTCTCGGCTTAGGTAGTGATAGACGCCCGCGGATAAATCCGGCAATGACGGACAAACAAGATAAGCTTCGGTGGGATGCAGATTGCCGCTCGATGGATTGCAACGGAGGGACCAGCGACTGCCGCCGAACGCTTTCCACGCCGACAGCCCCAGCGACATCTCGAACAGCATCGCGATGCCGACGAGATCGAACGCGTGGGCTAATCCGACTTCGCCGCGACGAATAGCGTTGTAGCGGCTCGCGAGTTTATCCGCCGCGAACGGCAACTTGACGGACTCCGCGCCGGCGAATCGTCGAAACGGGTCGGGCTGATTCGCCCAATCCAACCGGCCCGGACCGGATGCGTAACGATTGAGGCGGTGCTTGCTCGCCTCGTGATAGTCGAATAATGCCGACGTTCGACTTGATTCGCCGGCATCGCCGATCAAGCCATTCGCTCCAGCTCGGGACTCCATTTACCCGCGCGCGCCAATGAATTCATTTTGACGCGCTGATAAAAAGCCTTTTGCGCGGCGGCTACATTTTCCGGTCGTCCGCCCCACGCACGCATTGCGGGATCCTGCAGCGCACGCGCATACGAAAACGACAACACCCATGGCACACGCGGATAGAGCTTGTTCATAGCGTTCAAGTTCGCCGTTGCTTCCTCCGGGGTTTGGCCGCCCGATAGAAAGTTGATCGTCGGCACGGCGGCGGGAACGTTGCGAAGCAGCACTTCGACGGTTGCGGTGGCAATCTGATCGGCGGTCGCCTTGGACGAATGCTCCTTGCCTGGCAGAACCATGCTGGGCTTCAGCACGATGCTTTCGAGCATCACCTTGTGGCGATGCAATGCGGTGAAAACGGCGTGCAGCACGGCGTCGCTTACTTCGCGACACCGCGCCATGCTGTGATCACCGTCGATCAGCACCTCCGGCTCGACGATCGGTACGATCCCCTCTTGTTGGCAGATCGCGGCATAGCGCGCAAGCACCTCGGCGTTCGCGTCGATGCCGAGTTGCGTGGGGTTTTGATCGGTGATGCCGTAGACCTCGCGCCATTTGGCAAAGCGAACGCCATACTTCTTGTACGCGCTGAGCCGCTCGGCGAGGCCGTCCAAGCCTTGCGTAATCAAATCGCCGGGCGCGTTGGGCAGCGGTGTCGTTCCCTTGTCGACCTTGATGCCGGGCAGGATGCCGGCGCGAGTCAACACCTCGGGCAACGGAGTGCCGTCATCTGCGTTCTGCGACAACGTCTCCTCGAACAGGATCACGCCGCTCAAGTATTCGTCGGCGCCGCGGGTCGTGAACAACAACGAACGATATCGGCGGCGCGTTTCCTCGGTTGATTCGATGCCGAGCGCCTTGAAGCGCTTGGTGATCGTCGGCTGGCTTTCGTCGGCAGCCAGGATTCCGCGGCCGGGCCGCGTGAGCTCGAGAATCGTCGCGTGAAGTGGGTTGTCCGTGGCCATGGCGTGATCCTTTGAATGCGGCAGCGCGCTTGAAAAATCCAATTATCGCGCATCGGCCGACCCGTTTCCCGCCACGACTTCCGATTGCTTAATCCTCGCGCACGAGCCTTCCGATGAAGCCCGATAATTCGGCGGCGTTCAGATCCGATACTGCGAGCCAGTCCATTGCGGAGCCGGCTGCATGTACAACGTTGAAGCCGCGGACTGTTCGCAATGCCGCAGGCTGCGCGGTCGCCGTCGGCGGCCGGATGAAGACATCGATTATGTGATCACGGCGTCGATAGACCAGCGTCGCGACGGGTTGCCGGTCGAGATAATCGATCCGTGCGCCGACAAGCGTGAAGCCCTCGCTCGCCAAATCGCGCACTGGCGGAGAGTAATCGAGCCGCGCTGAAAGCCACGGCTTGACCGTATGCCGATCGGACGATGCAACCTCGACCCGATGATTGCCGAGCGAAGCGCGAACGTGCATCGTCACCGCTTCAACTGCTCGATCTTCGTTCGTACGCCAATCGACGATCGCGGTGCCGATGATCCACGCTACGACGGTCGCTACAGAACCTGCGAGCGCCCCGCCGGTCATCCAGCGCCAGCGCTGGGCCGGAGACGTACGATCTGCGCGTGCAGAAGCCACGCCTGAAAGCTTCGCGAGGACACGTTCGCGCAGTGCGGACGGCGCCTTGAAATAAGGAACCTCCGCGCGGATCTGCGCACGCAACGCCAGCAGCTCCTGATGGCTCGCCGCACAGGCCGCGCATGTGCGCAAATGATCGCGGATCGTGTGACCGCGTCGTACATCGACCTCGCCGTCAACGTACGCCGCGATCATCGCTGCCGCTTCGTTGCAATTCATCATTCGTTCCCAGAGGCTTTGCCCGTGACCGCACGCAGCAATGGCGAGCGCTGCAGCAGAGCGCGGGCGCGCGCCAGTCGAGACATCACCGTGCCAATCGGAACGTCGGCGACGCTCGCGATCTCCTTGTACGAAAGCTCTTCGAGCTCGCGCAAGACCAGCACCTCGCGATATTGCAGCGGCAACGAGGCGACTGCGTCGACCAACGCCCGCGCCTGGTCATTGCGCACTGCCGAAAGCTCGGGGTCGACCGCTGCATGATCGATCGCGGCGTCGATCGCGGTGCCGTCGTCTTGCACGATTTCGCCGGGACGGTTGCGCCCGATCCAATCGTAGAAGGCGTGCCGCACGATCGTCAGAAACCACGCACGCGCATTGTCTCCATGCAGCGATCCGACGTATTTGAGCGCGCGTACGCAAGCATCCTGAACGATGTCGTCGGCATCGTTTGCGTCGCGCGCGAGCCAGCGCGCCAAGTTGTACGCCGCGTCCAGATGCGGCAAGACCAGCTCCTCGAAGCGACGATCATCGAACAAGCGAAATCCCGTGGTTCGTAATGACCTTACCGTGCGGACGGCGAGCTTATTCCCGGGAAATAAAAAGGACAAATCTTGGGTAACACGGCTTGAGTCCCGGATTCGGTGATTGCTTCACTCCGGGAACTGCTCCCCAATTACACCAGGAGATCCAGATGCGCATCCTCCGATCGCAACTTGTGCTCGTCGGCTGTTTGTCCGCCTTCGCCTTAACTGCGGCGGCCGCGGGTCCTAAGGCATACGTCGGCAACTTCAAGGACAACTCCGTCAGCGTCATCGATACAGGTACAGGTTCCGTTGTCGCGACCGTGCCGGTTTCGGCAGGGCCGCACGGCATGAGCGTCTCGCCGGATGGCCGCATCGTGTACGTGAGCGGCGATGGATCCTCGGAGGTCATCGTTATCGACGCGACGACCGATCGGGTGATAAAGAAAATCGAAGTCGGCAAGACGCCGCATGGTCTGGCGATGACGCCTGACGGCAAGGTGTTGCTGGTCGGTGTCTACGGCGAGGACCGCGTCGCGATCGTCGACACGGCGACGCAGGCGGTCATCGCAACTGTACCCGTGCCCAAGCCGCACACGATCGCGGTTCGCCCGGACGCAAAGGAAGCCTACGTCGCATCGCAGGAGCCGGGCAAATTCGCGCTGGCGGTCGTCGATCTCGCCACTCGCTCCGTCGCGCGCACACTGCCGCTGGAGAAGACGCCGCGCGACCTCGAATTCGGCCATGACAGCCGGGCGCTTTACTTTACGATGGCGGGCGTGAATGCGATCGCCGTGCTCGATCCGACGTCGGACAAGATCGTCGCGCAGATCCCGACCGGCGCATCGCCGCACCTGGCCAATTTTTTCCGCGGCGCGGGCGCCGGCGCAGCGGTCGTCCAGGGACCCGGCGAATTGCAGCTCTTCGATCCGGCGACCAACGCGCCACTGAAGGCCATCGCCGTTGGCAAGCAGCCGCATTGGATGGCCGCAACCAGCGACGGCAAGTGGATCTACGTGACCAACGAAGGATCGAACGACGTCACGGTCGTCGATCTCGCCTCCGGCACGACGTCGACGATTGCCGTCGGCAATGCGCCGCGCAAAGTGGTGGTCCAGCCATTGCCGGCAAGGGCGCAATCGTCGGGCGCGCAAATTTCGATCGCCAACTTCGTATTCGCGCCTGCAGAAATCACCGTAGCGCCCGGTACGAAAGTCACTTGGAGCAACGACGACGGCGCGCCGCACGGGCTTGCCTACAACGACGGCGCAAAAGGAACCGATGTGCTGTTGCCGGGCGCGACCTTCAGTCGCACGTACGACCAACCAGGGACATTCGCATACGCGTGCGCCGTGCACGCCTACATGACCGGAAAAGTGATCGTACGCGCGCCTTGAGCCACTGCGGCGCGAGGCGCTGATACGCCGACCGAAGCGCACCCACCGCCGAGACGATAGCCGGAATGTCGGCGCCGCCGTCGGGCAGCTGCTTGCGTTGGTAAAGGTAGAGCAACACCGCCAGCAGCGTGCCGCCGGGCATCACGATTTCCAATAACAAATAGGGGCCTACCTTCTGAAGAACGCCGCCCCACGCCCGCATCCTTTGAACGACCGCCGTTTCCACGCTGCGCTCCCTGGTTTGAACCACCCGGCCTCTGTCTGCTGCCGGGCCGGCGATGACGTGCAGTGTGTGGTCGAGGAACTGACCAATCGCTTACAGATGGGCGCCTCGATACGCTGGAGTGTCGAATCGTGGCGGTGTCAGCTTCCTGAAATCCGCGGCTTTCCTTGACCGCGTCCGAAAGTTGTCGCACATTTTTGTCGGTTTCCGGCGAGAGGCGTGCCAACGCCATAACACCACAGCGGATCCGCATGTCAGGGCTTCTTTTCCATATGGTCACCGGCGCGCCGGACCCGGTCGCACCGTTCAGCCACGCGGTCGAAGCGGACGGCTGGGTCTTCGTCACCGGCCAAATGCCGTTCACAGGTACCGGCAACGAGTCGCCGTACCCGGAGTCCATCGAGGCGCAGACGCACCAGGTGATGAAAAATCTCGTCACCGTGCTGGCAGGTTGCCATCTCGGCCTGGAGAATGTGGCTGCGGTGCGCGTATATCTGCGGCACTTCGACGACGATTACGCGCGGATGAATGCTGTCTATGCGAGCTACTTCCCGGCAGATCGTCTGCCCGCGCGGACATGCATCGGCGTCAGCGGGCTCGCTCGCGGCGCACGGATCGAAATCGATATGATCGCGCGGCGCGGCTGAGGTCGGAACGTATCAATACCGTGCGTTGCCGGGCGTTCGCGGGAACGGAATCACGTCGCGCACGTTGCCAAGGCCCGTTGCATACGCCACGGTGCGCTCGAAGCCCAAGCCAAAGCCGGCGTGCGGTACCGTGCCGTAGCGGCGTAGGTCGCGGTACCAGCCGTAGTGCTCTTTGTCGAGACCGGCGCCGGTCATGCGCGCATCCAAGACCTCGAGTCGCTCCTCCCGCTGGCTGCCGCCGATGATCTCGCCGATGCCGGGGGCGAGCACGTCCATCGCGGCGACGGTACGGTCATCGTCGTTGACGCGCATGTAGAACGCCTTGATCTCCTTCGGGTAGTTGACGACGATCACCGGTTTTTTCGCGTATTGCTCGGTGATGTAGCGCTCGTGCTCCGATTGGAGGTCCATGCCCCATTTCACTGGAAACTCGAACGTCTGCTTCGATTGCTCCAGCACGCGAACGGCCTCGGTGTAATCCATCCGCACGAATTCCGATTCGACGATTCTGTTGAGCTTCGCAATGAGTCCCTTCTCGATACGTTCATCAAAAAACGCCATGTCGTCGGCGCGCTCGCTCAACACCGTCTTGAATAGATGTTTCAACAGCGCCTCGGCGAGCGCTGCGTTGTCGGTGAGATCGGCGAACGCGATCTCCGGCTCGATCATCCAGAACTCCGCGAGATGTCGGCTCGTGTTCGAGTTTTCCGCGCGAAACGTCGGGCCGAACGTATAAACCTTCGATAGCGCCATGCAATAGGTTTCGACGTTCAGCTGTCCCGAGACCGTGAGGAACGTTTCGCGGCCGAAAAAGTCCTGCGAAAAGTCGAGCTTGTTGTCGGCTGAACGCGGAAGATTCAACAAATCAAGCGTCGACACGCGAAAGAGCTCGCCGGCGCCTTCGGCGTCCGATGAGGTGATGATCGGCGTGCTGATCCACAGAAAGCCGTGCTCGTCAAAGAAGCGATGGACCGCTTGCGCGAGCGTGTGACGCACGCGTGTTACCGCGCTGATGACGTTCGTGCGCGGCCGCAAATGCGCGACTTCGCGCAGGAATTCCAACGTATGCGGCTTCGGTTGGATCGGATATGAATCGGGATCATCGACCCAGCCGACAACTTTGATCGCGTTCGCTTGCACCTCGAACGGCTGTCCCTTCGCGGGCGACGGCACGACGAGCCCCGTCGCTTCGACCGCACATCCGGCCGTAAGGCGCAACACTTCGTCGCCGTAATTAGCGAGCGTGTTGGGCGCGACGACCTGCACCGGATGAAAGGACGAGCCGTCGGAGACGTTGACGAACGAAATGCCGGCCTTCGAATCACGGCGCGTGCGTACCCAGCCTTTAACCGTTATCGGCGTCTCTTTGGGCGCATGCCCGGCGAGGATCTCCGCGCAAGTCAGCGACGTCATAGGGAACTCCGTGAGAATCTTGCGGTTCAGATTAACAACTATCGCATAGGGACAGGTGCGCCAAGAAAATCCATTGAAAACCGGAGCAACACTACGATGCCGCAGCGATCGATAACGCCGTCGCGGGAGGTCACGTTGTTTTTGTGCGGCGATGTCATGACCGGCCGGGGGATCGATCAAATTCTTGCGCACCCCTGCAACCCGCGTTTGCTGGAGAGCTACTGCCGCTCGGCGCAGGACTATGTCGCGTTAGCGGAGCGCGTCGCGGGGCCGATCGTCCGTCCGGTCGATTTCGCGTACATCTGGGGTGATGCGTTGGCGGAACTCGATCGGATGCGCCCCGCGGCACGGATCATCAATCTCGAGACAGCAGTAACAGTCAGCGAAGACGTGTGGCCGAACAAGACTGTCCACTACCGAATGAATCCAGCGAACGTCGGCTGCCTGACCATCGCGAAACTGGATTGTTGCGTTCTCGCTAACAACCATGTGATGGACTGGGGATTGTCCGGACTCGCCGAAACGCTCGCTACGCTGCGGCAGGCGGCGCTGCGCTGTGCGGGCGCCGGTAACGATGAACGCGAGGCGCGAGCGCCCGCCATTATCGAAGTGCCGAACACAGGGCGAATCCTCGTGTTTGCTTGCGGAACCGCAAGCAGCGGCGTGCCGGTGGGATGGGCCGCGAGTGGCGAACGGCCAGGCGTCAATCTGCTGCGCGATTGTTCACCGCGATCAGTTGAGTCGATCGCACGTCAAGTGGCTTCCTATAAGCGTGACGATGACGTGGTCCTACTATCGATCCACTGGGGAAGCAACTGGGGCTATGACATCCCCGCTGCGCAGCGTACGTTCGCGCGGGACATGATCGATTCGGCCGGCGTTGACGTCGTGCATGGCCACTCGTCGCACCACGTCAAAGGCATCGAGGTTTATCGCGACAAGCTGATTCTCTACGGATGCGGCGATTTCATCGATGATTACGAAGGCATTCAGGGCTACGAAATTTTCCGCGCCGACCTAGGGCTCATGTACTTTCCGACGATCGACGTCGCAACGGGACGATTGCGAAGCGTGCGAATGATGCCCACGCGCACGTCGTGCTTGCGCGTCAATCGCGCCGACGAAAGAGCGGCGGAGATCCTGACGACAACGCTCAATCGCGAAGGCAAGCCATTCGGAACCGCCGTCGAACGACAGTCCGACAACGCGCTTGCGCTTCAATGGTGATGTCGCGTCAATGCGACGTGTTGCGCCGGTCCGACGACTGTCGACCGGCTGTCGCCAATTAACGCTTCGCTGCGCTCGCGCGTGATACGCTGCCGGCGCCCTCAGAGGCGTAGGGAGACGCTGTGCATAATTCAATGCGGTTCGTGCTCGCGCGGTCCACGTTCGCGCGACGGTGCGTGTTCATTGCTCTAGCGCTGTCGTGCACATGCGCTCTATCGGCGCCAAACCGCGCGGCCTGCGAAGCAGCCGACAGAACGATACGCGCAGCCACGCCCTTGTCGCAATGTCGCACGCCGAGCGGCGACGTTGTGATCGGCAGCGGCAATTGCGTGAACGTGTTCGTCGATCAATCGTATACGGGGAAAGACTCGGCGCTCGGTGCGGTGACGATCAACGCGGGCGGTTCGCTGTTCGTGCCCGACGCATCGGTCGAAATCGAGGCGAAGTCGATCATCGTCGTCGGTGTGCCTGGCAACGGGCCCGCTGCGCAGGCGCTCTTGCAAATCGGCACCGCAGCGTGTCCGATCGGTACGCTTTCTCCGGAAAATCACGTGACGCTGCGTCTTTTGGGCGAGCGCCCCGCCGCGACGAAGATCCATCAACACGATCACAAATCGGGCGACGACTGCACGACGATCGACAAAGGCATCGGCGTCGGCGTGAATGGACAGCTTCGCCTTTTCGGCGCACGCGGCGTCCCGCCCGAAGGCTATAGCTGGGCCGCATTGTCGCGCCCAGCGGGGCCGATCGCGTATCAAGTCCGCGACAACCGCAATCCGGACGCTCATCCGGAAAAGATCGGTGCGCCGGTTCCCCACGGCGGCGAACTCACGCTCAATGTCGAGCACGACGTGACGAAAGGTGGCAATCCCTGGAAGCCGGGCGATTGGATCGTCGTGGGCACCACGAGCTTTTCCCCGTTCGAATCCGAGTTCGTCCAGATCCAGAATGTCGTCAAGGAAGAGCACGGCAGCCGCATCGTGCTGAGCGCGGCCACGCCGTTGCGCCACTACCATTTCGGCGGTCCGGATCCCGGTCCGGCGCATGACATCGGCTCGACGCCTGGAGCGGCTTCGCGCAGCTTTAACCTTTCCCAATCGCACAACTTCGGCGTCGATGAACGCGCCGAAGTCGGACTGATCAGCCGCAACATCCAGCTGACCGCGGCAACACCGAAGATCGCGACGCCCGGCGATTCCTCTCTGCATTGGGGCGGTGAGATGCGCTTTTGCAAGGGCTACGACGAAGTCAGCGTGCAAGGTGTCGAGCTCGAGAAATTCGGCAAGGAGAATCTCGGGAGCTATCCGATCCACTTTCATCTGGCCAACGCCTCGAAGTGGACGCCCGGCACGCTGCCTGCGCCGCCGACGGGCCGGCACCTGATCGACGCGAACTCAATCCATCACACGTACAACAAATGCGCGACGATTCATTCGACGTCGGACATCACGCTGTCGAACAATGTTTGCGCACGGATCACCGGTCACATGTTCTATCAGGAGATCGGTGACGAATTCAGCTCCTCGTTCAAGAACAATTTGGGCCTCGGGATCATGCTGAACGGCTTCGGCCTCGCAGCGAATGTGCGCCGCACGCCCGACAATCTGGTGATGAACTACTGGGAAGGTGACTACCTGGGCCGCGCGATCGATTTCGACGGGCTCAAAGTCGCGAACACCGACAACGGCACGAACCCGGTAATAGGACAGTGTTACTCGAAAAATCCAAATGCGGGTGGTCTCGAAGGTGCGGTCGCCACCTCCGGCGCTTCGTGTCCAGCCGGCAAGATCCTCTTCGAGCCACCCACGGGATTCTGGATCGTCAATCCGACGGCGATGCTCGAGGGCAACTCGGTGGGCGGATGCCAAGGTCTCGGTAAGGGATACTGGTACGTCGCGCCGACGAAGACACCCGGCGATGCGCGTTTCGCGCTCAAGTTCCAGCCGGTCGGGCGCTTCGTCAACAATCGCGTGCACAGCTGTTACGACGGAATTTTCGGCGAAACCGATGGGGGGTGGTCACCGAGCAACTCCAGCCGAAAGTCGACGGCGATAACATCGCATTCAACTTGATCGCGCGCTTCGACGGCTTCACCGCCACGCGGATTCGCAATCGCGGCGTGTGGATGCGCGGACCGTGGTTCGTATTCGACAATGCACGAGCCGCTACGAGTCGCGAGGCGATTACGATGGTGACCGCCGGAGGCCTTGATGGCAGCTCGCCCGCGTTTTGGGGCTTGCTCAAAAATTCAGTCGTCGTCGGGCTCTCGAAGAACAACGTCGACCGCTGGGGACCGTGTCCGGAGCCCACGGCGCAGGAAGGGCCGGGTTGTGTCGATCGGAATACGGAAGCTGCCGATCTATTCGAGAAAAGCTATCCAAGTCCGGCGTGGAACTTCGCCGGCTTTTATATCTATGACGGCCCCGTGCGAATCCACGACACGCGATTCGTCAACTTCCGCCACGACATTACGCCCTTGCTCACCGTGACCGACGCGGCGTTCCTCCAAAGCTTCAAGTCCTACTACTCGGCGAGCGTCTACGAAGGCGACGCCGCACTGGGATGGTTCCAAAACAACCAGAGCGCGTATCCGACGACGACCGAGGTCCGTGGGCTCACCTTCGAGGGCACGAACCTCCGTCACCAGGTCTTTACCGACAAAGTCAATTTCGGAAACTTCGATGATGGCGACAAGAACACCGCTGTCATCGATCGAGACGGTTCGCTCACCGGGTATCGCGTCGTCGATGCCAGCGGCTTGCAAGCCAAGCACCGTCATGCAGTCTCGCTCAATAACTTGCCGTTCAATGCGGTCGCCAACGCCGCCGACGAATGCGCATCGACGGGCGCACAGGATGCGGCGGCCGAGGATCGGCCTACATCGTTGATCTCGCCGGGCGATCTGGCGACGCTCGAGTTCGGCGCGCTCCTACCACCTGACGGCGTCGTTACGGCTGCAACGGGGTCCGACCCGAACATGACGCAGCTGATGACGTTCACGCAGGACGTCAAGAATCGGTTCGACAAGCACGCGTCGATGACGCTGCACAGCCGCAACAATCAAGGGATTTGGGAGCCCAAGATCCATGGCGGTCGCGGCTACACGGTGTCGGTCGCATCGGCAGCCGCCAGCAATCCTGGACAAGCGGGACCGGTGGGCATGCCTCGCTACACCAACATCGGGTTGACCGACGTCGTCAAGCCGGACATCGCAAGCAAGCCGTTCTCCGCGCGAATCGGCGTGTGCTACACGAATGTCGGCGGGACGCATCCCCCGGCGGAATTCGCGATCTTGCGCGGCTTCAAGTCATGGGGCGGCAACGCGGTCAACTACAACGATCCCACATTGCGGAAATCGTTCAACCGGCTCGTCAATCTCTACAACGGGCAAACGTGCCATAACCTGGACTCGCAGTCGAATCGCGTGCGAACACCCGGTCAGGACAACACCGATCCGATGAAAGGCTGTCCGGCCGACGGCGTCCTGCCGTTGGAAAGCGCCGCAAGTTGTACGGCGGCGGGTGGCAAGCCGGCGCGATCGCGAGCCGACCTTCCGCAGGACGACGCCTGCATCTTCGAAACGCGCGCGCTCAAGAAAGCAGAAAATCTGGCGGAGTTGACCGATCCGGTCAGTGGCGCGCCCGTCGACCTGTACAAGTATTACTACGATGCGAAAAGCGGGATGCTTTCCTTCTATGTCGTGCAGGACATTCCCAATGCGCAGGCCGCGTCGCCGCACGGAAGCTGCCGCGGCCGGCCCGACGACGATCCGGCCTGTCCGAATCCGGCCGATCCGATCTATCCCGAAAGCTACTACGGATGTCCGGCGCAGGGCTGCATCACCTACACGGTGCGTATTGTTGGAGGCGATTACACGCCAGGGGCATCGGCGTGCGGTGACGACGGCGATCCGTCGAGGATGACAGATGCGACCGCGATCTACCGCTATAAGCGCGATGAACAGGGCCGCGGCATTTATGAACTCGATCCGCCGAAAGACGAGTTCCAGCTCGCGTATGTTCCGTCTCCGTCGAGTCCACACGAAGCGGTTCGACGTGGCGACCGCGTCGACCCGATGCCGACGGTCAGCTCGAAGGGCTTCGACCACGTGAAGGCCAAATACGCACCGTATTGCGCGGGTCAGCCGCCCACGCCCGGCGGCGGGCGCACCGGCGAATAGCGCCCATCAGCCTTTGATACAAACGAGCGGCTCCAGCCGCGCAACTTTATGCGCGAGGTGCGCGCGGTGCGCGGCCTCGACAACCGCCGAAACATCCTTGTAAGCGCCGGGGGCTTCTTCGGCGACGCCGCGCATCGACGCGCTTCGAATCAGAATGCCCCGACTTGCAAGCTCGTCGACGACTTCGCGGCCGTGCCAATGGCGCTTGGCCTCGTTCCGACTCATCTCGCGACCTGCCCCGTGACACGCCGAGGCGAACGCTTCGCTCATGCCGCGTTCTGTTCCGACGAGTACGTACGACGCCGTCCCCATGCTGCCGCCGATCAGGACCGGTTGGCCGATTTCGAAAAACTCCGCCGGAAGATCCGGATGGCGCGGGCCGAACGCGCGCGTCGCGCCCTTGCGATGCACGTACAGTTCCGCTTCGCGGCCGTCGATCCGATGTTTCTCGACCTTGCACGTATTGTGCGAAACGTCGTAGAGCAATGTAAGCGTTGCGCCGGGCAGGACAGCGTGAAACGCCTCGCGCGTCATCTGCGTGAGAATTTCGCGGTTGGCCAACGCGCAGTTGATTGCCGCACGCATCGCGCCAAGATAGCGCTGCCCCAATGGCGAACGCACAGGCGCGCAGGCGAGCTCGCGATCGGTGACCGTTACGCCCGCAGCGTTCGCCGCGATCGTCATCTCGCGCAAAAACTCTGTGCCGATCTGATGACCGAGCCCGCGCGAGCCGCAGTGCACGCTGACGACAACGTCGCCGTTACGTAGCCCGAACGCGTTCGCGGCTGCGTCATCGTACGTTTCGACGACGTGCTGCACTTCGAGATAGTGATTGCCCGAACCAAGCGTCCCCATCGCGTCGCGCTGCCGAAGTTTTGCGGCTTCGGACACCGCTGCCGGATCCGCGCCGGCCGCCATTCCGCCCTCCTCGATTCGCGCCAGATCTTCGCGCTGCCCGTAGCCGTAATCGACCGCCCAGCGCGCGCCGCCGCGAAGCATCGCGTCCATCTCGTTCGGGGAGAGTTGCAACGCGCCTGTGCTGCCCACGCCCGCCGGAATGCGTTTGAACAGCGTATCGGCGAGCTGATGCTTCGCGGGCTCGATGTCGGCGCGTTTAAGACCGGTCAGCAACGTCCGCACACCGCATGAGATATCGAACCCCACGCCACCGGCGGATACCACGCCGCCGTCATCGGGATCAAAGGCGGCGACACCGCCGATGGGAAATCCGTATCCCCAATGTGCGTCGGGCATGGCGAACGAGCCTTTGACAATGCCGGGAAGCGCGGCCACATTGGTGATCTGCCCCAACACTTTGTCGTCCATCGCCTGGAGCAATTCTTCGTCGGCGAAAATGACGCCAGGCACTCGCATCGCGCCCGTTTGCGCGAGCTGCCATTGGTAATCGCTGATACGTTGCAATCGACTTGGATCCATTCTTCAGCTTTAACCGAGTGGCAAACGATGCCTCACACGTCGACAACGCATTGCGCGAGCCACATGCCATCGTCGCGCCGAGTCATCGATAACTGGGAGTACGTCGCGGCTTTGACTTCGACTAACGGCTCATGGCGTTCGCGATCGACGGCTTCGCCCCATGCTTTCGCTTCCAGCGCATGGTCGTGAAGCGCGACGGTGAAACGGCCGAACAACAGATTGCGCGTCGCCATTTCGTAGATCAGTGCATTCAACCAGTCGATGAGCAGCAGTTCGTCATCCGGCGCGTCACGGCGAATCTCCACGAGCGTATCGGCGCGAACATGTAGCGGATCGGTGACGACCGCTGTCAACGCAAGCGCGACTTGCTCAAAGGCATCCTCGCGCGAAGCGCCGAGTCCGCGAACCCCGATATCGGCACCATGCCTAAAGTGTTCCCAGGGCATTATTACTTTGACAGCGTCAAACCATGGATATTTGCGGGGCATTCGACGCCATGGCGACAGAACCGGCATTGGTTGGCATCGCGGGCCGTTTGCGGGACGATCTTTCGGAGCTCCGGTTCGGAGGATTGGTCGATCACGTTTACAACCCGCTTGTGTACGCATGGGCACCGCACCGTGAGTACCTGGAGCGCTACGGCCGCGACCCGCGTAGCGTGCTGCTCGTCGGCATGAACGCCGGCTACTACGGGATGGTGCAAAGCGGCGTTCCTTTCGGCGACGTCGAGATGGTCCGCGATTGGCTCGCGATTGACGGACCCGTCGAGCGGCCGAAAGACGAACACCCGAAGCGGCCGGTAGAAGGCTTTGCGTGCCGGCGTCGTGAGATCAGCGGACAGCGCCTATGGGGATGGGCACGCGATACGTTTCGCACGCCGAAGCGATTCTTCGCACGCTTTTTCGTCATCAATTATTGTCCGCTCTGCTTCCTCGCCAAAAGCGGCGCAAACGTTGCGCTCGATAAGCTTCCGGCCGCGTCACGCAAACATTTGCTCGCCGCGTGCGACCGAGCGATCAACGACGCCGCCGATGCACTGTCGATTCGCTACGCGATCGGCCTTGGCCGCTTCGCCGCGCAAAGGGTCGCGACGATACTACGCGACAAGGTGGTCTGCGGCGCCGCACCGCATCCGAGTCCGGCGAATGCGAGTGTGGGACTCAACTGGCCCCACGAGATGAACCGGGCGCTCGCCATCCTGGGCATTCGCGTTCGCGACTAGGCATGGCGCGCGCTTCGGGCGCGAGCCTAGAGCTTATTAGGGTCGAATCCCGTTTCGTCGTAGATCGACTTCAGCAGATCCTTGCCGACTCTATCTCCCATTTCCACGTGGACCTTCATCAGTACTTTTTTCCATGTCTTTCGTTCATCCGCCGACAGCGTCACGATCTCTGTTTTGCCGGCGCGGCGTATCCCTTCCAACGCGTCGTCGTTCTCTTGCTTCGCGATTCGGTTGAAATAATCGGTCGTTTCCTTCATTGCCCCTTCGAGCGTCGCCTGAACATTCGGAGGCAGACCATCCCAGAATTTCTTGTTTGTGATCACCGCGTAGCCGTGATACCCGTGGTCTGACATCGTCAGATATTTCTGCACCTCGAAGAGCTTTGACTGGAACACATTCGACGTGGGATTTTCCTGACCGTCGACGACGCCCGTCTGCAACGCCTGGTACACCTCGCCGAATCCCATCACCTGCGGAATTGCGCCGAGCGCGCGCATTTGCGCATCGATTACCTTTGACGACTGAATACGGATTTTTTGGCCCTTGAAGTCCTCGGGCTTTCGGATGGGCTTGTTGGAGGTCATCTCCTTGAAGCCGTTGTCCCAGAACGCCAGATCGACAATTCCCTTGCTCTCCAGCATCTTGAGCATCCGCTTGCCGATTGCGCCCTGCGTCACTCGATGCTCGTCGTCGATCGTGTCAAAGAGAAACGGAAAATCCAGCACTTCAAACTCGCGCACGCCCATCGGACCGAATTTACCCGGCGTCGGCGCGAGCATCTGGACGGAGCCAAGTTGCAGCGCCTCGACTTCTTCGCCATCCTTGAACAACACGCTGTTGTGGTAGACCTCGACTTTGACCGCACCCTTGGTGCGCTCTTCGACCAATCGCTTGAAATATTCGGCCGCTTTGCCCTTCGGCGCGTCGCTCGCGACGACGTGGCTGAACTTGATGACAATCGGCTGTTGGGCAATGGCCAAGGTACTTGCGATCGAAACTCCAAGCGCAAACAAGGCAACGTAGATCGCTTTCATTCGTCCTCCGTCATGCTCGCTTATGGCTCATGATGATCCATCATAAGTCAACAGCCTGAAGCCGACGCCACGTAAGCCCGGCGCCTACAGCGATTTCAGTCGACCTGGGATTCCCGCTCGTCCTAGGCGATCGCATACTGATTAGCGAGATCTCGCCCCGGGCGAACGCGCTGGGTGGGCGCAATCCAGGCAATCGACCTATGGAGATTGACGATGAATAGAGCGACGAAATGCCTCCTTTGCACATTGCTTGCTGCAAGCCTAGCGGCGTGCGGCGGCATGACGACCCGCGAGAGAGACACCGTCGTGGGCGCGGGCGTTGGCGCCGCGGCCGGCGCTGCGATCACGAATGACGTCGGTGGTGCCGTCGGAGGGGGTATCGTGGGCGGCGTAATCGGCAACCAAATCGGCCGCCACTGACGAAGGTAACTGCTGTAACTATTGCGAAAGCCACGGCCGGAGCTTGTCCGGCCGTGGCAGTGTGCGCTCCCGCGTTACGGAAAAAACAATTGTGCGAGCAGCAGCAGCACGGGTAGCCAAACCAGCGACATGACCCCGATGTACGCGGGCCACGGCAACGATCGGCCCGCCACGCGAGCCGCAGCGTAGCGCTGTGCAATTCCGTTTGCCATGCGTCTTCTCCCGCGAATAGCGTGCGGAAAGATTGCCGCATCTGACGCGTTGTCGACTATCAGGAACGCGACCGTAACGCTGTAGGACAAACTGGGAAATTCCGCCCGGCGGCGCGAGCGTGCTCTAATCCGTTCTCCGTCGCGCACATGCGCGAGCATGATGAACGCCATGAGCCATCTTCAGGCAAGACTCCGCGCGCTGTCGCCCCGCATTCTCGTCGGTCTTCGACGCGGGATCGAAAAAGAAAGTTTGCGCGTTCGGCCGGAAGGAACGCTTGCCACGACGCCGCACCAGCCGGCGCTTGGATCGGCGCTAACCCATCCGCACATCACTACCGATTTCAGCGAAGTACAGCTCGAGCTCATCACGGGCGTCCATGCAACCGCGGACACGTGTCTTGGCGAGCTGAAACACCTCCATCAATTTGTCTACCGACACATCGGCGACGAGATGCTTTGGTGCGCAAGCATGCCGTGCAAGCTGCCCGAGGACGAGAGCGCAATTCCCATCGCGCATTTCGGCCCATCGAACGTAGGCCGAGCAAAGACCGTGTATCGCATTGGCCTCTCGCATCGCTACGGTCGGCGCATGCAGATGATTTCCGGCGTTCATTACAATTTTTCGCTGCTCGAAGACGCTTGGCCGCTTGTCGATCTGGCCAATGCCAACGATGCCTATTTCGCGCTCATCCGCAATTTCCGGCGTCACGCATGGCTGCTCCTATATCTCTTTGGCGCGTCGCCTGCGGTGTGCGCAACCTTTATCGACGGCCGCTCCCATGAGCTCCGCGAATTCGCGCCGGGTACCTTTTATCTTCCTCACGCGACGTCGCTCCGGATGGGGCGTCTCGGCTATCTAAGCGAGGCACAGGATTCGCTCGCGGTGAGCTACAACGACCTGGAGAGCTACGCCGCCTCGCTCGACGATGCGCTCACGAAAGCGTATCCGGCGTACGAGGCGATCGGCATCCGCGACGGCGACGACTATCGCCAACTTGCCCCGAGCCTGCTGCAGATCGAGAACGAGTTCTACAGCACCATCCGGCCCAAGCGCGTGGTCCGCCCGGGAGAGCGGCCATTGCACGCGCTGCGCGAGCGCGGCGTTGAGTACGTCGAGATCCGCGCGATGGATCTTGATCCGTTCTCCGCCATTGGCATCGCTGCAGAAACAGCTCGGTTCCTGGACGTCTTTCTCCTGCATTGCCTGCTCCGCGACAGCCCGCCGGATTCGCTGGAGGAAATCAGAGCCATCGGACGCAACAAACAGCGCGTCGCCGCGCACGGAAGGGAGCCCGCGCTCCGCCTGGAGCGAGGTCGCGAGGAGATCGAGTTGCCGCAATGGGCCGGTCAAGTGCTCAGCGAATGCGCACCGATCGCCACGGCACTCGACGCGGCGCATGGTGGCACCGCGCACCACGAAGCGCTTTCCGCTGCCGTACGTGCGGTAAGAAATCCCTCGTTGCTTCCGTCTGCGCGCATCCTGAACGAAATGCAGCAGCGCTACGACGGATCTTACTTCCGCTTCGCGCTCGACTACTCGCTTCGACATAGAATTGATTTGCAACGCGAGCCGTTGCCGCGTGAAGTCGAGGCTGACTTGGCCCGCATGGCGCGCGAATCGCTCGACAAGCAGCGAGCGATCGAAGCCGAGGACAAGATACCCTTCGAAAAATACCGCCAACAGTATCTTTCGCCGGAGTCGCTTCGAGCGGGATGACGGCTCACGCAACTGTTGCCGTCGCGCGCGGTCGAAGGACCTGCGCCAGCGACCATCAACAGGAGTCACGGGATGCCCGAGACCGGATCCGAACCTACATTCTCTTCATTGATCGTCGACGACGATGGCGGTTCCGGCCGCGTTCGATTGGCGCGACCGCCTGCGACCGCTCCCAAGCGATGGTGGATGGCGTTGGCCGCCTTGACACTTGCCGGCGCTGCCATCGTCTATTGGTGGCGGCACGAACAAGCGCCCTCCCCGCCGGCAACGACGGCGCCGGCCGAAACGGCGCCGCAGAAGGTCGATGCTCCGCCTGCGAAAGCAGAGCCCGCGATTCGGCACCCGATCGACGATGCGCGCTCTCGCGAGAGTCTGCCCGCGCTGGCGGGCAGCGACACGATTGTCCGCGACGCGCTTTCCGGCGTGCCGGGTGCAACCGGTTTCGAGCGATTCTTTTATCCGCAGGACATCGTGCTCCGCTTCGTCGCGACCGTCGACAACCTTCCGCGCAAGTCGGTGTCCCCGCAAATTATGGCGATCCGGCCGGTGCCCGGCGCGTTTCTAGCTGCGGGCGCTGACGACAAACCCACAATCGACCGAGACAACGCGGCGCGCTACACGCCCTACGTGCGGCTCGTTCAGGCAGTCGACACGAAACGGCTCGTCGCGCTCTACGTGCGCTTTTACCCGTGGTTCCAGCAGGCGTATCAAGACCTGGGCTATCCGTCTGGCTACTTCAACGACCGATTGATCGACGTGATCGACAACTTGCTCGCGGCGCCTGAAATATCAGCGCCGGTCGCGCTCGTGCAGCCACACGTGCTCTACCTGTTCGCAGATCCCGAGCTCGAGAGATTGTCGGCGGGGCAGAAGATGATGTTGCGGATGGGGGGCGAAAACGCCGCCCATATCAAGATCAAGCTGCGCGAGCTGCGCGGCATGCTGACGGGCACGATGTCTCCGCGCTAAAGCGTTTCCGGCTCACGCAATCATCCCGCGCGGAGACGACCCCGAATTCTGGAAGCGAACGACACGACCATTCAGTTGGCGGTGGGCACGGGCGCCTCCGCCGCGATGAGCTGCTCCTGCTTGAGCTCGTCCCAGAACGCGCTCGGAATCGGGGCGCGACAATGCGTGATGTTTGCGTCCGCTTCCAAAGCACTTCGCATGCCCGTCACCACGCTTGCAACGGCGGGGTGCGCCAGCGGGAACTGCAACGCCGCGGCGGCGAGCGCCACACCGTGCCGCGCGCAAACCGCTTCGATCCGGCGTGTGCGCGCGATGATCTCCGGCTCAGCCTCGACATAAAAAAAAGTTGCACCGGGGTGTGCACCGGTGGCAAGGATGCCGGAATTGAACGGCGCCGCCATCAGCACGGAGATGCCTCGGCGCTCACACTCGGGCATGAACGTTTCGAGCGCGGTATGATCGAGCAGCGTGTAGCGCCCTGCCAGCATGAAGCAGTCGAAGTCGCCATCGCCGGCGAAGCGCAACAGAATGCTCCAATCGTTGACGCCGACACCAAACGCCTTGATCGTCCTCGCGGCGCGCAGCTCGACAAGCGCCCGATGCGCGCCGCTCATCGCTTCACGATACCGCTGCTCGACCAGGTCGCCCTGCCACCGCCGGTTCACA
>DASXSP010000003.1:0-2027 GCA_036505865.1 Casimicrobiaceae bacterium
AAGCTGCGCAAATGCGCATTCCGTTTCTCGTATCCCGCTCGGGCCTCACGCAAATGGGCTACGAGATTGCCCAGAAAGTCGGCATGACGATGATCGGCCGCGCGACCAACAAGCACTATCTCGTGTTCACCGGCGGCGACCACTTTTTGGCCTGACCTGATGGAACGCCACGACATCACCGGCATCGTGCTCGCCGGCGGTCAAGGCCGACGGATGGGAGGCGTCGACAAGGGACTCGTGACGCTTGACGGCCGTCCGCTCGTTGCTTACGTGCTCGAGCGCCTCGCGCCGCAAGTCGGCGACGTCATCATCAATGCCAACCAGAACATCGAAAGGTATCGCGCGTTCGGACATCGCGTCGTCGCGGATAGCGTAGGCGGCTTTGCCGGACCGCTCGCAGGCCTCCAGGCGGGATTGACCGGCGCAGCAACGCCGTATGTGGTCACCGTGCCTTGCGATTCCCCGTTCCTGCCGCTCGATCTTGTGGCACGGCTTTGCGCCGCGCTTGGCCGCGACGGCGCGCAGCTCGCGGTCGCAAAAACGTTCGACCAGCCGCATCCGGTATTCGCGCTGGTGGGGCGCGACGTATTGCCGCATCTCGCAAGCTTTCTCGACAACGGCGGACGCAAGATCGACGCTTGGTACGCGACGCTCGCGGTTACCGAAGTGCCGTTCGATGACGAGGCCGACGCGTTTCGCAATATCAACACACGCGCCGAGCTCGAGAACTCGGCGCAGCAGGCCGTATCGAACAACCCATGAACGACCCCAGGACGCTGCGCGAGCTCTCGTGCGCCGACGATTACGATCCGAATTCGATGCCCGTCGAACGCGCGCGGGCGTTGATCCGCCAGTTTCTGAAGCCGATCACCACCATCGAGCGCGTTCATATCCGCCATGCGCTCGACCGCATTCTGGCAGAAGACATTACGTCGCCGATCGACGTTCCGGGTCACGACAACTCCGCAATGGATGGTTGGGCTGTCCGATTCGAAGACCTGAAGACCGCGGGTGCGACAACGCTAACGCGCGTCGGCGAATCGTTCGCGGGCAAACCTTACGGCGGCGCGCTGGGGCCAGGCGAAGCGGTGCGCATTTTCACCGGCGCGGTGATGCCCGAAGGGGCGGACACCATCGTGATGCAGGAGCGCGCCACTGAACTGTCCGGCGGCGTTTCAATCGCACCCGGCGCCGTCAGCAAGGCGGGACAAAATCGCCGCTTCGCGGGCGAGGATCTGAAGCGTGGCGCACTCGTCTTTCGCGCCGGTCAGCCGTTGCGTCCGGCCGAGCTTGGAATGCTCGCATCACTCGGGATCAACGAAGTCGGCGTCTATCGTAAGCTGCGCGTGGCCTTTTTTTCCACCGGCGATGAATTGAAATCAATCGGTCATCCGCTGGATGTCGGACAGATTTACGACAGCAATCGCTACACGCTCTACGGAATGTTGACGCGCCTCAATTGCGACATTGTCGACATGGGCGTCGTGCCCGACGCGCCGGAAGCGTTGGAGCGCGCGTTCGAAACCGCCGCGGGCAACGCCGACGTCGTTATCACATCAGGCGGTGTGTCCGTCGGTGAGGCGGACTTCGTCAAGCAGCTTCTGGACAAGTTGGGCGAAGTGCTGTTCTGGAAGATCGCGATGAAGCCCGGTCGTCCTCTCGCGTACGGCAAGATTGGCCGCGCACACTTCTTCGGTCTACCAGGCAATCCGGTGAGCGTGATGGTCACGTTTTACGAGTTCGTCCGCGATGCGTTGCTGGTGCTGCAAGGGCGCGCCGACGTCGTGCCGATACCGATGTTCAAGGCGAAACTCGCAGCGTCGATCAGGAAGGCGCCGGGCCGGACCGAATTCCAACGCGGCATTCTCGCGCCCGATGATGCCGGTGGATGGCAAGTTCGCACGACCGGCGATCAAGGATCGGGGATCTTGTCGTCAATGTCTCGAGCAAATTGCTTTATCGTTCTCGGCGCAGACACCGGCAACGTGCAGGCCGGCGAGGCCGTCGACGTACAGTTGCTCGAGGGC
>DASXSP010000004.1:0-2512 GCA_036505865.1 Casimicrobiaceae bacterium
CAAAGCCAAACCTCCCTGCGATTCAACCAAACGCAAAGCTGCTTCGCGCTGGTACATAATCTCTTCGGCGACGGATTGTGTGAACAGCTCAGTCTCCGTCTCCGGCGCCTCGCGCACAACGGATTTCAGATCTCGATCGGCAATCGTGACGACCAACGGCAGATGGCGCGGCCGGAGCAGCTTTAACGACGAGAGCAACTCGCTTGAGCCTTCTTCATCGACCACGTCGGTCAGCACGACCACGAGTGAGCGTCGCCGGGTGTTCGCGGAGACAAACTCAAACGCGCGGGCGTAGCTCGGCTCGATCATCTCCGGTTCGATTGCGTGCAAAGCTTCGAGCGCCGCGTCGAGGTGTTCGGCCCCGCGTTTCGGCGGGAGAAAAGTTTTGATGCGCCGCCCGAAAACGAGCAGCCCGGCGTTGTCGCCGGCGCGCGCCGCGGCCGACATCAGTGCCAACGTCGCGTGCACCGCGAGATCAAGCTTGGTCTCATTCTCAAGTCGTCCCGTCATCAAACGGCCCGCATCAAGCGCGATCAGGATCGTCTGGTCGCGCTCCATCTGATACTGTCGCGTCACGAGTTTTCCTCGTCGCGCTGTGGCCGTCCAGGAAATGTGCCGCATCTCGTCGCCGCGAACGTAATCACGCAACGACTCAAAGTCGCGGCCCTCGCCACGCCATTGCGATTTCCGACGTGCCGCGACGAACGAACGCGCCCCGAGCGCTCTCAATTCCGCCTCGCGCGCCCGCCGCATGTTCGGATAGACCTTGACCGTGATGGCCTCGCCCGCAGTTGTCTGGCACCACGCCAGTCGCCAACGCGACAGGTAACGTACCGCGATTTGTCCAAAGAAAAATTGACCACGCTTCGGGGGCTTCAAACTGTAAATGATGGACGCGCTGGTTTGGGCTTCCACTTCGAGGCGTGCTTCGCGACTGCCGAAGAGCTGCATCTGCGGCGGGTACTCGTCCTTGATGATCAGCGAAACATCACGCGGGGTATGATTCGCGACTTCGATTCGCACGTCTGTCTCCGCGCCGACGGCGAACCGGCCGCCAAAGTGACGTTCGATACGCACACCGTTCGGCAGTTTGCTGTTCCACGCGTCGAAGACCGCCACCGCGATAATTGCGAGATCGTAAGCGACTGCCACCCACACGAGCAGCGGCCGGCCCCATGACAGCGAGATCGGAACCAACGCGACGGCGAGCAGCGCGTAGAAGAGTGTGCTAAAGACGAAATGCATTATCGCGGCACTTCCGACGATTGCAGGATGTCGCTAATAACGGAATCTGGAGTGGCGCCATCGAGTTCGGCTTCGGCGCGCAACGTGAGTCGATGGCGCAGCACCGGTCGCGCGATGTCGCGCACATCATCAGGTGTCGAGAAATCTCGTCCGCGAATTGCCGAAAGCGCCTTCGAGCACAGCAGCAGCGCTACGGCCGCGCGGGGACTGGCGCCATAGTGCACGGCCGCGTGATCGCGTGTGCGGCGCACGATATCCACTATGTAGCGTTGCACCCCGGGCTCGACCCGCATATTTCGTACTTCGGCGCGACAACGCGAAATCGCTTCGGCATCCGGCAACGTGTGAATGTCCACCTGTTCCAGGCGTCTCGCATTGAATCCTGCGTCCCAGCGGGCGACGACCTGCTGCTCTTCCTCGACGGACGGATACGGCAAAAGGATCTTCAGCAGGAACCGATCGAGCTGCGCTTCGGGCAAAGGATACGTGCCTTCGTATTCGATCGGATTCTCGGTCGCGAGCACGGTAAAGATCGGCGACAGCCCGTAGGCTTCGCCATCGATAGTCACCTGGCGTTCTTCCATCGCTTCGAGCAACGCCGCTTGCGTCTTTGGCGGCGTGCGATTGATTTCGTCGGCGAGCAGAATGTCTGTGAACACTGGGCCGCGTCGCAAACTAAACGATGAAGTCGCCATGTTGAAAACGTTCGTGCCCGTGATGTCTGACGGCATGAGGTCGGGCGTGAACTGAATGCGGCCAAAGCCAGCGTTGATGATGCGCGCGAGCGTCTTGACGGTCAAAGTCTTGGCGGTGCCGGGCACGCCTTCAATCAGCGCGTGGCCTTCAGCGAGCAGCGCCACAAGGACCTGCTCAATTGGTTCGCTCTGGCCGACGATGATTTTGCCAAGCTCAGTCGTAATATGTGCGATGGTGTTGGAAACGTATTCAGGCATGATTTGGTCAGAACCGCCTGCGGTAGCGGGTGGTTAGTCTTTGAAAGGGCTTGACATTCATCATTAAGGATCAACCGCCCGCTACCGCAGGCGGTTCTGACTCAATTTCTTTCGGCCGATTGTCTGGCGTCGCGCGAGCGCGTTCGCAAGCCGAGCATCGATTCGATTTCGCGGAGACGTCGCGCCATCCGCAGTGTCTCTTTCCCGCTGGTCGGTGCGCCGTTAACGGTATCTTCACAGTTTCGCATCAACGTTTCAAGCTCTTGCTGGTTGATTCCGGAGCGTCGGGCGACTCGCTTCGCGATCTCTGAGCG
>DASXSP010000005.1:0-68804 GCA_036505865.1 Casimicrobiaceae bacterium
GGCGCCACACCAACGCCCGTGCGCGCACCGCGGTGTCGCCGGGAAGATTGGCGGCAAGAAGGACGACGGTATGCAATGCGCTCGCCTCGCGCGCCACTGCCGCGTTGGCCCGTTGCGCGTCGCTCCAAACTTGAGAACAGATAAACGCGACGATAAGACCGAAGAGCACCGCAAGCGGCGTCAGCATCACCGGCGATATCGCCTTCAACATTGGCGCGCGGCCCCGTGCGGCGAGCGCTATCGCAGCTCCGTAAACGACGGCGGCGACAAGCGCAGTGCCGGCGCAAATGACGAGCGCCATCCATACGACCGGGAGGTGGTAGAGCCAATCGGGCATGTCAGTCCGGAAACCCTGGATAGGAACGCACAGAGACCATTTTGAATCTCGAGCCCGGACAACTGCGCGGGTGCGTTGGGGAGTTTAGCCGCAGACATGAAATCGCGTCCTCGGCGCATTGCTGAAGGCGCACCTGACTCACGCGACCTAAACGAACGCCCGACGCCTCAGTTCCGCGCCGATCGCCTTGGTCGCCGTCTCGAGTCGGGAGATCGCGTCGAAAAGTCGCGCGTTGCGTGATGTACGATCGGGCAAACTCGCCAGCGCACGCGCGAGAAATGTCGCAGCAGCCGCGAGTTGATCTGCGGTCGCTGTCCTCAAACGGGACTCGTCGGCGGCCAGCTGCATCGCATCGGCAACGCCGTCAGCAGCGATATCGCTTGTACTCATTGACGAAACGGGATCACGCAATGTCCTTGCCAGTCGGGCGGTCGCCCGACGGACGGAGCCGTTCGGCGACGCGAAGACTCGGCGCGTGCCCTATGAAAACGCAGCTTTCCGGGCCGCACTACGCCTTAGTCCGATGGGCTGCGATTGACAATGATGGAGATAGCCCTGTCGATCGCGTACTTTTCTGCGGACTCCTTCGTATCGAACAGCGCGCCTTCGAAATCGTGAACCTCACCAGAATCATGGCGGGACCGGCGTTGGGTGGATACGACATTGACGGAGCCGTAATATTGCTGAGTCCCATGACGAAGGCACGGGATCGCAGCAGCGAATAGCGCGTAATCACCGTACGTATGTTTATTCACTGGGACGAACCTAAAGGCGTTGCCATACAGAAGGCGCCCCCTACATTGATGCATCGTTGAATATTTTACAAGGGGCCGACTCTGTCAGTCGTTCCTACAGAGCCGTGCGCTGTTCGACGACTCTGACGCGCTTCAATCGAACGACGTCGGTGTCCGGTAATACCAGTAGTCACGAAGCCGCGTGAGGTCGCGGCGAACATCCTCCGGAAACCCTTTTCGGCCGCCGCGACGATCGACGAAGAGCTCTTCAAAGTATGCGGGACACGACATGTTGTCGTTCCATTGCATCGCGATCAAGTTGACGATGCGTGGGTAATGGGCGATGAGTGCGATGGGCAGGACGCTATGCGGCAGCGCTTTGAGCCATTTTTCGCTGATCGGCAGCAAGTAGTCCGCCGGGTACGCGCGGCGCACCTGTGCCCAATCCTGATCAGAATCCGGCGCCGGCGTCCGAGCGCCGCGGGGGTTCAGCGCGGTGGGCTCTGCGGGCGCCTGGCGGTGCTCCTCGAAGTCCATCAACCCTTTGCGGCGACCGTAAATCGACATGGCGCAACTTTACCGCAATGACGCACACCCGCAAACTGACACACACGAACGCCTGCGGGCAGCCGGGTGCAGGCAGCGGTCTCCCTGCGGCGGTCAACGAGCGTCCGTTCAAATCGTGCGAACGGTTTCTTTTATAGCCCGCCGCCATTCCAAGCGATTGGACGGGCTCGCGATCCCCCGACCGCCCCTCCGCCCGGCAATCGACGCCCGAATGCCCGAAATCCCTCTCTCGGCGATTCAACGAGATGGCGGCATCTGTGCCGGTGATAACTTAGGTGTGGTGTACGACGCGTCGCCGCCCTCCATGAAGACCCGTCGCGCCGGGCATCGAGCGGCCAACCGCGTTATTCGGTTAACGTCAGTTCTGTGCTAACCTGTTCTCTACAAGCGCCCAACGAATAAATCGGCGGCGCGGCACCGATCTTGCTTTATGGATTGCAAGTCCCGGCACTACGCAATTCAGGGGGGAGTCCAATGTCCGCAGCACAGCTTCGTCCAGCCGCCTCGGGCGTCGTATCCGAACTCGCGTTCGCGCGGGCGCAGCGCAACACCGTACTGATCGTCGACGATCTCTTCTCGAGCCGCCTGCTGCTTGCCGAGATTGTTCGCCAGATCGACGGTAAGCTGAATCTGGAACTATTCGACACGCCGTCGCGGGCGCTCGAGTATGCGCGGCACAATCGCGTCGACATCATCCTTACCGACTACAAGCTGCCGGAGTTCGACGGCATCGAGCTCGTCAAGCAGCTTCGCGCACTCCCGCATTGCGTCGACGTGCCCATCGTCGTGATCACGGTCGTCGATGACCGCAAGATCCGCTACGACGCGCTGGAAGCGGGGGCGACCGATTTTCTGATCAAGCCTCTCGACGATCACGAGACGCGCGCCCGCTGCGCAAATCTCCTTGAGCTCCGCCGCCACAAGATCGTTCTCTCCGATCAGGCGCGGGTGCTGCAGTATCAAGTCGACAAATCGGTGGCCGAGATCCACGAGCGCGAGCTCGAGACGCTTTCGAAGCTAGCGAAGGCGGGCGAGTTCCGCGACAAGACAACAGGCAATCACCTGATGCGGATGGCCAAGTATTCGGCGCTGATCGGGCAGCATCTGGGCCTGGGCGCGGAGACCGTGCATGTCCTCGAAGTCGCCGCGCCGATGCACGACATCGGCAAAATCGGCATACCCGATTCGATCTTGCTCAAGGAAGGTCCGCTTACGCGTGAAGAGCAGGACACGATGAAGGCGCACCCGCGTATCGGATACGACATTTTGAAAGGCAGTCCGTCCAAATACCTTTCGATGGGCGCGATAATCGCGCTCGGCCACCACGAAAAATACGACGGCTCGGGCTATCCCAACGGCTTGCACGCCGAAGACATTCCGCTGGTTGCGCGCGTGGTCGCCGTTGCCGATGTATTCGACGCGCTCGTTTCGGAACGGCCCTACAAGAAAGCGTGGCCGCTCGACGAAGGCATCGAATTTCTGAAAACGCAGCGTGGTCGTCATTTCGATCCGCGTTGCGTAGACGCGTTTCTTGCGGACCGCACGCGGATCCAGGCGATCCTCGACCAGTTCGGTGACTGACGCGCGGCTGTCGTAGCACCCGCCATTCTGTGAGTCTCCCGCGACGTGGCTGGTCCGGTTGACGGAGCGTTGCCGGCGCTCAACGGCGCCGCACTGTCGTTGCGCTGGGGTATTCCCTTTGCGGGTCTGCTCCTCTCGATCGCCGTCCTTCCCCTCATCGCACCCAAGTTCTGGCACGATCACTTCGGCAAAGTTGCCGCCGCGTGGGTGCTTGCGCTGTTGATTCCGTTTGCGCTCATCTTCGGTCCCAGCACGGCGGTACATGAAGTCGCGCACGCGGTATTCGCCGAGTACCTGCCCTTCATCATCATCCTGTTCGCGTTGTTCACGATTTCAGGCGGCATCTGTGTGCGCGGTCAGTTTCGTGCGACGCCTTTGCGCAATACCGCATTGCTCGCGCTGGGCGCCCTCCTTGCGAGCATCATGGGGACGACGGGCGCCGCCATGCTGCTCATACGACCGTTGCTGACCGCGAATGAAGGCCGGAGGTCTCGCGCGCACGCCGTCGTTTTTTTCATCCTTCTGGTTGGCAATATCGGCGGCGCGCTGTCACCGCTCGGCGATCCGCCGCTGTTCATCGGCTTTCTCAAAGGCGTTGGTTTCTTCTGGACGACCCGGGTCCTGCTGTGGCCGACCTTGTTCGTTACGCTGGCGCTTTTGGCGATCTTCTACAGCGTCGATCGCAGGATGTTCGCGCGCGAGCCGGAATGGCTTGCGCATGAACACGCGCTGCATGTCGCCATCGAAGGTTCGTTCAATTTTGTGCTGCTCGCAGGCGTTGTCGGCGCGGTGTTGCTCTCCGGACTGTGGAGCTCCGGTATCACGTTTGACGCGCTTGGAACGCCGATCGCGCTGGAAAATGTCGTCCGCGACGCAGCGCTCGTAGCTCTCGCATTCGCGTCGCTCGCGATCACGCCGAAATCGATTCGTGCGCACAACGTCTTCCATTGGGCGCCGATCGTCGAGGTCACAAAGCTTTTCGCGGGCATCTTCGTCACGATCATTCCTGTAATCGCAATTTTGGGTGCCGGCAAATCCGGCGCGCTTCGCGATCTCATCGCTGCGCTTGTGAACCTCGATGGCACCTTCCGCAATGTCGCGGTATTCTGGGTCACTGGAATTCTGTCGGCGTTTCTGGATAACGCGCCGACGTATCTTGTGTTCTTCAATCTCGCGGCGGGCGACGCCGCCACGCTGATGGGTCCGCTGGCCGCGACGCTCAAAGCGATCTCGATGGCAGCCGTCTATTTCGGCGCGCTCACGTACATCGGCAATGCGCCGAACTTCATGATCAAGGCGATCGCCGAAGACCGCGGCGTCGCGATGCCGAGCTTTTTTGCCTATCTCGGCTACGCGGCGGTCCTGTTGGTGCCGCTGTTGGCGCTCGTGGCTATCTTCGCGCTTTAGTCAACGACGAGAAGGTGGACGCGGAACGGTCCATGCGCGCCCAGCACGATCGTCTGCTCGATGTCGCCGGTACGCGAAGGCCCTGAGATCAGGTTCAGTGCTCGCGGCATAGCGCCATGCTCGGCGCGGATCAACGCAAACGCTTCCTCCATGCCCGAGACGATGCGCTCGGCGCGCACGATCGCGACATGCGTGTCGGGCAATAGCGCCGTCGCTGTTGGCGTAGCCGCGCTCGACGTGATGACGATCGTGCCGGTCTCGGCGATTCCACAAAAGCAGCCCGTGATCCCTAAACGATCATTGCCCGATGTCGGCCGCGACTCAATCGAAAGCCCAGCGCGGGACCAATCGAGCGTTGCGAATTCCGGCCAACAGACGGCTTGGCGCGATTTGCCGCCGAGTTCCGGTGTCAGCGTATCGAGGTAACGCGCGGTCGCAGATGGCACGTCGGCCATCGTAGCGATCGATTCGACCGTGCTCGCCATATCCCGTGCGCGCTCGATGAAGCGCTCCCGAAGGTCCGCCGGCATTCGCGGCCGCGGACCGTGCCGGTGAGTCGTCACGTAGGCTTCTGCGTGCGCCTTCACCTGCGCGTCGGGCAGTTTCCTGCCAAGCGCGCTCCGCACGCGCGCGAGGATCGCGTCGCGCGCCGCCGCATTATCAGCAGGCGCTTCGCTCATACCACATTACGACGGATGAAGTCCGCGACACGCGTCACGCCTTTTTCGATCGCGTCCTTCGACGTCGCGTAGGAAAAGCGAATGTGCTGCCCTTCGCCGGGAACGCGCCGGCCGAAGTGGATGTCCGCAAGAACGGCAACGCCGGCTTCGTGCAACAGGCGCTTTCGGAAGGCCTCGGAATCGGCAGCGCCCGTCATTCGACACGCTTCGGACACGTTGGGCCATGCGTAAAACGCGCCGCCCGGCATCGCGCATTCGACTCCCGGTACTTCGTTCAACAACCCGACGATCAAGTCGCGGCGCTCACGAAACCGTTGTCGCATCATGTCGGCGGTATCCTGCGGGCCGGTGATCGCTGCAACGGCTGCCCACTGCGAGATCTGCGACGCGCACGACTCGGTATTGGTGATCCAGCGCGTAAACACGGGAGCGAGCGTGCGGTTCGCTGCATAACCGATCCGCCATCCCGTCATCGCCCACGTCTTTGACGCGCCGTCGCTGATCACAGTGCGTTCGACCAATCCGCCGCGTGTGGCAAGTGAATCGAAAGTTCCCTCGTACACGAGCCGCGAATAGATCTCGTCGGCGAACACCCAGACATGTGGGTGGCGCTGCAGGATTTCCGCAATGGCGTCGAGCTCTTCGGCGTCCAGTATGCCGCCGGTAGGGTTTTGCGGCGCATTGAGAATCAGCAAACGAGTCTTCGCCGTAATTTTCGCTTCGAGCTCCGCCGGATCGAAGGCAAAGCCTCTGCCCTCGCGCAAATAGATCGGCACCGGCACTGCACCGTTCGCGACAATTTGTGATTCGTAGATCGGGAATCCTGGAACCGGATAAATCACTTCGTCGCCGGCGCCGTGATCGGTAACCGACGCGATCGTATAGGCAATGAACGGCTTCGCGCCCGCGGCAACGACGACGTCTTCGGCACGAATATCCAGCCCACGCCGCGCGCCCATATCGTTCGCCGCCGCCGCACGCAATTCATCGATACCCGCCGACGGCGTGTAGCCATGTTTGCCGCTCTTGATCGCAACGATCGCGGCTTCCTGAACGTAACGCGGCGTGGGGAAATCGGGCTGACCGATGCAGAACGAAACGATGTCGCGTCCCCCGCGCGCAAGCGCATTGACTTCCGCGAGAACGACAAATGCGTTTTCCGTGCCGAGCGATTCTGCGCGGCGCGACAGTCGCGGCACAGTCAGCATGCTTCCATGCGACGCGTTCATCCGTGCTCCCGATAAAGCTCGCGAAACGTGCGGCCCGCGGGCGCCGGCATGTCGCGCTCAGCAGTCCATCCTGCGCCGAACGGCAAGCGCGAGATCATGCCATCCGGTCGCGCCAATAAACGCATCAACCGCACACCGATCTTCGACGCAGGGCCATAGAGCCCCGGCCTAAGGGCGAACCATGCCCAAATACGTAACGCCGCGCGTTCGTGCCACGGACGAAGGTGTCGCGCGAATTCCTCCTCACGCAACTTGCGCTGAAGATCCGGCAGCGGAATCTTCACCGGACACACGACGCCGCACTGGTTGCAGAACGTCGACGCATGCGGAAGGTCGAGCGCGTTCTCAAGCCCCACGTACATCGGTGTGAGGATCGACCCGATGGGTCCCGGATAGACCCAACCATACGAGTGACCGCCGATATTCTGATACACGGGGCAGTGATTCATGCACGCGCCGCAGCGGATGCATCGAAGCGCCTCGCGAACCTCACTCGCGAGCACCGCGGTACGGCCGCCGTCGACCAGAATGAAATACATGTGCTCGGCGCCATGGAACTCGCCCGCACCTTTGGCACCCGTCAGCAGATCGACGTAATTCGAAATCGACTGGCCCGTCGCCGAGCGCGGCAAAAGGCGCATCAGCGTCGCGACATCCTCGAGCGTCGGCACGATTTTCTCGATACCCGAAATTGCAACGTGAACCTTGGGCAACGTCGTCGTCAGCGTTGCGTTGCCTTCGTTGGTCACGACGACCACCGACCCTGTCTCGGCGACAAAGAAATTGCCGCCGGTGATTCCCATGTCAGCGCTCAAATAATGTTGGCGCAGCACCGAACGCGCTTCGAGGCACAACGCCTGGATTTCATCCTTCCAAGGCGTCTTGTGGGTCTTGCTGAACAGCGTCGCCACCTCTTCCTTCGATTTGTGGAGCGCTGGGCCGATGATGTGCGACGGCGGCTCGTAGTTGTTGATCTGCAGAATGTATTCGCCAAGGTCGGTTTCAACCACGGTCAGGCCGGCCGCCTCGATTGCGTGGTCGAGTGCCGATTCCTCGGAGACCATCGACTTCGATTTGATGATTTTCTTGACACCATGACGCGCGGCGATTTCCAGCACCAGCCGGTTAATGTCAGCCGGTGTCTCCGCCCACAACACCGTCGCGCCCGCGGCCTTCGCGTTTTCCTCGAACAATTCGAGCCACGTATCAAGCTCGTCAAGCGCGCGCTGGCGGATTTGTCGCGCAGCCTCGCGCGTTGCCTCCACGTCGTCGAGCTCGGCGAGCGCATTGCGGCGCGCCGGAACAAACTTGCCTTGAAATTTCTGCAGATTCTGTTGCAGCTGCTCGTCGTGAAGGCTTGCGTGCGCACGCGCTTTGAAATGCATCGACGTAACTTGCATTCGATCGCTCCTTAGCTCGCGTCGCCCGCGAGAACTTCGGCGACGTGCAGTACGCGGGTCTTCGCATCGCCGCGCCGGCGCAAGCGGCCTTCGATATTCAGCATGCATCCGAGATCGCCCAATACCACAGCTTCGGCTCCGCTGTTTTGCACGTGAACGCACTTGTTGTCGGCAAGCCGGGCGGAAATATCGCCGTACTTGATCGAAAACGTGCCGCCGAAGCCGCAGCACGTTTCGCATTCCGCCATTTCGATGAGCTCGACGCCGGGCATCGCGCCAAGCAATGCACGCGGCTGCGCCTTTACGCCCATCTCGCGAAGGCCGGCGCAGCTATCGTGGTACGTGACCTTGCCCTTGAACCGACCGGCCATCGCCTTGACTTCAAGCACGTTAACGAGGAAATCGGTGAGCTCGTACGTTTTTGCCGCCAGCTTGGCAACGCGCGCTTGCATCGGCGTATCGCCTTCGAACAACTCGCCGTAGTGCGTCTTGATCATGCCGCTGCACGAACCCGATGGTGCGACCAGATAGTCGCAGTCTTCGAATTCCTCAACGACCTTGCGCGCGAGCGCGAGTGCGTCGGAACGATCGCCCGAGTTGTACGCGGGTTGGCCGCAGCAGGTTTGCGTCGGGGGTACATAGACGTCAGCGCCGCCGCTTTTGAGTAGCTTAATGGCGGCGAAACCTATCGTCGGCCGGACGAGATCGACAAGACAAGTGACGAAGAAGCCGACGCGCATGATGGTCGTCGAATGGTAGCACGCGAATCGCGCACCTTTGGCGCGCCGACCACCAACAGGATGCGACATGCACGTTCCCAACTCCACGGGAAGACGTGAGATTTCAGAACGTTTAAGGCCCGCCTTCAGGACGCTAAAGGACTGAAGCCGCCGTCCGCGCGGAGAGTGCGGCCATCGACACGCCACACCGATTCACCCCGTCAACCGTCCAAGGAGCACGAAATGAACCGCACATTCAACCCGATCTCGCCGCTGCAGCGCTCGGTCTGTGCAATCGCCGCCATTTTCGGAGCCCGTTCTTACGTTCGGTTCGATTGCCGGTCTGGTTGAGCACTACAGCGGTGGCCCCGGCGTCGCCGCCGCTCAAGCCGAGAACTAGAGAAAATTCGATTGTGTCAGCGCGATCACGCAAATACCCATCAGCGGCTGCGGCAATATCCCGAGCAACAGCAGCAGCAATCCATTCGCCGATAAGAGCGTCCGCGCGTCGGCACGCGTTTCGAGCGGCGACCGATCGACGGGGTCCTCGAAATACATCAGTCGCACGATGCGCAGGTAGTAGAACGCGCCGATGAGCGACGTGATGACCGCAACGACCGCGAGCCAGAGGAAGCCGGCATTGATCGCCGCTTCGATTACGGTGAATTTGGCGTAGAACCCGACGGTGGGCGGGATGCCCGCGAGCGAGAACATCACGAGCAGCATGATGAACGCCCACCACGGCGAACGCTGGTTCAGCCCCTTGAAGTCGTCAATACGGTCGCCTTCGAATCCGGCCCGTGAGAGAACCATGATCATGCCGAACGAAACGAGGCTCGTCAGCACGTAGGTCACCGTGTAGAACATCGCCGCCGAATACCCGTTCAGATCGGCAGCGAGAAATCCCATCAGCATGAATCCCATATGCGCAATCGTCGAATAGGCGAGCATTCGCTTGATACTCGACTGCGCAATCGCGACAACATTGCCGAGGACCATCGATAACAGCGACAGGATGATCAGCATGCCTTGCCAGTCGATCGCCAGCCCTTGCAGCGCGCCGGACAGAAGACGCAAGGTGAGCGCGAAGCCAGCGAACTCGGGCGCCGTGCCGATCAACAGCGTGACCGCCGTGGGGGCGCCATCGTACACGTCGGGAATCCACATGTGATACGGGACAACGCCCAGCTTGAATGCAACGCCCGACACGACGAATACGAGCCCAAAGGTCAAAAGCAGCGAATTCCCTTGCTTGCCGAGGATCGAGCGCGCGACAAGATCGATGTCGAGCGTGCCGGTTGCGCCGTAAATCATCGACATGCCGTAGAGCAGCACGCCCGAGGCAAGCGCGCCGAGGACGAAATACTTCATCGACGCCTCAGCCGGACCGGATCGATCGCGCTCGAGCGCGACGAGTGCGTACAGCGACAGCGACATCAACTCGACGCCAAGGTAGAGCGTAAGGAAGCTGTTGCCAGACAGAATCACCTGGATGCCGAGCAGCACGAACAGCGTCAGCACGAACGTTTCGCCGCGGAACAAGCCACGCGCGATGAGATAGCTGCGGGAGTAGAACAGCATCAGCGAAACGGCGACGAAAGTCGTTAGCCGCAAGAGGTCGGCGAGCATATCGTCGACAATCATGTTGTGGAATGCCTTGACGACGCCGAGCTGCATTGTCGTCAACGTAACGCACGCCGCGATCAACAGCGCAAGCTGCGTCAGCCAATAGCTGATGTGGCGGCGTTCGTCGTCGACGAAGAGATCGATGATGAGAATCAGCGCCGCAGACGTCAGAATCACGACTTCCGGCAATACTGCAAAGAGGCTTTGCGCGAACGGCATGTCAGAGCTTCGTCTTCGCGACGTGCGCGAGCAAATCCGCGACGGAAACATGCATGACGTCAATGAACGGCTTTGGCCATACGCCCATCGTGAGCACGGCGAGCGCGACCACGGCGAGCAGCCAGAATTCGCGTCGATTGAGATCTTGCATCGACGCGACGCCGCTGTTGGCGACGGCGCCAAAGATCACGCGCTTGTACATCCATAGCGTGTAGGCGGCACCGAGGATCATGATCGTCGCAGCGAGAAAGCCGAGCCAGAAGTTGACCTTGATCGACGCGAGGACCACGAGGAACTCGCCGACAAACCCCGATGTTGCGGGCAGACCCGAGTTGGCCATCGCAAACAGCATCATGAACGCAGCGAACTTGGGCATCGTATTGACGACGCCGCCGTAGTCGGAAATCAGGCGGCTGTGCAGGCGGTCGTACATTACGCCGACGCAAAGAAACAGCGCCGCCGACACGAAGCCGTGCGAGATCATCTGCGCGAGCCCGCCCTCGACGCCGAGCTGGCTGAACAGAAAGAACCCGAGCGTGACAAAGCCCATATGCGAGATCGAGGAGTAGGCGATCAACTTTTTCATGTCCACTTGCACAAGCGCGACGAAGCCGATGTAGATGACGGCGATCAGCGACAGCGTGATAACGAAGCCCGCGAGATAGCGCGACGCGTCCGGCAGGATCGGCAGCACGAAGCGCACGAAGCCGTACGCGCCGACCTTTAATGTGATTGCCGCGAGCACGACGGAACCGCCAGTCGGCGCTTCCACGTGTGCATCCGGCAGCCACGTGTGCACGGGCCACATCGGCACCTTGACCGCGAAAGCCAGGAAGAACGCGATGAACAGCAATACCTGTGTCTTGAGGGCGAGCGGTACCTGATACCAATCGAGAATCTCGAAGCTGTCGGAAACGCTGTACAGGTAGATCAGCGCGACGAGCGTCAGCAACGATCCCACCAGTGTGTAGAGGAAGAACTTGATCGCGGCGTACATGCGATTCGGTCCGCCCCAGACGCCGATGATCAAATACATCGGGATCAGCATCGCCTCGAAGAAGAAATAGAACAGGATGCCGTCGAGCGCGCAGAACACGCCGTTGATGAGACCTGACTGAATCAGGAACGCGCCCATATATTGCGAAACGCGCGTGGTGATCACCTCCCAGCCGGCCCACACGACAAGCACGGTAATGAAGCTGTTGAGCAGAATGAACAGCACCGAGATGCCGTCGACACCCAAGTGATAGTGAATGCCGAAGCGCGGGATCCACTCCGCCAGCTCGACGAACTGCATCGCGCTCGTCGTCGCGTCGAAGTGTGTGTACAACGGAATCGTGACCAGAAAACCGGCCACGGCGCCGACGAGCGCGACCCAGCGAACCGCCGCAGGATCGCGATCGCGGCCGATCGCAAGCGCCACCAGACCGGCAACGATCGGAACCCAGACGGCAAGCGAAAGATAGGGCGACATTGCCGGAATCTACCGAACGACCCACCAGGTGAGTAGCGCAACGACGCCGATGACCATCGACAACGCGTAGGGAGAGATGTAACCGGTTTGAAGTTGGCGCATCAGCGCGGATGTCCAGCCGACAACCCTCGCCGATCCATTGACCATCCATCCGTCGATAATCGTGCGATCGCCGACATTCGATGCCGCACTTCCGACCCCACGCGCGCCACCGGCGAAAAACCAATCGTTGAACTTGTCGACGTAGTACTTGTTGTCGAGCAGCGTGTAGATGCCGCCGGCCAGCTTTTGCAGCCGAGCGGGCAACGCGGGATTGATCAGATAGCAGTACCACGCGGAGACGATGCCGGCCACCGCGAGCCAGAACGGTGCGCTTACGAATCCGTGCGTGATGAACGCACCGACGCCATGCCACTCCGTTGAAAGTTCCTTCAGCACGGCGTGTCGTTCCAGCACGACGATCGACGAACCGTAGTAGTCGCCGAACAGCATCGGCTCGATGTACACCCAGCCGGTGTAGATCGACGGGATCGCGAGCAGAATCAGCGGGACGGTGACGACCCATGGCGATTCTTTCGGTGGCCCTTCTTCAAGCGGATGCACACCGGGTTCCGCGCCGGCGCTCGACGATGTTTCATGCGCATGCTCGGCGTCCTCATGTCCCGCCGCGCCGAAGCGCTCGTCGCCGTGGAACGCCAAAAACAGGAGCCGGAACGAATAGAACGCCGTGATGAACACGCCCGCCATCACAGCGAAATACGCGTAAGAATGGCCGGGAATCCGGGACAGATGGACGGCCTCGATGATCGCGTCTTTGGAGAAGAATCCGGCGAATGGCGGCACGCCTGCCAGCGCGAGCGAGCCGATGATCGCGGTCACCCATGTGATCGGCATGTATTTGGCGAGCCCTCCCATCTTGCGCAGATCCTGTTCATGGTGGAGCGCAATGATCACTGAGCCGGCGCACAGAAATAGCAGCGCCTTGAAGAAAGCGTGCGTCGTCAGATGAAAGATCGCTGCCGAATACGCGGAAACGCCCAGCGCGACGGTCATATAACCGAGCTGCGACAGCGTCGAATACGCGATGACGCGCTTGATGTCGTTTTGCACAATACCGAGAAACGCCATGAACAGCGCCGTTGTCGCGCCGATCACCGTGACGAACGACAGCGCGGCGTCCGACAGCTCGAACAGCGGGCTCATTCGCGCAACCATGAAGATCCCGGCGGTGACCATCGTCGCCGCGTGAATCAGCGCAGAGATCGGCGTCGGGCCCTCCATCGAGTCCGGCAGCCAGACATGCAGCGGAACTTGCGCGCTCTTTCCCATTGCGCCGATAAACAGGCAGATGCAAATGACCGACATCAACGACCACGTCGTCGCGCCGCCGACATTGAGCGTCGCCGTTTCGAATTTCGCGGCTTGCGCAAAGACCGGCGCGTACTCGAGCGTACCGAAGTAGGCGAGGATCAGACCGATACCCAGCACGAAGCCGAAGTCGCCGACGCGGTTGGCGAGGAACGCTTTCAGGTTCGCGTAGATCGCGCTTTCGCGCGTATACCAGAAGCCGATCAACAGATACGACACGAGCCCTACCGCCTCCCAGCCGAAGAAGAGTTGAAGGAAGTTGTTGCTCATCACGAGCATCAGCATCGAGAACGTGAAGAGCGATATATAGGCGAAGAAGCGTGTATAGCCGGGGTCGTCCGCCATGTAGCCGATCGTGTAGACGTGCACCATCAGCGAAACGAACGACACGACGAGCATCATCGTCGCCGTCAAGGGATCGATCAGGAATCCGATCGCCAGCTTGAGCCCGCCCGATTGCAGCCAGATGTAGATGTCACCGTTGAACGTGTGCCCGGCACCGACGTCGCGCCAGACGAAATAGGACGCGACGGTGGAAACGCCGACGCCGGCGATGCACAGCGAATGCGACGCTGCGCGACCGAGCTTCGCGCCGAACAACCCGACCAAGATCGCCGCAGCGAGCGGCGCAAGCGGAACCACGAGATAAAGCGTTTGCATCGTCACGGCGCCTTATCCCTTTAGCGCGTCCAGATCTTCGACATCGATCGAGCCGACGTTACGGAACACCAACACGAGAATGGCGAGCCCGATCGCCGACTCGGCCGCCGCCACGGTCAAGATGAAGAACACGAATACCTGTCCCGACATGTCGCCGAGAAACCGGGAGAATGCGATGAAGTTCATATTGACCGAAAGCAGCATCAGCTCGATCGCCATCAGCATGATGATGACGTTGCGACGGTTGATGAAGATGCCGGCGATCGAGATGGCGAACAGGATCGCGCCCAGGACCAGATAGTGGGCAAGCGTCGGCGCGGTAAAGATCGACATCCGTTCTCCTTGTTCTTGGCGCGGCGCCTTCGCGCCGGGCTCCCTACGTCTTGCTTTTTTCCACCGGCATTTGGACGATACGCACGCGATCTTCGCGGCGTACCTTCGCCTGCAGCGCCGGGTCCTGATATCTCGTTGCCTTACGCTTGCGGTGCGTCAACGCGATCGCCGCGATGATCGCTACCAAGAGCACGACCGCCGCGATCTCGAATGGATAGACGTAGTCGGTGTATAGAAGCGCGCCGAGCGCCTTCGTGTTGCTTCCCGTCGGCAATGGCGGCGCCACGTCTGTCGTACCGATTGCGCTCGAGACAACGGCCAGCGTCATTTCCAGCAGCACCAGCGCACCGACGATCACGCCCTGCGGTAAGTAGCTGCGAAATTGGCGGCGCAGACTGTCGAAATTCACATCAAGCATCATCACGACGAACAAGAACAACACCATAACGGCGCCGACATAAACGAGAACGAGCGTAATGGCGAGGAACTCGGCCTGCAAAAGGATCCAGATCGCCGCGGCGGTGAAAAAGCTCAATACGAGCCACAGCGCCGCATGAACGGGGTTGCGCGTGGTGATCACACGCAAGCCGGCGAACACGAGGATCAGCGCGAACGCGTAGAACGTAAAAGTGAAGAACGTCATTGTTGTTGTTACCGGTACTTTGCGTCTTCGGCCCTATCGGCCGCGATTTGCGCTTCATACCGGTCGCCGATCGCGAGCAGCATTTCCTTCGTATAGTAAAGGTCGCCGCGGCGCTCGCCATGATATTCGAGGATGCGCGTCTCGACGATGGAGTCGACCGGACAGCTCTCTTCGCACATCCCGCAGAAAATGCATTTGGTGAGATCGATGTCGTATCGCGTCGTCCGGCGCGTGCCGTCGGCGCGCTGCTCCGATTCGATCGTGATCGCCAGCGCCGGACAGATCGCCTCGCAAAGCTTGCAGGCGATGCAGCGCTCTTCGCCGTTCGGATAGCGGCGCAACGCGTGCAATCCGCGGAAGCGAGGGCCTTGCGGAGTTTTCTCCTCGGGGAACTGGACCGTCACTTTGCGCTGGAACATGTGACGCCCGGTGAGCCGCAATCCACGGAAAAGCTCGATCAAGAGCCACGTGCCGAAGAGGTCGCGAATGCGCTGGAGCATGGCGGCGTCGCTCAGTGGAATAAATACGCCCAGCGCGTTTGCATCATGACGCCCAAGAACACGATCCACACCAGCGTCACCGGAATGAACACTTTCCAGCCGAGCCGCATGATTTGATCATAGCGGTAGCGAGGAAATGTCGCACGAACCCACAAGAACATGAACAACACCGCAGATACCTTCAACCCCAACCACGCGATGCTGTCGCCGAAAGGGTGGAAGCCGAATACTTCGACGTCGTTCAGGATCGGCAGCGGCGAGAGCCATCCGCCGAGAAACATGACCGATGCCAACGCGGATACGAGAATCATGTTCATGTACTCGGCCAGGAAAAACAGCGCGAACATGATTCCCGAATATTCGACGTGGAAACCCGCGACGATCTCCGATTCGCCTTCGGCGACGTCGAAAGGATGACGGTTCGTTTCCGCAATCCCCGATACGATGTAAACGACAAACAGCGGAAGGAGCGGCCACAGGTACCACTGCGCGGCGCCGCCCTCCTGGCCACGGACGATGTCGCCCAGATTGAGGGTATTCGCAACCATCAGAACGCCGACGAGCGCAAAACCCATCGCGATTTCGTAGGACACGATTTGCGCAGCGGACCGGAGGGATCCGAGAAACGCGTATTTCGAGTTGGACGCCCAGCCGGCGAGGATGATGCCGTAGACGCCCATCGACGTCATCGCAAGGATGTACAAGAGCCCTGCGTTGATGTCGGACAGAATGAGGGATTCGGAGAACGGGATCACTGCCCATGCGGCCAGCGCCGGCGCGAGCGACAGCATCGGTGCAATAAAAAACAGCCAGCGATTCGCGCCGGTTGGAACGACAATTTCTTTGAACAGCATCTTGAGCACGTCTGCGAACGGCTGCAGCAGTCCGAGCGGACCCACGCGATTGGGGCCGATACGCACCTGCATCCAGCCGATGACCTTGCGCTCGGCGAGTGTCAGGTAAGCCACAGAAAGGATGAGCGGTATCGCGATCGCAACGATCTTGGCGAGCGTCCAGATGCCCGGCCACACTGGCCTAACAAACGACCACACTGGGTCCCACCAGGGTCCCCATATCGTCGCGAACGCATTGAGCACGTGTTGCTCGATCATGGGGAACGCCCGCTTTTTGTCATCCCGAGGAGCCAAAGCGACGAGGGATCTGCTGTTGGATGCAAAAGCAGGTCCTTCGCTTCGCTCAGGATGACAACGTTTTTCATGCTTTTTCCACCGTCACTGGACCGGACAAACCTTCGAGCCCGCACGTCGACGCATGCGCAGCCGCAACGCGAATGACGCCCGGCGGAACCGCCGCATCGACCGACGCCGCGAGCACGGCTTCGCCGCGTCCCTGCTTGATCTTCACCTGCTCTCCCTCGGCCACACCGAGCTTGTCCAACAACGAACGGTGCATTCGCGCCTTCGGCGGTCGCGCGTCGGCGGTCTGCTGCAGCGACATCGCGCGACGCGCCAGCGCATCGGCGAAATAAATGGGCACGTCGGCAACGCGCTCGAGCGGCGCGGGTGTCGGGTGGGCCGGGGCGATCTCGACATCGACGACATTGGACAAGCGCTGCTCGAGCGGACCGGGGTCGCTCAATACACTGTCGCGCACGACTTCGGACGAATCAATGTCGAATCCCGGAAAGCGCATGAGCGTGCCAAGAACGCGCAACACTTTCCACGCCGGCCGCGTTTCTCCGCGCGGGTACACGACCGCATGGAAGCTCTGAACGCGTCCTTCGCAATTGATAAACGTTCCCGGCGTTTCAGTGAACGGCGCGACCGGCAGCAACACGTCGGCGTATGCGGTCCCCTGCTTGAACGCGCTCATCACGACAACCAAATCCGCTTTCTCCAGTGCGCCGCGCGCGGCGACCGGATTTGCGCAATCGAATTCGGGTTCCACGTGCAGCAGGAAATACGCGCGGCGCGGGTCAGCGAGCATCGCCTGCGCATCGAGACCGCCGCTTTGCGGCATCGCATTCGCGAGATATCCGCCCACGGTGTTTGCGGCCTCGGTCAGCACGCCCAATGTGGCGCCAGTTGTTTCGCAGAGCACCTGTGCCAATGCCGCGATTTGCGTTGCGTCCGGATGCTGGACCGCGAAGTTGCCCAAGAACACCGCTCGTTTCGAGCCGGACACGAGGCTGGCGGCGATGGCTTCCGCCGCGGCCGTGGGAACGATGCCCGCAAGCGGCGCCGGTGCAGATTTGTCGGCGCGTTGGAGAGCCGCCACGACGATCTCGGCGAGCGTCGCCGGAAGAAGCGACGGCGGCACGATCGCCTTGTGCGCGATGCGCATCAGCCAATCATCGTCCACCGAATGCAAGGACGATATTTCCGCGCCTTTCTTCGCCGCTTGCCGCAACCGTTGCGCGAGCAATGGATGGTCCTTCCGCAGGAAGCTGCCGACGACGAGGGCGCGGTCGAGCGAATTCAGCTCGGCAATGGGCAGACCGAGCCACGGAGTTCCAGCGCGCTTCCCGGCGTCACGGAAATCGGCCTGGCGCAATCGGAAATCGATATTGTCGCTGCCGAGTGCACGCATGAAGCGGGCGGTCAACGCGAGCTCCTCGAGCGTCGAATGCGGCGACGCAAGAGCGCCGACGGCATTGGCGCCATGTTTCGCGACGACGTCCGAGAGACGGTTCGCGACGTATTCGAGTGCGGTCTGCCAATCAACGGTCTTCCACTCGCCGCCTCGCTTGATCATCGGCGCGGTGAGCCGCTCTTCCGAATTAAGCGCTTCGTACGAGAAGCGATCCTTGTCCGAAAGCCAGCATTCGTTGATCGCTTCGTTTTCGTTCGGCAGCACGCGCATCACGCGATCGACTTTGACTTGCACGATCAGGTTGCTGCCAAGCCCGTCGTGCGGCGACACACTCTTGCGGCGCGTCAGCTCCCATGGGCGCGCGGTGAAACGGAACGGTCGCGACGTGAGCGCGCCGACGGGACAAAGGTCGATCGAATTTCCCGACAATTCGGAGTCGACCGTCCTGCCGATGAACGAGACGATCTCGGCGTGCTCGCCTCGTCCTACCATCCCGAGCTCCATGAAACCGGCGATTTCCTGTCCGAAGCGAACGCACCGCGTGCACTGAATGCAGCGCGTCATCTCTTCGGCAGCAACGAGCGGACCCAGATACTTGCGAAAGACGACGCGCTTGGCCTCGCGATAGCGCGACGACGATCCGCCATAGCCGACGGCGAGATCCTGCAACTGACATTCGCCACCCTGATCGCAGATCGGGCAATCGAGCGGATGGTTGATGAGCAGGAACTCCATGACGCTTTTCTGCGCCTGAATGGCTTGGTCCGAATGCGTCCAGACCTTCATCCCTTCGGTTGCAGGTGTCGCGCACGCCGGCAATGGCTTCGGCGCCTTTTCGACTTGCACGAGACACATCCGGCAGTTCGCCGCGATCGACAGCTTCTTGTGATAACAAAAATACGGGATGTAGATACCGAGCTTGTTCGCCGCATCCATCACGGTGCCGCCGTTTCGGACCTGTACGGCCCGGCCGTCGATTTCAATATTCAGCATGCGGGATTTGACGTCTATTCGTAAGGAGCGACGACGCAGGACTGGTGATCGATGTGATGCTGGAACTCATCCCGGAAATGCTTGATGAAGCTCTTCACCGGCAGCGCGGCGGCATCGCCGAGCGCACAAATCGTTCGTCCCTGAATGTTATCGGCGACGGAGGTCAGCACGTCGAGATCCTCTTGACGTCCTTCACCGTGCTCGATCCGGTTCACCATCCGCCAAAGCCATCCGGTTCCCTCGCGGCACGGCGTGCATTGCCCGCAGGATTCCTCGAAATAGAAGTACGACAAACGCATCAGGCTCTTCACCATGCAACGGGTCTCGTCCATCACGATGACGGCGCCCGAGCCGAGCATCGAACCCGCCTTGGCGATCGAGTCGTAATCCATCGAAAGCGCGAGCATCACGTCGGCAGGCAGCACCGGTGCCGATGAACCGCCAGGAATGACGGCTTTCAGCTTGCGTCCGCCACGTACCCCGCCGGCCATCGCAAGCAGTTCTTGGAACGGCGTCCCGAGCCGCACTTCGTAATTGCCCGGACGATCGACATCGCCGCACATAGAGAAAATCTTCGTGCCGCCGTTGTTCGGCAAGCCGAGATTCAGGAACCATTCGCCGCCGTTGCGGATGATCCACGGCACGGCCGCGAACGTCTCGGTGTTGTTGATCGTCGTGGGCTTTCCGTAAAGACCGTAATTCGCGGGGAACGGCGGCTTGAAACGCGGAAATCCTTTTTTACCTTCCAGCGACTCCAGCATCGCCGTTTCTTCGCCGCAGATGTAAGCGCCGTAGCCGTGGTGGTTATAAAGCTGGAACGAGAAGCCGCTGCCTAAAATATTCTCGCCGATGAATCCCGCCCCATACGCCTCGTCGAGCGCTTCCTCGCAGCGCTCGTAGATTTCCCAGATCTCGCCGTGGACGTAGTTGTACGCGCGCGCGCATCCCATCGCATACGCGGCAATCGCCATCCCCTCGAAGACCGCATGCGGGTTGTAGCGCATGAGGTCGCGATCCTTGAACGTGCCGGGCTCGCCCTCGTCGGAGTTGCAGACCAAATATTTCTCGCCTTGGTACTGCTTCGGCATGAAGCTCCATTTGAGCCCGGTCGGAAAGCCTGCACCGCCGCGGCCGCGCAACGCGGATTTCTTCACTTCGGCAATGACTTGGTCCGGTGGGATTTTTTCGGTCAGTATTTTTTTGAGCGCTTCGTAACCGCCGCGCTCGACGTAGTCGGCTAGCCGCCAATTGCGCCCTGTCAACCCGGCCATCAAAACGGCGTCGGGACCGTAGTCGAGAAATTCGGACGGCGCGTTCATTTGCTTGTGCGAGCGGTCGCGGTCAGTTCATCCAGCAGCGCATCGAGCTTGTCGGCGTGCATCGACCATTCCATCCGCTTATTGTTGACAAGGACCACCGGCGCGTCGCCGCATGCGCCAAAGCATTCGCCTTCCTTCAGTGTGAAGAGCCCGTCAGCGCTCGTTTCATTGAAATCGATGCCGAGCTTCCGCTTGAGATGCGCCGCGGCCGCCGTCGCGCCTTGCAGCGCGCACGGCAAATTGGTGCAAATCGTGAGCTTGAAGCGGCCTGTGGGCTCGATGTTGTACATCGTATAAAACGACGCGACTTCGTAAACCGCCACCGGCGGCATGTCGAGATACTTCGCGACGGCATCCATCGTTTCCGTCGACAACCAGCCGAACTCGTCCTGCGCGACGGCGAGCGCTGCCATCACCGCCGAGCGCTTCTGCCCGGGTGGATATTTGGCGATCTCGCGGTCGATCCTCGCGCGGGCTTCGGCGGAAAGCGTTATACCGCCCTCATCACGATTGACAGCGGCATTCATCGGTCGATCGATCCAAACACGATATCCTGCGTTGCGATGATTGCGACGACATCGGCGATCATGTGACCGCGCGACATCTCGTCGAGTGCCGCCAGATGCGGAAAATCGGGCGGTCGGAACTTGAGGCGATAAGGCTTGTTGGCGCCATCCGAAATCGCGTAAACGCCGAATTCGCCCTTCGGCGCTTCGACCGCGGCGTAAACCTCGCCCGCCGGAACGTGGATTCCTTCGCTGAACAGCTTGAAGTGATGAATGAGCTCTTCCATGTTCTCTTTCATCTCTTCCCGCGTCGGCGGTGCAACCTTGTGGTTCGCGGTGATGACCGGTCCGGGATTGGCGCGCAACCATTCGATGCATTGCTTGATGATCCGGTTCGATTGGCGCATTTCCTCGACGCGCACCAAGTAACGGTCGTAGCAGTCGCCGGTCAGGCCGACGGGAATATCGAAGTCCATCCGATCGTAAACCGCGTACGGCTGTTTCTTGCGAAGGTCCCAGGGCACGCCTGAACCGCGCAGCATCGCGCCGGTGAAACCGAGCGCTATCGCGCGTTCCGCCGAAACGGTTCCAATGCCGACTGTACGTTGCTTCCAGATCCGATTGTCGGTGAGAAGCGTTTCGTAGTCGTCGACATATCCCGGAAAGCGCCGCGTGAAATCTTCGATGAAGTCCAGCACCGAGCCTTGTCGGTTCCGGTTCATCTCCTCGATCCTCTTGGCGCTGCGCCCGTGCGTTATCGTGTATTGCGGCATCTTGTCCGGCAGATCGCGGTAGACACCGCCGGGGCGGTAATACGCCGCATGCAGCCGCGCTCCCGAAACCGCCTCGTAGACGTCCATCAGGTCTTCGCGCTCGCGAAAGCAGTAGAGAAACGGCGTCATCGCGCCGACGTCCAACGCGTGCGCGCCGAGCCATAATAAGTGGTTGAGAATGCGCGACAGCTCGTCGAACATCACGCGGATGTACTGCGCGCGGATCGGCACGTCGATGCCGAGCAGGCGCTCGACCGCGAGACAATAGGCGTGTTCGTTCGGCATGATCGACACGTAGTCGAGGCGATCCATGTACGGCAGCGCCTGGATCCACGTCTTGTTCTCGGCGAGCTTTTCCGTCGCGCGATGCAACAGACCGATGTGCGGATCGGCGCGTACGATGACCTCGCCGTCGAGCTCGAGCACGAGGCGCAATACGCCGTGCGCAGCGGGATGCTGCGGCCCAAAGTTCATTGTGTAATTGCGTATTTCAGCCATCGCGACTACTCGCGCTCGCCGTACTGCGGCTCGCGGACGATGCGTGGCGTGATCTCGCGCGGCTCGATCGTCACTGGTTGGTAGATGACGCGACCCTGCTCGGGGTCGTAACGCATCTCGACATTGCCCGATAACGGAAAATCCTTGCGGAACGGGTGGCCGACGAATCCGTAATCGGTCAACAGTCGGCGCAGATCGGGGTGTCCGCTGAACACGATGCCATAGAGATCGAACGCCTCGCGCTCGAACCAGTTGGCCGATGGCCACAACGCGGCAACGCTCGTCAGCACGGGGAATTCGTTGTCCGGCGCAAACACGCGAACGCGCACGCGACGATTGTGGGGCAGCGACAGCAGGTGATAGACGGCGGCGAAGCGGGGACCTTCCCAGATCGCGCCGCCGAAGTCGCGATAGTCGACGCCGCACACGTCGATCAGCATGTCGAAGCGAAGGTCGGGACGATCGCGCAACGCTGTAAGCGCTTCGATCATCTGGTCCCCGGCGACGACGATCGTCACTTCGCCGAGTGCGATCGTCGTGCTCTTGATCCTGTCGCCCAGTGCGCTCGAAAGTTCAGCGCCCAGCGTTTCCGCAGTGCTGGCCATCAGCGCGCGATCGTGTTGGTGCGCCAGATTTTGTTCTGGAGCTGCACGATGCCGTAGAGCAGCGCCTCCGCGGTCGGCGGGCATCCGGGCACGTAGATATCGACCGGCACGATTCGATCGCATCCGCGCACGACCGAATACGAGTAGTGGTAGTAGCCGCCACCGTTCGCGCACGAGCCCATCGAGATGACCCACCGCGGCTCCGCCATTTGGTCGTAAACCTTCCGCAGTGCGGGCGCCATCTTGTTGCACAGCGTGCCGGCGACGATCATCACGTCCGATTGCCGAGGACTGGGCCGGAACACGACGCCGAAACGGTCAAGATCGTAGCGTGCAGCGCCGGCGTGCATCATCTCGACGGCGCAGCACGCGAGTCCGAAAGTCATCGGCCACATCGAGCCGTTACGCGCCCAATTGATGACGCTATCGAGCGTCGTCGTGACGAATCCTTTTTCCAGTACGCCTTCGATCGCCATGTCGCATCAACCCTTCATTCCCATTCCAACGCGCCTTTTTTCCATTCGTAGACGAAGCCGATGATGAGAATGAACAAAAACACCATCATCGACGCGAAGCCGAAAAAGCCGATCTCCGGCAGCACGACGGCCCATGGGAAAAGAAATGCGATCTCGAGATCGAACAAGATGAACAGGATCGCGATCAGGTAATAGCGCACGTCGAACTTCATGCGCGCGTCCTCGAACGCCTCGAAGCCGCACTCGTATGGCGACAGCTTTTGCGGATCGGGACGGTTGGGGGACACGAACGAGCCGGCGCCGACCATCAGAAGCCCGAGGCCGAGTCCGAAGCCGATGAAAAGAAGAATGGGAAAGTACTGTTCCAGCACTGTCAGCGCTCGCACCGTGCGCGAACCACGGCTTTCATCGTCCGAGAACTACCGTTCAACTCATTGGTGCCGACGGGGAGACTCGAACTCCCACGGCTTACGCCACTGCCCCCTCAAGACAGCGTGTCTACCAATTTCACCACGTCGGCTCGTGTGGCATCCGTTACTTTGGCACTTCACCCGGCTTTGACGTTCCACTCGGTACGGGAGCCGTTCCTGTCGCCGGAGCGCCCGGTACCTCGCCCGGCGTCGTCGCCGGTTGCCCCGGAACGTCGCTCGCTTTGGGCACCGGAACGGTCTTTTCCATGACGCCCTGCTCCATCAAACCCTGAGGTTTGCCGTGCAATGTACCGAAAACGGTGAGTCCGATGCTCGTCAGGAAAAAGATCGTGGCGAGGACTGCCGTTGTCCGCGACAGGAAATTTGCCGATCCCGCGGCGCCGAACAAGCTTCCCGACGACCCACTGCCGAAAGCCGCGCCCATGTCCGCGCCCTTGCCGTGCTGCATCAGTACGAACCCGCAAACCGCCGTGGCAATGATGAGGTGGGCGACCAGCACCACCGGTTCCAGCCAATTCATCGTGTAATCCTCTTTCGAACGCGCATCATGCGCGCGCAATCGCTAAAAATTCGTCTGCGTCGAGCGATGCTCCGCCGACCAATCCGCCGTCGACGTCGGCCATCGCAAAAAGCGCTGCCGCATTCGCAGCTTTGACACTGCCACCGTACAAAATGCAAATGTCCGGCGCTCCGGCCTTCGCCAGCGCAGCGCGGAGCGACGCATGCACCTCTTGCGCCTGCGCCGGGGTCGCCGTACGTCCGGTGCCGATCGCCCAGACCGGCTCGTAGGCGAGAACGATCTTGGCTAGGTCGGCACCCAACAAATCCATCACGGCGCGAAGTTGACGCATGACAATGGTTTCCGTCTTGCCGGCATCGCGTTCGGCGAGACTTTCGCCGACACAAACGATGGGTGTCATACCCGCGCCAAGCGCCGCTCTCGCCTTTTCCGCAACCTCGACGTCGCTCTCACCGTGAATCTGCCGCCGTTCGGAGTGCCCGACGATCGCGTAACGACAGCCGAACTCAACCAACATGCCGGCCGAAACATCACCGGTAAATGCGCCTGCCACATGCGGACTCACGTCTTGCGAACCCCAAGCGATCGGGGAACTTGTAAGCGCCGCCTGCGCCTGTCCGAGATACGGGTAGGGGACACACACGGCGAGTGCACGGCCATTCGACTGCCATTCGGACACCAGACGATCGAGCAGGCGCGCGTTCGTTGCGAGCCCGCCGTTCATTTTCCAGTTGCCGACGACGAGCTTGGTGCGCATTCGTCATCATCCGCGTCGATCGTCCCATTGCGCCAAAGCGGTGCGCCGGAACACAAATGTGCACAATTGACCGCAACTGCGCGCTACCGACAAAACCTATGGATTTTACCGCGGTGCGTCAGAGTGGGTCAACGCGGCTTAAGTAACGAGCACGGGAGGGACGCGATGCTTTGTGCATCAAGCGCCTGCGATTTGACGAAGGCGTCGTATCAGCGGTGGAAGGAACCAGGCGGCCAGTGTGAGCCCCCCGAGCGTCGCCGCAAGCGGCCGCGCGAAAAAACCCATGAGATCGCCGTCGGATTTGATCATCGACGTGATGAAATTTTCTTCGAGCATGCCGCCCAGCACGACGCCCAGTATGGCCGGCGCGACGGGGAATCCGTTTTCTTCCAGCACATAGCCGGCGATTCCCGCAGCCAACATCACGCCGATATCGAAGGCGGTGTTGTTGATCGCGAAGGACCCCACGACGCAAAACAACAGGATCACCGGCATCAGGATATTTCGCGGCACTTGCAAAATCCGCTTGCTGACCTTGATGCACGCCCAGCCGAGCGGAATCATGATCAAGTTGGCGACGATGAAGAGCAGATACACCGCATAGATGTTTTGCGGATTCTGTGTAAACAATGTCGGACCCGGATTCATGTTCTTCATGTAGAGAACCCCGATCACGATCGCGGTGATCGAGTCCCCCGGAATGCCGAACACGAGCGCGGGAATCCACGCACCCGCCAGCGCGCTGTTGTTGGCCGAACCCGATTCGATGATGCCCTCAACGTGACCCGTACCGAATTTCTGCGGTTCTTTCGACATTTTCTTGCTCACCGCATAGGACATCCACGCTGCGATGTCCGCACCGGCGCCGGGTAGCGCGCCCACCAGCGTGCCGAGCACACTGCCGCGCAGAATCTGCATTGGATATTTCTTCGTGAGCGTCCACATTCCCGCGAAGACGTTGCGGATCGGTTGATCGACAATCTTGAGCGGAGGATTCAGATCGACGGCAAAGCGGAGGATTTCCGAGATCGCGAACATGCCGATCATCAGCGGGATGAGACCGATTCCGCCCAGGAGCTCGGTGTTGCCGAACGTGAAACGAGGAAATCCCGCTGGATTGCCGAGTCCTACGCAAGCGATCAAAAGTCCGAGGAAAAGCGACACCAGACCTTTCAGCGGTTGTTCGGCCGTGATGACGATTGCGCAGGAAAGGCCGAGCAGCACGAGCCAGAAATACTCGAACGAGCTGAACTTGAGCGCGAACTCGGCGAGCGCAGGTGCCGACACGATCAAAGCGGCCGTGCCGAACAGTCCGCCGATCGCCGAGAAGACGAGGCCCGCGCCAAGCGCTGTCTCGGCGTGACCTTTGCGCGTCATCGCGTACGCCTCGTCGCAATACGCGGCGGACGCGGGCGTTCCCGGCATTCGTAGGAGGCATCCGGGGATGTCGCCGGAGAAAATCGCCATCGCGGTCGCTGTCACGATCGCGGCAATGGCCATGATCGGCGGCATGAAGAACGTCACCGGTACCAACAGCGCAGTGGCCATCGTCGCCGTCAGACCGGGTACAGCGCCGACGAACAAACCAAACGCGGACGACGCGAGCATCACCAGAATGGTCTTCGGATCGAAAACCATTTGGAACGCGGTGAGAAGCGCGTCCACGAGTCAGAAGCCAGGCAGCGTCGGCGTCAAAAAGCAAATGGCGTCAGCACGCCCCAGGGAAGCGGTACGCGAAGCAGCTTGTAGAACGCGTAGTGAATGACGAGCGTGACGACGATCGCCACGGCGAATGCAGTGATCGGACGAACGCCGTACGCGATAAACAGCGCGAACAGAACGAGCGGGCCGATGATCAGGAAGCCAACCTTATCGGCCAGCGCGATATAAGCGACGACGACGCCGATCGTGACAAAGAATGCGCCGATGTGCTGTCGCGATCGTGTCCACTCGCCGGTGTTGATCCATGGCTGCGTTGCCCGCTGCTTCACGCCATTCACGATGAGAATCAGCGCGCATGCGATGAGGCCGGCGGCGATAAGGCCGGGAAACAATGCCGGACCCACTTTCTGTCCCGCCATCTGTGGGAACGACGGAACATGTACGAGCACCGCGATACCGAGCACGAGCAGGACAGCGCCGAAGACGGCGTCGTTAAATTTCATGCGTCGTTGTCATCCTGAGCGAAGCGAAGGACGTGCTTTTGCGATCGTATTAGCAGCAGGTCCCTCGGCGTTGCCTCGGGATGACAGCTCCAATTTGTCATCCTGAGCCGAGCGAAGGAGCTGCCGTTGGTTCGTGCGAAGGACTGCTTTTTGGGGCACCCCGAGATCCTTCGTCGCGGAGTTTATCCCGAGCGAAGCGAGGGACTCCTCAAGATGACGCATTTGTTTCCAATCGCGACCCGTTCTTCGACGGACCCGCTCTTGGACAAATGCGTCATTTCGCCATCCCGAGGGATTTCATGACGGTCCCCATGTCAGCGTCGCCCTTCGCCATGTATTGCGCGAAGGCGTCCTGCGCCGCCCACGTCGCGCCGAACCCGCGTTGCGCCAGGAAATCCTGATAATCCTTGCTGTCGTAGGCCTTCTTGATCGCGGTGACAAGACGCGTCTCGATGTCCTTCGGCAAGCCTTTCGGTGTCGCGAGACCGCGCCACGCCGCAGTCATCCAGTTGCTGCCCGTCGCCTGCTTGATCGTGGGCAAGGTCGGATACAACGCCGGAGCCTTGTCGTCGAAGATCGCGAGCGAACGAACCTTGCCCGCGTCGATCAGCGAGCGCGCTTCGGGAATAGAGCACGGCACGATATCGACACCGCCGGCGACGAGATCCTGCAATCCGGGCGCGGCGCCGTTCGACGGCACCCACGGCACGGCCTTCGGATCGATCTTGAGATCGTTCAGCAATCCCGCCAACGCGAGCTGCCAGATGCCGCCTTGACCCGTACCGGATGCTTTCAGCTTGCCCGGGCTCGCGCGCACAGCGTCGAGCACGTCTTTCACCGATTTGTACGGCGAGTCCGCGCGAACTTGAAACCCGGCAGGATCGGCATTGACGAGTGCAAGCGGCGTGTACGAGCCGGGTCCGAGCTCTGTCAAACCTTGCCAGTGCATCATCGTGATTTCGACGGTGATCATGCCCATCGTGTAACCGTCCGGCGGCGCCTGCGCGATCGCGCTATGCCCGACGACGCCGTTGCCGCCCGTTCGATTGACAACATTGACGGGCTGACCCAATTCCTTTTCAAGATAGGCGCCGAAGAATCGCGCAACAGCGTCGGTCCCTCCTCCCGCGCCCCATGGCACGATCAATGTGATCGGCCGTTCGGGATAAGCCGCGAACGCGGACCCTGCAACGAATGCAACGGCGAGTGCGACGACCGCGCGCAACCAGCGCTTCATGGATTCCTCCTTGCGATTAGGTGCGCCACGCTCGACGCGACATTGATGAAAGCGCACGTCGGCAGCGACCGGCGCGACGTTAGCAGCGCGACGTCAACCGGTCAAGTGGCCAGACCAGTGGCGAGGCGGCTCCGCACGTAACCTGCAAGCGACCCTGCAAGCGTGCGCAAGTCGGCTTCGAGCTTTGCATAACCGCCGTGCGGCTCGAGCGTCGCCTCGTTCATGTACAACGATCGCTTGATCTCCAGCTGCACGCTGTGACGCTGCTCGTGTGGACGACCGTGCTGGCGCACGATCTCGACGCCCTTGTACGGATCGTTGATCGCCACCGAGTAGCCCAATGCGGCGACGCGTTCAGCAATGAAACGCGTAAATTCGTGCTCGCATGTCGTGCCATCGCGATCGCCGATGACAAAATCGGAGCGTTCGCGACCGGGGTCGTCCGCGTTTACATCTCCGACCGCGGGCATCGAATGACAATCGACATGCCACACGGCGCCGAACGCGTGATGTCGTGCATCGAGCAGCTTCGCGAGCTCCGCGTGATAAGGCGCGTAGTAATGTTCGATCCGCGCGCGAATCTCCGATGACGAAAGCTTGCGCGCATAAAGCGGAATGCCGCCTGCTACGACTCGCCACACCAGTCCGATGCCCTGACTGGTCTTACGCGTCGTAATCAGCGGCTCATGCCACGCGTCGGCAATGAGCGCTGGATCGATATCAACAAGGCTGCGATTGGGATCAATATATGACCGTGGAAACTCTGCTTCGATCAGCGCCGCGCCGACGCTGCCCACATGCGCCCACAGCTTGCCGACATGCGCGTCCTCCGCTTGGCGTATTACATCGCGTGGTAGACAGTGGTCGAAATCGGCCGGATAGATTTCGCCGGAGTGAGGAGAATCGAATACCAGCGGAATCGGCGCGATCTGCGGATCGTGGCGCTGCCAGACGCCCTCGAGTCGGTTCATCGGCTCACCGTATTCAAGTGACAAGCCGACCATTGACGCGTCGAGACCTCGATCAATGCAGGCGACGTTTCCCGGCACACCGGCATCGCATAGGGACAGCGCGGATGAAAATGACACCCTGACGGCGGATGCAACGGTGACGGAATTTCTCCGACCACCGGCGCGAATTTGCGTTTCTTGGGCTCGACGCGGCCGATCTCGGCGAGCAGAGCCTTCGTATACGGATGATTCGGCTGATTGAAGAGCTTCGCCGCAGGCGCGCTCTCGACGACACGTCCGAGATACATGACGACGACGCGATCGGCGATGTACTGCACGACGCCCAAGTCGTGGCTGATGAACAAGTACGTCAGGTTGAGCGCCGCCTTCAAATCCATGAAGAGATTGAGCACTTGCGCCTGGATCGAAACGTCGAGCGCAGCGACCGATTCGTCGCAAACGATGAACTCGGGCTTGACCGCGAGCGTGCGCGCGATTCCGATCCGCGCGCGTTGACCGCCGGAAAATTGATGCGGGTAGCGGCGCATCAGCGTCGGATCGAGTCCGACTTTGTTGAGCATCAGCCCGACGTATTCGACCTGCTGTTTCGCCGATATTAGCCGATGGACGACCGGCGCTTCGCCGACGATGTCCACGACGCGCATGCGCGGATTGAGCGACGCATACGGGTCCTGGAAGATCATCTGCATCTTGAGTTGCGTACGGCGCGCGGAGGCGGGGCTCAGCCGTTCGACGGGTTCGCCGCGCCATAGACGTCGGCCTTGCGAAAGCTCGAGCAGACCGACGGCGAGGCGTCCGAGCGTCGATTTGCCGCAACCTGACTCGCCGACGAGTCCGACGACTTCGCCTTCGCTGATGCGCAGATCGACATTATCGACGGCGTGAACGACCTCTTCGGCGATGCCCGCGCCGAACATGTTTCCGACGCGGGCAGCGACGTCGAGTGATTTGACGAACCGCTTCGATACGCCGTTGAGCTCGATTAGCGCCGGTTCCGCGCCAATGTTGCTACGTGGCGCTGTCATGGAAACCTCGGCCGCGCTCATGCCAACGGATGATGGCAGCGAACCGACTGACCGCCTGCCAACGGACGCATCAGCGGCGTCCTGGCGCAATCGGATTGCGCGTACGCGCAGCGCTCACGAAATGGACATCCGGGCGGGAGGTCAAGCAGCGAAGGCGTCATTCCGGGAATCTGCTTCAGTCGCGCGCCGCGCGCGTTATTCGCCGGCACCGAATCGAGCAGCCCGCGCGTGTACGGATGTCGCGGCCGTCCCAGCACTTGTTCGGCGGTACCTTGCTCGACAATCCGGCCGGCGTACATCACGCTGACATGATCGGCGAGACCCGCGACAACCGAGAGATCGTGCGTGATCCAGATTACGGCGGTACCCGTCTCGCGTGTCAGCTTTTGCATTTCGTAGAGGATTTGCCCCTGAATCGTGACGTCGAGCGCTGTCGTCGGCTCGTCGGCAATGATCAGATCCGGCCGGTTCAATAATGCAATCGCGATCGCGACGCGCTGTCGCATGCCGCCGGAAAATTGATGCGGATAGGCCGACAGCCGCTCCTCCGGCGATGGAATGCCGACCTTGGCGAGCGCCGCGGCGGCCATCGCGCGCGCATCGTCCACGCTGATCCTCCGGTGCGCCAGAATTGCTTCGATCATCTGCGTGTCGATGCGCAAGACCGGGTTCAGCGTCATCATTGGATCCTGGAAGATCATCGCGACGCGATTGCCGCGCATCTGCCGCATCTCCTCCGCGGAAAGCTTCGTAATGTCGATGCCGTCCAGAAGAATGCGTCCCGCGACGACACGTCCGGGTGGATCGACGAGCCCCATGATCGAATAGCCCGTCATCGACTTGCCCGAGCCGGATTCGCCCACAAGTCCCATGACGTCGCCGCGATTGACGATGAACGAGACGTCGTCGACGGCTTTCACGACGCCGGCCTTCGTGAAGAAATGGGTGCGGAGCCCTTCGACGAACAGGACTGGTTCAGTCACTGTTGCACCCCCACGCTTGCGGCTGTCGCCGCCGCGCTGCCCCCCAAGGGGGAGTAATTCGCGCCTTGGGGCGGCCCGGCGGCGCTCATTTCTGCAGCCGAGGATTCATCACGTCGCGCAGTTGGTCGGCGACGAGGTTGATGCTCACGATTGTCACGAGTAGCGCAACGCCCGGAAAGAAGCTGATCCAGTATTTTCCGGATAGCAAGTATTGGTAACCATTCGCGATCAGAAGCCCGAGCGACGGCTCGGTGATCGGCAGGCCGAGACCGAGAAACGAGAGCGTCGCTTCGAGCGCGATTGCCGCGGCGACTTGCACCGTCGCGACGACGATCATCGGCGGCAAGCAGTTGGGCAGCAGGTGCTTGAACACGATCCGCGAAGGCGGCAGCGCAAGACACCGCGCAGCTTCCATGTATTCCTTGCGCTTCTCGACCAACGCGGCACTGCGAACGGTGCGCGCGTAATACGCCCATTGCACGGTGACGAGCGCAGCGATCACCTTTCCAGTGCCCTGCCCGAGCACTGCGATCAGAATCAACGCAATGAGAATGGCCGGAAACGAAAGCTGAATGTCGACGATGCGCATGATCAGCGTTTCGATGCGGCCCCCGAGATACGCAGCGGCGAGTCCCATCGTCAGCCCGATCAGCAACGCCAGCACCGTACTCGCCACGCCCACGGACAGCGAAATGCGCAAGCCGTAGAAAATCGCGGACAACATATCGCGACCTTGGTCGTCGGTGCCAAGCCAGTACGTTCCGCCGTTCGGCGCTTTGGATCCGGGCTCGAGCCGGCTGTCCATCACGTCGAGTTGCGCGAGATCGTAGGGATTCTGTGGGGAGATGAACGGTGCAAGGATCGCGGCCAGGACGACGATCAGCAGCAGCGCGATTCCGAATATGGCGATCGGGTTGGCGAGAAAATCGCGCGCGATACGTCCGAGGGGAGTCTCGGTGGCCGCACCCGCTGCGAGCGGCTCGACGATTACCGTTTCGGGAAGAGTGCTCATCCCTTCGACTTTATCCTTTCGATTCCGTCAGCCGCACGCGCGGATCGAGCGCCGAATACAACACGTCAACGACGAGATTGATAACGATGAACATCGTGACGATGATGAGCAAATAAGCGACGATCACCGGACGGTCGAGCACGTTGATCGAATCGATCAGGAGCTTCCCCATTCCTGGCCACGCGAACACACTTTCGGTGACGATTGCGAACGCGATCAGCGCGCCGAACTGCAAGCCCACGACGGTCACGATCGGAATCAGGATGTTGCGCAGCACGTGAACGCCGATGATGCGCCGGTTGGTCAATCCCTTCGCGCGTGCGAATTTGACGTAGTCCTGCAAGAGCGCCTCGTGCGCGCCCGCACGCGTCAGGCGAATCAGCAGCGCCACATTGAACAGCGCCAGGTTCGTCGCCGGCAGAATCAGATGACGCCATCCGTCGACAGAAAAAAACGATACGGGGATCAAACCGAACAGATCGACCGTGGGGCCACGTCCGTTCGACGGCAGCCAGCCGAGCACGACTGAAAACACCATGATCAGCATCAGCCCCACCCAGAACGTCGGCAAAGAAAAACCCAGGATCGAGCCCGCCATGATCGTGCGCCCCGCGACCCCATTTGGACGCAATCCTGCCCACAGCCCAAGCGGTATGCCGAAGACGACGGCGATCAGCATCGCGGCGAACGCGAGCTCGAGCGTCGCCGGCATGCGCTCGAGAATCAGCGATATCGCAGGTGTCGCATGGACGAACGATTTGCCAAAATCGCCGTGAAGCGCGCCGGTGAAGAACGTCCAGTATTGCTCGGGCAAAGGCTTGTCGAGGCCAAGCGCAGCGATTGCGCGTTCGCGGTCCTGCTGATCCGCCTGCGGATTGATCAGGATGTCGATCGGATTACCGATCGCATACACGCCGACGAACACCAGCACCGACATCAAAAACAAGACGACGACGCTTTGCAGACCTCGACGGATGATGTAAACCAACACGGCCGCAACTCAAACGCTACTGGCCCGCGCATGCGGCTTCGGGCGATGTCGTTCTCACCTGCGCGCCAGCTCGCCTCCGGTCGTCTTGAACTGGAACGCCAGTGTGTATTCGTCGGTCCGCGGAACGTATTGCACGCCCTTGCGCGTCGCCCAAATCGTGTACTGGAAGTGGATCGGCATGATGCCCAAATCGTCCATCGTCATCTTCGTCGCCTGTTGCAGCATCTGCGAGCGATTTTCGTCATCGACCTGCTGCAGCGCCTGCTCGATGACGTAATCGACCTTCGGGTTGCTGTAGCGGCCCCAGTTGACTGCACCCAGCCCCTTGTCGCGATTAAACGTCGCCAAAAGCGAGCGTAACGGCGAGCTTGCTTCGCCCGTAGAGGCGCCCCAACCGACCATGTGGAAGCTGAATTCCTGTTTCGATGCGCGGCCCGAGTACGGCCCCATCGGCGCGGTCTCCACCTTGGAATTGATGCCGACGCGCGTCAGCATCTGCGCGACCGCCTGCACGATCTTCTCGTCATTGACGTAGCGGCCGGACGGTCCGTGAATCGTGATGTTGAAGCCGTTCGGATAGCCCGCTTCGGCAAGGAGCTTCTTCGCGCCCTCCGGGTCGTATGCTTCCGCCTTGAGACCGGGCACGTGGCCGAACAGCTTTTCCGACACGAGCTGTCCTGACGGAATCGCCTGGCTCTCCATCACGCGCTCGGCGATCGCCGGACGGTTGATCGCCTTGGAAATCGCACGCCGCACACGCAGATCCGTCAACGGATTCTTGTCGAGCGGCTTGCCATCCTTCGCTGTGATGAACGGGCTCACGCGTTGCAGATGATCGAAGTTGAAGTAGATCACGCGATGCGAGATCTTCGACGTCACCGTGAACTTCGGATCGGACTTGAGCCGAGGGAGATCCGCGATCGGTGGCTGCTCGATCGCATCGACATCGCCGGAAAGAAGCGCAGCCACGCGCGCCGCTTCGTTCTTGATGATCTTGAACGTCACTTTCGGCCACGGCGATTTCTCGCCCCAGTAATTGTCGTTGCGGGCCAGCTCGATGCGGTCGCCCGACACGTAGCGCACGAGCTTGTAGCGCCCACTGCCGATCGCGGCCTTGCCGGAATTGAAATCCTCCGTCGTCGCGCCGCTCGCAACCTTTTTCGACACGATGTAGATCGTCGAGAGATCGTTCGGCGCGAGCGGATATGGCGCGGCGTACTTGAAGCGGATCGTGTACGGATCAACGATTTCCTTGCCGATGATCGCTTTCGTGTACGCAGTGAACGGTCCGGGACTGTTCGGTACGTTGGGCACGCGATCGATCGAAAAAACGACGTCCTCGGCGGTCAGCTCGCTGCCGTCGTGGAACTTGACGCCTTTGCGAAGCTTGAATTCCCACGTCTTGTCGTCGACGGTCTTCCACGACGTTGCGACCCCCGGGATCATTTTCGAATCGGGGTCCATCTGCACGAGCTTGTCGAAGACGTGCTCGGCGATATTGTTGTTCGGAAACAGATTGAAAAAATGCGGATCGGCGGACGTCACGTCGGCTGCCACGGCGATCTTAAGCTCTTGGGCCGACGACGGTAATGCGAGGAGTGACAGCGAGAGCAAAGCGATCGCGGCCGTCAAGCAAGCAAGCGTGCGAAGGGAGCGCATGGATTCCTTTTGGACAGTCCGAAAGACGTAAGTCGACGCTGCAATCTATCCCAGCCCGGAGCAGGCGTCAAAGCGCCCGGGACGGTTGCACGCGATCGGTGCGCTACGCGCCGTTCCGGGGCGCGCAAAAAGGGCTTGTCAGTGCCGCATCACGCACTTTTGATAGAGATCGGGGAATGCGCCCGCGGGGTCGTATTTTGCCTTGAGCGCACGGTAACGTTCTCCGCCATAGAGCTTCCAGAAGGCCTCCGGCGAATAGTAACTGTCGGAATAAAGTGATTTGATCCCGCCGAGCTCCGCCACCTTTGCTTCGATCTGGCGGTTGAGATATCCGACGTCGTGTTGCTCAGGGCGGCGCGCGACATCCCAGAACCCGAAATTCATATACAGCTGTCCGGGACGCAGCGGATAGAGCGTAAAGCGGTCCGCCTGCGCGCCGGCGCGAATCGGGCAAACCCAGATCGGCGTGATGCGAATCTCGCGCTCGAAAAAGCGCAGGAAGGCGGGCGCGTTGCCAACAGGGATATCGACGTCCTGGATCACCGACTCGGTATATCCGCCACGCAATCGACTCCATGTCTGCGTCACGCCCCACCGCGTGTTCCAGCGCATCATCCGCTGATACGTTCGCGAGCCGAGCCTCCGCCGTCCGAAAAGGCGCCGAAGCAACGGGTTCTGCGCGCCGACGTTCTTCGAGCACCAGAACCAATCGGTGTCCCAGCGCCAGATGAAGTCGCGCGTCGTCAGATAATCGATCTCCCGTTCCTTGAGCGAACGATAATAGATGCGCTCAAACGTGTAATCGCTTGTGTACGGCGCGGTCTCGACAAAGCGTCCGACATTCACATAGAGCTCGTCAGGCCCGAACACGACGCCGTCGACAAAATCATTCGCATCGGCGCACGCGGCGCCGAGTGCCGTGAAAAACTCATCGCAATTTGTGTAGCGTCGGTGCGCAATCTCGACGAAGGGCTTCGCCGCAATTGCACGCGCAGTGAGCTTCAGCGCGTAACCGAGCGTCCCATACGAATTAGGAAAGCCGAAGAACAAGTCGGCATGTTCGTTGTCGGGGCGGCAGACCAGCACGCGTCCATCGCCGATCAGGATCTCGAGCTCATCGATCGTTTCATGCACCAGCCCGAACTTGAACGACGATGCCTCGATGCCAACACCCGCCGCCGCACCGCCAAGCGTGATCGTCTTGAGCTCGGGGACGACGGCCGGCAGAAATCCTTTCGCCAACGTAGCGGTAACAAGATCCTCGTACGTGACCATGCCTTCCGCCTCGACGACACCGCGTGCTCCGTCAACGCCGAGAACGTGATTGAAATCGCGAACGTCGAGACTGCGACTTGCGTCGGACGCGCGATCGCGAAAAAGATTCGACGTGTCCTTGCGAAGGCGAACCCTCCCGCCGCTGGCGTGCTGCACAGCCGCCGCGACGCGCAATACGCGGTTCGCGTGATCGTGCATGTCAGTCGGCGCTTCGCAACGACTCGTGTACTCGACCACGCGCTACATCTTGCTCCTCGTAAAGAAATTCGCGCGTCATCGGATAGGTCTCCCGCGCGACATTCCCCTTGCTGAACACAATCTGAAACAGGTGCGTTCGCTCCGTCGGGGAACGGAACATCTCGGCGCAACCGAGTAGGTACGTGCGCCAAATCCGCCGGAATCGCTCGTCGAACTTGGCGGGATCCAACGCGTGGATCCGTTCCCAGTTGCGGTCAAAGCGCTCAACCCACACATCCAACGTCAACGCGTAATGACGGCGCAGGTTTTCGATGTCGAGGATCTCGAGCCCGCTGTCTTCCATCAGTGTGATCGTGTCCGCGAGGCTCGGAATCCAACCGCCGGGAAACACGTAGTTGCGGATGAAGAATTCGGTTTCTCGACGTCCGACGTGACCGATGAAATGCAGCATGCCGAGCCCGCCGGGCTTCAAGAATTGGGCGTGCGCGCGAATCACTTCTTCCAATTGATCGCGTCCCGCGTGCTCGAGGACGCCGATCGAGACGACTTTGTCGAACGGCCCGAACGCATCGCGGAAATCGGCCTCGACGACGTTGACGCGATTCTCGAGCCGGCGCGCTTGAATCAGCTGCTTCACTTCGTCGACCTGTTCGGGCGTGGTGTTGACGCCCGTTACCGATACGCCGTGCCGGTTCGCCGCGTGAAACATGAAGCCGCCGAATCCGCAGCCGATGTCGACGATGGATTCGCCAGGCCGCAGCATCAGCTTGCGGCAAACATGCTCGATCTTGTTGACCTGCGCTTCTTCGAGCGTTTTCGTGCCGTCCTTCCAGTACGCGCATGTGTACATCATCAGCGGGTCGTCGAGCCAAAGCCGGTAGAAGTCGGTCCCGAGCCCATAGTGAGCACGAGCGTTTATCTTTGCGCGCTCGCGGCTCGCGTTCGAACGGCGGAACTCATGCCAGCGGTTCGCTTGCTCGACCAGCGCATTCGCCGAGCTGAACCCGCTGCCCATCCCGGCGCGAAGCGCCGCGCGAAGATCGCCGTCGACATCCACATCGCCGTCGAAGTACGCGTCGAGCAAGCCTACGTGACCGAAGGCGATGCTCTTCAACTCCGCCGCGCGCTTGTGGAAGCGCAGCGAGAAGCGCGCGGGTCCGGGGCGGTTACGGTATTGAGAACCATCGGAAAACGTCACCTGGAATACGTCGGGCGAAGCCGCACCGATCGCTTCGAGATCTTCCCGCAAGAATGATTTCATACCGATTGTGTTGACGAGATTGGGAGCCTCCCTACCCTGCCTCGCAGCGATTCGACCTCTATGGGCCGGAACCGTTCGCGTCGTTGCCTGTTGGCTTCGCGCTGGACTACGCCGGACGTCAGATGATTCTTACGCGAATGTCGGGAAGGCCGTCGATGTGCGCATCGATGATGTCGCCCTTGACAACCGGGCCGACATTCTCCGGCGTGCCGGAATAAATGATGTCGCCGGCCGCTAGCTCGAACGCCTCCGACAGCTTGCTGATCTGCTCGGCGACCGACCAGATCATCTGATTCAGGTTGGCATTCTGCTTGATCTGTCCGTTCACCTTGAGCCAGATCGCGCCGTCTTTCAGATGTCCGACCTTTCCCGCCGGTTGTAGCGGCCCGAGCGGCGCGGAACGATCGAAGCTCTTGCCGATCTCCCACGGCTTCTTTTCGTCGCCCATCGCGCGCTGCAAATCACGACGCGTCATGTCGAGGCCCACCGTATAGGCGTAGACCAGATCGAGTGCCCGGTCGACCGGAACATTGCGTCCGCCCTTTGCGAGCGCCGCCACCAGTTCGACTTCGTAGTGATAGTTCTTTGTGAGCGTTGGATACGGATGATCGATCGTTTCTCCGGGCGGCACGATCTGGATCGCATCGGTCGGTTTCTGAAAAAAGAATGGCGGCTCACGGTTCGGATCGGAGCCCATTTCGCGGGCATGCGCCGCGTAGTTACGGCCGATGCAATAGATGCGCCGAACCGGAAATTGCTCGGTGCTGCCGGCGATAGGTATGTATGTATCGGCGACTTCGAACGGTGTGCGTATGGTCATAGCTGTATCGGCGGCGCTCGTCTGCGCTGCGACGCCGCTCGCCGCGAGCGCAGCCGCGGCTTGGAGCAATTCGCGTCTCTTGTTGGTCGGCATGTTACCTCCTCGAACGATTGGAAATTGGACCCCCACGCTGGACGCACCGATCCCGTGCGCTCGTCCTGGAGAATGTTGTTCACAGGCCGGCAGGTGCGCGAGCACCATGGCGTCGAGAGAAGCATAATACTGTTCATCCTCTTCGCGATCGCGTAGCGCAAGCTTCCGCGCCTCGACTTCCGACAGCGGTGCGCCCGTGGCGCTCCATGCCTTCGCGTCGGCAAGCGCGTCCGCTTCGTAGCGATAAATCGCACGCAAGCGGCCGTTCGGATACCACGAACGCGAGATGCCGTTGCGATGACCACCGGCGAACCCCGCCTGCAGCTTTTGCTGCGCATCGCCATTCTTCTTCACTTGCTGAAACCACAGTGAAAGCGTCCCGCTCACGTGATCTTCATCGTACGGAATATGCGCGACGCGGGTTCCGTCGCGCGTCCAAAAGATGAATGAGCCGGTGCGCTTGCCGCGATTGAACGCGCCGGCGACGCGAAGCTGTCCGCTCGCGGAACGAAGCTCATATGCACCATGAGCGAGACCGTCGCGACACGCTGCATGCACCTCCAGGTCCTGCGCAGTCGCAGCGAAACTCGCCAATGTTGCTGCGACCCACGCGATCAACCCGCGCGTTTCGCCCACCATGCCGAAAGCTCGCCGACGATGCCGCGGCGAAACGCAAGGACACAGACGACGAAAATGACGCCGGTGATGATCGTCACCCACTCGCCGAAACCGGACAGATAGTTCTCGAGCCCGATGATGATGAACGCGCCGACGACTGGTCCGAAAATCGTGCCCATGCCGCCCAATAGCGTCATCAACACGACTTCGCCTGACATCGTCCAGTGCACGTCGGTCAACGACGCGAGCTGAAAGACGATCGCCTTGGTTGCGCCGGCTAGACCTGCGAGCGTCGCCGACAGGATGAATGCCAGCAGCTTGTAACGGTCGGCGTCATAACCGAGGGAGATCGCGCGCGGCTCGTTCTCACGTATCGCTTTCAACACTTGGCCAAACGGCGAATGAATCACGCGATAGATCAGCAGAAACGCGAGCGCAAAGATCGCGAGCACAACGTAATACATCGTCAGTGTGTTCGACAGGTCGAGAACGCCAAACAGCCGCCCGCGCGGCACCGATTGGATGCCGTCCTCGCCGTGAGTAAACGGCGTTTGCAGATAAAAGAAGAACATCATTTGCGCGATCGCGAGCGTGATCATCGCGAAGTAAATGCCCTGACGTCGGATTGCCAAAGCGCCGACGAGCGCACCCAGCGCCGCCGCCGCTGCAGTGCCGGTCAACACAGAGAGCTCGAACGGCAATCCCCATACCTTCGCCGCATGCGCGGAGACGTAACCCGCGGTGCCGAGGAACATCGCATGCCCGAATGAAAGCAATCCGCCGAAGCCCAGCAACAGATTGAACGCGCACGCGAACAGTGCGAAGCACAGCGCCTTCATCAGGAACACCGGATAAATGCCGACGAAGGGCGCAATCGCGAGCGCTACGAGCATTACTATGATGCCGGTGCGCGCCGTATTAGAGGCGCGTCTGGAAATGGCGGCGGTATCGGCGATCGCCATCGTCATCGCTCGCGACCGAATAATCCTGCAGGCTTGATCAGCAGCACGATGACCATGATCACGAAGATCACCGTGTTCGACGCCTCGGGATAGAAGTATTTGGTCATGCCCTCGACGACGCCGAGACCGAAGCCCGTCAAGATCGCGCCCATGATAGAGCCCATGCCGCCAATCACGACGACGGCGAACACGACAATGATCAAGTCCGCTCCCATCAGCGGGCTGACCTGATAGATCGGTGCGGCCATGACGCCGGCAAGCGCTGCCAAACCCACGCCGAATCCGAACGTCAGTGTGACCATCCGCGGCACGTTGATGCCGAACGCTTGGACGAGCGCCGGATTCTCCGTCGCCGCGCGCAGATAGCTGCCGAGCTTCGTGCGCTCGATCACGTACCACGTCGAAAGGCAGATGATGAGCGAAGCGACGATGACCCACGCGCGGTATTTGGGCAGAAACATGAAACCCAAATTGAGTCCGCCCGCCAACTCGGTCGGAATCTGGTACGGCAGTCCCGACGAGCCGAACTCGTTACGGAATATTCCCTGAATGATCAACGCAAGACCAAACGTCAAGAGCAGCCCGTAGAGGTGATCGAGCTTGTACAGACGCGAGAGCATTGTTCGCTCGATCAGCGCGCCGAATGCGCCCACGGCGATCGGTGCGATCAATAGCGCCCACCAGTAGCCGACGCCGAGCTTCGTCAACAGGAACCACGCGCAAAACGCGCCCATCATGTACTGCGCGCCGTGCGTGAAATTGATGATGTTGAGCAGGCCGAAGATCACCGCGAGTCCCAACGACAGCATCGCGTAGAACGCGCCATTGATGAGACCGATCAGCAGTTGGCCGAAGAGGGCTTGCATCGATATGCCGGATGTTTCAGTCGCGATGCATGGTTAACAGCAGGTCCTTTGCTTCGCTCAGGATGACGCCAAAGCTTGTCATCCCGAGCGCAGCCGAGGGAGTTGCTTTTACCTTTTTTTAATGACGCACTATTTAACCAACGGGCACTCGCCCTGGTTCATCGGGCGAAACGCCTGATCCGCCGGAATCGTGGTGCGAACCTTGTAGTAGTCCCACGGCCCCTTCGATTCGGCGGGCTTCTTCACTTCGACGAGGTACGCCGGATGAATCTTCCGGCCGTCAGCGCGAATCGTGCCTTTGCCGAACAGCGGATCGTCGGTCGGCGTTTCCTTCATCTTGGCGATGACCTTCGTGCCGTCGTCGCTCTTCAGCGCTTCCACCGCCTTCAGATAGTGCGTCACGGCTGAGTAGACGCCGGCGTGAATCATCGTCGGATGGATGCCTTTGTCGCGTTCGGCGAAGCGCTTGGCGAACGCACGCGACTGATCGTTCTGATCCCAATAGAACGTGTTGGTCAGGATAAGTCCCTGCGCCGTCGGCAGTCCGAGCGAGTGAATGTCGGTCAGGAAGACGAGCAATCCCGCGAGGTTCTGGCCGCCCTTGACGATACCGAATTCCGCTGCTTGCTTGATCGAGTTCGTCGTGTCGCCACCGGCATTCGCGAGACCGACGATCTTCGCTTTTGACGCCTGCGCCTGCAACAGGAAGGAGCTGAAGTCCTGCGTGTTGAGCGGATGACGAACCTTGCCGAGCACTTTCCCGCCGCTTTTCAGCACGACCGCCTCGGTGTCACGCTCGAGCGCGTGGCCGAACGCGTAATCAGCCGTCAGGAAAAACCACGTATCCCCGCCGGTCTTCACGATCGCGCCGCCAGTGCCGTTCGCCAGCATCCACGTGTCGTACGTCCAGTGGATCGTGTTGGGCGAGCACGCTTTGCCTGTGAGATCGGAACTCGCGGCGCCGGAAACGAGAAACGCCTTGCCCTTGTCGCGCGTAATCTGGTTGACGGCGAGCGCGACACCGGAATTGGGGACATCGACGATCACGTCGACCTTGTCGGTGTCGTACCACTGACGAGCAATCGCCGAGCCGACGTCGGGCTTGTTCTGATGGTCCGCCGAGATGATCTCGACCTTGTAGCCGCGCTTCTCGATCCCCGAATCTTCAACAGCCATGCGCGCCGCGACAACTGATCCGGCGCCGGCCAAGTCGGTGTAGAGCGACGACATGTCGGACAGCACGCCAATCTTGACGACGTTGTCCGAAACTTGCGCTTGCGCCGCGCCGGCTGCGAATGCGCCCGCAACTGCAACGGCGATCAAGCTCCCTTTTACTCTTTTCATTGCATTTCTCCTCGTGAATCGGGACAGTCTTCGAAATGGAATCCTAAACCCCAAGATATTCGTGCAGCTTTTTCATATTCGTTTCCAGCTCTGCATTCGGAATCATGTCGACGACACGGCCGTTCTCGAGCACGTAATGCCGGTCGGCGACCGTCGACGCGAAGCGGAAATTCTGCTCGACCAGCAGAATCGTGAAACCTTGACCCTTGAGCCGTGCGATCGTGCGTCCGATTTGCTGAACGATCACCGGCGCCAGACCTTCGGTCGGCTCGTCCAGCAACAAGAGCCGCGCGCCGGTGCGCAATATTCGCCCGATCGCAAGCATCTGTTGCTCACCGCCGGAGAGCTTCGTCCCCTGACTCTTGCGACGCTCCTTCAGATTCGGAAAGAGCTCGTAGATTTGGGCGATGCTCAAACCGCCTTCGCGCACCAGCGGGGGCAACAGTAGATTTTCCTCGACATTCAAGCTTGCAAAAATCCCGCGTTCCTCCGGACAGTACGCGATGCCGAGTCGCGCGATGCGATTGGAGGCGAGGGTCGACGTCTGAAGCCCCTCGAAAACGATCGATCCTTCTCGTCGCGGCACAATGCCCATGATCGATTTGAGCGTCGTCGTCTTGCCGGCGCCGTTGCGGCCAAGGAGCGTCACCACTTCGCCGGGAAGCACTTCGAATGCGACGCCGTGCAGCACATGCGATTCGCCATACCACGCGTTCAATGCGCTCACCCCGAGCAGGGGCCCACCCGTGCCGGTGTAGGTGCGTGGATCGAGCGCGCCGGGACTTTCAAGCATGACCGGCGCCTAGGTATGCTTCGACAACGGCGGGATTCTTCGACACCGTCGCGTAGTCGCCCTGTGCGAGCACCTCGCCACGAGCGAGCACAGTGATGTGATCGGACAATGTCGAAACGACGGAAAGATTGTGCTCGACCATCAGGACGGTTCGATCCTTGGCGACGCGTTTGATCAACGTCGCAATGCGATCGACATCTTCGTGCGTCATGCCAGCCGTCGGCTCATCGAGCAGCATCATCTCGGGCTCTAGCGCTAACGTGGTCGCAATCTCGAGCGCGCGTTTGCGGCCGTAAGCAAGCTCCGTCGCCAGCGTATCCGCGAATCCCGTCAAGCCGACAGCCTCGATCAGCTCCCGCGCCTTCGCGTCGAGCGCGCGAAGCGAGCGTTCGGAATGCCAGAAATCGAACGAGTGACCGCGCTTGCGCTGCAATGCGATCCGTACGTTCTCCAAAACGGAAAGATGTGGAAATACCGCCGAAATCTGGAACGAGCGTACGAGCCCCATCCGCGCGATCGCAGCCGGACGCGAGCCGGTGATCTCGCGGCCGTTGAAGAAAATGCGCCCGCGCGTCGGCGTGAGGAAATGGGTAAGGAGGTTGAAGCACGTGGTCTTACCGGCGCCATTTGGACCGATTAACGCATGAATCGTCCCTCGCCGGACCGACAGATCAACACCGTTGACGGCGACAAAGCCCTTGAACTCTTTGGTCAAGCCCTGGGTCGCCAGTATTGTGTCGTCGGTCAATGTACCCCCACGCTTGCGGTTATCGCCGCTGCGCCGCCCCCCGGAGGGGGAGTAACGAGCGCCTTGGGACGGGCCCTGCGGCGCTCATATCGTCTCCGCAGTCGCGTCCAACCCTTATGCCAGTAGCGGGGCGATTATCCGGATTGCCGGACAATTGGCAATGTTCGTCTGGCGGACTTCAGCTCAGCGCTGGGAAGCCTCAATACTCGAGGCGCGCATAGTAGGTCTTTTTCGACGCCGCACGCGCTTCGCCGAGCGTACGGATTCCCTGCTCGGCAAGCAGTGGAATCATTCGCAGGAAGGCCTCAGCGGTGAGAAGCGCATCGCCGAGCGCCGTATGCCGCCCGATCACTTCGACGCCGAGCCGCACAGCGATGTCCTCGAGACTATGCAAATCCTGCGCTGGATTAACGACAGCCGAGAGCAACAATGTGTCGAGCACCGGTTGTTCGAAGCTGACACCGGTTTGCGCTTCCTTGAGTTGCAAGAAGCGCAGGTCGAATGCGGCATTGTGCCCGACAAGCACCGATTCCTCCGCGAAGCGGTGAAAGCGCGGCAGTACCCTGTCGATCGTGGGCGCTCCGCGCAACGCCTCCGGCGTGATGCCGTGCACCGCCACCGCAGAATCCGGCAAACTGCGCCGCGGATCGACCAGACTCTCAAACGTCTCGCCCTGCAACAGCCGCCCATTGACGATACGGACGGCACCGATCGCGATGATCTCGTCGCCCTCCGATGGGTTGAGGCCCGTCGTCTCGGTGTCGAATACCGTAAAGGTCAGGTCGGTGAGTAGGCGATGATCGAGCGCATCGCTGGCCGGCACGCGCCGAAAGAGATCGAAATCGTAGAACTCGGGACGACTGGGCAATGCGCTGCGCGGGGGCAACGCTGTACGTTGTTCGGCAAGGGGAAGCAGGAACCGGAAATAAGCGACCTGCGCCGGCACGTCGCGCTGATACCACATTTCGCCCGCATGACGTTCAATGACCTCGGTGAGGGTAAGCCCGCTGTCTTCACCTGCGCGGGTGAACGGCTCGCTTTGCCAGGAAAATGCTGTTTCGGACGACAACGGCGGTCCGCGCCAAATGATGTCGAGCTGTGCGTGACCTCCGCTCGCGGCCAACCTGAACCGCACTTCGCGAACGTCAAACTCGTCCTTCAGCCGCCGCGCGATATACGAAAGCCCTTGCGCAAGCGAAAAGCTGTCGACCCGCAGCCAGAGTTCGGAATCGACCGCTTCGAGCTTCGTCGGCAGGCCCGCACGCCGTTCAATACGCCTCTGCGTGAGGATCAATAAATCCTCGCCTCGCATCTCTTCGAGCGGCCACCGCGCGCGCAAACGCTCGGTCACTTCCCCTGTGACGTGATGCAGCCGCTCCGATAGTCGCACTGCCTCATCGCGAATGATTGTGCCGAATCGCTCGCGCCGCGCGGCGTCCATATCGGGATGCTCGCCTAGATTTTCGATCGCCGCGCGGATGTTGGCGAGCGCGGCGCGCGTCGTTTCAACGAGCCCCTGAAAAAGCGCAACACGCTTCGCGTCCGCGTCGATATCCTCGGTCACATCGGAGAAGAGGAGGACATAACCGGTGAGTTCGGGCGTGCCACCGGCCGCATCCGCTGCGCCGGCGACAGGCGCCGCATGCACGCGCAATAACCTTCCGTCGTGCGTCGTCGTCACGAAATGCGTGCTCTCGCGCCCCTCTCGGGCGATTTGCTGCTCCATGGCCTCGACCGCGTGCATGATCACGGCGCGGTCGATAATGCCGAACACCGAGCGGCCAAGACCGATCCATTCAGTTGCCGCGCCGTTTCGTGCGTCGCCGAGCAACGCCTCTGCGGCAGCGTTATAGAGCAGCACGCGACCCTCGCGATTGCACACCAGGACGCTCTGATCGAGCTCCGCCACGAGTGCAGCAAGGCGCTTGCGCTCTTCGTCGACCTGGGCTTTTGCTACGGCTGCCGCAGCGGCGTGCTCGGCCATCAATTGCGATCGGATACCAGCGAGATCATTGACGGCCTTCACCACGTCGCGCAGCGGCGGCGTACACGAGAGCGACAGCCGATGTCCGGGATTACCATGTGCGGTCAGCTGCACTTCTTCGGCCACTTGCCGCGCACCGCGAACCATCGGCGCCGTGATCCGGTATGCGACGAAGGCAAGTACTCCCGCCAAAACGATGGCGAAAAACGCCAACAAACCAACGCGCGGCGAAGTGAGAAGATCGACAGCAGCGTGGCGCTCGCCAGGTGTCAAGTCGCCCCACAGCACGGCCATCGCGGTCGCCAATAGAGCGAGCGCGATCGCGGGAACCACGACGATCGTGGCAATCGCGTGAGGTCGCTTCAGGAGTTCCCCAGCATTTCTCGCACCTTGGCGACCAGCTCGCGAGTGGAGAACGGCTTGGCGATGTACGCGTCTGCGCCGAGCTCCAGCGCCTTCGCGACCTCAACGTCGCGACCCTTCGCCGAAACGATCACGACCTTGATGCTCCGCGTCGAAGCGTCGCTCTTCAGGCGCTGGCACACCTCATAACCGCTTTTCGCCGGAAACATGATGTCGAGCAGCACGAGATCGGGTCGAAACGACGCCGCGAGGTCGATCGCCTCCTGGCCGTTGGTGGCGACCTTGGTTTCGTAGCCGGCTTGCTCCATCAGGAACTCGAGCGACGTGACGATGTTCGGTTCATCATCGGCGATCAGTATCCGCTTCGCCATCGAGAGCTCCTCCTCCGCGGTAATCAGTTGTCATCCCGAGCGCGAGCGAGGGACCTGCTTTTATTCGCGACAACAGCAGGTCCCTCGGACGATTGAGCGCCGTCCTCGGGATGACAAACCGTCGCGCACCCCTGCTCCGCTCCCTAGTGCGCCGCCGCTGCTGCGCGGCCGATACCGGTGTTGGATCGCACGTAAAGCTCATCCCACATGTCTTCGGCACGGCGATCACGATAGAGCAGCGAACCAATCAGCACGGCGATAAAACCGATCGGGATCGAGATGAGACCCGGATTGCGAAGCTCCAACAACGGCTTTTCCAGTCCGACCAGACTTGTGGTGCCGGTGCCGACTTTCGCGAGCGCCGCGTCCGCGCTGGACTTGGCTTTTTGCGCCGCTGCCAGGTCCTTCTTCAGCTTGTCCTGTGCCGCTGGGTCGGTCGATGCGGCGATGTCGGCGTTCAGCTTGGCAATCCGCGGCGTCTGTGCGTCGATGACCTTCTGCTGCGTCGCTTTCACCTGCAGCGGATAGGTCATGTTGGGTGACACCAGCACGAGGCCGATTGCCGTCAGCGTCCCCACCACCAGCCCGGCGACTACGCCACCGGTGTTGCAACGCTTCCAGTAGAGCGTCAACAGCACGACCGGCAGGTTCGCTGACGCCGCCACCGCAAACGCCAACGCGACCAAGTGCGCGACGTTCTGGCCCTGCGCCAGAATGCCGATGACGATGGCCAACGCCCCGACGATCAGCGTGCAGATGCGGGCGGCGCGCCGCTCTTCCGCATCCGTCGCATGCTCGCCCTTGACGATGCCCACCCAGATGTCATGGCTCATCGCCGAGGCGGCTGCGAGCACCAGGCCGGCGACGACCGCGACGATCGTGGCGAACGCCACCGCAGCAACGAACGACAGCATGAGGTTGCCCAGCATCGAATCCGGCCCGCCGCCCAGGAACTGCGCGAGCAGCGGCGCCGCCATATTGCCGCCCGGATCCGCGGCGATGATGGTCGTGGGCCCTACGAGCATCGCGGCACCCGTGCCGAGGAACAGCGTCAGCACGTAGAAACCGCCGATGATCGCCATCGCCCAGATCACTGAGATGCGCGCCTGCTTTGCCGTTGGCACGGTGAAGAAGCGCATCAGGATGTGCGGCATGCCCGCGGTTCCGAGCACGAGCGCCATGCCGAGCGAGATTTGGTCGATCGGACTCTTGAGATAAAGCCCCGGCTCGAGGAACCGCTGGCCGAGCTCCTGTGGAGTCATCGCTCGTGCGGCATCGCCCAGCAGGCCACCCACGCGAGCCTGGATCTTCGGATCGCCGATCACCTGCTGGAAATACTCGGGGCCGCCGAAGCCGTATTGCGACCAGACCAGAAACACCATGATGAGCGAAGCGAGCACGAGCAGGATCGCCTTGATAATCTGCACCCACGTTGTCGCCACCATGCCGCCGAAGATCACGTAGCCGAGCATCAGGACGCCGACCGCGATCACCGAGTACTCGTAGTCAATGCCGATCAGGGTCTTGACGAGGACGCCGCCACCCACCATTTGCGCGGTGAGATAGAACGTCGAGACCGTGATCGTCGACACGGCCATGAACGCCTTCACCGTCTTCGGGTTGTTGCGGAAAGCGAGGATGTCGCCCATCGTGTATTTGCCGATGTTGCGGCACGGCTCGGCGATGACCAGCAACACCGTGATGTATGCGACGAGCCAGCCCACCGAATACATGAACCCGTCGTAGCCGTATAGCGAGATGAGCCCGGCAATGCCGAGGAACGACGCCGCGGACAAATAGTCGCCCGCGATCGCCCAGCCATTCTGCAGACCCGACACACCGCCGCCGGCGGCGTAGAAGTCGGCTGTCGTCTTCACCCGCTTTGCCGCAACGTAGGTCACATACATCGTCAGCGCGATGATCGCCGCGAAGACGCCGAACGTGAGGAACCGCCATTGCGTCGGTACCGTCTGCGCGAACGCAGGCTCGGCTGCAAGCAGCAACGCCGCACCAAGAGGAAGTGCTGGAATCAACAATCTGCGACGGATGTTCATTTGCGGCCTCCCGTGACGTCGGCATCACGTGCGATTTGCTCGGCCATCTCGTCGAATTGGCTGGCACGACGGGCATAGAAGTACGCGATGCCCCAAGCGACCAGGAACTGCGACAACGCAAACAGCAGACCTACGTTGATCGGCCCCCACACCTTCACTTTGTACAGATCGGTGAAGTACCCCGCGCCGATCGGCAACAGGAAGTAATACACGACCGAGAACGCCATGAGACCCCATAGAAAGCGAGTCTTGCGATCGTGCAACTCGCGAAACCGCGGAGTGGAATCGATTGCAGCCCAGTTGATCGTCGCCATTTGTCCCTCCTCTTTCCCCGAAATTCATGTCACACACCGAAGTTCGCGTTGGCCACCGAAAAATCGCGGGCCAGCCGCGACTGCAGGTTGCGCGCCTGCCGAAGCGCTTCCTTCAGAATACGCCGATCGAGTTCGTTCAACACCGCAGGATTGATGTGGTTGTGGAGGGGTTCGCCCCGCGCACGCTGCACCGCGTTATGCCGCATGCGCAAGAGCTGCATGAAGCGGAACGACTCTTCCCACGCCTCGATCTCGGCCCCGGCGAGGAGTCGGGTCCTGGCCAGCGCGGCAAATCGATCGAGAGTATTCGTCGCGGTGATTCCCGTCGCGAGGCTGTAGATCCGGGCGCACTCGACAAAGAGCTGGACGCCGCTCACTTTGAGATCGAGTGTGTCAGGGTGCTCGCCGCCGCTCGCAAGAATAAAGTCGCGCACGAGTCCGAGCGGCGGCTGGCTCGTCAGAGCGTTGTGCACCATCGGCAGCAGGAATCGGCCGCTATCCACGGCATGGCGCGCGAGCCATCCGCGGAGTTCCGATACGACGGCGTGGTTGCCCTGGATCGGCCTGAAGTCGAAGAAGATCGTCGCGTTGAGAAGCGCCTGCGGATCGGGCTCGTCGATCCATTGCGCGAAACACCGACGCCATTCCGAAAGCGAGAGGCACCATTTCGGATTACTCGCCATCACTTCGCCCCGACATAGGGGGAAACCGCAGCGATCGAGCGCTTCGTTCACTTTCCGCGCGTAGGGCAACAGCTCGCGCCTGCGCGACTCGATATCGCCGCCATCGGTGAAGATGACCGCGTTGTCCTGGTCGGTCGCGAGCGTCTGCTCGCAACGCCCTTGGCTTCCGAGGGCAATCCAGCAGCCGCCCGCGCGCTCGAGCGCAGTCGCACCGCCGACGATCTCGATCAGGCGCTCGGTCACCCGATCGTTCAGCGTGGTTATTACGCGGGTAACCGAATCCGCCGACATGCGCTCTTCGAGCAGACGGTCGACGAGCACCCGAATACCTGCGGTCGCAGTGATCATTTCGCCCACGTCGCGCGCGCCGCGGATCATCGCGCTGGTGTCGCCGATGCCGCCGCGCCAGACCGAGAACAGCCGCGACTCCGAGACCACGCCAACGAGTCGTCCGTCTTCCACCAAGAGCACATAGCGGATTCCCTCGCGGGCCATCAGCACCGCGGCCTCGAAACCCTGTGCCCCCGAAGGAAGCGTCCATATCGCCTCGTCCATCACCGTCGAAATGGGATCCGCGATATCCACCTTCCCCAGCGCGACCTTTTCCAGCAGATCACGAAGCGTGAACACGCCGATGGGATGCTGATCCGGATCGGTGACGACCATCGCGCCGATGTGCTCGCGTCCCATCGTTTCGAGCACGGCGTGGATCGCGGTAGCGGGTAGGCAGCTCACGGGTTCGCGCGACGCGAAGCTACGGAGCGGCTGATCGAGCAACGGAGGACTGATCCCGGACGCACCGCGGAACAGGGCCAATGCATCTGCGGGAGTGTTGGCGATGTGGGCCCCCACGCTTGCGGCTGTCGCCGCTGCGCTGCCCCCAGAGGGGGCGTAATTCGCGCCTTGGGGCGGCCCGGCGGCGCTCATGGCATCACGCGATCTGCGCCTCGGCCGACGCGACGCCGACGGGCACCGTGAACGAAAAGCACGCGCCCTCGCCGCGGCGACTCTCGACCCACAGCCTGCCGCCGAAGTGCTCGACAATCTGCCGGCTGATGTGCAGGCCGAGACCTGTGCCCTGCGGTTTGCTCGTCATCGTATCGCCCGCCTGACGAAACTTCTGGAAGATCACCGTTTGATCTTCCGGATCGATGCCGGGCCCATTGTCGCGGATGTCAACGCGTACCACGCCCGCCCCCTCCGATAGCTCCAAGTCGATCCGACCGTTTCCCGGCTGGCAGAACTTAACTGCATTGGACAAGAGATTCATCAGCACCTGCACGAGGCGGTCGAGGTCTGCGTTCACCGGCGGGAGCCGATCCGGAAACCGCGTTTCCACTTCGATGCCCTTTTCCTTGAACACCGAGCTCATCCGGGCGAGCGTATCGGCGACGATTTCCTTGACGTCGAGCCGGGTGACGCACCATTCGGCGCTGCCCGATTCGATCTTGGCAAGATCGAGCACCTGGTTGATCAGGCGGGTAAGCCGTTCGGCTTCCTTGGCGATGATTGAGACGAACTTCGTGCGCTGGGCGGGTTCGATGTTCGGGTCGTCGAGCAGTATCTCCGAAAACGCGCGAATGGAAGTGAGCGGCGTACGGAGCTCGTGCGTGACCGTCGACATGAAATCATCCTTGAGCCGGTCGACCTCGAGCAGTCTTTCGTTTGCTGCGCGAAGCTCCGTCGTCGCTTTCTCGAGCTCGTGCGATTTCTGCTCGAGCTTATGGCTATAGATGACCACCTCCGACGCTTCGTCGAGGATCTCGCGCACCTCGTCCAGCGTCAACGCCTCTTCCTTCACGGCCGAGGCGACCATGATGCGCGCGGACGCGCCGCCGATCGCGCCGGCCAGCTGGACCTCGACAAAATGGACGAAATCAGCGTCGGCCTCGATCGGATGGTCCGGCCAGCGCCGGCCGCGCGCACGCGCGTATTCGCGCAATGCCTCGTCCGCCGCCGCGGCGCCGATGAACCGCGCCAGGACATTGTGAAGCTCGGGCACCGAGGCGGTCCCCCGCCAGAAACGCGCGCCCCCGCCCTCGCGCCGGAACACGTCGACGAAGAGGCTCGCCTGCCGATGCTCTTCAGCGGATGGAGCACCAAGAAGCGACACCAGCACATAAGCGCCGATGTTGGCGACCATGCTCCAGATCATTGAATGCGTGATCTGGTCGAGTCCTGCTAGCCCGAACAGCGCGAGCGGTTGCAAGAGTTCGACGCCGAAGGGCCCATGCTCGACGAACCCGCGGGGTAGCCAGTCGGAGCGCGCGAGCGCGGGCAACAACAGCGTGTAGAGCCACACGGCGAACCCAGCGGTCAGTCCCGCCAGCGCACCGCCCCGAGTGCCGTTTTTCCAGAAGATGCCGCCGAAGACCGCGGGTGCGAACTGCGCGACCGCCGCGAACGAGATCAGTCCAATCGATACCAACGCGTAGGCCTCGCCTGCGAGCCGGAAGTACAGATATCCGAGGAGGAGGATCGCCACGATCGCTCCACGCCGGATGGCGAGAAGAAGTCCCGTGAGGTCGGGCCGTTCGGCGAGGCGCAGCCGTTTGAGTCGCAGCAGCACCGGCATCACGAGGTCATTGCATACCATTGTCGAGAGCGCGATGGTTTCGACGATGACCATGCCGGTCGCCGCCGACAAGCCGCCGATGAAGACGAGCAATGCAAGCCATTCCTGTTTCTCTGCCATCGGCAGCGTCAGCACGAACGTATCGGCGTCGACATTGCCGGCGGGGAAATGCATGCGCCCGCCGAACGCGATCGGCAGCACGAACACGTTGATCGCCAGCATGTAGAGCGGGAACAGCCAGATCGCCTTCTTGAGGTGCGTTTCGTCCTTGTTCTCGATCACTGCCACCTGGAACTGGCGCGGCAGGAACATGATTGCCAGCATCGAGAGCACCGTGAGCCACGCCCAGCTCGCGTAGCTCCCCGCGACGCCGTCGAGCGGCGTCAGCATCGGAGCAATTCCGGGATCGGCGCGCACCCGCGCGAAGACATCGCCGAAGCCGCCATAGATGCCATACGTTACGAAGATGCCGACGGCGAGGAACGCGAGCAACTTGACGAGCGACTCGAACGCGATCGCCGCCACCATTCCTTCATGGTGCTCGGCAACGTCCAAGTGTCGCGTGCCGAACAGGATCGTGAACAGCGCGAGGATAAGCGCCATCCAGAGGGCCGTGTCCTGCAGCACCGGCAGCGCGCCCACGGTCGCTGGCATGACGATCGCCGGATACTGCATGATGATCGTGAAGCTGTTCGACACCGCTTTCAACTGCAGCGAGATATACGGCAGGATGCCAATCACCGCGATCAGCGTGACAACGCCGCCGAGAAGTGCGCTTTTGCCATAACGCGACGCGATGAAATCGGCGAGCGACGTGATGCGGTTGGCCTTCGAGATGCGCACGATCTTCCGCATCACAACCCACCACAGCGCGATCATCAGCGTCGGGCCGATGTAGATCGGCAGGAATCCCACGCCGTCGCTCGCTGCGCGACCCACACTGCCGTAGAACGTCCACGCGGTGGCGTAAACCGCGAGCGACAGACTGTAGATGTACGGGCTCGCGATCACCGAGCGGCCCTGGTCGGCGCGCTGGTCGGCGTAATACGCGATGGCGAACAGAAGACCCAGGTAAGCGAACGACGTAAGGACGACGACCCAGCCTTGAAGCATTGCCCGTCTCCAGGGCGCGCTTTTGCGTCAGCTCGGCGCGCTCACCGTCCGTTCCGTTCCACGACAAGACCTATGAGCGCGATCAGCAACGCCCATGCCGCAAAGATGTACGCGTAGACGAGCGGAATCCCCAAAAACAATACGGGTCGGTTGAAGAGCGCCAGGAACGGGTAGTTGAACAGCAGTGCGCCGAGCATGCACAGCGCCAGCAGCCGCTGCGTCTTGGATTCGGGGCTGCGCACGCTGTTCTCCCTTCGATTGAGACAGTCAGTGTTGCTGCGCTAGGATCAGTCGTCCCAGCGCGGCTTGCGTTTTTCGACGAAGGCGCCGACGCCTTCTTGCGCATCCGGGTCCAGCATGTTGCCCGTGATCGTCGTCGTGGCGATGCGATACGCAGCATCGATCCGCTCTTCGAGTTGCTCGTAGAAGAAGCGCTTGCCAAGGGCGACAACGCGCGCGGGCTTGTCGACCAGCGATCCGGCGAGCTGCCGCGTCGCAGTGTCCAGCTCGTCGGCCGGCACGACGCGATTGACGAGGCCCCAAGAAAGCGCCGTGTTCGCGTCGATGAAGTCGCCGGTGAACAGCATCTCGAATGCGCGCTTGCGTGAAATGTCGCGCGAGACCGCCACGCCGGGCGTCGCACAGAACAACCCGAAGTTGATGCCCGAGGTCGCGAAGCGCGCGTCGTCTGCGGCGACGGCGAGATCGCACGCGGCAACAAGCTGGCAGCCCGCGGCCGTCGCGATGCCGTGCACTTTCGCGATCACGGGCTGCGGAATGCGTTGAATGCCGAGCATCACGTCGCAGCAACGACGAAACAGGTCGCCGATGAACGCTTCGCGCGAATTGGCGAGCATTTCTTTCAGGTCATGACCGGGACTGAACGCCTTGCCAGCGCCTGCGATCACGACGACGCGCACGGCGGCGTCGGCGGCGATCCGATCGAACGCGCTCTTCAACTCGTCCAGCATCGCGCTATCGATCGCGTTGTACTGCGCCGCTCGATTGAGCGTCAGCGTCGCAATACCGTCGGCATCGTCCCGCAGCACGCGCGGCGGATTGGTCTTTACGGTGTCGTTCATTCGATGGCGCTTGTCGACTTCGCGCGCTCGCGCAGCACGAACTTCTGGATCTTGCCCGTCGACGTTTTCGGCAACTCGCCGAACACGACTTTCTTCGGCGCCTTGAATCGAGCGAGGTGCGCCCGACAGTGCTCGATCAAATCGTTCTCGGTAACCGTAGCGTTAGGCTTGACTTCGACGAACGCGCACGGCGTCTCCCCCCACTTCGGATCGGGCTGCGCCACCACCGCCGCCGCGAGCACCGCCGGATGTCGGTAGAGCACATCCTCGACTTCGAGCGAGCTGATGTTCTCGCCGCCGGAAATGATCACGTCCTTCGAGCGGTCCTTGATCTTGATGTAACCGTCGGGCTGCATAACGGCGAGGTCGCCGGAATGAAACCACCCGCCGGCGAACGCCTCCGCCGATGCGGCCGGATTCTTCAGATAACCCTTCATCGTGATGTTCCCGCGAAACATGATCTCGCCCATCGTCTCGCCGTCCCACGCCACACGCTGCATCGTTTCGGCGTCCATCACCGTCATACCCTCTTCGCACGTGTAGCGAACGCCCTGACGGCCGTTACGCTCGGTGCGGGCCGCGATATCGAGGGTGTCCCATTCGGCGTGTTTCGCACACACCGCCGCAGGCCCGTAGGTTTCGGTGAGGCCGTACACGTGCGTGATGTCGAAGCCTATCCGCTGCATCCCTTCGATCACAGATGCCGGCGGCGCCGCCGCAGCGACCAGGCAGTTCACCTTATGCGTGATGCCGTGCTTCAGCTCGTCGGGCGCATTGATCAACATCGCGTGGACGATCGGCGCGCCGCAGTAATGCGTGACTTTGTGCGCGCGAATCGCGTCCAGGACGGGCTTCGCTTCGACGCGCCGCAAGCAAACGTTGGTGCCGGCGAGCGCCGCAATCGTCCATGGAAAGCACCAGCCGTTGCAGTGAAACATCGGCAGCGTCCACAAATAGGCGGCGTGCCGCGGCATCCCCCAATCGATGATGTTCGACAACGCATTCAAATACGCGCCGCGATGGTGATAGACAACGCCCTTCGGATTGCCCGTAGTGCCCGACGTGTAGTTGAGCGAGATCGCATCCCATTCGTCGCTGGGCGGTTGCCACTGATATTCCGGATCGCCGTCCGCGATAAATTGTTCGTACTCGATCTCGCCCAGCCGCTCGCCGCCGGGTCCCGATGCGTCGACGACATCGATGACCTTTATCTTTTTTTTCAGCTTCGCGAGCGCTTTGTCGATCGTCGGTGCAAATTCAGTATCGGTGATCAGAACCTTCGCTTCGCCATGCTCGAGCATGAAGGCGATCGCGTCGCCGTCCAGACGCGTGTTGAGCGTATTGAGCACGCCACCGGTCATCGGCACCCCGAAATGACACTCGACCATTTCCGGCGTGTTCGAGAGCATGACAGCGACCGTGTCGCCCTTTCCGATGCCGACTGCCGCCAGCGCGGATGCCAGACGACGCGCGCGCGTGTACGTTTCGATCCAGTTGTAGCGGCGATCACCGTGTACGACGGCGAGTTGCTGCGGCCAGATGTACGCGGTGCGCGCGATGAACGACAGCGGCGTCAACGACGCGTAGTTCGCGGGATTGCGGTCGAGGTCGCGATCGTAAATGGACGGAGTTGGCATGATGTCGGCCGCGGTGCGAGACTGTAATGCTAGCAAACGGCGTTGTCTCGATCGCAGATTTCGCCGGGAGGCTTGCCCACGTCTGTCGATTTCGCTAGGCTCGGCGCCATCGCACGGAATCCCGAACCAAAAACTAAGCGACCTTACCGCATGGGACATCGCCTTTCGAAAATTGTCACGCGCACGGGCGATGCCGGCACCACCGGTTTGGGTGATGGGACACGCGTCGCGAAAGACTCGCCGCGAATCGATGCGATCGGGGCTATCGACGAGCTCAACTCCACGATCGGCTTACTGCTGGCCGAAACGCTGCCGGACTCAATCGCGCCGTGCCTGATCGATGTTCAGCATGACCTTTTCGACTTGGGCGGCGAGCTGTCGATTCCGGGGTACGTCGCCGTCACTGACGATCATGTTGAGCGGCTCGAGCACGCCGTCGAAGGCTTCAACGCCGATCTCGGGCCACTCAAGGATTTCGTATTACCGGGCGGCTCTCGCGCGGCCGCGCTCGCCCATGTCGCACGCACGGTATGCCGGCGTGCTGAACGCGCCGTGGTTACGCTTGCCGCAACGGAGGCGGTGGGCATGCCGGCGCGCAAGTATCTAAATCGCTTGTCGGACCTGCTGTTCGTCCTTTCACGGACACTGAACCGCGCTGCCGGCAGGCCCGATGTGCTTTGGCAGAAGGATCGCCGGAAGCGCTCGGGCTCGGGCGGCGCGGGAGCGGTCTAAAGCGACAATGGTGGATACCCCCGCGACGGATCGCAGCGACATTCTTGGGCTGCTACTCTCGAGGGTCGCGCTGGCCGACCAGCGGGCCTTCACGGAGTTGTATCGGCTGACGTCGCCGCATCTATATGCCGTCGCGCTGCGTATCCTGAGAGAGCCCGCGCAAGCGGAGGAAATTCTCCAGGAAGCCTATGTGAGCGTCTGGCACCACGCCGGAACCTATGTTGCCGCCAAGAGCCAGCCGCTCACATGGCTGACATCGATAGTCCGTAACCGTTGTCTTGATCGGCTGCGCCGCCGTGAGCTCGACACGTTTCCGCTGACGAGCGGCGCCGACGATGAACCGGCTTTCGACCCGCCGGCGGACAGCCCTGCGCCCGTGGACTTGCTCGTCGCGGGTGCGGATGCGCAGTCCGTGCGCGACTGCGTCGAGACGCTCGACGCGGGCCCCAAGCAAGCGATCGCGCTCGCGTTTTTTCATGGTCTCTCTCACGCGGAGCTTGCAACCCACCTGCATGAGCCGCTGGGAACGATCAAGTCGTGGGTACGGCGTGGTCTCGAACGTCTGAAGCGTTGTCTCGATAGCGCGGGATTCGCGCGCTAAACACTGGCACATGGATTATTCGCGCCCTGATCGCAGTGAACGCCTGGACCGGCTGGCCGCCGAGTTCGCACTCGGCACACTGTCGCCGCGTGCGCGCGTTCGTCTCGCACGGGTCGCACGCGCTGAACCGGCGGTCGCCGCCGCGATCGGCGAATGGGAGCAGCGTCTTGCTGCGCTCGCCGCAGCAATTCCGGCGGTAACGCCGCCTTCGCGCGTGTGGACGGCCATCGAGGGCCGACTCGGCCTTTCGAGCGCGTCGCGACCGGCAGAAGGACTTCCGTGGTGGAATCGGCTTGGCTTCTGGCGTGGTCTTACCGCGCTCGCGTTCATAGCAGTGCTGGGACTTGGCGTCGCGCTCTTGTCGGAGCGATCGGTTCCGCCGGCGCCGGTTGTCGCGGTGTTGGCCGGCGCCGACGGCAAGCCGGCACTTATCGCGAGCGCGAGACGGGGCGATGCGTTTTTGCTCGTCAAGGCTGTCGGCGCGGCACCCGTGGAAGCCGGCAAAGCGCTGGAGCTTTGGATGCTTCCCACGGGCGCGCCGCCGCGATCGCTCGGCCTGATCCCGGCAACCGGGGTCACACGCGTTCCGCTCGGCGCACCCACCGATACCGCCCTGGCGAACATCCCTGCCCTTGCTGTCAGCCTTGAGCCATCCACCGGCTCACCCACTGGATTGCCGACCGGTCCGGTTTTGTACTCGGGTCCGATCGAGCGGATGTATTGACGTTACGGCTTCGCATCACACGGTCGGGACTAATTCATAACTATCTGGTTATGAATGCGATGCACGCCGTGCCCACCGAAGCCTTAAGGACTCTTGCCGACCCGACGCGTCGCGCGATCCTATGGCTGGCAGCGATTCGTCGGCGGTCTGGAGCGGGTGGTCGCAGCGCTGGGCTGGAGCGAAGAGCGCGCTAACTCTTCCGCTTGAGCGAATAACCGTCCGCGCGATCTTCCATTTCCCAGCCAGCCGCGTGCAATTCGTCGCGCAGGCGATCGGCTTCGCTCCAGTTTTTCGCTTTGCGTGCTGCAGCGCGGGCATTGGCTAGGACTTTGATTTCGTCGGGCACTAACTCTTCGCGCGGCATCCACTCGGCGAGCTGCAAGCCGAACACCCGGTCGAACTGCGTCAGGGTCGCCTTCGTCACTGCCAAGTCGACGACATCGCCGCGCAGCAGCTCCCAGGCAACGGAAAGTGCGCGGGGAAGATTGAGGTCATCGTTGACGAAGTTGGTAAATCGTTCGACGTAGTCGCGCGCCGGATGCGCTTGTGATTCGGTAGGCAATGCGTAATAGCCGCGGCGCATGCGTTCGAGTCCCGTCGCCGCGGCATCGAGCGCCTCCCACGTGAAGTTGAGCTGGCTCCGATAGTGTCCGGTCAGGCACAAGTATCGGTACGCCAGCGGATCGTAACCGCGATCGATCAACGATTGCAGTCGCAGGAATTCGCCGGCCGACTTCGCCATCTTCGAATCGTTCAGTAGTAGAAAATAACCGTGCAACCAGAAATTCGCGAGGTGCGTGCCGACGCGCGCCTCGGTCTGCGCAATCTCGTTCGTGTGATGAACTGGGATGTGGTCTTCGCCGCCGCAGTGGATATCGAAAAAATCGCCGAGGTAGAGCTGCGCCATCGCCGAGCATTCGATATGCCAGCCTGGAAAGCCGCGTCCCCATGGACTGTCCCATTCCATCTGCCGCTTCTCGCCGGGTGGAGAAAATTTCCACAGCGCGAAGTCCGTCGGATGCCGCTTTTCGCCGACATCGACGCGCTTGCCCGCTTCGAGTCCCTTGACGTCGAGCCTCGCAAGATGACCGTAATCGGCTTGCTTGCTGGTGTCGAAATAGATGCCGTCGGAAGTTCGATACGTGAATCCTTTCTTTTCGATATCCGCGATGAACGCAATCTGCTGCGTGATGTGGTCGGTCGCGCGGCAGACGATCGTTGGATCCTCGATGTTCAAAAGCTTGAGATCGGCGCGAAAGGCATCGGTGTACATCTGCGCGATTTCCCACGCCGATTTGCCAGTGCGGCGCGCGCCCTTCTCCATCTTATCCTCGCCGGTGTCGGCGTCCGACGTCAGATGCCCCACGTCGGTCACGTTCATCACGTGCTTGACGCGGTAGCCGTTCCATTCGAGCACACGCCGCAACGTGTCCTCGAATAGAAAAGTCCGGTAGTTGCCGATGTGCTGGTAGTCGTAGACGGTCGGGCCGCAGGTGTACATCCCGACATCGCCGCCCGGATTTAGCGGCGCGAACGGCCGCAGCGCGCGGGCGTAGTTGTCGTAGAGCGTGAGCGGAGTCGGCATGGCCGGGATATGAAAAAGCCGCCGAGCGACAGCAGCGGCGGCGCGAACGCATGATCAATGGTAGCGGTAATCATTACGGGGCTGCAAGCGTAGGCACGGTAGAATGCGCGCCCATTGCGGCGGCCTCGCATCGCTTGCCGCGTTCCCCCACGATGCTCGCCGGTCTTTCCCGCACCGCCTGGATCGCAATCAGCGTCGTATTTACCGCGGCGTGGTTCGCGACGCTTGACGTTCGCAAGCTCCAGCATCCCGACGAAGGGCGTTATGCCGAGATCGCGCGCGAGATGGTCGCCACCGGCGATTGGGTGACGCCGCGGCTCAACGGTCTCAAATATTTCGAGAAACCGCCGTTGCAGTATTGGCTGACCGCGGCCTCGTTTGCCGCTTTCGGCGTCAATGAAGGGGCAGCACGCCTCGCGCCTGCGCTTGCCACCGTGCTCGCGTTGTGGGCGATCGGCTACGCGGGCAAACGAATTGTTTCGACTGCGGTCGGCGCGTACGCGGCGCTTGCCTTCGGCGGCATGTTGTGGCCGATCGGCATTGCCCATATCGTGACGCTGGACGCGTTGCTGACGGCGTGGCTCGGCGCGGCGCTTGCAGCATTTTTGATCGCGCAGAGCGGCGTCGAAAATCCGCGCGACGAGCGGCGTTGGATGCTGCTTGCGTGGGCGGCCATCGCCGGCGCGACGCTGGTCAAGGGGCCAGTCGCCGTTGCCCTTCCAGCAGGTGCGCTTGCACTTTATTCAATCACCACGCGCGATTTCGCCGTCTGGAAACGACTTCATCTCACAGCAGGAATCGCTGTGTGGCTCGTGTTGTCGGCGCCGTGGTTCATCGCAGTCTCGCTCAAGAACCCGGAATTCGCGCGGTTCTTTTTCATCCACGAGCACATCGACCGCTATTTGACGACCGAGCACCGGCGTACCGGTCCGATATGGTATTTCGTACCGCTACTGCTTGTCGGATTGATTCCGTGGACCGGTGTGTTCTTGTCGACGGCTTGGCGCACGTGGCGCGATGCGCCGCGCGCGCGCAACGGATTCTCGTGGGCTCGCTTCTGCGTAGCGTGGGCTGCATTTGTCTTCTGCTTCTTCAGCGTATCGGGCTCGAAGCTGCCTTCGTATATCCTCCCGTTGTTTCCCGCAGCGGCGCTCCTCATCGGATGGCAACTCGAAAGCCTGCCACAATCGTTCTTGTACAAGTCGACAATGGCCGCCGCCGCGACGACAGCGCTCGCGCTCGTTGTTGTGCTGGTCGCCTACACCGACATTGCGGCACGCTTTGCTGATGCGCGAACACCGCTTTCGATTTATCGTCAGTTCGAACCATGGCTTGTTGTCGCGCTTATCGTCGCGCTTGCCGGCGGCGTCGCAGCGCTCTTCGCGTTTGCGCGCGATTCGTTGGCGGGACGCAGTATGGGGATCGTCATCGTGACACTTATGACGCTAACCGCGACGCAGCTCGCGTTCGTCGGCGATGATGCCTTTCGCACGACGCGATCTGCGGCCGACGTCGTGACGGCGCTCGAGGCCTCCGCGCCGCCTTATGATCGCAGCGCGCCGTTCTATCAGGTGGAAATGTACGATCAGACGCTGCCGTTCTATTTGAAGCGCACGACGACGCTTGTCGCCTATCGCGACGAGCTTGCGCTCGGACTCGATGCCGAGCCCGAGCGCGGGATCGCCAAGCTCTCCGATTGGGAAGCGCAGTGGCGTTCACTGGCACAGGCGTATGCGCTGATGGCGACCGACACGTTCGATAAGCTGACTCGGATAGGTGTCCCGCTGCGTGTCGTTGCGCGCGATCCGCGCCGCGTTCTGGTCGCGCGGCAGTGACATGGTGGTAAATCGATGACGTGGACCGCCTTCGCGTTTTTGATGACCGGCGTGCTGCTGAACGCCGCTGCGCAGCTGCTGCTGAAGGCTGGCACGAATGTGCTCGGCGTCATCACGCTGACACGCGATAACTGGACCGAAACGCTCTCACGGATGGCGACCGAGGGCCATTTCATCACTGGTATCGCGCTGTACGGCGTGAGCGTGATCGTGTGGATCATCGGCCTTTCGCGCGTGCCGGTATCGATGGCGTACCCGATGCTATCGCTCGGCTATGTGATCAATGCGATCGCGGCGCACTACCTCTTGGGAGAAGACGTCACGTTTTCCCGTTGGCTCGGAATCGGCTTCATCATTGTCGGAGTGTGGCTCGTCGCCCGAACGTAGGCTAAGCGAATGCCGAACATGCCGCCGCTCAAATTCGCGAGTCCGCTGCTTGACGAGGAGACGATTGCGGACGTCGCCGACGTCTTGCGGTCGGGTCACATCACCAGCGGGCCTTGGGTCGAGGTATTCGAGCGGGAGCTCTCGCGATTCTGCGATGGTCGCCCGGTTCGAGTGTTGAATTCCGCGACAGCCGCGGTCGAAGTCGCGCTGCAGCTCGCCGAAATTGGCCCCGGCGATGAAGTCATCACCTGCGCGCAGAGCTTTTTCACCGTACTCAACATGATCGTCAAGGTTGGCGCGACGCCGGTATTCGTCGATTGCGATCTCGTCACGCGTAACATCGATCTCGCGCAAGTCGAAGCGCGCATCGGCCCGCGGACCCGCGCAGTCATGCCGACGCATTGGCCGGGCTCGCTCGTCGACATGGACGCGCTCCACGACTTGGCGCGTCGCCGCAATATTCGCGTGATCGAGGATGCCGCGCTCGTCATCGGTTCGCAGTGGAAAAGCCGCAATGTCGGCGCGTTCGGCGATCTCGTCACGTTCAGCTTTCATCCGAACAAGAACATGACATCGATCGAAGGCGGCGCGCTGGTCGTCAACGACGAATCGGAAGCGCGGCGCATCGAGGCGCTACGATTTCATGGCATCGAGCGGCTTGCCGACGGAACGCGTGACGTCGCCTTCCCCGGCGGCAAGTTCAACCTGCCTGACGTCAATGCCCGGATCGGGCTCGCGCAACTTGTGCGTCTGCCGGAATTCTTGAGCCGGCGGCGCGCACTCGTCGATCGCTATTTCGCATGCCTTGCGACGGATCCTGCCTGCGTGTTGCCGCCGAGGCCGAAGGCGAACGATGGCCAATCGTGGAACATGTTTTCCGTGCTGCTGCCGCTTGCCGAAATCACACTCGATCGCAAGGCGTTTCGAGATGCGCTCGCCGCCGAAGGCATCATGACCGGCGTGTCGTACGAGGCGCTGCACCTCTCTACGCTGGGTCGGCGCTTCGGCTATCATCGCGGCGATCTGCCGAACACCGAACGAATCGCCGATTCGACCGTGACGCTGCCGCTGCACGCCGCGATGACTGACGCCGACGTCGATCGCGTTTGCGACACGTGCGCCAATATCATCGCCCAACATAAACGATGAGGACGCCACAACTTTCGGTCGTCGTGCCGGTCTACAACGAGGAAGCGGGCCTGCCGGCGTTCTTTGCGCGACTTTACCCGGCGCTCGACGCGCTCTCGCTCCCCTACGAAGTGATCTTCGTGAACGACGGTAGCCGCGATCGTTCGGCGGCGCTGCTGAAGGATCAATTCCAAGCACGTCCCGACGTTACGCGCGTCGTGCTGTTCAACGCAAACTACGGCCAGCATCTGGCGATCGTCGCCGGCTTCGAACGCGTTCGCGGCGAACGGATCGTTACGCTCGACGCCGACCTGCAAAATCCACCCGAGGAGATCGGCAAGCTGCTTGCGGCGATGGACAGCGGTGCCGATTACGTCGGCGGCGTGCGCAAGCGACGCGAAGACCGCTGGTGGCGGCGTACCGCCTCGCGCCTCATGAATCGATTGCGCGAAGACATCACGAAAATACGGATGACCGACCAGGGCTGCATGCTGCGCGCGTACAGTCGCAGCATCGTCGATGCCGTCGCGGCGAGCCGCGAAGTCAGCACGTTCATTCCCGCGCTTGCGTACACCTTCGCCAACCATCCGACCGAAGTCGAGGTCGCACACGAGGAACGTGTGGCGGGCGAGTCGAAATATTCGCTCTACCGCCTAATCCGCCTCAACTTCGATCTCGTGACCGGCTTTTCGCTCGTGCCGCTGCAGATGTTTTCGATGTTCGGCATGCTCGTGTCCGCCGGCGCGCTGTTGACGTACCTTATCGTTATCATCGAGCGACTGATCATAAGCGGCTGGCGCGAAGGATTCGCCACGTTGTGGGATCGCGACATCCTCGCGTTCTTCTTGATCGGCATGCTGCTCTTCGGCCTCGGCCTCGTCGGCGAATATGTCGGCCGCATCTACCAGCAGGTCCGCGAGCGCCCGCGTTACATGATCGCTGCGATACTCGAGCGCGAACCTGAGGTGCACCCCAAGGTCGCGAGCCGCGTTTGAGCAAAAGCAGCTCCGCCGTCGTGTTTGCCTACCATGACGTGGGAGCGCGTTGCCTGCGCGTGCTTCTGGCGCACGGAATCGATGTCGTGCTTGTCGTGACGCATGCCGACGATCCGCGCGAAAATATCTGGTTCGAGCGCGTCGCCGACGTTGCCGCAATGAACGAGCTGCGCGTCATCACGCCCGAGGATCCGAATGCGCACGACGTCATCGCCCGCGTCGCAGCATGCGTGCCCGATTTCCTTTTCAGCTTTTATTACCGCTCGATGCTCAAATCTGCGCTGCTCGCACTGCCGCGGCGCGGCGCATTGAACATGCATGGGTCGCTCCTGCCGAAGTATCGCGGACGTGCGCCCGTGAACTGGGCAGTCCTGCACGGTGAACGCCACACCGGTGCGACGTTGCACTATATGACCGATAAGCCGGACGCCGGCGACATCGTTGCGCAGCAAGCCGTCCCGATCCTGCCCGACGACACGGCAGCCGATGTGATTCGCAAGGTCGCCGTTGCCGCGGAAATCGCGCTCGACGGCGCGCTTCCGGCGCTGATCGCCGGAACGGCGCCACGCGTCGCGCAAGATCTCGCACAGGGATCGTACTTCGGCGGCCGTGCGCCGGAGGACGGCCGTATCGACTGGTCGCGTTCCGCACAGCAGATCCACGATCTCGTACGCGCAGTCGCGCCGCCGTATCCGGGCGCCATGACGACGATCGCCGGCGCACCTGCGAGAATCTTGGCGACGCGCATCATCGACGATTCAGCGACCGCTCCCGGCGAGCCCCTACTCGAAGTTGGCGACGGTCGGATCACCGTCCGCTGCAGCGGCGGAGGAACGCTGGCTATTTGCGCGTTGGAAATCGATGGCACCCCGATCGACGCTGCGGGTTTGCTCGCACGATTCGGATCGGCAACCAGGTTAAACGAAAAATGAAACGTATCCTCATACTCGGCGTCAACGGCTTTATTGGCCACCATCTGTCCCGGCGGATCATCGCGTCGACCGACTGGGAAATCCATGGGATGGATATCGAGACCGATCGCATTACCGAGCTGTTACCGGAGAAGCGTTTTCATTTTTTTGAGGGCGACATCACGATCAACCGCGAATGGATCGAATACCATGTCAAGAAGTGCGACGTCCTTCTGCCGCTCGTTGCGATCGCTACACCGGCAGCATACGTCCGCGAGCCGCTGCGCGTCTTCGAATTGGACTTCGAGGCCAATCTGCCGATCGTGCGCGCGGCGGTACGCTATCGCAAGCGGCTCGTTTTTCCGTCGACGTCCGAGGTCTACGGAATGTGTGACGACGCTGAATTCGATCCGGAGTCGTCGAACCTCGTGCTCGGTCCGATCAACAAGCCGCGCTGGATCTACGCCTGCGCGAAGCAGCTGATGGACCGCGTGATCCATGCGTACGGCGTGCACGAAGGTCTGGACTACACGCTGTTTCGGCCGTTCAACTGGATCGGAGCGGGTCTCGATTCGATCAACACCGCCAAGGAAGGCAGCTCGCGCGTCATCACGCAGTTTCTCGGCCATATCGTTCGGGGCGAAGCGATCAAGCTCGTCGACGGCGGCACACAGCGGCGCACGTTCACCTACATCGACGACGGCATTGCAGCGCTCATGCGGATCATCGAAAATCCGGGCGGCGTCGCGAGCGGAAAGATTTACAACGTCGGCAACCCTGCAAACGACTACTCAGTTCGGGAGCTCGCGATGATGATGCTCGAGCTCGCCGAAAGGTATCCTGAGTATCGCGACAGCGCCGCGGCGGTCACGCTCGTCGACACGACCGCCGAAGGCTATTACGGCAAGGGCTATCAGGACGTGCAGAACCGCGTGCCGCAGATCTCCAACACATGCGCGGATCTGGGATGGAGCCCGCAGGTGCCGATGGACCACGCGCTGCTTCAAATCTTCGACGCGTACCGGTCGCACGTCGCCGAAGCGCGCGCACTGGTCGATTGACATCGCTGATGAAGCTCGCGCTGAAAGTCGATGTCGACACGCTGCGCGGAACCCGCGAAGGCGTCCCGGGGTTGATCGAGCTGTTCCGCAAGCACAGTGTTTACGCAACGTTCCTGTTCGCGCTCGGTCCCGACCATACGGGCCGCGCGATCAAACGCGTCTTCCGCCGCGGATTCATGGCAAAAGTGCAGCGGACGTCGGTCGTCAAGCATTACGGCGTGCGCACACTGTTGTACGGCACGCTGCTGCCTGGGCCCGACATTGGACGCCGGGCGGGCGATGTCATGCGCGCAGTTCGCGATACCGGTCACGAAACCGGCATCCATTGCTATGACCACGTGCGTTGGCAGGATGGCGTCGCGAGCGCCGATCTGGCTTGGACGCAGCGAGAGATGAAGCTCGCGTGCGAGCGATACACCGACGTCTTCAAGGACGCGCCGCGCACGCATGGCGCCGCAGGATGGCAGATGAATGTGCACGCGCTGCGGCTGACGCAACGGCTTGGATTCGATTATTGCTCAGATGGTCGCGGACGCTATCCGCACTTGCCGGTATGGCGTGCGGAGTTGATTCGCTGTCCGCAATTCCCGACGACGTTGCCGACGCTCGACGAGCTGATCGGCACGGAAGACGTCACCTCAGAGAACGTCGCGGCTCACGTGCTGGCGATGACGCGTGAACCGGTACCGGCCGGTCATGTGTTCACGCTGCATGCTGAGCTTGAAGGCATGCGGCTCGCGCCGGTGCTCGACCAGCTCCTGAGCGGATGGAAAGCGCAAGGCTGGCAGATCGGACCGGTCCGCTCATTATTCGACGCCGTCGAGCCGTTGGCGCTCCCGCGCTGTGAAGTGGCGCAGGGGACGGTACCCGGACGAAGCGGAACGCTTTTGACACAGGGCGCCGAGTTTCTTGTGGAAGCTCGTCTTCCGCAAGCCGCGTAGTCGTCACGATCCATAATGCAGGAGCATGCGATGGCAGGTGAGAAAGTCGCCGATTTCACGGTCGATTCAACAAGCGGGCTGTTCAAGCTTTCCGCACACAAGGGACATCCGGTCGTGCTGTATTTCTATCCGAAGGACAACACGCCGGGATGCACCACAGAAGGCGCGCAATTTCGCGACCTGTATCCGCAATTCAAAAAACTGGGCGCCGTTGTCGTCGGCTGCTCGCGTGATTCCATCAAGTCGCACGGAGGCTTCAAGGAGAAGATGGCGTTTCCGTTTGACCTCTTGTCAGATGCAGACGAAAAGCTCTGCAGTCAATTCGGCGTCATCAAGATGAAGAATATGTATGGCAAGAAAGTACGCGGAATCGAACGCAGCACGTTCGTCATCGATGGTGGCGGAAAGCTCGCTAAGGAGTGGCGCGGCGTCAAGGTGCCGGGACACGCGGAGCAAGTCCTGGAATTCGTCAAGACGTTATAGCCCTTTGCGTCATCGTTGCTTGACGAGCTCGAGCGGCTCATCGACGTAGAGCTTGGGATTGGCGAGTTGTTGCCGCAACAGCTTTCTCACCGCGGCCGACGTACGTACCGTCTTCGGTAACGTGTCCGCATTGACGGCGTACGCGGTCAGCGTCGTCCCGTCCGGCGAGAGCGCGTACTTGAGATAAGCGAATTTTTGCTCAGGCTTGTCCAAATCCTGGACGCTAACGAAGGGCACGCCGGCGAAATCGGAGTGATAAGCCCGAAAAGGATCGCCGTTCAACAAGAGGAGATAGGTCGTCCCGTTGAGCTCGCGAATCTTGAGCTGTTCCTTGCCGTCCTTCGAGCGCCAATCGCCCAAAAGCTTGGCATCGATGTTGCGCGTTCCGCTGGCGGTGATCGGAACATCGTAGATGCAGCCGCTAAGCGCGCAGATCGCTGCCACGATGAGCCATTGACGAACCAGTTGCACGCGGGCAGGAAATGCGCGACGTTGCATTGCAAACATGCGAGCCTCCCGCCGGCATTGTCCGTCATGTCCGGTTTCCACCACAATAGCTTTGCGCCGACGGGGTCAGGCAACACAACCCCTTGTATTCGGCATAATTCCGGAGCTTAATTGTCACCGAACCGATTTCGCTTGCCGATTCTCTCCCCGGAGGCCCATGGTCGAACGTAAGCTCCGCCCCGCCCCATCCTCAGTCCATCTTCTTCCTGCCCGCAAGACCGCTCGAACCGGCCCCTCATCCACTCCCAAGCTGTTCGTGCTCGACACCAACGTGTTGATGCACGACCCGACGAGCGTGTTTCATTTCGAGGAGCACGACGTCTACCTGCCGATGCTCACGCTCGAAGAGCTCGATGCGAACAAGAAAGGTATGACCGAAGTCGCACGCAACGCGCGGCAGGCCTCGCGCTTTTTGGATGAGCTCGTCACCGCGCAGGCGACCCGCGGCACGATCATGCAGGGAATATCGCTGACGGATAAATCGGGCGGCGCTGCAACCGGACGGTTGTTCCTGCAGACCGAAGCGATCACGATGCCGCTTCCGCCGTCGCTCGCGAGCGGCAAGACCGACAACCACATCATCGCCGTCGTGATGCAGCTCGCGCGCGCCCATCCGCGCCGCAGCGTCATTCTTGTCTCGAAGGACATCAACATGCGGATCAAGGCCCACGCGCTGGGTCTCGCCGCTGAAGATTATTTCAACGACAAGGTGCTCGAGGACACCGACCTCCTCTACTCCGGTTTGCGCGAGCTTCCCGCCGACTTCTGGGATCGACACGGCAAAGGCATCGAATCGTGGCAGCAGGGCG
>DASXSP010000006.1:0-44050 GCA_036505865.1 Casimicrobiaceae bacterium
TCGGGCTTGTTCGAGTGATGCGATTTCGGGAGCGTCTTCTTCGGCGCCAGCAGCATCACCATTTGCCGGCCTTCCATTCGTGGGAACGATTCGACGACGCTGTACGGCTCCAGATCGTTCCTCACTCTTTCGAGCAGGCGAACGCCGAACTCCTGGTGCGCCATCTCGCGGCCACGAAAACGCAACGTAATCTTTGCCTTGTCGCCTTCACCGAGAAATCGGATCAGGTTTCGGAGCTTGATCTTGTAGTCGCCTTCGTCGGTCCCGGGCCGGAATTTCACTTCCTTGACCTGGATCTGTTTCAGCTTGAGCTTCGCTTCGTGCTGCTTCTTGGCTTCGCGGTACTTGAACTTGCCGAAATCCATGATTCGGCAAACCGGCGGCTTCGCCGTCGGCGCAATTTCAACCAGATCAAGCTCCGCCGCTTCCGCCCTCGCTACGGCGTCCGCCAAGCTGACAACTCCGAGCTGCTCACCTTCGACCCCCACCAAGCGAATTTCCGGGGCCGTGATCTCACCATTGATCCTTTGCTGCTTTTCCAGGGCCAGTGTCGATTCTCCTATACGGACAAAAAACGGCCATGCCCCGCTGCCTCCTCGCGGAGGCGCGCCAGCAAGGCATCCAGGGACATACTTCCGAGGTCCTCGCCGCCGCGGGTACGCACGGCCACTGAGTTAGCCTCCAGCTCTTTGTCGCCGACGATCAATTGGTACGGCAACTTCTGCAGGCTATGTTCCCGAATTTTATAGGTAATCTTCTCGTTGCGCAAATCCGCTGCGACGCGGAAACCGGCCGCTCGCAACGCGCCGGCGACGCGTTCAGCGTACGCGGCCTGCCGATCGGTGATTGTGAGCACAACTGCTTGTATCGGTGCAAGCCACAGCGGCATCGCACCGGCATAGTGTTCGATCAGAATGCCGATGAAGCGTTCCAGCGATCCCACGATCGCGCGATGAAGCATTACCGGGACTTTGCGCGTATCGTCCGCAGCGACGTATTCGGCGCCGAGGCGAGCCGGCATTTGGAAGTCGACCTGCATTGTGCCGCACTGCCACGACCGGCCAATCGAATCTTTCAAGTGATACTCGATCTTCGGACCGTAAAACGCGCCTTCGCCTGGGAGTTCGGTCCATTGGACGTTGCAAGCGCGCAGCGCATCGCGAAGGGCATTCTCGGCACGATCCCACGCAGTATCGCCCCCCAGGCGCTTGTCTGGCCGTAACGCGAGCTTGATGACGACGTCGGCGAAACCGAAGTCGCGATAAACATCGAGCGCGAGCTGGTTGAACGCCGTGCATTCCGGCTGAATCTGTTCTTCGGTGCAAAAGATGTGGCCGTCATCCTGCGTGAAGCCGCGCACGCGCATGAGGCCGTGCAGCGCGCCCGACGGCTCATTTCGATGGCACGCGCCGAATTCGCCGTAGCGCAATGGCAACTCGCGATAGCTACGGAGATCCGAGTTGAAGATCAGCACATGGCCCGGACAGTTCATCGGTTTGACCGCGAAGTCGCGCTTCTCGGACTCCGTCGTGAACATGTTTTCCTTGAAGTTTTCCCAGTGCCCCGATTTTTCCCACAATGAGCGATCGAGGATCTGCGGGGCGCGCACTTCGAGATAACCGTTGTCCTGATAGACGCGCCGCATGTACTGCTCGACCTGCTGCCAAACGGTCCATCCCTTCGGATGCCAGAACACGAGTCCGGGCGCGATGTCCTCCTGATGGAAAAGATCGAGCTGCCGTCCAAGCTTGCGATGGTCGCGCTTTTCCGCTTCCTCGATGCGCCGCACATACGCGTCCTGATCTTCTTTCTTTGCCCACGCGGTGCCGTAGATCCGCTGCAGCATTTCGTTGCGCGAATCGCCGCGCCAATACGCGCCGGCCACCTTCATCAACTTGAAGACCTTGAGTTTTCCGGTCGACGGAACATGCGGGCCGCGGCACAAGTCGGTGAAGCGTCCTTCGGTGTAGAGAGAGATCGGTTCGTCCGATGGAATCGACGCGATGATTTCGGCTTTGTAGTGCTCGCCGATCCCCTCGAACAATTTGACGGCATCATCGCGAGGCAGCAACGAACGAGAAACAGGCTCGTTCTTCTGAGCGAGCTCGGCCATCTTTTTCTCGATCGCGGCGAGATCGTCCGGCGTGAAGGGTCGCTTGTATGAGAAATCGTAATAAAAGCCATCTTCGATGACCGGCCCGATCGTCACCTGCGCGTCCGGAAACAGCTCCTTCACCGCGTACGCGAGAAGGTGCGCGGTCGAATGCCGCAGCACTTCGAGTCCTTCGGGATCCTTATCGGTGACGATCGACACCGCGGCATCACGGTCGATCCTGTACGACGTGTCGACGAGCTTGCCGTCGACTTTGCCCGCCAGCGCGGCTTTCGCAAGGCCGGGACCAATCGATGCCGCGACGTCGGCAACGGAAACCGGCGCATCGAAGGTCTTGATGGCGCCGTCGGGTAAACGTATGGCAGGCATGGCGAAGCTCCTGAAAACAAAAAAGTGCGGGCGGGCCGCACTTTCTCGTCAGAAGCAATGGACGACGTGGCGTGCGAACGCGCTCGCGGTTAGAGCGTCTCCGTGCGCGTTCGCGGTGTCATAACCCGGTCCTTTCGCTAACCTGTCGTCGTGTCGCTTTCTTGGAACATGGTAGGCGCGATTGGACTCGAACCAACGACCCCCACCATGTCAAGGTGGTGCTCTAACCAGCTGAGCTACGCGCCTTCAAGATAACGATGCATTTTATCTTACGCCCATCTTTCGGGCAACTTGACGGACGCGGTGCGCTCGATCGTAACGGCGTAGGCGCGATTCCGACACGCGCGATCAGGCAACGTCCGATGTACAGCATGCATCCTTGTTTGCGAGAGTTGCGGTCCGGGACACGCTACACCGTGCCCCGATCGAAGAGCGAAACCAATGGAGGTTTCGGGCCGACAGTTGCGTGTCTACGTGGTGGAGGACTCCGCCGTGCTGCTTCGGCGCCTAGTGGAGTTGTTGGAAGGGATCGGCGTCGAGAACGTGGGCCAGGCCGATAGCGCGGCGAGCGCGATCCGCGACATCGCTGCGGTGCGACCCGATGTTGTGATCGTCGACATCGCGCTCCGGCACGGCAATGGCTTCGACGTTCTGCGCGCGCTCGCGCCGAGAAACGGCATTCGCTCTCCGACCGCGATCGTGCTCAGCAATTACACGTCGAAACCCTACAAGGCTGCGGCGAAGCGGCTTGGGGTGGAGTACTATTTCGACAAGAGCAGCGAAATCTTTACGATGCTTCAGGTTGTGGCATCCATCGCTCGGAGCATCGGTCTGCGCAACGGATCTGATAGCTGACCCTCGACGAACGATCTTTTTGCCTATGAGCATGCAACCCGCGAAAGACACTGCTGCCGAGGCCGGCAAGATACTCGACGATTTGGCCGCGCTCAGCATCGACCTGTCCTGCCATTGCGACGTAGCGCCGCATACCTTGGTGCTGCCGGCTAGCAAAGTACGCGAGGCATGCGATGCGATCGATGACGCAGTCGCGTCCCTCAAGCGCATCCTCGCAATCGCCGCGGCCAGCGGAAACGGTCCCGTGCATCCACCGCCGCCCTGAGCGAAGGTCATTGGCCAGGCATTTCGCCTGCGTTTGGATCAGCAGACGAGCGGATCACGGTATGCGTCCCGCGGCGAGGCTTTTCAAATGCTCGAGCGTGTCGGCTTCCGCGGCGGGCTTATCCTTGCGCCAGCGGAGGATGCGTGGAAAGCGCACGGCGACGCCGCTCTTGTGCCGCGTCGACGCCTGGATCGCCTCGAACGCGAGCTCGAACACGAGCTGCGGTTCGACGCTTCGCACCGGACCAAAGCGTTCGATCGTATGCGCGCGCACCCACGCGTCGACGTCTCTAATCTCGGCATCCGATAAGCCCGAATACGCTTTCGCGAAGGGGACGAGCTCGCCGTTGCTCCATACGGCGAACGTGTAGTCGGTGAAGAGCGATGCGCGACGTCCATGTCCCCCTTGCGCATAGATCATCACGGCATCGACGGTGTACGGGTCGATCTTCCATTTCCACCAGGGGCCGCGAACGCGACCGACGCCGTAGACGGAATCGAGCTTCTTCAGCATCACGCCTTCCGCGTGATACTCGCGCGATCGTGCGCGGAGCGCCGAGAGCGACGGCCAATCCGCCGCGGCGAGGATCGGAGAAATGCGAATCGCCGATGACGGTGGCAATAGCGCCGTGAGACGAGGGCGACGCTCGCTCAACGGGACCGTGCGAACATCGATGCCGTCCTCCTCGAGCAGATCGTAGGCGATCAGCACGGCGGGAATGTCGCGCGTGAGTTTCGGGCTCGGCGCCTTGCGATTGAGCCGCTTTTGCAGAGCGGCGAATTCGAAGGGACGATCGTCGGCGGTTGACCACGCGAGGATCTCCCCGTCGATGACGGTGCTGTCCGGCAATGCGCTCGCTGCACTGACCACGTCCGGAAACGCAACGTTGACGAGCTCTTCGCCGCGCGACCACAAGCTGACGGCGCCGCCGCGGCGGACGAGCTGCGCGCGAATGCCGTCCCATTTCCATTCCGCTTGCCATTGCGCGATGTCGCCGAGCGTCGCAGGATCCTCCTCGAGCGGATGCGCCAGGAAAAACGGATAGGGATGATGGGAGGCCGCGACAGCGTAATCGCCGATGCCGCGCAGCATGTCGAAGAATCGAATCGACGGCGTCCAGTCACCCATCAGCCGCTGAGCGACCTCGGTCGCAGGCACTGACGCCGCTTGGGCGAGCGCGCGGTAGACGAGCTGTCGCGCCGCGCCGACGCGGAACGCGCCGGTGATCAGCTTGCCATGCACGAAGCGCTCATCGCGATCGAGCCGATTCCACGCTGCGCGTAGCCTCGTCTGAACGTCTTCCGGGCGTAGTCCGGCGAGCGGCATCAGGTCGCGCTCGACCCACTCGGTGAGCGTTGCCTCGTCGCGGTGAGCGGGAGGCGGCAACAGCAGCGCGATAGTTTCGGCCAGATCTCCGACCGCTTCGTAGGATGCGTCGAAGAGCCAGGCCGGAACGGCGGTCGCCCCGATGGCAGCGCCGACCAGATCGCGCGTCGAGACTAATCGCTTGAGCTTGCGACCGGTCAGGAAATAGGCGGCCCACGCTGCATCATCGGGCGGCGCGGAGGCGAAGTAGGCGACGAGCGCGTCGACTTTTTCCCGCGTGCCCGTTGTGGCGTCGAGCGCCAGGAACATTTCGGTGAAGCGACGCATGAACGCCCGAGCCTCGCATCAGCGACGAACAAGCAGAGCCCACAGCACACCGAGAAGTATCGGCTGATGCAGCATGTAAACGGCGAGCGTGTGTCGGCCGAGCCACGCGAGCCAATGCGGCGGCTGCGCAAACGATGCAAGGACCGCGAATCTATTGCGGACCAGCGCATGGCCGACGGCGACTCCACAGAAAACGGCGCCCGCCCACGGAAACAACGGCACGTAATCCTCGGTGTACGGTTTCGCCGTCATGAAGCCGATCCAACCCAACGCGAATTGATCGAACGCGGGATGCGAGAAGGCGAGTCCGGCACCGATGACGATCAATCCAGCCACCAGCGCCACGCGCGGATACCGAACCAGTGGACGCGCCAACACTAGCGTTAGCGCGATCGCGTGCAGCACGCCGAACCAGATGAACGTCCGCGGAAACAGCGCGTAACTCGCTGCACTCACGAGCACGGCGCAAGCGGCGATCATCACAGCGTGACGCCAAAACCGCGCGCGGGACGCTGGCGTCGCGTCCGCGAGCACGAGACTCACGCCGACAAGCAACAGAAACGACGAAAGGATAACGGTCCGCGCGCCAAGCCAGAACCGATCGTGCTCGAAATCGGCATTGATGACGCCGAAGTAGCGAAGGTCGAAGCAAAAGTGATACGCGATCATCGCGAGGACGGCGATCGCGCGAATCGCGTCGATGCTCGGCACTCTTGTGTAGGCACCGATTTCGCCGACGCCACCCGCGCTTCGCGCGAGCGTTGACGCGGAACGGGAGCGCGCCACACTCATCTTGAAGCGATCTGCCATTGCACATGGACCACGCCGTTGGCGTCGGGTGTCCCAAGCGCCGCAATCATGCGCGCGATGTCAGGCGGCACGCCGGGGCCTGTCGCGATATTCGCGCGCACCGTGGCGCCGTTCGCCGATATCGCGACGTCGCCGTCGATTCGCGCGTCGCTGCCGGCGTTGGCGAACGTGCCAGTCAGCGCGCCGCCTTGAGAAGCGAGATGGCCGGTCAACGTCTCGAGATCGAGCACCGAGCCCGCCGATGCGATCCGCGCGTGTTCCCAGCGCAAGTCGATCGCGCCTTCGGTGCGGCCGACGGCGTAACGAAATTCGGGCGCGTCCAGAATCCACTCACCGCCGGCGATCACGCGAAGTTGAGAGGGGGCGAACGTCTGCAACACCGCCGCGGGTGTGCGCAGCCGAAAATTGTGAAAATGTGCGCCGCCATTCTCCAAAGTGATGCGGCCGGTCGGGCCGTCGCTACCTGACGCCGCGTCGAATTCGATGTCGACTGCGCCGCGTGTCAGCGACAGCGGCGCGATGCGCCACGCGATCGGAACGCGCCAGGTACCGCGCGAATCGCCAAGCGCACCGTGGCCGCGCCATACCGTTCCTTGCGCATCGTTGATTCGAACGTTGCCTCCGGTGCTCGCCGCGACGCGGCGATCCACCCACGTCGCCGGCGCCAACGCAAACAGCGCCACCACGGCGACGACAAGCAACCACAGTACCGCGACCGAGACCGGCCTCATCGGTCGCGATCACCGGCCGAAAGTGAGCTCGGCGCGCAGCGTTCCAGGCGCGACCCGCGCTGTGAGCGTCGCTTCAACGGGACGCAGTCCGTCGTCGCGCGCAAGTGCATCGAGCGCACCGACGAGCGCATCGAACTGCACATCGGGCAGCACGACGTGGACCCGGTTGTCGCGCACGTCGATGCCACCGGCGGGAACACGAACTCCGCGGTCAGCGAATGCGCGCGTAACCGCGCCGCGCGGATCGACGACGGCGGGCTTCGGTGATGCGCGCGCAAGGCCAGTGCCCTCATCGAAGGAGCTTCGCGCGAGCGCGAGCAGCGTGCCGACGCGTACTCGGTCTTCGCGCGTACGTTCAATGTCCGCCTTGAGTGGTTGCCATAGAAATCCCCATCCCAACGCGATGACGACAAGTGCCACACCTGCGATCGCGAGACGACGTTCGCGAGAACTTGCACGGTCCCACGCGGAAGCGAACGCAGACGGCACGAAACGGTTGCGTGTCTCGGCATTCATGGCGCGAGAAAAAGCCGCATTCGATAACCGCCGCCGGTCTTCGCCTGAAGTGCTGTGACGCCGGCGCCAGTCAATGCTCGATCCACACTCGAAAGTGCGGCGACATCGATTGGCGCCAGCTCGATCGTCCATGCGCCTGCCGAGTACGTCGCGGACTTGACGAAGTTCGCTGGCAACGACGCCAACGCCGGTGCAGCGCGAGCGAGGAGGGGAAGCGCGTCGGACGGTGCTGCCTGTCCAACGCGATGGCGCATATCGGCATGCCACCTCGCGATCGCGCGCGCCGCGGCGTCGGCGGATGAAGTATCCGGAAGATCGGCTTCTCGGGCGAGCGCAGTAATCGATCGCGCCGTGCGCCAGACGTCGAACTTGAGCCAAGCCCACTCGATGACGGTCGCGCCAATCTGCAACAGCAACGCCAATGCCGCAAGCATGAGCGCAGGACGAAACAGCTTGGCGATTCGTGTCGGTTGCGCACGACTCGTGTCCGCGAATTCGCCGACGCGCATGTCGGGCGCCGCCGCAAATGTCTCGGGCGTTGCACTGTCCCATCGCCACGGGGTCACGCGCGCGAACGGAATTCCCAACTCGCGCGTCCACCGCGCCAGCGTCGCGTCGTCATGGGCGTGGGCCACGCCGACGACGCGGGGGCTCCCCCCCGCATGCGCTGCCTGCGTTAGCGCTGACACGAGCTCCGGGGGCAGCTCGGACGGCGCAGGCTTTGCGCCCACGGCAAACGCGCTGCCATCCGAACGGCGGACGAATCCGCCCTGTGCGCCTGACGCATACCATGTCCATCCCGGATGAATTGGTGCAAGCGCAGGCTCGGCGATCACGCGATCGAACCGCGCTTCCCACGCGACCGCCGCTGAAATCGCGTCGCGTGCTGCAACGCATGCCAGCACGGTGCCGTCGGATCGCTGCGCCGACACGGCGATCACCGAGGCGTCTCCCGTCGTCGCAAGTTGGTCTTCGAGCGCGAACGCGGCCGCGCCCGCGAGACGTGCCGGCGGCATCGGAGGAACCTTGAGCGCAACGATTCGGACGAGATCGGCGGCAAGGACCGCCTCGCGACGCTCGCTGCGCGGCCATTGATCCGGGACGTCGTTGCCCCGTTGTACGCAACGACCCGCGTTATCGAACAGCGCCCAAGGGGCTGGACGCGATTGCGACGGCGGCGCCGCAAATAAGACGCGCAACGTGTTCATTGAGAAGGAGGGAAGACGACGCGAAGCAGTTTACCGGAGCGTAGCGTTAGGCGCCCTGCATTACTCCGATGTCTGCCAGACGATCGTCGGCCACGTTCCTCTGGTGCGTTCGAGCAGCGCACGGGCCTGCGCACGCGTATCTCCCTGGCGCGCAACGACTGTGACCAGAAAATATTTGCTGCTGACATCGAACAGGGCTTCGCTTTTGACCGTCGCGCCTTGCGGAAGACCTGAAGTGAAGTCGGACACCTTGGCGAACGGCTTCTGTGCACGACTCGCGAGGAGCGCGGAGAGCCCAGTGGCATCCAGACCGTCAACGGACGCTGCCAACACCGGGCCGGATGCGGTGTTGACGTTGAGCTTCGTCGGGGCCGGCAGCGCAATGACATAAGGCGACAACGCCTTGACGGCCGCCGGCGACATTCCGCGCACGAGTGCGATCTCGGCAGTCCGTACAACCGGCCCATTGGCGGCAAGCATCGGATTGGACTGCTGCGCATACCAGCCGTCTTCGGCGCCGTTTGGACGCGCCACGCTATCGGCATCGATCCAGTCGGCGATCGCATCGATCGATGTCGGCGGCAAGCCCAGTCGAGTGAACAGGCGCTCGAAGCGCGCGCGCTCAGCCGCAACGTCGGCGTCGGCGCTCGCCAAATTGTTGACGTTCAACAGTCCTTGGGCATCGATGATCCGGCCTTCGACGGAGCCGTTCTCGAGCGGCGTCGCGGGAAGCGGAAGCGCCCATGGTTCGATGAGTGTGTCGATGGCGGTGGTGCGCGCATCCTCGAACAGGATCTGCCGGGCCCATTGGACGCCCGCCTGCGCAAGCGCTTGTGCCTGGACCTGATCGCGACGGTTCACCATCGATGCGAACCATTGCTGCTGATTCGCTGCAAGGGACATCGCGACCGTCGCTGCCAGCGCGGCGATCACCATCGCGATAATGAGCGCTGCACCGCGTTGCATTTGCATCGTCATCGCAATGCGATCAAGCGCTCGATCGTCGTACCGTCCGCAAATTCGATTTCGATTCGCACGGCGCGGGGGATATTGGCTTCTCCAAGCAGCGGCCATTGCAACGACCACACGTTTTTCGACGTGAGCTGCTCAACCCGAAAGCGATCGATGTTGCGCGAGAGCACATAGGCTTCCGGTACGGCGCCCGGGACGTTGTCAAGCTGCGGCCAGTAGAGCGCTTCGATTGCGCCATCGCGCAAGCGATAACCGATCCGCTGTCCCGCGATGCCCGGTTCGACGGAAAATTCGGGTCCCGAGCGTGTGAACGTGAGCGTGCTGTTGCCACCGGAATCCGTGACGCGCGCGAGCCAGGGCGGCTCCACAGACGTACCGATTCGTGCTGACCGAGGAATCGCTTGTCGCATATCGGATTCGAGCTTTGCGAACATCTTGTCGAGTGAGCGCCAGCGATCGCTTTCTTGCGTAAGGCGTGCCTCACCGTCCGTCATCGCAGCAGTGGCGCGATACGCGAGCAACGCGACCACGGCGAGGATGGCGATCGCGACCAGCACCTCGATCAATGTGAACGCGCGCTGCCGCTGCGATACGAGCGTCATGGTCGCGCGTTGCCGACATAGCCGACAAGCTTCGCGAGCGCGTAGTCCGGCGTTTGCGGCTCGGCGACGATGATCTCGATTTTGCGAAACGCGGGGTTCGGCGTACCCGCGACGGTTTCGCGCCACACGAATCGCGCGCCCGCCTGTTCGGTGTCACCGCTGCTCGTGCCGAGCGCCGGCCACGGGTCAGCGAGTTGCGCATTCGCCAAGCGATTTTGCGCAACCCACAGCGCAAGCGTTCGCGATTTGAGCGTCGATGCGCTGTCGGCCGATTGCGCGAGTGCGCGCATGCCGGCGGCAAGTGCAACCGCAACGATCGCGAGCGCAACCAGGATCTCGACCAACGTAAAACCGACTGCCGACCGTACCTGTGGTTTCACGGCGCGCTTGTGATCGGACCGTCGATCGACACGTGGTTGAGGGGATCGGCAGCGAGCACGACAGTCCAGGCGGGCGACGCGAGCGTGAATGAGAATGGTTCGTTGCGCCCGCTCGCACGTAACGGCACGATCGTGTTGGCGGCGATTCGTTGGCCCGCGTAGCTTATGGGCGCGGCCGTCAATGGTTCGGGCAGGACGTGCGCACCGAGCACGTCATCATCGAGCGGCAGCCATTGTTCGCCGGATGGCTCGCGCCGCCAAAATCGAATCGTCCGATCGGCGGACACGCCGAGCGTTTCGTTGCGTGCTTGAGCGCGTGCGGCGGCAAACTCCAGCGCGCCGGCGAAACGTTTTGCCTCGCGCGCGGCAAGACGGCGTTCATCGCGATCGAGCGTCACCATCGCAAGCCCTCCGACGAGCGCCATGATGACGAGCACGACAAGAATTTCGATCAACGTAAAGCCGCGTCGAAATCCATCTCCGATCACTACAAATCCCAAGAGCCGACGTCGGAGTCGATGCCGCTGCCGCCCGGCTGTCCGTCAGCGCCCAAGCTGAACACGTCGATTTCACCTTTTAGGCCCGGACTCAAATACTGGTACGGCCGCCCCCAGGGATCTTTTGGCAATCGCTCGAGATAGCCGCCCGGTTTCCAGTTCGGCGGCAGAGGTGGCTGCTCGGGTTTTGCGACGAGCGCGTTCAAGCCTTGTTCGGTCGTCGGATAGCGCTGGTTGTCGAGCCTATAAAGCTTCAACGCTTGCATGATCGACGCGATATCGCTGCGTGCCGCAACGGCACGCGCTTCGTCGGGACGATCGAGCACGCGGGGAACGACAAGCGCCGCGAGAACGCCGAGAATCACGATGACGACCATGATCTCGATCAACGTGAAACCGCGCATTTGCGCCCGGTCGACGGGGATGCACATCATCAAGTCATTATAATCCGGCGTCGATCGTCGGACGCGCGCGTGAACGGAACCATGCGATTGCTTCGCGCTCTTGTTGTTGTGACGGTGCTCGCGCTCGTCGCTTTGGGCGCGGTCACGTTCGTCTGGTATCGACAGCCGCTCACGTTGCCTGCGAGTCCGTTCGAATTCGAGGTGCGACCCGGCGCGACGCTCTCGGCGGTCGCGCGGCAGTTGCGCGACGCCGGCGTCATTGCACATCCCTACGCGCTCATCGCACTTGCACGTGTCAAAGGCGTTGATCGCACGATCAAGGCCGGCAGTTACGAGGTGGGCGAGGGCATTACGTTGCCACAACTCCTCGCCAAATTGACGCAAGGCGACGTCACGCAGAGCTCGCTCATGATCGTCGAAGGAACGACATTCGCGGAGCTCATGCGCACACTCGGCGAAATGCGCGAGATCACGCACACGTTAACCGATGTGCCGGATACGGAGTTGTTGACGCGCCTCGGCATCATGGAGAAAAGTCCTGAGGGGTTGTTTTTTCCGGATACTTATTTTTTTGCCAACGGAAGCACGGATGCCGCGCTGCTGAAGCGTGCGAATCGGGCGCTGGACGAGCGTTTGCGTGCCGGCTGGGAACGGCGCTCCCCCGATCTGCCATTCGCGACGCCGTACGAAGCGCTGATCCTCGCGTCGATCGTCGAAAAGGAGACCGGCCGACCGACTGACCGACCGTTGATCGCGTCGGCGCTTGTCAATCGACTGAAGCGGGGTATGCGGCTGCAAGTCGATCCGGCCGTCATCTATGGCATTGGCGAGAAGTTCGACGGCAATTTGCGCAAGCGCGATCTCGAAGCCGACAGCGCGTACAACACCTACGTGCGCGAGGGATTGCCGCCGACGCCGATTGCGCTGCCATCGCAGGCGTCGCTCGACGCGGTGCTGAATCCGCCGCCAACACCGTATTTGTATTTCGTGTCGCGCGGCGACGGCACGTCGGAATTCTCGAGCACGCTCGCGGAGCACAACCGTGCCGTGTCAAAATATCAAAAAGGGGGACGTTGACGCGGTTTCTTTCGCGCGCCACGTTTCCGCACCGTTAAACGATCCGATCCCGTGCCCGATCCCGTCATCCGCGGGCGCTTCATTTCCCTTGAGGGAGTCGACGGCGCCGGAAAAAGTACGCATGCGGCATGGCTCGCCGACGCACTGGCTGCACGCGGCCATCGCGTCGTACGCACTCGCGAGCCCGGTGGGACTCCTCTCGGTGAGGCGTTGCGCCATTTGCTGCTCACGCAACCGATGACGCACGAGACCGAGGCGTTGTTGATGTTCGCGGCGCGGCATGAGCACGTCGTCCGTGTCATCGCGCCGGCGCTTGCGCGCGGCGATTGGGTTTTATGCGATCGATTTACCGATGCGACGTACGCGTATCAGGGCGGTGGCCACGGCGTTGCGATTGATTTCTTGCGCGAGCTCGAAGAGCGCGTTCACGCGAGCTGCAATCCCGACGTCACGTTGCTCTTCGACGTGCCGCCCGACGTTTCGCGCAGGCGTCTGGCGGATTCGGCGCGCAAAGGCCGCGAGCTCGACAAGTTCGAGCGCGAGAGCGACGCATTTTTCGAGCGTGTGCGTGCGGCGTACTTCGGGCGCGCGCAGGCTGAGCCGTCACGTTTCCGGATCATCGATGCGACGCGGCCATTGACCGAGGTCCGCGCCGATCTCGCCGAGATCGTCGCAACGCTATGAGCAGCTAGCACCTCTGAAACGAGAAGCAGGTCCTTCGCTGCGCTCAGGATGACAAACGGCGTCGACATCGCCCCAACACCGGTCTGGACCGGCCTGCTGCCATGGCAGCGAGACGCGGCACGGAGCGTTTTGAGCCGGCGCGCACGCTTTCCCCACGCATTGTTGTTGACCGGCCGCGACGGGATCGGCAAGCGAACGTTTGCGCTGGAATTGGCACGAGCGCTGCTTTGCGAAAACGTTGCGTCCGATGGATTCGCGTGCGGCGTGTGCCCCAGCTGCCGCTATGTGCAAGCGGGCCAGCATCCGGATCTGCGCGTCATCGAGCCCATCGAAATCGACGACGACAACGTTGCAACTCCGTCGTTGTGGATCACCGTTACGCACGTGCGCTCGCTGATCGATTGGGCACAGCTCACGAGCCACCGGCATGTGGCCAAAGTGGCCGTGGTCGTCCCGGCTGAGCGGATGAACGTCGCAGCAGCGAATGCGCTCCTCAAAACACTCGAAGAGCCGCCGGCCGGAACTCATCTGATCCTTGTTGCGCATCAACCGGGCCGGCTGCCCGCGACCGTCCGTAGTCGCTGCCAATGGTTGGCGGCGCCGATACCCGACGAGGTCACAGCCAAGGAGTGGCTCCTGAAGCAGGGCGTGAGCCAGCCCGAGGACGTGCTCGCGCAAGCGCAGGGCGCCCCGCTGGCAGCGCTTCGTTTGGCCAATGCCGACTATCAGGCGGAGCGCACCGTCTGGCTGGACGCACTCGCGTCGCCGCCGACATTGGACCCGATCGAGCTCGCCGCGCGAATCGATCGCGCGCCGCGCGATCTCCGCAAGGTTCTCCTCGGAGCGGCGATCGACTGGCTGGCAGCCTGGTGCGCCGATCTCGCCGCCGTGCAAGCCGGCGGAGCAGCGCTCCAGAACCGTGACTATGCCGCGCCGCTCGCCGCGCTGGCGACGACGGTGGCGCCGCTGTCGCTGTTTCGTTATCATCGCTCGCTGTTGCAGGAACGCGCACAGATCGCGCACCCGTTGCAGCCGCGCCTCGTCGCCGAAGCGCTGCTGTTCGAATATCAGAAGCTGTTTTGCTGACGAAGCGAGTTATGGCGGACAAGATTCCCGTTACCGCAACAGCAGCTGCGCAACTCGCCCGCCCGGGCGTGCTGTCGCTCAACATTCGCGAGCGCGCAGCGCTTTACGCCGCATACATGCCGTTCCTGCGGGGTGGCGGCATCTTCATCCCCACGTCGCGCCCGTACACGCTCGGCGAAGAGGTGTTCATGCTGCTGTCGCTGATGGACGACCCGAACCGCATCGCCGTGCAAGGGAAGGTCGTCTGGATCACGCCGGAAGGCGTCCAGGGCAATCGGACGCAGGGCATCGGGGTCCAGTTCACGCAGGACGAGACCGGCGCCAACGCGCGCGCCACGATCGAGCGCATTCTCGGCGAGTCGCTGGCGTCGACGCGGTCGACGCACACAATGTAGTCGCCGATGAGCTCGCGCAATTGGTGGATTCTCGCCAACTCGGCGTTTGCCGTTGGCATTTACGTCGGCATGTGGAACGACGTCGAATGGATCGGTTATATGACGTCGATGCTCGTGTGGATCATGCTGTTCAGCTATCTGATGGCGTTTTGGACGCGCAATCGCGCTCATAGGTACAAGATTCCGGTCCATCCGCTAGTCGATAAGATTGCCGATTTCGTGTTCTATGCGGCGCTGGTAGCTTCGGGCTGGATCGTGACGGCCGTTGCGTACGCGTTTTCATGCATCGTGCTGAATGCCGTCTATCGCAGGGACGCGCGTCGCTGAATTCCGCTTAACTCGCATCGCTCCGAGATTTGCCAGCGGTGCTCCGCCCCTGATTCCCGCGTATTTCAGTGTTCGTCGACTCCCACTGTCATCTCGATTTTCCCGATCTCGCCAACGACTTGCCTCAAGTGCTGGAGGCCATGCGCGAGAACGCGGTGACCCACGCGCTCTGTATCGGCGTCGAGATGGAGGCGTGGCCGCGTGTGCATGGGCTCGCTGTTGCGCACGCCAATCTGTACGCGAGCGTCGGCGTGCATCCCGATTACACCGACCAACCCGAGCCAACGGTTGACCTGCTGGTCACCAAATCGCGTAAGCCGAAGGTTGTCGCCATCGGCGAGACAGGGCTCGACTACTTTCGGCTCGAAGGCGATCTCGAGTGGCAGCGGACGCGGTTTCGCACGCACATCCGCGCCGCGCGCGCTTCGGGCAAGCCCCTCGTCGTTCACACCCGCGCCGCAGCCGACGACACACTTGCGATCATGCGCGAGGAACGTGCCGCCGATGCTGGTGGCGTCATGCACTGTTTCACCGAGACCTGGGATGTAGCGGCGGCTGCGATCGACATGGGCTTCCACATTTCGTTTTCCGGCATCGTGACGTTCAAGAATTCGACGGCGCTCAAAGATGTGGCGCGGCGGGTGCCGCTCGAGCGGATGCTGATCGAGACCGACAGCCCGTATCTCGCGCCCGTGCCGCATCGCGGCAAGCGCAATCAGCCGGCATGGGTCAAGCATGTCGCAGAGGAGATCGCTCGTTTGCGCGATGTGCCGATCGAAACGATTGCAAACGCGACTTCAGCGAATTTCTTTCGCCTGTTCAAGATCGACGCGCATGTCCATTAGGCCGCTGCACATTGTCATCTGGCTTTTCGCAGCGATCGTCGCCGTGCCGGCGATGGCACAGCGAGTGTATGAAGATTTGATCGTCGCGGTCGCGAACGACCGGGCCGACGAAGTGAAGCGGCTCATTTTGCGGGGCATGGATCCGAACAGCGTCGATCCGAACGGGGATCCGCTGCTGTTCACCGCTGCGCGCAACGGTTATCGCGCGACGATCGACGTACTGATCGCCGCCAAAGCCAACGTCAATGCGAAGAACCGGGTTGGCGATACGCCGTTGATGGCGGCTGCGCTCAACGGTCATCTGGAGATCGCCCGGAAGCTCCGCGCACAGGGCGCCGATCTCGATCCGCGGGGCTGGACGCCGCTGATCTACGCGGCGACCGGCGGGCACGACGACGTGGTGACGTACCTCCTTGATCAAGGCGCCAACATCAATGCGCAATCGCCGAATGGCACCACGGCGTTGATGATGGCGGTTCGCGAAGGACGCGCATCGACGTTCGATCTGCTGTTACGGCGCGGCGCCGACGTCCAGCATCGTAACGAGAACGGCGTGTCGGCGCTCGACTGGGCAAAGCGCGGCAACGAGACCGCGATGGCCGACAAGCTGCGCCGCGCAGGGGCGAAAGACTAAGGCGCGCCCGGCAACTCCGGCGAATCATCGGAAGGTGCTTCGGCGGCGGATTCTGCGCGGAACGTAGTCAGCGTCGCGGCAAACGCTTCCGGAATCACGGCCGGAATCAACGAGGGCAGTACGCCGACGAGCCGGCGGGCGCCATTGAAATGACGCTGCCAATATTCGCGCGACAGCGTCGTTATTTCGACGTCGCGTCCGCGTCTTGGCGCATGAATGAAACGATTGTCGCCAAGATATAGGCCGACGTGCGAGAACGCGTAATTGCGCGTATTGAAGAAAACGAGATCGCCGACCTGCAGATCATCGAGGCTTACGTTTGCGCCGACCTGGCTCAATTCCTTTGACGTGCGCGGCAGTGTGACACCGGTGACTTGCTGAAATACGTAGCGAATGAGTCCGCTGCAATCGAGGCCGGCTGCCGGTGACTCACCGCCGTAGCGATAGCGCACGCCGATGAGACCGAGCGCGAATTGACCGAGATCTCGCGCGTCGTGCCAAACTCTGGCGGCGGCGCGAGCCGCCCTTTCACGCGCTGCATCGGCGAGTGAGCGGGTGGTGGCCTGATCCGCGTGTGCGCCAAATGGAAGTGCAACGAGCGCCATCAGCGCTACGCGCGACACAAAGCAATTCCTCAAGCGGCGGCGACGGGTCCGTCGGGTCATTAGGACATTGTCCTAGAATTTGGTGAAACGCGCAAAACGTGGTCACGACGAACGCGCGCGGGCCCGCCGGCGACGCGCCTCCTTCGGGTCAGCCACGAGTGGGCGCAGCAGCTCGACGCGGTCACCGTCGGCAAGCGGTGTTTCGGCGCGTGCGCGCTGCCCGAAGATCGCATATGCCAGCGTTGTGGGTTCGAGCTTCAGCCGAGCGATCAAGCCCGACGCTGCCACGGCATCATCGACCACCGCGCCCGGCGCGAGCTCGACGTCGACTTGTTCCTCGATGCCGGGTGCCGCGTACGCGACGACGATGTGCATGGTCGATGCCTGTCTGCTGGCGCTATCGATACACCGATTCGGCGCGGCGCACGAACGCATCGACGAACGTGTTCGCGATGTGATTGAACACCGGACCGACGATTTTCTCGAGCAGCGGCGTCGCAAACTCGTAAGCAAGCTCGAATTCGACTTTGCACGCGTTCTGATCTAGTGCTCGGAAGCGCCACTCGCCGTGCAAATGTCGAAAAGGGCCGCTTTTCAACGTGACGACGATCGACGTCGGCCGATAATTCACATTGTCAGTCGTGAAGTGCGCGCGCACGCCGTGGTAATCGATATCGATTCGCGCGGTCTTGTGGTGTTCCATGTTTTTGAGCACTTCCGTTCCGCCGCACCACGGCAGGAATTTGGGATAGAGCTCGACGCGATCGACGAGCTCGAACATCTTCTCGGCGTCGAACGGAACCAGCACCGATTTCTTTACGCGTTGCATCTCGTAGAATAGCTGCGGTCGAGTGCCGATGGGTAGGGAAGAGCAAGACAATGAGCATCGTCGAAAATAGAAAGGCCTATCACGACTATTTTATCGAGGAACGGTTCGAAGCCGGACTGGCGCTCGAAGGGTGGGAGGTCAAGTCGATACGCGCGGGACGCGCGAACCTCAAGGAAGCGTACGTCGTGATCAAGAACGGCGAAATCGTGCTGATCGGCTCGCACATGAGCCCGCTTGCGACGACGTCGACGCACGTGAGTCCCGATCCTACGCGCACGCGCAAGCTCCTGCTCCGCCGCGAGGAAATCAATCGGTTGATCGGAAAAGTGGAGCGTGCCGGCTATACGCTGACGCCGCTCGACTTGCATTACAAGAACGGCCGCGTCAAAGTGGCCATCGGTCTCGCGAAAGGAAAGAAACAGCATGACAAGCGCGAGGCGATCAAGGAACGCGAGTGGAATCGCGAGCAGCAGCGGTTGCTCCGAAACCGGCCCGGCGGCGCACGACATTGATGGAACACGAAGCAGCGCGCGCGTTCATTGTCCGTTCGGCGACGGCCGCCGATGTGCCCGCGATTGCGGCAATCTACGACTACCACGTATCGCATGGCACCGCGTCGTTCGAGCTTGCGCCACCGACCGCCGACGACATGCTGCAACGGTTCGAAACGAGCCAACGCAACGACTACCCGTATCTGGTCGCGGCCGAGCGTAGCGGACGCATCGTCGGCTACGCCTACGCGGGACCGTACCGCGCGCGACCCGCTTATCGACACGCGGTCGAAAACTCGGTTTATGTCGACGTGAATGAAATCGGGCGCGGCATAGGCAATGCGCTGCTTGCTGCGCTGATCGAAGAATGCGAGGTGCGTGGCTATCGTCAGATGATCGCGATCATCGGCGGCGCGGATAATGCAGCGTCGATCCGGTTGCACGCACGACACGGATTCATAGAGGCCGGCCGGCTTGTCGGCGTCGGGCACAAGTTTGACCGCTGGCTCGACACGATCTTGATGCAGCGTGTGCTCGGTGCAGGTGCTGCGTCGCCGCCATCGCGTATTTGAATGCCGATGGACGCGAAGCGCGCGCATTCGGAGCTCGGCAAGAATCCCGCGAATTACGTCCCACTGTCACCGGTGACGTTCCTCGAACGAAGCGCGGCGATCTGGCCTGATCGCGTTGCGGTTCGCCACGGACGACTCGCGTACACGTATCGCCAATTCGAAGCCCGCTGCCGGCGCTTCGCTTCCGCGCTGGTGGGTCGCGGCATCGGCCGCGGCGACACGGTCGCCGTCATGGCGGCAAACATACCGGCGCTGCTCGAAGCACACTACGCCGTTCCAGCATTGGGCGCCGTTCTGAACGCACTCAATACGCGGCTCGATGCGCGGATGATCGCGTTCTGCCTCGAACACGGCGAAGCGCGCGTGCTCATCACCGACACCGAGTTCGCACCGGCGATTCGGGCGGCGCTCGGCGCGACGCAACGAAAGCTGCTGGTTATCGACATTGACGATGACGAATGCCCCGGTGGCGAACACTTGGGCGAGCTGACGTACGAGGCGTTGCTGAACGAAGGCGATCCGGCGTTCATCTGGCCGGGCCCGACGGACGAATGGGATTCATTGTCGCTGCTTTATACATCCGGTACCACCGGCGATCCGAAAGGCGTTGTCTATCACCACCGCGGCGCGTATCTGAATGCGCTCGGCAACGCACTCGCGCTCAGGCTTGACGCCGACAGCGTCTATCTATGGACGCTGCCGATGTTCCATTGCAATGGCTGGACGTATACGTGGGCCGTCACGGCGGCAGGCGGCACGCACGTATGCCTGCGGCGCGTCGAACCCTCACGGATTTTCGCGGCGATCCGCGAGCATCGCGTCACGCACATGTGCGGAGCGCCGATCGTGCTCAACATGCTGATCCACGCGCCCGACGACGTGAAAGTGCGCTTCGACCACCGCGTCGACGTCGCCACGGGCGGTGCGGCGCCGCCGTCTGCGGTGATCGAGGCGATGGAAGCGATGGGATTTCGCGTGACGCACCTCTATGGGCTGACCGAATCGTACGGGCCGGCCACGCTTTGCGCCTGGCAGAGCGAATGGGACGCGCTTCCATTGATGGAACGCGCGCAGCGCGTCGCGCGACAAGGCGTGGCGATGCCGACGCTCGCGAGCCTTCAGGTCGGCGACCCCGCAACGGCGACGCCACTACCGCGCGACGGGGCGACGCTGGGCGAAGTGATGCTTCGCGGCAACACGATCATGAAAGGTTATTTCAAGAACGCCGCGGCGACTCGAGCGGCGTTCACGGGCGGCTGGTATCGTACCGGCGATTTAGGTGTCTGGCATCCCGACAACTACATCGAGGTCAAGGATCGACTGAAGGACATCATCATCACCGGCGGCGAAAACGTAAGCTCCCTCGAGATCGAGGAATGCTTGTACCGTCATCCGCAGATCATGGAAGCAGCGGTCGTCGCGCGCCCGGATCCGCATTGGGGTGAAACGCCGTGCGCGTTCGTGACGCTCCGAAGCGATGCGGCCGAGATCGACGCAAGCGATGTCATCGCGTGGTGCCGCGAACATCTCGCGCATTTCAAGGTTCCGAAGACCGTTGTGTTCGGACCGCTGCCCAAGACCGTGACCGGCAAGATCCAGAAGTACATGCTGCGCGAACGCGCCCGCGATCTCGGCAGCTAGGGCCTGTTAGCAGGCCCTAACCAGCAACGTCGCGCGCAAGCGCCTCCGCCGCCGCGCGCCCGCTACGGACGGCGGCCTCCAGCGTTGCGGGGAATTCCTGATCGGTGTAGTCGCCGGCCAGATAGATTCCCGCTGCAAGTCGACCGGCGCGCGGACGCGCGCAACTCGGCGCGCACGAATAGGTCGCGCGTTTTTCGGCGATCACTTGCGACCAAATTACGCGCGGTAGCGAAGGCCGGAGACGGCGCAATTGGGCGTCGACCGTGCGCATCAGCGCATCGTTGGTCAGCGCAGTGTGATTGCCGCGCCCGCTGATGACGACGGCGAGGAGCGCGCCGAGTGCCGGCGCGCCAGCCTGCGCGCGGGCAAGAACATCGCGGCGATCGAATAACCATTGCCCGGGCGTGGCATCGAGTTGCACGAGCCCGGGCGGTACGTCGATCGATTCTGGGTAGCCAAGATACACGGTGACGATCGGTTCCCACTCGAATCGATCTACTTGTTCGATTGCACGAGCGATCGACGCGTCGGCCCGAACGGCCGACGAGAACGCGCGCGCGAGTTGATGGGGTGCGACGGCGACGACGGCGGCCGGTGCGCGCATCTCCGCGCCGCCGCTTCGCACGGCGACGCCGCGCTCGGCCGTCTCCACAATCGTTGCTTCGGCACGCAGATGAACCGAATGATGGTTCGTAACCAGCCAACGCGAGACGTTGGCGGGAAATAGACCTGTAAGGTCGGTTGACGGCAGCAGCATGTCGCTCGCGCCGCCTGTACTGTCGAACGCGGCACGCAAAACGTTGGCAAAAACCTGTGCGGAAGCGCGCGCCGGCGCCGTGTTCAACGCTGCAAGACACAGCGGCATCAAGAGCTGCTCCCGCGCATGAGACGGTGCTGCAGACATCAACTCCGCCGCAGTCATGTCGTCATCGACGCGATATCCGCGGTTTCTCAAACCGGCGAACCACCGCGCTGTCGCGACGCGATCGCGCCACGACAGCCCGCGCGCGCTCATCAGCGCGGCGAAGAGCCCGAATGGCGCCGGCAAACGCCACGCTCGAAGCGCAATTGCGCCGCGCGGTGTATCGCCGAAGGGCGAAATCTCGAGCGGGCGGCGAACCAACCGCGAGGCATCCGCATGGCCGTTCACGAACGCGAGACTTCGGCGCGTTTCAGCATAAGCGCCGAGCAAAACATGCTGACCGTTGTCGAGCAGCAAGCCATCCCGTACGACGCGACGCGCGCGTCCGCCAAGCTCCTGCGCCGTTTCATACAGCGCAACACGGTATCCGGCGTTGGCAAGTGCAAGCGCGGCTGCGCAACCCGCCCAGCCGCCGCCGATGATCGGAATCGTTATGCGCTCTTGCGTGCCGTCTTCCATGCAATCCACAACTTCCGCAGCGGAGTCAGCGACGTTCGCCGATCAAGCACGTTGAAGCCGTCGCGCGTGATCTCGTCAAGGAGCGACTGGTAGATCGCCGCCATGATCAATCCGGCGCGCTGTGAACGGCGATCGCGCGGGTCGAGGTTCGCGAGAGCGCGCGCGTACCACGCACGCGCGCGCTCGGCTTCGAATGCCATCAACCGGCGAAACGCGTCGCTTGCCTTGCCGCCGAGCAACGATGACGGCGCGACGTCGAAACGGGCGAGATCCTCCTGCGGCAAATAGATCCGTCCACGGCGCGCATCCTCGCCGACGTCGCGGAGAATGTTCGTCAATTGAAACGCGATGCCGAGATCGCGCGCATAGACCCGCGTGTCCGCATGACCGTAGCCGAAGATTTCTGCGGACATAAGGCCGACAACGCCGGCGACGCGATGGCAATACTGTTCGAGCGCCGCGAAGTCGAGATACCGGTTCTGCTCGAGGTCCATCGTCATGCCATCGATCACCGTCTGGAAATGCGCTTCGGGCAGCACGTAGCGCGTAACAACCGTCTGCAGTGCGCGCGATACCGGATGCTGCGCCGTGCCGGCGTAGGCAAGGCTGATTTCCTGCCGCCACCATGCGAGCTTGGCGCGCGCAATTTCAGGATCGGTCATGTTGTCGACGACGTCGTCGACTTCGCGACAAAACGCGTACAACGCCGTGATCGCGCTGCGGCGTTCGGCAGGAAGAAAGAGGAAGCTGTAGTAGAAGCTGGAGCCGCTTTGCGCCACGCGCTCGCGGCAGTATTCGTCAGGATTCATGCCGACGCCGGAGGCGAGCCAACGCGCCGCGGCACGACGGCGCGAAACGCGACGGCGAGCCAGTCGTGCCCGGTAAGACGAAGCGGTGACCTGAATACGTCGCCCTTCCGGGCATCGATGCGATCCAACATGCGAGAACCGCCGGCGATGATCGCTCGGAGCTCGAGGGCGAGTCGCAACGGCAGTGCGCGCGTGAGCGGCACGCCGGCGTCGAGCAACGCGCGCGTTCGCGCCGTTTCGAACGACAAAAGTGCGCGCCATTTTTCATCGGTGCGGCCTTCCGCGATTTGCGTTTCAGTGACATCGAAACGGGCGAGGTCTTCCTGCGGCACGTAGATCCTGCCGCGTTGATAGTCCGCCGCGACGTCTTGCCAAAAGTTGGTCAATTGCAACGCCGTGCAGATCGCGTCGCTCGCGGCCAAATGGACGGCGGATTGTGCAACGGCCTGTGGACCGTAAAGCGCGAGCAACAGGCGGCCAATCGGATCAGCGGACCGACGACAATAGTCGAGCAAATCGGCAAAAGTCGCGTAGCGTTTCACCGTCACGTCCTGCGTAAACGCGCTCAGCAAATCGCGAAAGGGAGCCAACGGGAGCCCGTGTGCGCGAATGGCGCGCGCGAGATCCGGCAGCAGCGTCGGTGTGTCGCCACGTTCGATGGCGTCGAGCGCTTGTCGATACGACGCGAGGGCGGCAAGCCGCGTCGATACGTCGCAATCGCCTTCGTCCGCAATATCGTCGGCCGCGCGTGCGAACCGGTAAATCGCGACGATCGCGCCACGATAGCGCGCCGGAACCATCCTGGATGCGACGGGAAAATTTTCGTAATGACCGACAGACACGTGCGGGACCGGAAACGTGAGCAGAAAATGATGCGAGGGCGCCGATCAGTAGTCCGCCGTCGCTAGCGGCAGCGCAGACCTTCGACTATACTTATCGGTTTGGCGACGCAGGCTGCAGCTCGCGAAAGTGGCGGAATTGGTAGACGCACCAGCCTTAGGAGCTGGCGGGGCAGCCCGTGGGGGTTCGAGTCCCCCCTTTCGCACCGACGGATTCCGCAAACACCCCGCAGGAATCTAGCAAGGATCGTCGACGCATGCAAACCACATTGGAATCAATCGATCAGCTTACGCGACGCCTGAACGTCGCGGTACCCGTCGCGCAAATCGAAGGCGAGGTGCAGAAGCGACTGGCGCGACTCGCGAAGACTGCAAAGGTCGCCGGCTTTCGTCCCGGTAAGGTGCCGCTCAAAATGGTCGCGCAGCAATACGGCCAGCAAGTCCGCTCAGACGTCATTTCCGACGCCGTCAACGAAAGTTTCAATGACGCCGTGCGCGCTCAGAATTTGCGCGTCGCGGGGTATCCGAGGATCGAGCGACGGGACGACGCAACCACCTCGCAAGAAGCGTTGGAATTCTCCGCCGTGTTCGAGGTGTATCCGGAAGTCTCGATTCCCGATGTCGCGGGCGTTGTGATCAACCGTCCCAAGGCGGAAGTGACTGCCGCGGATATCGATCGCACGCTCGAAGTATTACGCAAGCAAAGGACAAAATTCACGCCCGTCGCGCGCGCGGCGCAAGCCGCCGATCGGGTCACGGTCGATTTCACGGGCACGATCGACGGCGTCGCGTTCCCGGGCGGCCAAGCGCAGGATTTTCCGATCACGATCGGAGAAGGCCGAATGCTGCCCGACTTTGAGACAGCGACGACGGGTATCACGGCGGGCGAAACGCGCGTCTTTTCGATGACGTTTCCCGCCGACTACCACGGTAAGGAAGTGGCCGGCAAAGTCGCGCATTTCACGCTGACCGCGAAAGAAGTTGCCGAGCCGCACATGCCGCCGCTCGATGACGCGTTTGCAAAGGCGTTCGGAATTGCGAGCGGCAATGTGCAGGAGCTCCGCGCCGAGGTTGAAGCGAACCTGAAGCTTGAGCTCAAGCGCAAGATCGAGTCCCTCACCAAGGATCAGGCGCTCAAGGGATTGCGCGAGCAGGTGCAATTCGCATTGCCGCAGTCGCTTGTGCATATCGAAGCGCAAGGACTGATGCAGCGCATGGCGCAGAACTTGCGGCAGCAGGGGGTCAAGGCCGAAGACACCAAGCTCGACATCGACATGTTTCGGACGCAGGCGGAAAACCGCGTCGCGCTGGGCTTGATCGTCGGCGAGCTCGTGCGCACCGAGGGTCTGCAGGCGCGGCCCGAACAGGTCAAGGCGATGGTGCAGGATGTTGCACAAACGTACGAACAACCGGAGGCGGTCGTCCGCTGGCACTTCGAAAAGCGCGAGCGGCTCGCGGAGTTCGAGGCGCTCGCGGTCGAGCAGAACGTCGTTGATTGGGTGTTGGCGCGAGCGCGTGTGAACGACGTCCCGACAACATTTGAGGCGTTGATGACGCCGGCCAACGCTTAAGTGGCGTGCTAGTGTCGTGCTGCTTTGCAGCACGCCGTCTGGTGAGTCGCGTGGTCGAAACCGGTCAACCGTTTACGCGGTCGGTCCTTGACGTCGGCATCACCCGGTCCCATCTTGGTAGCTCACGGCGGGCGACATCTCCAAAATTTTCGAAGGACAGCATTGATGAATGAGACAAGGGCACTCGGGCTCGTACCGATGGTCATTGAGCAAAGCGGACGCGGCGAGCGCGCGTATGACATCTACTCGCGGCTGCTCAAGGAACGTGTCGTATTTCTGGTGGGCCCGGTCGACGACAACACGGCGAATCTGATCGTCGCGCAAATGCTGTTCCTCGAATCGGAAAATCCGGACAAGGACATTCACTTCTACATCAACTCGCCGGGCGGTTCGGTATCTGCCGGCATGGCGATTTTCGATACGATGCAGTTCATCAAGCCTGACGTATCGACGTTGTGCGTTGGAATGGCCGCGTCGATGGGCGCGTTCCTGCTTGCGGCCGGTGCCAAGGGCAAGCGCTTCGCGCTTCCCAATTCCACCGTCATGATTCATCAACCGTCCGGCGGATTTCAGGGCGCGGTCTCCGATATTGAACGCCACGCGCAATTCGTGATCGACCTCAAGCAACGCTTCATCGCGCTGATGGCGCAGTTCACCGGCCGCACAAAAGAGCAGGTCGAGCGCGACCATGACCGTGACAATTTCCTCTGGGCCGAGGCCGCGAAGGAATACGGGATCATCGACCAGGTCTTGCAAAAACGGGTGTGATCCGCGTAAAGTGACCCTGCACCCTATCGAAACAGACGATCGCGGACTTATCTAAGTGGCTGACAAATCCGCCGGCGACAAGCTGCTGTATTGCTCTTTCTGCGGCAAGAGCCAGCACGAAGTGCGCAAATTGATCGCCGGCCCCTCGGTGTTCATTTGCGACGAATGCATCGAGCTTTGTAACGACATCATCCGCGAGGAAGGGGCTGGTAGCGAGGCTGCTCGCGCCGATCGGAACAAGCTCCCGACGCCGCACGAGATCCGCCAAATCCTTGACCAGTACGTCATCGGCCAGGAACCGGCGAAGAAAATTCTTTCAGTGGCCGTTTATAACCATTACAAACGGCTCGAGTCCGGCGCGAAGGATGACGACGTCGAGCTCGCGAAGTCCAATATCCTGTTGATCGGTCCGACGGGTTCGGGCAAGACGCTGCTCGCGCAGACGCTGGCGCGGCTACTCGATGTGCCGTTTGTGATTGCGGATGCGACGACGCTCACCGAGGCCGGTTACGTCGGCGAGGACGTCGAGAACATCATTCAGAAGTTGTTGCAGAAATGCGATTACGACATCGAGAAGGCGCAGCGCGGCATCGTCTATATCGATGAAATCGACAAGATTTCGCGCAAGAGCGACAACCCGTCGATTACGCGCGATGTTTCCGGAGAAGGCGTTCAGCAGGCGCTGCTCAAGTTGATCGAAGGCACGATCGCGAGCGTCCCGCCGCAGGGCGGCCGCAAGCACCCGAATCAGGAATTCGTCCAGGTCGACACGACGAATATTCTGTTCGTCTGCGGCGGCGCGTTCGACGGACTGGAAAAAATCATCCGCCAGCGCACCGCGAAGACAGGCATCGGCTTCGGTGCCGAGGTGGCGAGCCCTGACGATCGCAAGAACATGACGGTGCTGTTGCGCGAAACGGAGCCGGAGGATTTGATCAAGTTCGGATTGATTCCGGAGTTCGTGGGAAGACTCCCCGTGGTGGCAACCCTCGACGAGCTTGACGAGGCGGCATTGATCGAGATCCTCGTCGAGCCCAAGAACGCGCTCATCAAGCAGTACCACAAGATGTTCCGGATGGAGGGCGTCGAGCTCGAGGTTCGTGAGCTTGCGCTGCACGCGATCGCGCGAAAGGCGCTCGCGCGGAAGACCGGGGCGCGTGGCCTGCGCTCGATATTGGAGCAGGTGCTCCTCGACGTAATGTACGACTTGCCTTCGCTCTCGAACCTGTCACGCGTGATCGTCGACGAGTCGACGATCAACAACGACGGCAAACCGCTGTTGATGTTCGCGGAGTCCCATTACTCCGTCGGCGCGGGCTGATTCTCCTCTCCGCGTTGAACTCGTCCGGGCTACTTGCGGCCTTGCCGGAGCCCGCTTCCGCACTCGGCTAGAATCGCGTTAAGCAATCGCCGTTTCTGCGCGGAATATCGGAAATCGCCTCTTCGCGAGTTGTATTGAACGAGTTGACGCGATTGAGGCACGCGTTTTGCACGTCGTCTACGAGCGACGTCCGCCAGAGTCGCCAGTATTTGCGTTAATTGGCGTTTAACCTACGCAAATCGCGGTCTTTATTCATCAGGCAGCGCTTTGGCTTGACAGCGACCCTCGGCGGCCCCATTTTTATCAAGCGATCCCTTACCGAGACTCGAATGCCCACAGACCTCCTTCCCTCCAAAGACGTCACTGCGCTGCCGCTGCTGCCGCTGCGCGATGTCGTCGTGTTCCCCCACATGGTGATGCCGCTGTTCGTCGGGCGCCCGAAATCGATCAAAGCGCTGGACGTGGCCATGGACGCCGGCAAGCACATCCTGCTGGTCGCGCAGCGCCAGGCGGCCAAGGACGATCCCGCGGCCGGTGATCTCTACGACATCGGCAGCATAGCCACCGTGTTGCAGATGCTGAAGCTGCCTGACGGCACCGTTAAGGTGCTGGTTGAGGGTACGCAGCGCGCGCGAATTGTGCGGGTCGAGGAGCGCAGCGAATATCTCGCCGCCGACGCACAGGCCATCCCCGGCGACCCCGGCCAGCCGCACGAGATCGAAGCGATGCGTCGAGCGCTGCTCGCGCAGTTCGATCAGTACGTGAAGCTCAATAAAAAGATTCCGCCGGAAATCCTTACCTCCATGTCGGGCATCGATGATGGCGGGCGTCTCGCTGACGCCATCGCCGCACATTTGCCGCTCAAGCTTGAACAGAAGCAGCAAATCCTCGAAATGAACGAAGTCGGCAAGCGGCTCGAGCATTTGCTCGGTGTGCTGGAAGGCGAAGTCGACATCCTGCAAGTGGAAAAGCGCATCCGCGGCCGCGTCAAGCGCCAAATGGAGAAGAGCCAGCGCGAGTACTACCTGAACGAGCAGGTCAAGGCGATCCAGAAAGAGCTGGGCGAGGGCGACGAGAACGCCGACCTCGACGAAATGGAAAAGAAGATCAAGGCCGCTCGCATGTCGAAGGAAGCCGAGACCAAGGCGCTGTCGGAGATGAAGAAGCTCCGCATGATGTCGCCGATGTCGGCCGAGGCGACGGTCGTGCGCAATTACATCGATACGTTGTTAGGTCTTCCTTGGCGCAAGAAGAGCAAGATCAGCAAGGACCTTGCCAACGCGGTAAAGGTGCTCGATGCCGATCATTACGGGCTCGAGAAGGTCAAGGAACGGATCGTCGAGTATCTCGCCGTGCAGCAGCGCGTCGATCGTTTGAAGGGACCGATTCTCTGCCTCGTCGGACCGCCCGGCGTCGGCAAGACGTCGCTTGGACAATCGGTCGCACGCGCGACAGGTCGCAAATTCGTACGGATGAGTTTGGGCGGCGTACGCGACGAAGCCGAGATTCGTGGCCATCGCCGCACATACATCGGCTCGATGCCCGGCAAGATTCTGCAGAACATGACGAAAGTCGGTGTGCGCAATCCGCTGTTCTTGCTCGACGAAGTCGACAAGATGGGCATGGATTTTCGCGGCGATCCATCGTCGGCGCTGCTCGAAGTGCTCGACCCGGAGCAGAACAACACGTTCGTCGATCACTACGTCGAAGTGGAATATGACCTGTCGGACGTGATGTTCGTCGCGACGGCGAACACAATGAACATTCCGGCGCCGCTTCTCGACCGGATGGAAGTGATCCGGCTGTCGGGCTACACCGAGGACGAAAAGATCGCGATCGCGCGGCAATATCTGTTGCCGAAGCAGATGAAGAACAACGGTATCCGCGCCGAAGAGCTGCACGTTGCTGAAAGCGCGTTACGCGACATCGTCCGGTATTACACGCGCGAAGCCGGCGTGCGCAATCTCGAGCGCGACATCAGCAAGATCTGCCGCAAGGTCGTCAAATCGTTGCTGCTCAAGGAAAGCGAAGGCAAGGCGCGTCGCGCGAAGGGACCGGTCGAGATCAATTCGAAGAACCTCGACAAGTATCTCGGCGTCCGCCGCTTTACGTACGGGATCGCGGAGCGCAAGAACCAGGTCGGTCAGGTCACGGGACTTGCATGGACTGAGGTCGGCGGCGACTTGCTGACGATCGAAGCGGTGTCGCTGCCCGGTAAAGGCAAGACGACGACAACCGGCAAGTTGGGCGAGGTGATGAACGAATCAATCGCGGCCGCGTTGTCGGTAGTCCGGCACCGTTCGCGCCAGCTCGGCATTCCGACGGACTTCTACACAAAGACCGATCTGCATATCCACTTGCCCGAGGGCGCAACGCCGAAAGACGGGCCGTCGGCCGGCGCGGCGGTGTGCACGGCAATCGTATCGATCATGACGGGCATACCGGTGCGTTGCGATGTTGCGATGACGGGCGAGATCACGTTGCGCGGCGAAGTGCTGCCGATCGGCGGGCTCAAGGAGAAATTGCTGGCCGCGGGTCGCGGTGGCATAAAGACCGTGCTCATTCCGGAAGAAAACGTGAAGGACTTGGTCGAGATTCCCGACGAAATCAAGAACCGTCTCGACATTCACCCGGTTCGTTGGATCGAGCAAGTGTTGGAGCAGGCGCTCGAATCCCAGCCGGTGCCGATGCCGGAAGAAAAGGACAAGGCCGAACAAGCGGTACCGCCGGCTACGCCTGCCGACGACAGCGCCGCGGTCATCAAGCACTGACTTTCGTCGCAGGGGAAACAATCGGCGAGCCACCACACGCTTATCATGTGCGCCGCAGGGCCGCCCCAAGGCGCACATTGCTCCCCCTCCGGGGGCAGCGAAGCGGCGATAGCCGCAAGCGTGGGGGCGCAATGCTAGTTCGCTAGGGAGCATCCGTGAACAAAGCAGAAATGATCGATGCAATCGCCCGGCACGCCGATATTTCAAAGGCCGCAGCCGGCCGCGCGCTCGATGCGGCGGTGAATGCGATCAAGACGTCGCTCAAGAAAGGCGACATCGTCACGCTCGTCGGCTTTGGCTCGTTCTACGTCGGCAAGCGGAATCCGCGCGCGGGCCGCAATCCGCGAACGGGAGCTGCAATCAAGATCAAGGGCGCCAAAGTACCGAAGTTCCGCCCTGGAAAAGCTCTCAAGGATGCGCTAAACTAGCAAGCTTTCGCGCGGTCGAAGCGACGCGGTTTTCGGCATCGACGTTTTGGTTCGCGCGGGTGCTTAGCTCAGTTGGTAGAGCGTCGCCCTTACAAGGCGAATGTCGGCGGTTCGAGCCCGTCAGCACCCACCAGAAGGTGACCCCATTGGGAGTGGTAGTTCAGTTGGTTAGAATACCGGCCTGTCACGCCGGGGGTCGCGGGTTCGAGTCCCGTCCACTCCGCCAACAAAGGCCATAAAAAGAATACGAAGAGCATTTTTGAAGGGGCGAACTTATGTTCGCCCCTTTTTTGTAACGTTCTCTCTTTTTTGCGTCGAGCGATCATGTACGACTTGATCTACAAACATAAACGCATCGTTCAAATCATCCTCGCGGTGATCACGCTCCCCTTCGCGTTCTTCGGTGTCGATTATTATTTTCGCCGCAGCGGCGGCACCGACACGGTCGCGACGGTCGGCGACGACAAGGTCACGCAAGCCGAATTCGACGAGGTCATGCGCGAGCAGCAGGACCGGATGCGGCAATCGCTTGGACGGAACTACGATCCATCGTTGTTCGACACTCCGGAAGCGCGCTACGCGCTCGTCGACCAGCTCGTCAACCAGCGCCTGCTCGAAAACCGCGCGCGAACCGATCGGTTACGCGTGACCGATCCGCAGCTCTACGAGTTCATCGCACAGTTGCCGCCGTTTCAGGTGGACGGCAAATTTTCACCAGAGCGGTACAAGCAGATGCTGCAAGCTCAGGGCATGTCCCCGCTGCAATTCGAGCAGCGTGTTCGCGGCGAGCTCGTGCTGGCGCCGCTGCAAGAGCCGGTGGTCAACGGCAATATCGTCGCCCGCACATCGACGGAACGTTATCTGTCGCTGCTCGAGCAGCAACGCGAAGTCGCGATTGCCACGATCGATGTCGAGCCATTCATGAAATCGGTCAAGATCGATGACGCGCAAGTGAAGGCCTATTACGAGCAGAACCCCACCGCCTTTCAGACACCCGAGCAAGCAAAGATCGAATACGTGCTGCTGACGCTTGATGCGCTGGCACCGCGTGTCAAGGTCGATCCCGCCGAGGTCAAGGCAGCGTACGACGCGAACGCTCGCCAATACGCGACGAGCGAGGAGCGCCAAGCCGCGCATATCCTGATCGCGGTCAAGCCCGACGCCAAAGAGGAAGAAAAGTCCGCTGCCAAAAAGAAGGCAGAAGCGCTGGTTGCGCAGGCGAAGGCCAATCCCGCGAAGTTTGCGGACCTCGCCAAAGCGAATTCGCAAGATCCCGGCTCCGCGCAACAGGGCGGCGACTTGGGCTCGTTCGGCCGCGGCTCGATGGTGAAGCCGTTCGAAGACGCCGTATTCGCGGCGAAGGTCGGCGACATTGTCGGCCCCGTGCAAAGCGATTTCGGCTACCACGTCATTAAGGTGACCGGCGTCACACCGGCACGCGTGCAGAACTTTGACGATGTCAAAGCGCAGATCGAAGCCGACCTCAAACGGCAAAAGGCCGCGCAAACGCTCGCGTCCGAGGCGGAGAAATTCCAGAACATGGTCTACGAGCAGGCCGAATCGCTCGAGCCCGTGGCAAAAGCGCTGAACCTCAAAGTTGAAACGACGCCGCTCGTGGGACGCCCGCAGGTGCAGGCGATCGGCCTTGGAAATCCGAAGTTCACCCAGGCGCTGTTTTCGCCTGAGTCCATTCAGACGAAGCGCAATACCGAAGCGATCGAGGTCGCGCCGAACGTGCTGATCGCAGGTCGAATGGTTGAATACAAGCCCGCGACGCCCCGGCCGCTCGCCGAAGTCGCCGACGATATTCGGCGGCAATTGATACGCAAGGCAGCGTCCGAGCTCGCGCAAAAGGCCGGCGCCGAAAAGCTTGCACTGCTGCAGGCGGGCAAACCCGATGGCGCGGCAGGCGTGTCGTTCGGCAAGACGGTGACGGTCAACCGAAACCAGGCGCAAGCCGATCTTCCTCCGGCGGCGCTCTCGAAGGCGTTTCAAGCGGATCCGGCGAAGCTCCCCGCTTATGTCAGCGCGGTCAACGATGCAGGCGGCTACTCGATCTACAAGGTCATCAAAGTGATCGATGCGCCAGCCGCGGATACTGGCCGGCTCGGGCTGGCGGGCACGCGCGTCGGCAGCGAAATCGGGCGCGAGCTATTGACGGCTTATCTCGCGAGCCTGAAGGCGGGCGCCGACGTGAAGATCAATCAGGCGGCGCTGGAGAAAAAATAAGTACAGAAGCAAGATAAGTACAGAAGCGGATCCCCCGTTTCACTCGGGATGACAGCAACTACTCAATCATTCCGAGGGCAACGCTCTATTGTCCAAGGAACCTGCTTTGGTCCCTCGTTTCACTCGGGAAGACAGCCAGTACTTGACAGCACCGAGCAGTCAGACCGCGCAATTCTCGCGCATCCACTTGCCCAGTTTCTCGCGTTCAGCGCGCCGCGCCGCGTCGTCCATTGCGACACGCTCGCCTTTCTCGTTCATCCGGTAGAGCACGACGTTTTGCTCGGCAAGCTGCTGCATCTGGCCTTTGACCTGATTGCAGTTGTCCGTTCGCTCTTTGGCCAACGTGCGATCTTTGTCGGCCTTTGCACCCGCTTCGGCTTTATCCAATTGCCGCTGTCGATACTCGAGCTCCTTCGTCGCCATGTCCTTTACGGCGTTCGGATTCGCTGGCGGTGGCGGCCCCTTCAAGATCTCCGATTTGACGTTGCTGGGCGGGGGCTGATCGGAGTAGACGATGCGACCATTGGCGTCGGTCCATTTGTAGAGCGCCGCCGCACCGCTTTCGGCCGGCAGGAGCATCGCGGCCAGAATGCATGCAACCCACCCATATCCGCGCGGCGTAGGATTCATCGGTAATCCCATGTTCTTTAATGACGTTGGCAAGTTAGCCCCTTACCGGGGCCGCGTCAACGATAGAGCGGCCGACCGGCCGCGTAGCCGAGCCCCTGTGGCATTCGCGCCGCAGTCGCGCCGTTTTGAAGGCGCATCAACGCGGGTATAATCGGTTTTTGCGCGTGGGAGGTTTTAAGAATGCGTGTCGTCCGCAAGGCACTGACCTTTGACGACGTCCTGCTGGTTCCCGCCTACTCCCGTGTTGTTCCCCGCGATGTCTCGTTAGCGACCCGCCTTACCCGGTCGATCGCGCTCAACATTCCGCTGCTTTCAGCCGCGATGGACACCGTGACCGAGTCCCGGCTCGCCATAGCCATCGCGCAGGAGGGGGGCCTCGGCGTCGTCCATAAAAACATGTCGCCCGCCAAGCAAGCGGCCGAGGTCGCCAAGGTCAAACGCTTCGAAAGCGGCGTCGTCAAGGATCCAATCACCATTCCGCCGACGATGTCCGTCCGGCAGGTCCTCGCGCTTACGCAGCAATACAAGATTTCCGGACTTCCGGTCGTCGAGGGGCGGCGGGTCGTCGGCATTGTGACCAACCGCGATCTTCGCTTCGAAACCAATTTGGACCAGCCCGTCGCCAACATCATGACGAAGGGCGAACGGCTCGTCACGGTTCCGGAGGGCACCGACCTCGAAGTGGCGAAGGAATTGATGCACCAGCACCGTCTCGAGCGCGTGCTTGTCGTCAACGGCGATCGCGAGCTTCGCGGTCTCATCACCGTCAAGGACATCTTCAAGGCAACCGAGCATCCGCTGGCCTGCAAGGATCAGCTTGGACGCTTGCGGGTGGGCGCTGCAGTGGGTGTCGCTGCCGACAACGAGGAACGCGTGGAGGCGCTCGTCGCAGCCGGCGCGGATGTGCTGGTGGTCGATACCGCGCACGGCCACTCACAGGGCGTTCTCGATCGTATCGCATGGATCAAGAAGCGCTTCTCCAGTGTCCAGGTGATCGGCGGCAATGTCGCGACGGCCGAAGGCGCTGTCGCGCTTGCCGAACACGGCGCCGACGGCATCAAAGTCGGCATCGGACCGGGATCGATTTGTACCACACGAATTGTCGCGGGCGTTGGCGTACCGCAGATTTCGGCTATTCAGGCGGCACTTGAAGGTGCCGACAAGGCCGGCGTGCCGGCGATTGCCGATGGCGGCGTTCGCTATTCGGGCGACATCGCGAAGGCGCTTGCCGCCGGCGCGCACAGCGTAATGCTGGGAAGCCTTTTCGCCGGCACGGATGAATCGCCGGGAGAAATCGAGCTCTACCAGGGACGCTCGTACAAAAGCTATCGCGGAATGGGCAGTCTGGCCGCGATGCAACAGGGCAGCTCGGACCGTTATTTCCAGGAGCTCGAGAAAGAGGATCCCATTGCCGCCGCTGAAAAGCTGGTGCCGGAAGGCATTGAGGGCCGCGTGCCGTACAAGGGCGCACTGTTCAACGTCATTCATCAGTTGATGGGTGGAGTGCGCGCCGCAATGGGGTATTGCGGCTGCGCCACGATCGATGAGTTACGCACGCGGAGCCAGTTCGTCGAGATAACGGCGGCGGGCGTACGCGAATCGCACGTGCACGATGTGCAGATCGTCAAGGAAGCGCCCAACTACAACGTCGAGTGATCGCCGGCTGCGACGACCGATCCCATGGCAGCCCCTTCGCATTGCAGAATACTGATCCTCGATTTCGGCGCGCAATACACGCAGTTGATCGCCCGCCGCTTACGCGAGCTGCACGTCTACTGCGAAATTCATCCCTACGACGTCGGTGACGATTTCATCCGCGCGTTTGCGCCGCGCGGGATCGTGCTTTCCGGCGGACCGAACAGCGTCACCGAGGGCGATACGCCGCGCGCACCGGCGGCGGTTTGGTCGCAGGGCGTTCCGGTGCTCGGAATCTGCTACGGCATGCAGACGATGGCCGCACAGCTTGGCGGCAGTGTCGAAGGCGGCCACATTCGCGAATTCGGTTATGCGGAAGTGCGCGCGCGCGAGCATTCGCGATTGCTGCGTGAGCTGCAAGATCGCGCCAACGCCGAGGGTCATGGCCTGCTCGACGTTTGGATGAGCCACGGCGATAAGGTCACGTTGGTGCCGTCCGGATTTCGGATAATCGGTTCATCGGATGCCTGCGGCATTGCCGCGATGGCCGATGAAACGCGCAATTTTTACGGCGTTCAGTTCCATCCCGAGGTCACGCATACCAAGCAAGGCAAGGCGATCCTCGCCCGCTTCGCTCACGAGATCTGCGGCTGCGGCGAAGATTGGAACATGCATGACTACGTGCCGGAGGCGATTGCCAACATCCGCGCGAAAGTTCATGACGATGAGGTGCTGCTCGGCCTTTCGGGCGGCGTCGATTCGTCCGTAGCCGCGGCGCTCATTCATAAAGCGATCGGCGACAAGCTGACGTGCGTGTTCGTCGATCACGGTCTGCTGCGGCAAAACGAAGCCGAGCAAGTGCTGGACACGTTCGAGCGCAATCTTGGCGTGCATGTGATCCACGTCGATGCAGCCGACGAATTTCTCGGGGCGCTCGCGGGCGTTGAAGACCCGGAAGAGAAACGCAAGATCATCGGCAGGCTATTCGTCGACGTGTTTCAGCGCGAGTCCGCGAAGCTCAAGAACGTGAAGTGGCTTGCGCAAGGGACGATCTATCCCGACGTCATCGAGTCCGCCGGTGCGAAGACGGGCAAAGCGCAGAACATCAAATCGCATCACAACGTCGGCGGTCTGCCGGAAACGCTGCACTTGCAGTTACTCGAGCCATTGCGCGAATTGTTCAAGGACGAGGTGCGCGAGCTCGGGCTCGAGCTGGGATTGCCTCGTGAGATCGTATTCCGTCATCCGTTTCCCGGCCCGGGGCTTGGCGTTCGCATCCTCGGCGAGGTCAAGCGCGAGTGGGCGGACTTGCTGCGGCGTGCCGATGCGGTATTCATCGATGAGCTTCGTGCCGCGCGCGATAGCGATGGCCAATCGTGGTACGACAAGACGGCGCAGGCGTTTGCGGTGTTCTTGCCGGTGCGCTCGGTGGGTGTGATGGGAGATGGCCGTACGTACGAGCACGCCGTTGCGCTTCGCGCCGTACAGACAAGCGATTTCATGACCGCGCATTGGGCGCCGCTGCCGCCCGAGCTTCTGGCGAAGGTCAGCAACCGCATCACCAATGAGGTGCGCGGCATCAATCGGGTTGTCTACGACATCTCGAGCAAGCCGCCGGCGACGATCGAGTGGGAATGAGCGATGAGGCGTACGAATTTCAGCTCCGGAACGCCCTGGGAACCGAAGGTCGGCTATTCGCGTGCGGTCCGCGTCGGCAACGTCGTGCATGTGTCGGGCACGACGGCGACGAACGACGTCGGCGTGATCGTCGGCGTTGGTGATCCGTATATGCAAGCGCGGCAAGCAATCGCGAATATTGCGTCGGCGCTCGAGCGCGCTGGCGCTTCGCTTCGCGACGTCGTCCGTACGCGCATCTATGTGACCGACATCGATCAGTGGGAATCGATCGGTCGTGCGCATGGCGAAGCATTCGCTTCCATTCGTCCCGCTTGTACGATGGTCGAAGTGTCGCGCTTGATCGTCCCGGAAATTCTGCTCGAGATCGAAGCGGAAGCGATCATCGACGAGACGGTCCAATGAGCGCCGCGGGGCCGCCCCAAGGCGCGAATTACTCCCCCTTAGGGGGCAGCGCAACGGCGATAGCCGCAAGCGTGGGGGTCCAATGAGCGCCCGGTCATCACAGGCTCGCAGAAACGAGCGGGAACGAACCGATGCGGCGCGAAAGCGCGTGAGTGCCGGCGAAGTCAAGCGCGTTCCGCGCCTCGCCACCCGCGCGGTTTTCTACTCGCGTGTTGGTCGTGCTGCGGCGATATCGCTTTCGGTCGTCGCCGCAGCGCTGTTTGCCGGAACGCTCGGCTATCACTTCATTGCCAATCTCTCTTGGCTGTACTCGTTCCACCAGGCATCGTTGCTGCTGTCCGGCATGGGGCCGGTGGAAACGAACCTGCCCGATGCGGGCCGTATCTTCGAGAGCATCTATTCGCTGTTCTGCGGCGTCATTCTGCTGGCCGCGACGGGCATCCTGTTTGCACCCATCATCCATCGCGTGCTGCACCGATTCCACGTCGAAGATACCGATGGCGAGCGTTGACGAGCGATGGATGGGCGAGGCGCTCGCGCTCGCCCGCGAAGCCGCCGCGCGCGGTGAAGTGCCGGTCGGCGCCATCGTCGTGCGCGACGATGCGATCATCGGCCGCGGCGGCAACTCACCGATCTCGATCAGCGATCCGACTGCGCATGCTGAAATCGCGGCTATGCGCGAAGCGGCCGCAGCGCTTCGCAATTACCGGCTCGTCGATTGCGCGCTGTATGCGACGCTCGAGCCGTGCGCGATGTGCGCGGGAGCGATGCTCCATGCACGGATCGCGCGCGTCGTCTACGGTGCGCGGGACCCGAAGACCGGCGCCTGCGGATCAGTGATTGATTTGTTCGCGGATCCGCGTCTCAATCACCACGCGACCGTGGTCGGCGGCGTCCGTGGCGAAGAGTGCGGTATGCTGCTGTCCCAGTTTTTCGCCGCGCGACGCTAAGGCGAAACGCAAACCGTCGCAGTGAAGTAATTCCGAGGTTCGCAACGCGTGCCCGATCGCAGTTGGCAATTCGGTATCTACGCGCCCGCAGGGTTCGCGACCGAACCGGCGGCGGTTGATCGCGCCGTCGCCCGGCTCGTCGCACTTGGCCATCGCGTTCACGTGGACCCCACGGCACGGAGTCGTGAGCAGCGCTTTTCGGCGAGCGATGACGAGCGGCTCGCTGCCATCGCGCGCATGGCTTATTCGCCCGATATCGACATTGCGGTGGCTGTGCGCGGAGGCTATGGGTGGACGCGCCTTCTCGACCGGCTCGATTACGCCGCCGTGGCGCGCAATTCGACGCGCTGGCTTGGCCATTCCGATTTCACGGTGTTCCAGCTGGCGGCGCTTGCGCGCGGCGGAATGATCACGTTCGCAGGACCGATGGCCGCGTACGATTTCGGCGCGGAGCAGCCATCCGCGTTCACGTTCGAGCAATGCTTCGGTGTTCTCAATAATACGTCTTGGGAAATCGAATGCGCGCTCGAGGGGCCGTCGCAAGTCGTCGCCAATGGCGTGCTGTGGGGCGGCAACCTGTCGCTCGTCGCACATCTCGCGGGAACGCCGTATTTGCCCGACGTCGAAGGCGGCGTGCTGTTTCTGGAGGACGTTGCCGAGCATCCGTACCGGATCGAACGACTGCTCTATCAACTACTGCATGCGGGTGTGCTGGAGCGCCAGCGCGCGGTGCTGCTGGGCGCCTTCACCGAGTATCAGCTCACTGCAAACGACGAGGGCTACGATCTCGCAGCGGCGATTGCACATCTGCGAACGCGAGCGCAAGTTCCGATCTACACGGGCCTTCCGTTTGGCCATGTGCGAGACAAGCTGACGCTTCCCGTCGGCGGTCGCTGCATGCTTGAAACGCGTGACGGCATGGCCCGTCTCACGCTATCGCACTACGCGTGATCACGCATTGGATCATGGAACGAGCTCTCGATATCACGCCGCTAGTGTGAACGTCGTGTCGACGCGTCCGGCGGGCTCGCCGCGCGCATCGAAAGACTGCTCGACGAAGCGTGCTTCCCCTTCGCGAGAAATATAGAGCACCGTCGAACAGCGCGTGCCATAGCGTTCACCCATGATGAACGGCGCGGACAGCACGCGCTCCCATTCGATCGACACACCGGTGTCGGGCAATTCGTCATCGCGAGCGCGTGCCCGATCAGAAAGAAGCACGAACAGCGGCTCGATGTCGTCGTTTCCTTCGACAGCCCACGCAGCAACGCCGGCTTTGGTTCGCGCGAGCTTGGGCCACGGCGTATCGAGACGCGCATTCGACAGACCGTGGATACCATTCGCGATCAAACAGCCTATTTCGCCGCGATTGGAACCCCAGCATGCGGTCGCAACATCGCCGGCCATCAGATTGAACCCGTTGTAGTGGGCGGCGTCAGCGATCGCCGACCTCAACGCGGTCTGCGGGTCGCGGTTGTCACGCAGCACGCGCGGCACGAGCGAGCCGCGCGACGGCGCTGCGGGGTCGCGATGTCCTCCTTCACGCACGTTCGTGACGAATGCCCATCGCCCCTCACGGGTGACGCCAAGCCATGTGCCGCCGGCTTCGAGATCACGTCCGGCGAGGATGCTGGTATATCCCTCGTCCGTCCACCATTGCGCGGCTGTCGTGGGCCGCGCGTGGTATTCGTCACGATTCGCAGCGACGACCAGCGCGTAATGCGGATGCGCATTCAACGCGACGATTGCGAGGCACATGTCAGCGAAGCGCTTTCACCCGCCTGTTACGCGCGACGATCATGCGAGGCGCCCGCGCGGCGACTCTCTCTCCGGTACGGGGTACGGGAGCGCGACGCGCGTCAGTGGTGGGCCGTCTTCGGCTCCAAGCGTCAGAGCATCGGTTTCCACCGCGCCCATTTGGACGACGGCTAGCAAGGCGCAACCGGCATCCGGCGCAGGCGCTGCGTTGATGACGGTTCCACACGGCGTGGCGCCGAACGCCGAACCGTAGAGGCGCATACCCGGCTGCGGTTCGCGATCGGGCGCAACATGAAATGCATAGAGGCGTTCCTTGAGCCGTCCCAAATACCGCATTCGGGCAACGATTTCCTGCCCCGGATAACAGCCTTTCTGAAAGCTGACGCCGCCCAACGCGTCCCAATTCAGCATCTGGGGAACAAATTGATCCGATGTGGGAGCGGTTACGAGCGGCACGCCGGCGTTGATCGACAGCCAGCGCCAGACGCCTTCATCCGCTGCATACGCGATCTTGGCGATATCGCCGCGAAGCGCTGCGGCGCGTGCGACTTCAGCAACAATCACGAATCTGCCATCACCGAGGCCGATGAGCGTCACGCCGTTATCCACGATGGCCGTCGCGCCATCGTGACTTGGCGAAATGCCGAACGCCGTTGCGATGATATCCGCTGCGCGAGGACCGCCAACACCGACGACTGCATGCGTTGTCGACTGATCGCTGATGCGGACCTTCGCGCGTAGAACGAACATCGAAAGGCGCTTGACCGTGCTCGCGGCCAGGTCCGAAGCGATCACCGCGCCGAAACCGTCTCCCGATCTCGAAGCGGGGTCGCGCCAAAGCCGCAGGCTCGCGAGCATCCGGCCTTTCGACGAGTTGTAGCTCGACCACTGACCGCCGCCCGAGTCCAGCGCGTAGACGTCGCTCGAAAGCTGGTTCTGCAGGAATTCCCGCGCGTCCGCGCCGTCGATGCGAACAGCCGCAAGCTCGGGCACGTCGCAGACGAACGCCGACTCGGCGGCGGCACGAAACGCGGATTGGCGGCTCAAATGGTCGGTCATGATGGTGGAATCAGAGTCGGCAAAGCGTTCGCGGGGGTCCGATGCGACTCGAAACCGTGCTAGAATAACAAGTTAGCTGTGCAGCGCGGGGGAAACCTTCTCGTCCCTGCTCGAGTCGCCTAATACCGGTCAGATGGCGGCGGCAAGCGGTACGCGCAAGCGGCCGCGGCAAGCAAAGCAACCGGAATACGCACATCCGCGTTCTCAGGGTGTCCGCGACGTCTTAGCAGATTCGCGCGGGCCGCAACACGCGGATGGAGGTAAACCCTGACAAGGAGTCTAGGAATGTCGGTCACGATGCGTCAAATGCTGGAAGCCGGAGTCCACTTCGGCCACCAAACCCGTTATTGGAACCCGAAGATGGCCGATTACATCTTCGGCCAACGCAACAAGATTCACATCGTCAACCTCGAAAAGACGTTGGCGATGTACAACGACGCGATGAAATACGTGCGTCAGCTCGCGGGCAACCGCGGCACGATCCTGTTTGTCGGCACGAAGCGCCAAGCTCGCGACATCATCGCCGAGGAAGCGCAACGTTGCGGTATGCCGTTTGTCGACCACCGCTGGCTCGGTGGCATGCTGTCCAATTACAAGACGGTCAAGGGATCCATCAAGCGGCTCAAGGACCTTGAAACGATGAAGGAGGACGGCACGTTCGAGCGGATGACGAAGCGCGAGGCATTGTCGCTGTCGCGCGAGCTCGACAAGCTGAACAAGAGTCTCGGCGGCATCAAGAACATGGGCGCTCTGCCTGACGCGGTGTTCGTCATCGACGTCGGTTATCACAAGATCGCCGTCACGGAGGCGAAGAAGCTCGGAATCCCGATCGTCGCCGTCGTCGACACGAATCACAGTCCCGACGGCATCGCGTATGTCATTCCAGGGAACGACGATTCAAGTCGCGCGATCCGTTTGTATGCGCGCGGCGTCGCCGACGCAGTGCTCGAAGGCAAGAGCCAGTCGGTGCAGGAAATCGTCCAGGGCGGAGACGAATTCGTCGAAGTGGCGGAAGACGCCTCCGCGTGACTTTAAGCCGCGGAGAATGACGACGTGCGTAGCCACCGTTGTCGTTAGCTGCGCAGTGGAATCGAACAGGAGCTTCAACAGATGGCGGACATTTCCGCAAGCATGGTGATGGACCTGCGCCAGCGCACGGGGCTGGGCATGATGGAATGCAAGAAGGCGTTGACCGAGGCCGCCGGCGACATGACGAAGGCGGAAGAGCTCTTGCGCATCCGTAGCGGCGCCAAGGCAAGCAAGGCAGCCGACCGCGTAGCGGCCGAAGGTGTGATCGGCCTTCACGTGACGCCGGGCGCCGGCGCGGCCGCGATCGTCGAGGTGAACTGCGAGACGGACTTCGTCGCGAAGAACGATGACTTCAAGGCGTTCGCAAGCGAAGTTGCACAGATCGTCGTCCGCGACAATCCCGCTGACGTCGCAGCGCTGTCGAACGCCAAGCTCGCGTCGGGGGACACGGTCGAAGCCCGCCGCGTTGCGCTCGTGCAAAAAATCGGCGAAAACATCTCGCTTCGACGCTTCGCCCGTCGCGAAGCGAAAGGACGGATTGCCTCCTACGTTCATGGCATGCGCATCGGCGTCATCGTCGACGTCACTGGGGGCGCGGACACGCTCGGCAAGGACCTCGCGCTGCACATCGCGGCAAGCAAGCCACTCGCCGTGCACAAGCAAGACGTGCCGGCCGACATCGTCGCCAAGGAGCGGGCCATCGCAGCGGCGCGCGCTGCAGAATCCGGCAAGCCTCCGAACATCGTCGAGAAAATGATCGATGGCGCGGTCGCGAAATATCTCGCCGAAGTGACGCTCCTCGCGCAACCGTTCGTCAAGGGCGACGGCAAGCAGACGGTGGGCGATCTTGTCAAAACGCAGGGCGCGCAAGTGAACGGCTTCGTGTTGTTCGTTGTCGGCGAAGGCATCGAAAAGAGAAAGGATGATTTTGCCGCCGAGGTGGCGGCGATGGCGCGTGCTTGAGAGCGGTTTGCCAAGACGCGGCGCGTCGTCTTTGAACAACGATCCTCCACGTTGAACGAGCGGGAGTACGTCATGAGTCCACCGAACAGCGCGCCGACCGTTGCCGTACCGCTCGCTGCGATTCCCGCCGCGGCGGCGGAGCCGGCGTACCGTCGAATATTGCTCAAGTTGTCGGGCGAAGCGCTGATGGGCGTCGAGCCGTATGGCATCGAGCGCGAAACGATCGACCGCATCGTCGCCGAGATCGCCGAAGTCGTCCGGCTCGGCGTGCAGATTGCCGTCGTGATCGGCGGTGGCAACATCTTTCGCGGAGTCGCGCCGGGCGCCGCCGGCATGGATCGCGCGACCGCTGATTACATCGGAATGCTTGCGACGCTGATGAACGCGCTCGCGTTGCAGGACGCGTTGCGGCGCGCCGGCGTCGAATCGCGCGTGCAATCGGCGTTGCGCATCGACCAAGTCGCCGAGCCCTACATCCGCGGTCGCGCGTTGCGCCACCTCGAAGAGCATCGCGTCGTCATCTTCGCCGCCGGCACGGGCAATCCGTTCTTCACGACGGATACGGCAGCGGCGCTCCGCGGCCGCGAGATGAACGTCGATGTCGTGCTGAAGGCGACGAAAGTTGACGGCGTCTACACGGCTGATCCGATGAAGGACGCCGCCGCAAAGCGCTATTCGACGCTCACATTCGACGAGGCGATCGTCAAAAATTTGAAGGTGATGGACGCGACGGCGCTGGCTCTTTGTCGCGACCAGAAAATGTTGCTTAAAGTGTTCTCGATTTTCGTTCCCGGTGCGTTGAAGCGCGTCGTTCTGGGCGAAGACGAGGGTACGCTCGTTCATTGTTGATCGAGGAGGAACGATGATCAGCGACGTCAAGAAATCCGCTGAGCAGAAAATGCAGAAGTCGGTGGAGACGTTGAAGCACGACTTGGCCAAGGTTCGCACCGGGCGCGCGCATACCGGGCTGCTCGACCACATCCACGTCGACTACTACGGCACGATGATGCCGATCAACCAGGTGGCGAACGTCACGTTGGCCGATCCTCGGACGATTGGTGTGCAGCCGTTCGAGAAGAAGATGATCCCGGTGGTGGAAAAGGCGATTCGCGATTCGGACCTCGGGCTCAATCCTGCGACGTCGGGCGACTTGATCCGGGTGCCAATGCCGGCATTGACGGAAGAGCGTCGCAAAGAGCTGACGAAGGTGGTCCACAAGGAGGCCGAAGCGGCGAAGGTCGCCATACGCAATGTGCGCCGCGACGCGAACGAGCATTTGAAGAAGATGCTGAAGGATAAAGAGTGCTC
>DASXSP010000007.1:0-27734 GCA_036505865.1 Casimicrobiaceae bacterium
TGCAACTCGCGCTTCAACGCCCGCTCGCGCTCCTGGATACGTTTCAGCATCCGATTGAAACCGGCGGCCAGCGCGCCGACTTCGTCGTGCTCGTGCACGTCAGCTCGGACCGAAAAGTCCTTTTCGTTCGACACTTTCTCCATCAGACCTGCGAGCTGGACGAGGGGTCGGGACGCGGACGTGAGCAGCCTGTCGGTCAACAGCGTGGTCATGCCGATCGCGCCAATGCCGGCGAGCAAGAGAACGAGCGCATACCAGGCGACACGTTGATAGACGGCGAAAAGACTGGCCTCGATGCGGATCGAGCCTAGATTGCGACCCTCGTGCAGAACGGGACCGGAAATGTCGACGGCCGCGAGACCGACGCGCTCGGCGGGTCCGCCCGCGTGGGCTGCCAATGTCAGAGGCTCGCCGGGCGCGCGGTAAGTGGCCGCGATCTTGCCGCTTACATCGAAGAGGGCGGCCTGAGTGATGTCAGGCGACGTCGAAAGCGACGCGAGCAGTTTCGACGCACCTCGGGTATCGCCGGCGGCGAGCGCGGCGGCGCCGGATTTGCCGATCTGCTCGACCTGGACGCGGAGCCCTTCGAGCAGCGCAGCGCGATAGGTAAGGTACGCGTTGCCGATCAGTGCCAAGCTGACGAGCAACAGCGTTGCTCCCGTCGCGATCAGGTTGATGACCATCAACCGTTGCCGCAGCGAAGTGACCTTGAGCCGCGACAAGAGGGGCGTCGCGAGAGCCGACGTCATAGGCGGCTAAGGTCCGACGACCCCCGTGCGCCAGCTTCGGGCGCGATCGGGGCTGGCGGGCGGCTCACTGAGACTGTGACTTCGTTGATTTTTTCTCATTACTCCACCGCGTCACAATGTGCCGACACCTGTCCCTCGGAACATTCCGAAATGACCGTAATTCCGTGTCAGGCAATGTCGGACGATTCCTACGCACAACACGTGCCAGACAAGGGTGCCCGACTCATTGCACGGCATGGCGGCGGCGGCGCCGGCCTGACGTACGATGTCGGAGGGCGTCGAGCGCGCGGGTTCGCACTCTCGCAGCACCGTGGCGGCCGAATCGCAAGACGGCGGAGCGCGACTCGCGACAACTTGGGAAGAATAAATGGGCTCGATCACGCATCGACCGCTGTTCTGGATCGTCTACGCACTGCTGTCGGTGGTCGCTCTATTCATCGCGGCGCGGCTTTTCCCGCTCGCGATTCCACTCGTCAATCTCGACGTCAAGATGGGGCGGAACGAAGCGCTCGCACAGGGCGAAGCGCTGGGCCAGCTTTACGCGCTGGCGCCCGCCGATGCGCGCCTCGCCGCGCGCTTCAGCCATGACAGCCATACGCAAAATTATGTCGAGCTCGAGGGTGGAGGGCGTCGGACTTTCGCAGAGCTGACGCGCGGCGACGTCTATGCCCCGTATTGGTGGGATGTGCGTTTGTTCACGCCGGGCAAGATCGAGGAAGCGGTCATTCGCTTCAAACCCGACGGCACGCCCGCGGGATTCGAGCGTCGCCTGCCCGAGACGTACGTTCGCGATCCGGCGACGAAAGCACTCGACGTCGCGAAGGCGCGCGCGTTAGCGGAAGATCGCGCGCACACGGACTGGCGCGTCGACTTTTCGCACTACACGCTGCTCGAACAATCGCAGCAGACGATGCCGAGCGGACGCGTCGATCATAACTTCGTTTACGAGCGACCCGAAAAGTTGGGCGAGGCGCGCGTGCGTCTCCGCTTGGCCGTTGCCGGCGACGAGCTCACCGGTGTCGCGCCCTTTGTATTCGTGCCCGAGTCGTTCGATCGTCGCTACAAGGAGCTGCGGAGCGCGAACAATTTGATCGCCGGCGCGGCGAGCGCATCGGCAGGTTTGTTGTACGGCATCGGCGGATGCATTTTGGCGGTGCTCTGGCTATTGCGCCGCCATTGGCTGTTGTGGCGGCCAGCGTTCGTCGCAGGGCTGATTGTCGGCGGACTGCTCGCATTCGCCGGCCTCGCATCGGCGCCCGAAGCATGGTTTCGCGCCGATACGACCGAGTCGCCGCTCACGTTCTGGTTCAAGCAGGGCGGCGCGTTCATCTTTCTGCTGACCGCGGCGAGTCTCGGCTACACGCTTGCATTCATGGCCGCTGAATCGCTGTCGCGCCGCGCTTTCCCGCATCAGCCGCAGTTGTGGCGATTGTGGTCGCGCGAAGCGGGTGCGACGCGACAAACGTTGGGCCGCACCGTCGGCGGCTATCTGTTCGTTCCGCTCGAGCTCGCGCTCGTCGCCGCGTTCTACTACGCAACGAATAAATGGTTCGGATGGTGGCAGCCATCCGAGATGTTGTCCGATCCCAATATTCTGGGCTCGTGGGCGCCTGCGTTGACGCCGATTGCGATTTCGCTGCAGGCCGGCTTCATGGAGGAATGCGTGTTTCGCGCCATCCCGCTTTCGCTCGGCGCGCTGATCGGGCAACGCTACGGTCACCGCACGCTCGGCATTGCTATCGCCTTCGTGCTTCAGGCGTTGATATTCGGCGGTGCGCACGCGAACTATCCAGGATTTCCATCGTATGCACGGCTGGTCGAATTGATCGTGCCTTCGATGATCTGGGCGCTGATCTTTCTTCGCTTCGGTCTTCTGACGACGGTCCTCCTCCATGCGACGTTTGATCTCACGCTGTTTGCGATCCCGGTCTTTTTGGTTGATGCGCCGTATGCGCTCGTCCAGCAGGCGCTGATCGTCATTGCCGGTCTCGTTCCGCTCGCGATTATTGTGTGGCGGCGCATACGGGCGGGAGCGTGGGGCGAGCTCCCCGATTCATTGCGAAACGGCGCCTGGCAGCCGCCGATCACGACGGTCGTTCACGCACCCACGCCGCTGCGCGAAACCGTGCTGACGATTGCAGGACTCACCGCAGCGTTTCAACGGGCGCTGCCGGTGCTCGGCGTCGCCGGTCTCGCATCGTGGTTGGCATTTACGCAATTTCGCGCGGACGTACCGGTACTGACGATCGATCGCACTGCGGCGGTTGCCGTCGCAGAGCAGGCGCTTGCCGCTCGTGGGGTGAAGCTCGGACCGGAATGGCAGCGCCTCTCAGTGGTGAAACTCGCGAACGACGACGGGCAGCAATGGTCGTGGCACAAGTTCGTTTGGCGCGAAGCGGGGCCGGATGTCTATCGCGAGCAGATTGGTGCTGCGCTGGCGCCGCCCGTTTGGGAAGTGCGCTTCGCGACCTTCGAGGGTGACGTTGCGGAGCGCGCGGAAGAATGGCGCGTCGCGGTTGCGGGCAACGGCACGATTCGGACGATTCGGCACGCGCTGCCGCAGGCGCGACCCGGCGCCCGCCTCACGAAGGACGCCGCGGTGGCAATCGCCGAGCGCGAGCTTCGCGACAAATTCGCGGTTGATCCGAATGCGGTGAAGCTGGTCGCCGCGGATGAGAACAATCGCGTGGCGCGGACCGATTGGGCCTTCATGTTCACCGACCCGAAAATCGATGTCGGCAAGGACGGCGAGCTCCGCTACATCGTGCAAATTGCCGGCGACGAAGTGGCGGGCGCCGGACGCCTCGTTCATATACCCGAAGCCTGGGAGCGGACAGAACAGAAGCGAAACAACTTGTCGAGCATCGTGAAAATCAGCGCGGGCATCGTCTTCCTGCTCGCCGGGTTGGCGGCCATCGTGCTCGGCGTACTTGGATGGACAAAAGACCGCTGCGATACGCGTGCGGTCAAATGGGTCGCGGCGCTTTCGTTCATTCTGGCACTCGCCGCGCTCGCGAACGCGTGGCCGCTCGTGCGGATGCAGCTCAGTACCGCTGAACCCGTCGGATCTCAGCTGTCGATGCTGTTGCTCGGCGCGATCGTCGGCGCCTTGCTCGGCGCGTTGTTGTTCGGCATCACGTCCGGCATCGGCGCGTGGTACGCGCGAAGCGCGCCGCGTTTTGCACTGGCCGGTATGCTGCCGCCCTGGGCTGCTGCGGTCGCGGCGGCATTGTTCGTGGCGGGCATCGAATCGGCATTGGGCAGTCTCGGATCCCGCGACACGCCGTCATGGCCATCGCTTTCCGCAATGTCGCTATGGTCGCCGGTCGCCGGGGGAATCATCACGGGATTCGGCGTCATGACGATCGCAGGCATCGCGCTTTTCGTCGTTTATCTCGCCGCCAATGTGACGCACGACTGGACGCGCCGTCTCTGGTTCGGCTTCGCGATCGTCATCGTATTGCAGGTCGCTGCAGCGCTCGGCCAAGCGGGCCCGAACATTTTGGGCGCCATCGTGACAGGCGTCATCGGTGGGCTCGTGACGGCCGGCGTGCTGTGGCTGTTGCTGCGGTTCGACCCGACGATCGTACCGGCCTACGTTGCGACCGGCGCCGTGTTGACGGTGCTCCTTCGCGCAATCCAGGTCGGCACACCGTTGGCGTACCTGACCGGCGGCGCGGCCATCGCGGCGACCATCGCGATGGCCTGGCTGGTGACACGCTATATCCGCACGCCGTTGTCCCCTGCAGCCATCCCCATTACTTCACCGTCACCCAGTACGGGTTAACGAAATTGTTGGCGAGGTGAACCACGGTGACGTTGCCGCGCGACGCCCACGGAATCACCTGACGATGCAGCGGTAGATGGTTAATCTCCGCGTTATGGGAAAGCAGCGCTTCCTGGACGTAGACGAGCCGCGCTTCCGCATTCATCTCGGTCTTCGCCTTCTGCGTGAGCGCGTCGAGCTTCGGATTTGAATAGCGGCCGTAGTTGTAGTCGCCGTCGCCCTTTCCGGTGTAAGTCGAGAGCACCGGCTGCAGCGTGAACATTGCATCGGTCGACGCGCCGCCCCAACCGAGCATGTAAAGACTGGTGTCAGTCTTCTCGAGCTTCGGGAAGTAGGTGGCCCGCGGCATTGCATTGACGCGCGTCGCGACGCCGATTTGGCTCCACATCGCGGCCAACGCCTGGCAGATTTTTTCGTCGTTGACGTAGCGATTGTTCGGGCAGTCGAGCGTTACTTCGAACCCGTTGGGGAAGCCGGCGTCGGCGAGGAGCTTCTTCGCCTTCTCCTTATCGTAGGGCAGCCGCGCCTCGATGTCAGGACTCGACATTGGTGGGGCCGGCAACAACGCGCCTGTCGGCTTCGACAATCCGCGCATCGTCGTCTTGTGGATCGCTTCGATGTCGATCGCCTGATAAAGCGCCTGCCGAACGCGCTTGTCCTTGAAAGGGTTCTTGCCTTTGACGTTCGAATAGAGGAGCTCGTCGCGATTCTGGTCCATGCCGATGAACACGACGCGGTTCTCGATGCCTTCGATCACTTTGATGTTCGGCGTCTGTTTCAACCGCGGAACGTCTTGCGGTGGCGGATCATTGATGAGATCGATCTCGCCGGAAATCAGCGCGGCCAATCGCGTCGCATCGGAATTGATCGGCGTGAACACGACCTCGTCGACATTGCTGTCCCAGATGCCGGCCTTGATCCCCCACCAGTTGGGATTCTTGACCAGCACCGTCTTCACATCGGGTTCGCGCGACTTCAACATGTAGGGACCTGTTCCGTTCGCTTGCCGTGCGGTGATCATGTCTTCTTTCGCACCGTAGTTCTGCGGTTTTGTCGCGCGGTTCTTCTCGCACCACGCTTTCGACATGATGTTGATCGTCGCCAAGTCTTCAAGCATCGTTGGATTGGGCGCGGGCGTTGTGAATTCGACCGTCAGGTCGTCGATCTTCTTCGGAATGCCGGCGCGCGTCGCATAGACGCGAAGCTGCGAAGTGTCGGCGCGGGCGCGCTCGTAGCTGAACACGACGTCGTCGGCGGTGAACGGCGTGCCGTCATGGAATTTCACGCCGGAACGCAGCTTGAACCGCCACGTGGTGTCGTTGATCCGCTGCCAGGATTCGGCCAAGTTGGGCCGCAGGCCGAGCTTCTTGTCACGGTCGGTGAGAAATTCATAGACGAGGCTGTTGATGTTGTTCGTGAGCCCCTCGTTCTGCGAATGCGGGTCGGTGGTTTGCATGTCACCGCGGTTGGCCCAGTGCAGCGTTTTCGCATCCGCACCGCCAACAACGACGGCGACCGCGGCAAGCGCGAATAGCACGCGGGAGATCGGCAGATTACGCATGGCGACTTCCTCCGGGATATCGACGCAACGCAGATGATCATAACGGACACGTGGATCGAACGGTAGAATCCGCGCGGCTCTTTCCCACCGCAATGCACAAATCGGCCGAAGCGCTCACCGCACGTCTCGAGGACGCCATGCTGGCCGATGCGGCTCGGCTTGCCCGGCGCATCCAGCACGCGCAGTCGCGGAGGGCGCCGGCGGCTGAATGGGCACGAATCGCCGAAGCGATCGAGCGCTCGGTGTCGCGGCGCAACGCTCGAGGCGCGGCGAAGCCGCGCATCACTTATCCCCCTGAGCTGCCGGTATCACAGCGCGCCGACGACATTGCCGCGGCGATTTGCGCACATCCGGTCGTCATCGTCTCGGGCGAGACCGGTTCGGGAAAAACGACGCAGCTTCCGAAGATCTGCCTCGCGGCGAGTCGCGGTGAGCGCGGCCAAATCGGTCACACCCAGCCGCGGCGAATCGCGGCGCGCGCGGTGGCGGCGCGCATCGCGCAGGAGCTCGGCACCGCGGTCGGCAATGCGGTCGGTTACAAGGTCCGGTTTACCGATCACACACATCCGGACGCCTATATCAAGCTGATGACCGACGGCATCCTGTTGGCCGAGACGCAACGTGATCGTGCGCTCGCCGCGTACGACACCATCATCATCGATGAGGCGCACGAGCGGAGCCTCAATATCGATTTCCTCCTGGGCTACCTGAGGCAGCTGCTCGAGCGCCGACCCGAGCTCAAGCTGATCATCACGTCGGCGACGCTCGACGCGCAACGCTTCGCGCAGCACTTCGGCGTCGCCGGGAGGCCAGCGCCGATCATCGAAGTATCGGGACGCTTGTTTCCCGTCGATGTCCGCTACCGTCCGTTAGCCACCGACGAAACCGATGACGAAGAGGAATTGGAAGAGGGAATCGTCTCGGCGGTCGAAGAGCTATGGCGAGAAGGTCCCGGCGACATCCTCGTATTTCTGCCGGGCGAGCGCGAGATTCGCGAGACCGGCGAGCTCTTGCAGCGCGCACTGAGGCGGCGCCCCTACGCGGCGGCAGTCGAAATCGTGCCGTTGTACGCGCGCTTATCGGTTTCCGAGCAGCAGCGAATTTTTGCACCGTCCACCGGACGACGGCTGGTACTCGCAACGAATGTCGCCGAGACGTCGCTCACCGTCCCCGGTATTCGCTACGTCGTCGATCCAGGCCTCGCGCGGATCAAGCGTTACAGCCTGCGCAATAAAACGACGCTGCTGCAGATCGAGAAAATTTCGCAGAGCGCAGCGAACCAGCGTGCGGGCCGCTGCGGCCGCGTTGCGGACGGTGCTTGCATGCGTCTTTATAGTGAAGAGGATTTCGCTGCGCGCCCGCGTTACACCGATCCCGAAATACTGCGCAGTTCCCTCGCGGCCGTCATTCTGCGAATGTCGGCGCTCGATCTGTCGGCGCCGGAGCAATTCCCGTTCGTCGATCCGCCGTCGGCTCGCGCGATCGCCGACGGCTATCAGTTGTTGCAGGATTTGGACGCCGTCGACGAATCGCGCGCATTGACGCCACGCGGACGTGAGCTTGCGAACCTGCCGCTCGACCCGCGCATCGGCCGGATCCTGCAAGCGGCGCGCGAGCTCGACTGCGTTGCCGAAGCGCTCGTGATCGCAAGCGCGCTCGCGGTTCCCGATCCGCGTGAGCGCCCGCTGGAGCGCGCTCAGGCCGCCGATCAGGCGCATCTCAAGTTTCGCGACGAGCGTTCCGATTTCCTGTCGCTCATCGCGCTGTGGCAATTTTTTACCGACGCGCTCGCCGAGAAACTGTCGCATCGTAAGCTCGTCGAGCGCTGCCGCGCGCAGTTCGTCTCTTACCTCCGCTTGCGCGAATGGCGCGACGTCCACGATCAACTTGCAACCGAGCTCGGTGAAGCGGAGTGGCGATGGAACCCGCGACTCTCCGATAAGATCGATGTGCGCCGGTATGCGGCGATCCACAAATCGTTGCTCGCAGGGCTCCTCTCCAACATTGGCGCTAAGGCGGAGGACGGGGCGTACGACGGCGCACGCGGAGTCCGGTTTCACCTGCATCCAGGTTCCGGCATTGCGCGTAAAGCGCCGAAATGGGTGCTCGCCGCGGAGTTGACCGAGACGACGCGCCTCTACGCGCGCTGCGCTGCCTCGATTGAACCCGAATGGATCGAAGGCGTTGCGGGAGATCGCGTCACGCGTGATTATTTCGACGCGCATTGGGATGCGAAGCGTGGAGAAGCCGTTGCGAGCGAGCGCGTTAAGCTCTACGGGTTGACGCTGGTGGCGCGGCGACCGGTGTCGTATGGTGCAATCGATCCCGCGGCGGCGCGCGACATATTCGTGCGTGAAGCGCTCGTCGCCGGCGATCCCACGATCAAAGCGCCTTTTCTCGAGCGCAACCGCCGACTGATCGCAGAAATCGCCGAGCTCGAGCACAAGGCGCGACGCCAGGACGTGCTGGTCGACGACGACACGATCGCCGCGTTTTATGCGGAACGGATTCCGCCGGATGTTGCGACGCGCGTCGCATTCGAGCGCTGGCGCGCGAATGCCGAAGCGGGCGATCCGAACCTGCTGCTCACGCGCGAATTCCTGATGCGGCATGTTGCAGCGAACGTAACGGAGGAGCTCTTTCCGAAAACGCTTGCGATTGCCGGGACGACGCTGCCGATCAAGTACCGCTTCGCCCCTGGTGACCCGCACGACGGCGTCACCGTCACCGTGCCGCTTGCGCTGCTCAATCAGATCGACGAGGCCCGTTTATCGTGGCTTGTGCCCGGCATGGTCCGCGACAAAGTGACCGCGTATCTGAAGGCGCTGCCCAAGTCTTGGCGGAGTCGGGTGATTCCCATGACGGAAGTCGTGACGGATTTTCTGACGCGCGCGTCAGCGGAGAACGGTTCCATTGACGACGCGCTTCGCGATTATTTGCAGCGGCGCCTTGATGACGCATTGCCGCCACACGCCTTCGACGCCGTGGCGTTGCCCGCGCATCTTGCCGTCAACATCCGCGTCGTCGATGCCAGCGCCCGGGAGCTCGCGACGGGACGCAATCTCACGGCGTTACGCGCCAAGCTTGGTGAAGCGGCGCAAATGTCGTTTGCCGCAGTCGGCCATCCATTCGAGAAAAAAGGCATCACGAGCTGGGATTTCGGCGACTTGCCCGAGACGCTGACCGTCGAGCGTAGCGGCGCGCGGCTGGTGGGCTACCCCGCGCTCCTCGACGATGGCTCGAGCGTCTCGCTCGCATTGCTCGATACGCATGACGCGGCCGACGCGTCGACGCGCGCAGGCGTCATTCGTCTCATACGGTTGCAATTGAAGGAGTCACTGTCTCGCTTCGAAAAAGCCCCGCCGGAGTTCCTCCAGGCCGCGCTCCAGCTGAAGAGCGTCGTGCCCGCCGACGTGCTGCGGACCGACGTGCAAAGCGCGATCGTCGATCGTGCTTTTATCGGCGACGATCCGCTGCCGCGCAACGATCGCGGATGGAACGAGCAGGTTAAGCGCGCACGAACCCGGTTGCCGGCCGTCGCCGAAGGCGCATGGCGACAGCTTTCCGCGATCGCAAATGAACATTTCTCGCTGTCGCAACGCCTGGCGGCTGCGCCCGCGCCGCATACTCGAATCGCCGCCGAACTTCGCGTGGAGCGGGACGCGCTCGTCTATCCGGGTTTTTTTTCGGCCACGCCGTGGGCGCAATTGCAACACCTGCCGCGTTACCTGAGGGCGCTGGAACGCCGCTACATCCGGCATCTGGAGGCACCCGGCCGCGACGCGCGGCACGCGGCGCAGCTCGCGCAATGGTGGACGCGCTATCGCGAGCGCGCGGAAAGCGAACGCGCAAAGAGCACGTTATCGCCCAAGCTCGCCGCCTTCCGGTGGCTTCTCGAGGAGCTCAAAGTCTCGCTGTACGCGCAGGAGTTGCGAACGCCGTTTCCGGTGTCGTTCAAGCGCGTCGAAAAGGCCTGGTCGGAGTTGTCGCGATAAAGGCCGTGTCAGCGTAACGGGCTTCGTTGGCGCGTCGTTTTCGACCGTGCTACAGTCAGCTATTCCAGGCACGTATTTCGATTACCCGTCACGCGCTTGAACCCGATCTCCCCAGAAGCTGCCGCGCGCCGCTCGCTTGCGCCGGAAAAAGCCAAGATCCTGCAAGGTTGTCGCGATATGGCGATCGAGCGTCTGCTCGCCACGTTCACGACGATGGTCGATCGGATTGGCGACATGCTGATGGCACGTGCCGATGCGCCGGAGTCGCCCGAAGACGGTGTCCTCAATCGCGATGCACGCACCGCACTCGCGCGGGAACGCCCGAGCCTGCTCGTGGAGTTCGAAAAACGCTTGCGCGGGCGCGTCGACGAGCGGATCCACGCCAAGGAGACGAAGGCCGATTTTTCCAAGCTTGACGTAAGCGAGCTGACCCTCGTCGACCACTTATCGATGGAAGAATCGGTAATCACCGGCAATATCGTCCGGGTTATTGAAAACAGCGCGCATGACCATTTGGCCGCTTTCAATCGCGGTATCGGCAATCTGCTTGATCGGCCGGATCTCGAAACCGGCGCGAACCCGCTCTCTCCGACGACCTTCGTCGAAGCGTTCGCCGACGCGCTGAACGGGGTCAACGCGGACGACAAGGTCAAGTTTCAAATCCTGAAGGTGCTGAATCAGGCAGCGCTTGGCGATTTCGCGACGATCTACGCGGACTTGAACAAACACCTGACGCATCTCGGCGTGATGCCAGCCGCGTCGCGCGGGCAACCGGCGAGCCGTCGTCCCGGCGAAAAACAGCGACCGCAACAGCCGCGGCCGCCGGGCGCACAGGCGCCTGGATCATCCGAGATCGACGTGATGTCGTTGTTTCGCCGGATGGCATCGCAAAGCAGCTTTTCCCTCCCTGGCATGCGGCAGGACGGTAGCTTGTCACCGCAAAACCTCGCAGCAGGTGGATTCGGCGGTGTGCCCGGTCCATCGAACTTTGCGCCGTTGTCCCCGACGCCTTCCGGCTATATCCCCGGCGCGCCGATCATCTCGAGCGCCGACTTGCATGAAGGATTGACGCGGCTCCAGGCAGGTCAGACCGACTTCGACGTCGGCGGCGCGCAAGTCGCGTTCGCCGGCGTGCCGGACGGGATGCACAACGTCCTGCGTGACTTGCAGGAATCGCCGCTCGGCCGCAAGGCGAACCAGCTCGAATCGATGACAATCGAGATGGTCGCGATGCTGTTCGATTTCATCTTCGAGACGCGCGATTTGCCCGACGGCATGAAGGCGCAGCTTGCGCGCCTGCAAATCCCGGTTCTCAAAGCCGCGATGCTCGACGGCGCGTTCTTTGCGAAAAAGACGCACCCGTCGCGGTTGCTCGTCAATGCGCTGGCAGATGCCGGTCTTGGCTGGTCGCCCGACATGGGCAGCGACGATCCGCTCTACCGCAAGATCGAGAGCATCGTTCGCCGCATCCTTGACGATTTTTCTGACAACCTTGCACTGTTCGACGAGCTCCGCGAGGACCTCGAAACGTTTCTCGCCGAAGAAGAAAAGGCCGCCGAAGCGAACATCGCGTCCTCGGCGGACGAGATCAATCAACGCGATCACGCGCAGATTGCAGTGGTCATCGGGCGGGCCGAGATCGAGCGGCGCGTCGAAAGTTATCCAGTGCCGCATTTTCTCGCGTCGTTCCTGCGCGAGCACTGGCAGGCGATGCTCGAGCATGTGTATCTGAAAGACGGTGACGACAGCGAAGCCTGGACGTCGGCCGTCACAACGCTCGAGGATCTGGTGTGGAGCGTCCAACCGAAGCGCAGCACCGAAGACCGCAAGCACCTCGTCGCGCTGCTGCCGTCGCTGTTGAAGCGTCTCGGCGCGGGCGTCCACAATCAGCAGTGGACGCAGGAAGAACGCGATCGCTTCATGACCAATCTGGTCGAAGCGCATGCGGCCGCGGTGAAGCCGTCGTTCGCCGCAACCGCGTCACCGACAGCGGCCGTCGCCGAGGCAGCGAAAGCGCAAGCCGAAGTGGCCAAGGCCTCGGGCGACATCGCGGCGGCTGCCAAAGCGGAGGCGCTCGCGCGCGCAATGGCGCCGGCGGAACCCGCGCCGCCCGAACCGGCGCCGGTGCTGATCGACGACGAATATCTCGAGATTGCGCGAAACCTCGACCGCGGCGCATGGGTGGAATTCGAAAACGAATCGGGGCAGCTCGCGTTCGCCAAGCTCGCGTGGGTGAGCCCGCTTCGGGGCACTTACTTGTTTACAAACCGTCAAGGCCAGAAGGCGATGTCGATGACCGCAGAGGAGCTCGCCGACCGCTTCCGCGCCGACCGCGCGCGTCTGGTCGAGGCCGAACCACTGCTCGATCGCGCGCTTGTGAGCGTCATCACGAACTTGAGTCAGCAAATCGACGAGCCGGCGACGGCGATGTGATCCGTCGGCGCGCCAGGCAAGCGGCTAGCGAGGAGCCGCCGCCAGTGCCTTCACGCATTCGGCGACGAGCGCGGGACCGCGGTAGATGAGTCCCGTATAGATCTGGACGAGCATCGCGCCGGCGTCGATCTTGTCGTGTGCATCGGCGCCGGAAAAAATGCCGCCGACACCGATGATCGGCAACGCCCCGTCGAGGGCCTTCGCGAGCGTGCGGATCACCGCTGTCGATTTGTCGCGTAGCGGTTTTCCCGACAAGCCGCCTGCTTGATCGGCCTGTTCTTCGTCGATCACGCCGTCGCGTCCGAGCGTTGTGTTCGTGGCGATGACGCCGTCGATTCGATGGCGCACGAGCAAGCGCGCAATGCCCTCGATGGCCGAACGGTCGAGATCGGGCGCGATCTTGACGACCAGTGGCACGCGGCGCCCGTGCTTCTCGGCCAGCGCGCTTTCCGCGGATTTGAGATTTCCAAGAAGCGCTCCGAACGCGTCTTCAGCGTGCAGATCGCGCAGGCCTTTGGTGTTCGGCGAACTGATGTTGATCGTGATGTAACTCGCGTAAGGATAAATCGCGCGCATGCACGCAACATAGTCATCGGCCGCTCGCTCGTTTGGAGTCTCGAAATTGCGTCCGATATTGATGCCGAGCACGCCGTGATAGCGCGAACGCGTTACGTTATGGACCAGGCGATCGACGCCGTCGTTGTTGAAGCCCAGCCGGTTGATCAGTGCCTCGGACCTTTCGAGACGGAACATTCGTGGCTTCGCGTTGCCTGGTTGCGGCCGCGGCGTGACAGTGCCGACCTCGAGAAATCCAAAGCCCAGTGTGGCGAGCCCGCGCAAATGAGCGGCGTTCTTGTCGAGGCCTGCTGCCAAGCCGACGCGATTGGGGAATTCGATGCCCATCACGTTAACCGGTGAAGCGGGAAGATGTGGCGCGGAAAGCTGCGCGACTCCGAGTGCCGCGGCTACGTCCAATCCGCGAAAAACGATGTCGTGCGCCGCCTCGGGATCGATGGCAAAGAACAGCGGGCGAAACAGCGGATACAGCTTAGGCATGAGTGGCGCTAAGGCGCGGCGATGATAACATTCACGCGCGCTTTTCCATGTCTCGCAAATCCGCCCACTCATTCCGCCGCGCTGCGCTATTCGCGTGCGTCATCGTCGCTCTCTCCATCGCACCGTCGCGGGCTGCGACCGACACTGCGAGTGCTCCCCACGGTTATGCGCAACGCACCGACGTTCGTATGTTCATCGATCAATTGGTGGCCGATCATCAGCTCAACCGGCGTCAATTGTTGCGCTGGTTCGCCGCTGCGCAATTCCAGCCCAAGATCGTCACGGCGATGCAACGGCCGATTCTCGAGCCGCCCAAATGGTTCGAATACGCGCCGCAGTTCTTAAGCGCCGAACGGATCGACGGCGGCGTCGCTTACTTTCTTGGTCATGAGGACGATTTGGCGCGCGCCGAGCGCGAATACGGCGTGCCGCCCGAGATCATCGTCGCCATCATCGGTGTCGAAACGTTCTACGGCCGCAACGTGGGCTCGTACCGTGTCTTCGACGCATTGACCACGCTGGCGTTCGACTATCCGCGGCGCTCGGCGTTTTTTCGCGGCGAGCTCAAGGATTTTCTGCTGCTGATGCATGAGCAGGGAATCTCGCCGCTGGCACCGAAAGGTTCGTTCGCCGGTGCGATGGGCGTGCCGCAATTCATGCCCGGCAGCTACCGGCGCTTTGCGATCGACTTCGACGGTGATGGCAAGATCGATCTGTGGGAAAGCGGCGCGGATGTCATCGGCAGCGTGGCGCACTATCTCGCGCGGCACGACTGGCAGCCCGGGCAAGCGATTCTTCTGCCGGCGACAATCAATGCGGAAGAGCAGGACTCCGTCATGCGAAAGCTCGATGGCGGCATGAGCGAACGGCGGCCGATGTGGTCATGGGAAGCCGACGGCGTGACCGCCGACGCGCTGGCATCGGACGTTCCCGCTGAGGCCGTGGGACTTTTGATGCTGGAGGAGCCATCCGTCAACGGCGAATCACGTGCGAGTTACTGGATTGCGTGTCCGAATTTTTACGCGATCACGCGGTATAACCGCAGCCGGTTGTACGCCGCGGCGGTGTTTCAACTGGCGCAGGCGATAAAGGCGGCGCGAGATAGCGTTCGGCGCTGATCCGCTACGCAGGTTTGCGCGACAGTGCGCGCACGTGCTCGAGCAGCGCGCGTGTCGAAGAATCGGCGGTATCCGGTAATGAACCCTTATCGGACAGGGCGGCAACGATCGGCTTCGCCAGCGATTTTCCGAGCTCGACCCCCCATTGGTCGAACGCGTTAATCCCCGTGAGTACGCTTTCGACGAATGTGCGGTGCTCATAGAGCGCCAGCAGCGCGCCGAGATTGTATCCATCAAGCTTGGGCAACAACAGCGTCGTCGATGCGCGATTGCCCGGACATTCCCGCGCGGCGCTCGCCGACTCCAACGCTGCGCCGCTCAAGCCCTGATTCGCGAGCTCGCACCGCAACGCGTCGCCATGGCGGCCGACGAGCAACGCCTGCGACTGGGCCAGCGCATTGGCCACGAGCAGTGTTTGCTGATCATCAAGCGGATGCATTGCGCGGACCGGTACGACGAATTCGACCGGTATTTCTTGCGTGCCTTGATGCAACCACTGGAAGAACGCGTGCTGGCCATCCGTTCCGGTGTCGCCCCACAGCGCCGGCGCCGTCGGTCCGTCGACCGGTACGCCATCGCGCGTCACGCGCTTGCCATTGCTCTCCAGTGTCAGCTGCTGCAAAAACGCCGGGAGACGTTTGAGCGCCTGCGCATACGGCACGACGAGCCGTTGCGTGTGGCCGAGCGCGCATGCATTCCACCAGCCGACCAAGCCCAACACAATCGCGAGATTTTTCGCCGGCGGCGTTTCGCGAACATGCGCATCCATGGCGGCCGCGCCTGCGAGCAACGCCGCAAACGTTTCGTAACCGTGGCGGATCGCGATCGACAAACCCACCGCCGACCAGAGGGAATAACGCCCGCCGACCCAATCCCACATCGGGAGCACATTGTCGCGAATGATGCCGAACTGCGCGGCGGCCCCGACATTGGCCGTCACGCCGATGAAATGTCGTCCGACATCGCTACCCGGTGGAAGCGCCGCGGATAGCCATGCGCGCGCGCTCAACGCGTTGGCAAGCGTCTCCTGTGTCGTGAACGTTTTCGACACGACAATGAAGAGCGTCGTCGCGGGATCGCGGCCCGCAAGCGCGCGCGATAGGTGCTCGGGGTCGACGTTCGACACGAACGAAACATCGATTGCGCCAGGCCCTGACGAGAGTGCATCGCAGATGAGCCGTGGACCCAGGTCCGAACCACCGATGCCGATATGAACGACCGAGCGAAGCGGCAATCCGGTCGCGCCGATTCGTCTGCCTTCGCGCATCGCTTGCGAAATCTCTCGCACCCGCGATTGCGTCGCTCGAATATCCGGAATGACGTCGCGACCATCGACCAAGAGCGGCGTCTCGTCTTGCTGTCGTAACGCCGTGTGCAACGCCGGACGTCCCTCCGACAAATTGATCTTCTCGCCGGCAAAGAGCGCGGCGATCCAATGCGCCACGTTGGCTGCGTCCGCGTGCGAGACGAGTAACGCGAGCGTGTCCGGCGTCAGCCTCTCCTTCGAGAAGTCGACGCGCCAGTCGTCCCAGTCCAGCGTCATCCGCGGCACGCGCGATCGGTCATTCGCGAACAGGTCAATCAATCGCTCACGGCGTAACGCACGTGCGGTGGCGGCAATCAAATCAGGGACCGATGACATATGGAGTGGCGCCTAGGTGTGTGCGTTGCATCGTAACAAAGTCCGCAGGCGTTGGATGGCAGTCCACCGATGGACGGCGGACCGATTGACACACGGCGCGTATAATTTTTGCTTGGGTCGCGATAGTCGGCCCTTTCTCTCATGCGCATCCTGCTTTCCAACGACGACGGCTACTTCGCTCCCGGCCTCGAACAACTTGCGGCGGCGCTCGCACCCCGCGCCGAGATTACTGTCGTCGCCCCCGAGCGCGACCGTAGCGGCGCTTCGAATTCATTGACGCTCGATCGCCCGCTGTCGGTTCGGCGCGCGCCCAACGGGTTTCTTTTCGTCAACGGGACGCCCACCGACTGCGTGCATCTCGCCGTGACCGGCCTTCTCGATCAGTTGCCGGACATGGTGATCTCCGGCATCAATCTCGGCGCCAACATGGGCGACGACACGATCTATTCGGGCACGGTCGCTGCCGCCACTGAAGGGTATCTGCTCGGGATTCCATCGATCGCCATTTCGCTTGCGTCGAAGGCGGCAAGTCATTTCGAAACGGCCACGCAAATCGCGATTGATCTGGTCGAGCGGCATGCGCGCCAAACCGCAGGGCCGTGGTTGCTGAACGTCAACGTTCCCGACGTGCCACGGCGCGACATCAACGGAATCAAGATTACGCGACTCGGACGCCGCCACCGCGCTGAAGACGTGATCCGTACCGAAAGCCCACGAGGGGAAACCGTGTATTGGGTCGGTGCAGCGGGCCCGGCCGCAGACGCCGGCGACGGAACGGATTTTCATGCCGTCGAACAGCACTTCGTGTCGGTGACGCCGCTGCAGATCGATCTCACCAATCGCGATCAGATGACGGACGTCGGCACATGGCTCGAGCGTTGACCCTGCGTTGTTGGCAGCGATAGAGGACGCGTGATGGGGACACGAGGGCCCGATCACACCGGCATCGGGATGACGTCGGATCGCACGCGTGCGCGGATGGTGGAGCGGCTGCGCGCCGAAGGCATTCGCGATGAGGTCGTGCTGGCTGCGATCAATGCCGTTCCGCGCCATATTTTTGTCGACGAAGCGCTTGCCATTCGCGCCTACGACGATGCGCCGCTGCCGATCGGACAGGGTCAGACGATCTCGCAGCCGTGGGTCGTCGCGCGAATGACGGAATTGGCGCGAAGTGGCCGCGCACTCGATACCGTGCTCGAGATCGGCACCGGATGCGGCTATCAGACCGCTGTCCTCGCGCACATCGCTCAGACCGTCTATACCGTTGAGAGAATCGGTGCGCTCGTCGCGAAGGCGCGGCGCAACCTGCAGGCGCTCAAAATCAAGAACGTTCGGCTGAAGCATGGCGACGGCAGCTCGGACCTGGGCGAAGATATTGCCGTGGACGCGATCATTGTGACTGCAGGCGCGACACACGTTCCGACCTCGCTTTTACGCTATCTCAAAACGACTGGGCGCATGGTGCTGCCGCTTGCAAATGCTGACGACGCGGGCACGCAGCGGCTCACCGTTATCGAAACGGCGGGGAACGGATATCGAGAACAGACATTCGATGCGGTAAGATTCGTTCCACTGTTGCCGGGAACCGCTTAAACGTTGGTGCGCGATCCGGCGCTGCTCCAATCGATGTTATTGCGCTTGCCGATTCTTTCTCGCCGATCAGCCGTACGGGCGTCCATCGCGGCGCTGTTTTTGATGCTCCTTCTTCTCGCGGGATGCGCGACGCGGGAGCCTGCGCCCGTCGAGGATCGCGTCGCATGGTCGCAGTCAGGGTCTGCGACGCAGGCATCCGCTCCGCCGCCAGCGCCGACAGCCGCTGAAACCGAAGCACGGCCGCAGACGTACACGGTGAAGCGCGGCGACACGCTGCATCAAATCGCGCTCGACAATGGGCTCGACTATCGCGAGCTTGCGGCGTGGAACAACCTCGAAAACCCCAACGTCATCCGCGTCGGCCAAGTGCTTCGCTTGTCGTCGCCGAACGAGAGTGGAGCAGCAGTCGCCGCAACGGGCGTGACGACGGCGCCGCTACGCGTCCCGCCGCCCGTCGTAGCCGAAGGCAAGCCGGCGCCTTCGCCTTCGCCGCCAGCCGTCGCGCGTTCGAGCGACACTGTGAAATCCGCACCGAAGATGTTGAAGGAGCCGTATTCCGAACGCGCCGTGCGCGAGTTGACCGCTGCCGGCGCAACGGTCGCTGCAGCGCCTTCACCCGCTGCGCCAGCAGACGGAATTGCGGCGGCGCCTTCGCGCGCCGATGCGAAAAGCGAAACCGTCCGCCCACCGGTCAGCGACAATGGTGACGACGATCGGCTCGACTGGGCGTGGCCGGCGAAAGGTAAGCTGATCGGCGCATTTTCCGAAACTGCGAATCTCAAAGGCATCGATATCGCCGGCACGGCCGGCGAACCGGTGCTCGCCAGCGCGCCGGGGCGCGTTGTGTACGCCGGTACAGGGCTTCGCGGCTACGGCAAGTTGATCATCATCAAGCACAACAACATCTATTTGTCGGCGTACGCGCATAACCGCGAAATCCTCGTCAAGGAAGGCCAGCAGGTTTTCCGAGGACAGAAGATCGCCGAGATGGGCAACACGGACGCCGAGCAAGTGAAGCTCCATTTCGAGATTCGGCGGCTCGGCAAGCCGATGGACCCCGTGCGGTATCTGCCGCCGGCATGAAATCACCGTCCGACGCCTCGGCCGCCGACGTTCCCGCGCGCGATGACGTCGCAACGTTGAGCGACGACGCAGAGCCTTACGAGACCGCATCATTCGAGCTGCCGCTTGACCCGCCCGCTGCGGGGTTGGCGGCGGACTTCATCGTCGATTTGACCCAGCTTTATCTAAACGATATCGGCGCGCGGCCGCTCTTAACCGCGCCGCAAGAGCTCGCGCTGGCCCGCGCAATGCGTGCGGGAGACTTCTCGGCGCGGCAGACGCTGATCGAGCGTAATTTGCGTCTCGTGGTGAGCATTGCGCGCCATTACATGCATCGCGGGCTCGCACTGCCCGATCTCGTCGAAGAAGGCAATCTGGGATTGATCCATGCGCTCGAAAAATTCGATCCCGAGCGCGGATTTCGTTTTTCGACGTATGCGACATGGTGGATTCGGCAGTCGATCGAGCGCGCGGTAATGAGCCAGTCTCGCACGATTCGTCTTCCAGCGAATGTCGTGAAGGAGATGAACGTCGTATTGCGTGCGATGCGACATCTCGAGACGCACGCACCGGCGGGCGAGCGCGATACAACGCTCGAGGACGTCGCGCATTTGCTCGGCAAAGACGTTGACGAAGTGAAGCGGCTCTTGCGTTATCGCGAGCAACCGGTGTCGCTCGATGCGCCGCTCGATCACGACCCGGCGTTGACCGTACGAGACAGCGTTGCCGATGACCGCGCCGTCTCGCCCGAGCTTTTGCTCCACGTGAGCAGCATCGAGCGCTTTGTCGGCGAATGGCTGGCCGAGTTGAACGAACGACAGCGGCTGGTCATCGAGCGCCGCTACGGATTGAACGGCTGCGACGTCGCAGCGCTTGACGAGCTCGCCACCGAGTTCGGCGTGACGCGCGAGCGGATCCGGCAGATCCAAGTCGAGGCGCTTGACAAGCTCCGTGGAAGGATCGCGCGGAAGGGGTTCGAGAAGGAGGACTTTCTTTAATACTAATTAGCTCTTGGCTTTGATTGATCACATTATGAATGGAACCGCGCGCAAGCACACTTTATGGAGCTTGTCATGATGTGTAAAACGCTTGGTTGCGGTTGGGGCGCTGCTGGTGATCAGCGGTCATGGTCTGGCGCTCGAAACGAGTCGGTATCCGCTTCTGGTCATCGAGCAGAACCGAGCTTCCATTGTCAAGGCGGTTGTTGATAAGTGGTGGCCGACGTTCGCAAGCCTTTCGGGCACGGAACGGAAGACGCCCGAGCAGCTCGGCGATGCACTTTGGAAAATGCGTGCCGACCGTCTGCTCGCAGCGAGTCTTGCTGGCACGGGTGTGACCGTTCAAGACATGGTTGCGGACTCGGAGCGCGACATCGGCAATGCGCATACCAACAAGCCTAATTTTTCGACCAAGGCGCTAGGGGACACGATTGATGACCTTGTGTACACGCCGATCACACCGTGCCGAATCGTAGACACGCGGAACGCCATCGGTGCGCTCGCCGCTAACACAGCCCGCGGCTACGACGGTTACACCACATCGACATTTGTAGCGCAAGGTGGTGCAACGTCTAATTGCGGCATACCAAACAATGTCGCCGCGATAGCTGTAACGGCAACGGCGGTGCAACCCACTGCTTCAGGCTTCATCAATCTTTATGCTGGCAACACTTTCGCGCCGAATGCCTCGACGCTGAGCTTCGCCGCAGGACAGTTTGCAACAGCCACGGGTGCGATCGTTCCCGTCGATGCCACAACAAACAATCGTTTCACCGCGCTAAGCCCCGTTACAGTGGATTTGGTTATTGACGCGGTCGGATATTTCAAACGACCTGGAGATGCCACCGGTTTGGATATCGTGGTGAATGCGCAGCGCACGATGCGTTATCAGTACAACGCCTCAGCGCCGAACATTATTGGGGGAGGTGCTACAAACACGTTGGGAAGCTCCTCGGTGTATGGCGTGACCATCGCGGGTGGGGGCAGCGCGACACTCCACAATTGCGGCGACAACGGCCTCAGCGACTGTGCGAACATTGTTTCGGCGAACTTTGGCACGATTGGCGGCGGCGCCAACAATCATGCGGCAGGTACAGGTTTCAGCACTGTTGCGGGGGGCAATTCGAACAGAGCGTCCGGCTATGCGAGCACCGTAGGCGGCGGCCTTGTCAATATGGCTGATGCGTTCCTGTCGTCGGTTGGCGGTGGATACGACAACAAAGCACTCGGAAGCCATTCGTCGGTCGGCGGAGGCAGTACGAATTCGGCGTCAGGCGATTATGCGGCAATCGTTGGCGGGATTAACAATGTGTCGCTTGCTTACGGAAGTATCGGAGGTGGACAAGGCAACGCTGCGTACGGCTACGGCGCGGTCTCCGGCGGTGGGGGAAACAAAGCGTTCGGCGCTTTCAGCGCAATCGGAGGAGGGGTTGAAAACATCGCGGCTGGTGACTACGCCGTCATCCCCGGCGGTAATCTTAACTACGCCCCTGGGGCCTATAGTTTCGCCGCAGGAAGAAATGCGCGCACTAGCAGCGCACCGGGCATAAACCACGATGGCGCGTTTGTCTGGTCCGATTCAAACAATTTTGCGTTCACCAGCACGGCGAACAACGAATTTGCGGTACGTTCGACGGGCGGCGTGCGGCTGGTGCTTGGCATCGACGGTTCCGGGAATCCAACGTGGACGTGCGCTGCAAGCAATGGCAACGGTTGGGCATGCTCAAGCGACCGCGATCTTAAGGAAAACTTCGCGCCTGTTGACACGTCGGCCGTGCTCAACCAAATCGCCAGGCTGCCCCTTTACTTCTGGAACGCGAAAGGCGGCGATCCGCGCGTGCGCCATATTGGACCGACTGCACAGGATTTCATTCGTGTCTTTGAAGTCGGCAACAGCGACAAGATGATCGGCATGCAAGACGCCGATGGCGTGGCGCTTGCTGCCGTTCAGCGGCTTCACCAGCTAGTACGCGAGCGGGATGCTGAAATAAGCGCTCTCAATGCGCGATTACAAGCAATAGAAAAGAAACTTGGGCTGGAAAAGGCGAACCCATAAAGGTTGCAGCGGGTAGCTTGGTCGTTATGCGGCGTGGCGTAACTGCAGCGGCGAAGGCAGCGCATCGATCGCGTGCTTGAGCGTTGCAACCAGTGCCGTGCGCTCACGACTTTCCGGCGGCAGGTCTCCATAGCGTAATGTCGCATACGCTTCGCCGATTGCTTTGAGCGCGATTCCGAACTGTGGCCACCGCGTCGCCGCGCGCTCGACGAACGCCACGGGCCCTTCATACGGATGCCGCGGCAATCCGGCGCGCGAAAGGCGGCGGCAGACATCTTCCCATAGCACGAGTGCACGCTCCTGACGTCGCCGGCGAATCGCCAGCCACAGGAGCACGGCGGCACCCCACGCGCCTGCGACAAAGGTCAGAGTGCCGACGATCTGCCACGGCGAGAACAGATCGAGGCTCCATTGATGCCACAGCGCGCGCTGGCGTTCATAGTTGAAATCGATCACGTGCCGCCGCCAGCCATGATTGACCGCGTCCCACGCGAGACCGAGGTCCTTCAACCAGCCGCCATCGAAGCGCGCGAGCAACGGCACCGATTCGCCGGCGGGAAGCGCGCTTGCAAGTCCACGTTCGATGCGCGACGGCGCAACGGCGGCGGTCGGGTCAACGCGGCGCCACATGCCGCCCACCAGCGCTTCCGCCCAGGCGTGCGCATCGGACTGCCGAACGATCATGTAGCCACCATTCGGATTGATTTCGCCGCCCTGATAACCGGTCACGACGCGCGCCGGTATGCCGGCCGCGCGCAGCAGCACGACGAACGAGCTTGCGTAGTGTTCGCAAAATCCGCGCCGCGACTCGAATAGGAACTGATCGACCGGCTCGCCTTCGAGCAACGGTGCCGCCAACGTATATACGAATGGCTCGTTGCGATAGAACTGAAGCACTGCGTTAATGAACGCGCCGTCGTCCGCAACCTTGGCGCGAAGCTCGCGCGCGAATTCGACGCTGCGTTGATTGCCTGAGGGGAGGCGAAGGTTTGCCCGCGCCTCGAACATCGATGTCGCCGGAAAAGCGTTGCGCAGATTCGAAACCTGCGTGTAACGAAGCGGCTGCATGATGGGCGCCCGCGCAACCAGTTGCTGATCGCGCGTGAGGCCGAGGAATATCGTCGGCGGCGTCGGGACGCCGTTTTCGCTGTCGACGCGAGGCAACGCTGCCGGAAGATCGAGCGCAAAGAGCCATGGTTGCCCGCTCGGCTCCAGGGTGACGGTGTAGGTGATGCTCTTGCCTCCGTTCGGTGCTTGCACGCTTCCCAGCTGCGGAATGCCGGCGCTCCAAACGCGTCCGTCAAAACGCGAGAGCACCGGTCCGCGCCAATAGCGTTGCGAGGGCGGCGGCGCCGGCCCGTCGAAATCCACCCGAAACGCGACATCGTCGGACAACGTGAGCTCGGTGAACATGCCCGGCGTCATCGTGTCGGACAGACCGGTACGCGCGCTGCGATCGGTTGGCAGCCCCCACAACGGTCCGGTGAGACGCGGAAACATGACGAACAGCAACAAGGCGATCGGGAGACCTTGCGCCATCAGGGTCAACGTGCGAACGAGTGGTGTCCGCCAATGGGTTTGCCGTTCGAGAGAATCGGTCGAGCGCTCGAGCGCGTCGAGCGCGCCGCCCAAGATGATCAACGCCGGCGCCGCGGCAAACGCCGCAAACATCGATTGATTGGAAAGAAACGGCGTGATCAGCAGGAACGTCGCGAGACAGATGATCAACGTTCCGTCGCGTCGTGCGCGCGCCTCGAGAAACTTGATGCCGCACAGCACGAACAGAAATGCGACGCTGGGCTCGCGACCGAGAAAGTAGCCATACCATTGCCGAATGCCGAACGCGACGGCGACGGCGACGACCGCAAGTAACCACGACGGCAGCTCCGCGAGCGACGCAAGACGGCGAGCGAGACGTTGCGATATCAACACGCGTAATGCGACCAGCGTGAGTCCCAGCGCCGCGATGCCGAGCGGCAGGTGCACTGCTTGCGGCACCAGCGCGGCGACGAGCAGCGCACCGAGCCAGCGCACCTGAATCGGCGACAGGATATCGGCACGTTGCGTTGCGACACGCGTGCCGTGAAAAAAGCGAGACACTACCGATGACGTAGTCACGGTGTGTCGGCAGGAAAGAGCGCCAGCGTCGAAAGCGCCAGGCGGCGATGCTCGCGACCCTGACCGATCGCGAGGGCAGTGCCGGGCACGCGAAGCTCGAACGGTCGTGCTGCGCGTTCCGCGGCAAGAACCCAGGCCGTGAGCCGCGACAATTTCGCCTCGGCTGAAAGCTCTCTCGGCAACGACGCGTAGTCGAGCGTCACAGGACCTCCGCCACCCGCGCCATCGAAGGCCTTCGTGAACCAGCCGGCGCCGCGCGCGACTGCCTTCCATGCGACACGCTGCGGCGGATCGCCGCGTTGGTATTCGCGTATGCCGGCAAGGTCAGCATCGCCGCTGCGGCCGGGCGCGAATGCGTCGGCACCTCCAGGACCCTGCGGCAACGGCGGCGCAGATGCCTCGGGTTTCGGATAGGCGATTCCTTCGAGCGGAAAATGCACGTACGCCCAGCCACGCCACAAGCCGAGCGGAAAGTCGGACGACAACGTGAGCCGGCCCAGTGGTATGCGACCGCGCTTCGACGTTGGAGCCAGCAGCGTGAGCGTCAGCGCGGCGCCGGCGCGCACATCCGATACGACGCGAGTATCGCGCGCGTGCAGCATGATCTCGCTTCGCGCCGACGCGCCGCCCATCAGCTCGACGGAGAACGCAAGGCGCTCGCCAGCGAATGTGTCGCCGGCAGCGAGCGGGCGTACTTTGATTCCAGCGAGATTGCGAAACGTATGCAACAGCGCAGCGGCCACCAAACCCGAGACGAAAAATGTTACGGCGAGGCCGAGCGATAGACTGTAATTGAGGGATGCAATCAGCATGATGCCTAGCGTCAACATCAACATGAAGCCACGGCGTGTCGGCAGAATGTAGATGCGTGAATGACGCAGAATGACCGGATCGCGATCGGCCGGCGCCGAGCGAAACGCGCGCTGACGGATGCGCGCGACCCAGTTCGCGGCAGAAACGACCCCCACGCTTGCGGCTGTCGCCGCTACGCTGCCCCCAGAGCGGGAGTAATTCGCGCCTTGGGACGGCCCTGCGGCGCTCATGATTGGACCCCCACGCTTGCGGCTGACGCCGCTGCGCTGCCCCCAGAGGGGGAGTAATTCGCGCCTTGGGACGGCCCTGCGGCGCTCATGATTGGACCCCCACGCTTGCGGCTGTCGCCGCTGCGCTGCCCCCAGAGGGGGAGTAATTCGCGCCTTGGGACGGCCCTGCGGCGCTCATGCGAGCAACGCTCCTTAGGGTAACGCGACGGCGCGAATCAATGCATTCGCTTCGACGGCGCCGGCGCGCGCGCCGCCGGCGAGTCGATGGCCGGCAACGGCGGGAAAGACCGCCTGCAAATCTTCTGGGAGCGCCATCGAGCGGCCGTGAATGAGCGCCATCGCGCGCGTGGCGGCGATCAACATCAAGCCTGCACGGGGGCTCAAGCCGCGGCGCGCACCGGGGTCCCCTTTTGCACCGGCCAAGTGTCCGCGCGACGCGGCGAGCAATGCCTGCACGTAGTCGAGCAGCGCGGGCGCCACGTGAATCTGCGCTGCCTCGCGCTGCCATTGCGCGAGCGTCGCCGGATCGCAGAGCGCCGGCAAATCGGCAAGCTGCGTGCGACGATCGCCGGTTATCAGAAGCTCGCGCTCGGCATCGGCATCGGGATAGCCGAGCTCAATCGCGAGCAAAAAGCGGTCGAGCTGCGATTCGGGCAATGGATACGTGCCGATCTGCTCGACGGGATTTTGCGTCGCGATGACGAAAAACGGATCGGGCAGCTTGCGCGTGTGGCCGTCCATCGACACCTGCCGCTCTTCCATCGCTTCGAGCAGAGCGCTCTGCGTCTTCGGCGGTGCGCGATTGATTTCATCTGCCAGCACGACCGAGTGGAAAATCGGGCCCGAAAGAAAGCGAAACGCTTGCGCGGTCTCGTCGTAGATGGAAACGCCGAGCACATCGGCGGGCAAGAGATCGCTTGTAAATTGAATGCGTGCGTAGTTGAGCCCCAGCGTCGTTGCGAGCGCCTGCGCGAGCGTCGACTTGCCCACACCGGGAATATCCTCGATGAGCAGATGACCGCGCGCGAGCAGACATGCGAGCGCAATCCGCAACGGATTCGCTTTGCCGACGACAACGCGCGAGAGCTGCTGCAGGATGGCGGCAAGGCGCTCGGCCACCGGAATCGACGATTGGGAAAGCGGGCGAACGGTCATGAGCTCGAGGGGAGTGAAAGGATCGACACTTTAGCGCGGGCAACGTCGGCTCGTCATTACGGCTGCCATCGCGTTACACTCCGTTCAGCGGTGGAAAAGAACCGTCCGGCCATTTCGAGGTCCCACGTGCCAACCGCCTATTTGACGCATCCATCGTGCTTGTTGCACGAAATGGGCCCGTACCATCCGGAGTGTCCGGACCGGCTCACCGCGATCGGCGATCGCCTGATTGCTGCTGGAATCGACGATTATCTGCAGCACTACACGGCGCCGAAAGCGACGCGCGAGCAGATCGCGCGCGTTCACGGCGAGCGCTACATCGACGAGATCGTACGAGCAAGCCCCGACACTGGCTTGCATTTCGTCGATCCCGACACCGCGCTCAACCCGCACACGCTGGAAGCGGCGTTTCATGCCGCCGGCGCCGTCGTCAAAGCGGTTGATCTTGCGATGGCCGGTGAATGCAAGCGGGCGTTTTGCGCGGTTCGCCCGCCGGGACACCATGCCGAACGCTCGCGCGCAATGGGTTTTTGCTTGTTCAACAACGTGGCGGTCGGCGCAGCGCACGCGCTCGCGGTACATGGCCTCTCGCGCGTGGCGATCGTCGATTTCGATGTGCATCACGGCAACGGTACCGAGGAAATTTTTACCGGGGATCATCGCGTCCTGATGGTGTCGACGTTTCAACATCCGCTTTATCCATACTGTGGTGTAGACAACGACGATCTCAAAATGGTCAACATCCCGTTGGCGCCCGGGAGCGGAAGCGCAGAATTTCGCGCGGCGGTGAGCGATCATTGGCTGCCGGCGCTGGAAGCGCACCAGCCCGAGCTGATATTCGTTTCCGCCGGATTCGATGCGCACCGAGACGATCCTCTTGCGAATCTCAAGCTCGTCGAAGCCGATTACGGCTGGGTCACGCGCCAGCTCGCTCAGGTTGCCGCCAAGTATGCGGAGGGACGAATCGTCTCGTCGCTCGAAGGCGGCTACGCGCTCTCTGCGTTGGGGCGAAGCGTGACGGAGCATGTCAGGGAGCTCGTGGCTGCGTAGGCAGAAGCAACATGGAACGACGAAGGTTTCTGCGCACGTGTGCGCTTGTGGGCGGCGCCGCCGCGCTTGTTTCGCGCGAATCCTCGTGGGCTGATGCAACGCCGCGCTATTACACGAAGACGCGGCTCGTTGACATCCACGGGAGCTCGATCCGCATTGGTGGTCTTGCGGAAGATACGAATTTCGTCTTTCACTATCCGTATGCGGCGACGCCCTGTTTCTTGTTGAAGCTCGGGCGAAGCGCCGCGGCGGCGAACGACCTTCGTCGCGAAGACGGCGTCACGTATGCGTGGCAGGGCGGCATCGGACCCGCGCGCA
>DASXSP010000008.1:0-25729 GCA_036505865.1 Casimicrobiaceae bacterium
CATTCGCTCGCCGATCTGACTCGTGCGCGTGAACGTTCCCGCTTGGACGAGCAGCTTGTCGACGAGCGTCGTCTTGCCATGATCGACGTGCGCGATGATGGCGATATTACGAAGGTCGCTGCGGGGGTTGGTCACGGTAAATATCGTTTCATTGGCAGCCACGGAGCGATATTCGACCGCGCCGCAGCAAAAACAGTCGATTATAGCGCGATTCGAGCTTTGGCTACACGAAAATTTCGGAAAATCCGTAACTTAGGCTATAATGCTCACGTAGGCGGCCGCTTCCGGTCACCGCCTCACCTGCGGCACGATGTTCAAGCTGGATCTTCAGTCCGCCGCAACTGACCGCGCATCAATGAATTCGCTGCCTGGACCGGAAACCGCCTCGCGCGGTAGGCCGCGTCACAGGAGCCCTTTTTGAACGCAACGAGCTTCATGGAGCTCGGCCTGCGACCCGAATTGCTGCGGGCCGTCGCCGAATCCGGCTACACAACGCCAACCCCGATTCAGCAACAAGCCATTCCCATCGTACTTGCCGGCCGCGACATCATGGGCGGCGCGCAGACCGGCACCGGCAAGACCGCCGGTTTCGCTTTACCGATCCTGCAGCGTCTTGCACCGCACGCCAACACCAGTCCGTCGCCCGCGCGCCATCCGGTACGAGCGTTGATTCTTGCACCGACCCGTGAGCTCGCGATCCAGGTCGAGGAATCGATCAAGGAATACGGCAAGTACACCGGCCTCCGCTCGACGTGCGTATTCGGCGGCGTCGACATCAAGCAGCAGCTGGCGATCGTCCGCGCCGGCGTCGAGATTCTGGTCGCCACACCGGGACGACTTTTGGACCACGTCGAGCAGAAGAGCGTCAACCTCGGGCAGGTCGAAATTCTGGTGCTCGATGAGGCGGATCGGATGCTCGATATGGGTTTCATTCCCGATATCAAACGCATCATGAAGCTGCTGCCGCCCACTGCAAAGCGGCAGAACCTGTTGTTCTCTGCGACATTCTCGAACGAGATCAAGAAGCTCGCCGACGAGTTGCTGAATCAACCACAATTGATCGAGGTCGCGCGGCGCAACACCGCCGCCGAGTCGGTTGTGCAAACCGCGTACAAAGTGCCGCAGGATGCAAAGCGCGCGCTGCTCGAGCATATCGTGCGCTCGCGTAACGTCTGGCAGGTCCTCTGCTTCGTGCGCACGAAGCACGGCGCGTCACGACTCGCGCGGCAGCTCGAGAAGGATGGGCTCGCCACGTCAGCCATTCATGGCGACAAGACGCAGGCCGCGCGGCTCGAAGCGCTGTCGGCGTTCAAGGAGGGCAAGCTGCAGGTGCTCGTCGCCACCGATGTTGCAGCGCGCGGTCTCGATATCGAAGACATGCCGCTCGTCGTCAATTACGAGCTGCCGCACGTGCCCGAGGATTACATTCACCGAATCGGCCGCACGGGTCGCGCCGGCGCCACGGGCGAAGCCATGTCATTCGTCGCCCCTGAAGAAGAGAAATACTTAGTCGAAATCGAAAAGTTGCTGCGCAAGAAAGTGGCGATCGCAGTGGCCGAAGGTTTTGATCCGTCCGTCGTGCGAAGCGAGCGACCGGTGCGCTCGCCACACGACAAACTGGCACCTTCCGCTCGAGAGCCGCGTGAACCCCGGACGCCTCGCGAACCGCGTCTACCGCGCGCGCAGGGTGCGTCACGCGAGCGCGTTCCTACTGCGGATGAACGACTCGCGGAACGTGAGCTTGCGTACGCCCGCAACCCGGATCAGCCTGCGACGTCCGCGAGCGGTGGCGCCGCACGGAGTCAATCGGCGCTTATGCATCGACAACCGCCGCACGGACACGGGAACACGAAACGACCGGTTCCTGCGCTGCTGATGAAGCGACCTGCCCCCGAACCCGAGAAGGTCTAATGCGCAAGCCACCGGCGCATGAGCTCTCCGCCGATTGCATTATCGAGTAGCGGTCCCCGCTGGACATGGCTGCCGGCGATCGGCAGCTGGAAGTACTACGCACTGCTCGGCGCGATTGGCATTTTAGTTCTCGGACCGCTCGGCGGTATTGCGGCGTCGTACATGAACTTCTCGCTCGGTTTCTTCGTGGGCGGCCAGGTGCTCGCGGGGATACTCGGCTCGACGGTCACGTTCGGTTACGGCGCGCAGGGACGTCACGGCGCCAACTTCATCCAGACGACCGCGGCCTCGGTCGCCGGCATGAGCGGCATGGCGGTCGTGATCCAGGCGATGACGTGGTTGGGATTGCCGCAGCCGCCGATATGGCACCTCATTCTCTACATGCTCTGCATCGGCATGTTCGGTGTCGGCGTTGGGATGCTCTACACACCGATCCTCGTCGATCGCTTGCAGCTTACGTTCCCGTCAGGTCTTGCGGTCGCCAATATTCTGCGCGCACTGACCGATCCGATTCTGCTCAAACAGTCGGTCTCGCGCTTGTTCGGTGGAATGGCGCTCGGCATCGCCGGCGGCATTGGCTCGGCGAAGACCGCGTTGCTCGGCGCGATCGATCTCTCCACGTCGACGTTTGGCGCCGGCATGATTGTCGGCGCGCGAATCGGTATCGCGGCGCTCACGGGCGGTCTCGTCGGCTGGGCGATGATTCCGTACTTCATATCGATCGGCTGGCTCCAGGAAGGCGAGCCGTTTCGCAAGATCACGTTCCTGATCGCGCTCGGGATGATCATGGGTGCGGCGCTCATCGACGTCTCGTTGATTCTTTACCGCGCGTATCTGCGCGCTCGCGAGCGTAGTGGCGCAAAGCCGATCGAACCTGAAGACTGGAAACGCACGAACATGCGGAGGCTCGTCGCCTGGGTCGTATTTTGGGGCGTCGCGATCGTCGTGACCGGCTCGCAGCTGCTCCATCAGCCAGTCGGTTATCTGGTCTTCGCAGTGTTGCTAGTGTTCGTGTTCGCGATGGTGAACGGCATTTCGGTCGGGATCGTCGACCAGAACCCGATATCGTCGGCGTTCGTCGTAACCGTCATCTTGATGGCGGCCATTGGGCTCAAGGATCCGACCATCGGGTTGATGGCGGCTACCGTGTTGCTGGTTTCGACGAGCGAAGCGTGCGACATGCAGCAGGACCGCTCGACCGGTTGGCGTCTCGGCACGAATCGAACGATTCAATTCCGCTTTCAAGTCGCCGGGATTGTGATGGGCGCGATCATGGCTGTCGTGTTCGCCAAGCTGTTCATGAATGCGTACCCCGTGCTGCAATTGGATCAGACCGGACTTCCCGCTAACCAACAGCCCGCCAACTGGACCTCGGCAATGACGTACAAGTTCGTGGGTGTGCTGCGGAGCCTGACCGACGACAAGCCGTACCAGCGCACCGCGATCTGGATCGGCGTCGCGATCGGATTCGCCACCGAATTGTTGCGCAAGTTCATCAAGTCGCGTCCACACTATCAGCAGTTCACGAAGAGCGGCCGGGTCGGATTTTCGACCGATTTCATGTTGGATGCCGTCGTGCTCCCTTCACCTTACGCGTCGTCGTTCGGCGGCTTTGTCAATTTGATGACGTCGACGTGGTTTGCAGCGGGCGGAACGCTTGCGAGCTTTCTCAATAGCTTGCCGAAGAGGAAGGACCCGCGTGACGCTCTGCCGGAAGACATGAGCACGACGTCGTTGGTCGGCGGCGGCCTCATCGCGGGCGACGCGCTCGCCGCGCTCGGCCTCGGTATTGCCGGTTTGCTCGCAACCGTATTCGGCTGACGCAGGCCTAACGTCGCAATCAAGCCGCGCTGTCGCTCGCGACGCGTGCACATCTTGTCGTCGACAATTCCGCTTCGTTACAACGAAATCTTTGCGCATTGAACGCGCCAGCGTACTATGACAACAGCATATCGTGCCGAGCGGGAGTCCAACCGTGCGTTTGAAGCCTCTCTACATAGGGTTAGCGCTGTTACTGACCGTCTTCGTTGCGCCGGCTTCCATCGCCCAATGTCCGCCGACCGTTCCGTTGGAAGGCGCTCCTCCCCCAGGCCCACTGCCCGTGTTTCCATCCGACAACTGGTGGAATGTCGATGTCTCCTCGGCACCGACCGATCCGGCCTCGTCGAGCTTGATCGCGTTTATCAACAACGGCGGCGTCCGGCGGCTGCATCCGGATTTCGGCGGCGAAGCATCGCCGGGCAGCGTCGATACCTACGGCATGCCGTACGCGATCGTCGACGGATCGCAGCCGAAGCAAGCGGTGACGTTTCAGTACTGGGACGAGAGCGACGGCGTCGACTATTCGACGCATCAGGGCGTGCCGTTCTATCCGATTCCGGTGCAAGCGATCACGCAGTCGCATTGGGTCGAAGGAGGCGCGCCCGGCAATGTCGACCAGCGAAGCGATGATCGTCATCTGCTGATCGTCGATTGCACGAACAAATATCTCTACGAGCTCTACAACGTCTATTACGACACAGCGCAAGCGAAGTGGTACGCAGGCTCGGGCGCGTTCTTCGACATGAAGACGAACGATCGGCGACCCGACGGGTGGACGTCGGCGGACGCGGCGGGCCTCGCGATCTTTCCGGGACTCGTTCGCTACGACGAAGCGTGGAACGCTGCGGTGACCGATATCGGACACGCATTTCGCGTCACCGTGCGCGCGACCAACGGCTACGTCTATCCCGCGTCGCATCGCGCCGGGTCGACCTCCGGAGCGTTGCCGATGGGCGCACGCCTGCGTTTGAAAACAAACGTCAACGGCGTGGATCCGGCGTTGCGCACAACCGATCCCAATGTGCAAAAGATTTTTCGCGCGATGCAGAAGTACGGGCTCATCGTTGCCGATAACGGCAGCGACATGTACATCACCGGCACGTTCGACACGCGCTGGAACAACGACATTCTGAATCCGGCGTTCGCGCTCATTACCGCGAGCGATTTTGAAGTGATTCAGCTCGGTTGGAATCCGCCGGCCGGCGCGCCAACACTGACGTCGATCGGCGCCAATCCAAATCAAGTCGTCGGCGGCAACGGATCGACGGGGTCGGTTTCACTCAGGTCTGCGGCGCCGGCGGGCGGCGCGCTCGTTTCGTTGTCGAGCGGAAGCAGCGCAGTCTCTGTTCCGGCCAACGTTTCAATTCCGCAAGGGGCGGCGTCTGCGACATTTGGAATCACGACATCGGTCGTAGCATCGACGACGTCGACGACGCTTTCGGCGACCTATGGCGGCGTCACGAAGACGACAACGTTCACCGTCACGCCGGCAACGACAACGCCGGCCCTCGCGACGCTGTCGCTCAACCGCACCAGTGTCGTCGGCGGCACGTCGGCCGTCGGGACCGTGACGCTGACGGCGCCCGCAGCAAACGGTGGGGCAACGATCGCGCTGACAAGTTCGCAGCCTCAGATGGCATCCGTCCCGGCGAATGTTGTTGTTCCAGCGGGGGCGACGTCGGCGACGTTCACCGTATCGACAGCCGCAACGAAGAAGAACGCCGTCGCGACGCTGTCGGCCACGTACGCGGGCGTCACGAAGACCACGACGATCAAGATCACGCGGCGATAATCGACTGCGCCAGACGCGCCACCATTTTCCGCGGCGTTTGCGGCGGCCGCAGGCGTCGCCGATAATGCGACTCCTTGTCGCTGCCCGTGTCGCCCTTGCCTGCTTCCGCGCCCACCGTCCTTCGCGTTGAGCAACTGACCGTCGAATTCGCGACGGCCGATCGCGTCGTCACCGCAGTTCGCAACCTCTCGTTCAATATCGATCGCGGCGAGACGGTCGCCGTCGTCGGCGAATCCGGATCGGGAAAGTCGGTCAGCGCCTTGTCGATCATGCGGCTCGTCGAGCACGGCGGCGGCCGAATCGTCGGCGGACGAATCGGCTTCGCTCGCCCGCAACGCGAAACGATCGATCTTGCGCGCGCCGACTCGGCAACCCTGCGCGATATCCGCGGCGCCGAGATCGCGATGATTTTCCAGGAGCCGATGACATCGTTGAATCCGGTGTTCACTGTCGGCGATCAAATCGGTGAATCGATTCGCCTGCATCAAGGCATGGATGCAGCGGCGGCACGCGGCGAAGCATTGCGGATGCTCGAGCAAGTTCGAATACCGGAAGCGAAACAGGTCCTCACGCGCTATCCGCATCAGCTGTCCGGCGGCATGCGCCAGCGCGTGATGATCGCGATGGCGCTGTCCTGCCGCCCGGCGCTGCTCATTGCCGACGAACCGACGACTGCGCTCGACGTCACGATTCAAGCGCAGATCCTCACGCTGATCCGCCTGTTGCAGGACGAGATGCGCATGGCGGTCATGTTCATCACGCACGACATGGGCGTCGTCGCGGAAGTTGCCGACCGCGTCGTCGTGATGTATCGCGGCGAAAAAGTCGAGGAAGGCGCAACCGAGAGGATCTTCGCCACACCGTCGCAGCGGTACACGAAGGCGCTGCTCTCAGCGGTCCCGCGGCTCGGTTCGCTCAAGGATGAGGATCTCCCGCGCAAGTTTCCATTGGTGACAATGGATGGAATAGTCGCGGCCAAGGAGGAAACGCCAGCGGTAGCGCGCCCCGCGCGTGCGCGCGAGCCATTGCTAAAAGTGCGGGATCTGACCACGCGCTTTGACGTCAAATCCGGATTCTTCGGCCGGGTCCTCAGGCGTGTGCACGCGGTCGAGGGGGTGAGCTTCGATCTTGCGCCCGGCGAAACCCTTGCGCTCGTCGGCGAATCGGGTTGCGGAAAATCAACAACGGGGCGCTCGCTGTTGCGGCTCGTTGAAATCGCCGGCGGTACGATGGAGCTGGAAGGCAAGGACATTGCGAAGATGCAAAGCAGCGAGTTGCGTCCGTTGCGCCGCGACATCCAGATGATCTTCCAGGATCCGTTCGCGTCGCTCGATCCGCGGCTTACCGTCGGGTTCTCGATTGCGGAACCGCTTTACGTGCACGGCGTTGTCGGCGGCCGCGAAGCCGAAGAGCGTGTCGCGTGGCTGCTGCGACATGTGGGTCTCGATCCCGATCATGCCGCACGCTATCCGCACGAATTTTCCGGCGGACAACGGCAGCGAATCGCGATTGCACGCGCGCTGGCGCTCAATCCGAAAATCATCGTCGCCGACGAAGCGGTGTCGGCGCTCGATGTGTCGATCCAGGCGCAAATCGTCAATCTGCTAATCGATCTGCAAACAGAATTCGGCTTGTCGTATCTATTCATTTCACACGATATGGCCGTGGTTGAACGCGTGAGTCATCGTGTCGCCGTGATGTATCTCGGGCAAATCGTCGAAATCGGACCGCGCCGCGCGGTGTTCGACGCTCCGCAGCATCCCTATACGCGCAAGCTGATGAGCGCCGTGCCGGTAGCGGACCCGACCAAGCGGCGGCGCAAAAGGGAGCTATCATCGGAGGAAATACCCAGTCCGATCCGTGCGATCGGCGATGATCCGATCGTCGCTCCGCTCGCCGAAGTCGGACCGGACCATTTCGTCGCCACACATCATGTCGGCGGCGTTTATTGAGATCGCGATACCGTTACTCATTCAACAGGTAGGAGTCCATCATGAAATCGCCGCTTCGCCCCCTGATCATTGCTGCGTTGGGGGTTTTCTCGATCGCTGCCGCACCGGCTTTCGCAGCGAAGGACGTCGTGTTCGCCGTGGCGTCGACATTCACGACGACTGATCCGTACGATGCGAACGACACGCTGTCGCAGGCAATGGCCAAATCGTTCTACGAAGGGCTGTTCGGCTTCGACAAGGACATGAAGATGATTCCCGTCCTCGCCGAAGGCTACGAAGTCAGCAAGGATGGGCTCGTCTACACGATCAAGCTCAAGAAGGGAATCAAGTTCCATGACGGCACCGATTTCAAGGCCGATGCCGTCAAGGCGAACCTCGATCGTGTAACGAATCCCGACAACAAGCTCAAGCGCTACGGCCTCTACAACAACAACATCGCCAAGACCGAGGTCGTCGACGACTATACGGCGCGCATCACGTTGAAGACGCCGTTCTCGCCGTTCATCGCGCAGCTTGCGCATCCGTCGACGGTGATGATCAGCCCCGCCGCGCTCAAGCAATGGGGCAATAAGGACATCGCATTCCATCCGGTCGGCACCGGCCCTTTCAAGTTCGTCGAATGGAAAGCAACCGATTACTTGAAGGTCGCGAAATTCGATGGCTACTGGAGAAAAGGCTATCCGAAGGTCGACTCGATCACGTGGAAACCCGTCGTCGACAACAACTCGCGCGCAGCGCTGATGCAAACGGGCGAAGCGCACTTCACCTTTCCAGTGCCCTATGAGCTCGCCGACGTGCTCAAAGGCAAGCCGGAACTGGAAGTCGTTGCTGCGCCGTCGATCGTGTTGCGCTATCTGTCGATGAACACGCAACAAAAGCCCTTCGACAATCCGAAGGTGCGCCAGGCCATCGCGTACGCGATCAACAAAGACGCGCTCGCGAAAGTCGCATTCAATGGTTATGCAACACCCGCGGAAGGCGTCGCGCCCCAAGGTGTCGAATACTCGGTCAAGATCGGCCCGTGGCCCTACGACGTCGCGAAGGCGAAGCAGCTGATGGCGGAAGCCGGGCATCCGAACGGCTTCGAGACTGAATTGTGGTCGGCGTACAACCACAGCACCGCGCAAAAGGTGACGCAGTTTCTGCAGCAGCAACTGCAGCAGATCGGCATACGCACGAAGATCACGCTGCTCGAAGCGGGCCAGCGCGTCGAGAAGGTCGAGAGCTGGCAGGACCCCACAACAGCACCTGTGCGTCTCTATTACGTCGGCTGGTCGACGTCGACGGGTGAAGCGGACTGGGCGCTCCGTCCTCTTCTTTACGGCGAGTCGTGGCCGCCAAAGCTTTTCAACACCGCGTATTACAAGAACCCGAAAGTCGATTCCGATATCAAGGGCGCGCAGCTGACCATCGACGGCAGCGAAAAGGCGAAGCTCTACAAGGACGCGCAGGAAACGATCTGGAACGATGCGCCGTGGGCGCCGCTTGTCGTCGAGAAACTTCTCTCGGCGCATAACAAGAAACTGTCCGGCGTTTACGTGATTCCGGATGCGTCGTTCAACTTCACGGAAGTGGATTTGAAATAGAGACGCGTGTCATCCCGAGCGCCAGCAAGGGACCTGCTTTTGTTCATGAACTACGACAAGCAGGTCCTTCGCTTCGCTCAGGATGACAACCACTCGTTGAGATGACAGACGACGATGCTCCAATACATCGTCAAGCGACTATTGGGTGTATTACCGACGCTTCTGATCGTCGCCCTATTCGTTTTTCTGTTCGTTCATCTTCTCCCCGGCGATCCGGCGCGCCTCGCCGCCGGACCCGACGCGACGCCCGAAACGGTTGAGCTCGTCCGCAAGGACCTCGGGCTCGACAAGTCGCTGCCGCAGCAGTTTGTCCGATTTCTAAGCGGCGTCATTCACTGGGATTTCGGCACATCGCTGCGGACGAAACGTCCCGTCGCCGACGAGATCGGCGATCGCTTCATGCCGACGTTTTGGCTGACGGTATGGAGCATGGTGTGGTCGGTCATTATCGGGATGGCGATCGGCATCGTTTCCGCTGTCTTCAGAAATCGGTCGCCCGATCGCATCGGCATGACGCTCGCGGTGTCCGGCATTTCGTTTCCTGCATTCGCGCTCGGCATGGTGCTGATGCAGATATTCTCAGTACAGCTCGGGTGGCTGCCAACTGTGGGCGCCGATACGTGGCGGCATTACATTTTGCCGTCGATAACGCTAGGCGCCGCGGTCGCGGCGATCATGGCTCGTTTCACACGCTCGTCGTTCGTCGACATACTCGGCGAGGATTACATTCGCACGGCGCGCGCCAAGGGGCTCGACGAAACGCACGTCGTCATCAAGCACGGCATGCGCAATGCGCTGATTCCCGTCGTCACGATGATGGGCCTGCAGTTCGGCTTCCTCCTTGGAGGATCGATCGTCGTCGAGAAAGTGTTCAACTGGCCCGGGCTCGGCCGGCTGCTGGTCGACGCGGTCGACATGCGCGACTACAAGGTGATCCAGGCGCTCGTGCTGTTGTTCTCGCTCGAGTTCATCCTGATCAACCTGATCGTCGATGTGCTCTACGGCATCATCAACCCGACGATCCGCTATCGGTAGACGATGGAAACGGACACCGATCTCGTCGTCAGCGTGCCCGAAGCGACGGTCAGCGACGCGGTGCGAACACCGTGGACTGAATTCTGGCGCAAATTCCGCAAGCAGAAAGTCGCGCTCTTCTCCGGCGGTTTTGTCGCGCTCCTGGTGCTGATTGCAATCGCCGCACCGTGGATCGTTCCGTACGATGCGGAGAATTTCTTCGACTACGATCGACTGAATGCGCCGCCGTCATTGCGGCACTGGTTCGGCGTGGATGCCCTGGGCCGTGACATCTTCAGCCGAATACTCATGGGCGCGCGTATTTCGCTAGCCGCTGGATTCGTCTCCGTCGCGGCGGGCGCGCTCGTCGGCACGCTGCTTGGCCTCATTGCCGGGTATTACGAAGGGTGGTGGGACCGCACGATCATGCGCATTTGCGATGTGTTGTTCGCTTTCCCGGGAATTCTGCTCGCAATCGGCATCGTCGCGATTCTCGGCGGCGGCATGACGAACGTCATCGTTGCAGTCGCGGTCTTCAGCGTTCCGACGTTCGCACGGCTGGTCCGCGGCAACACGCTCGCACTCAAGCACCTGACATTCATCGAGGCGGCGCGGAGCATCGGTGCGTCGGACTGGACGATCATCTCACGGCATATCTTTCCGGGCACGGTCTCCGCGGTCGTCGTTTATTTCTCCCTGCGGATCGGCACGTCGATCATCACGGCGGCGAGCCTGTCGTTCCTCGGAATGGGGGCGCAACCGCCGACGCCGGAATGGGGTGCGATGCTCGACGCGGCGCGCTCCGACATGCTGACCGCGCCGCACGAGGCGATCTTCCCAGCGCTCGCCATTTTTTTTACGGTTCTCGCGTTCAACCTGCTGGGAGACGGACTTCGCGACGCGCTCGATCCGAAGATCGAGCGGCGATAGGATTCAGCGCTCCGGATTGACGATTCCCAGCCGCTGATACGTCGGACGCAGCGCGCCCCGAATCGTCGGCAAGTATCGCCAAAACCATCCCGCCGCCAACATCGCGATGGCGCCGTTGATAGCGAATGCCGCCGGCGCGGACAATCGCTCGGCAAGCGCCCCGGCGGCCAGATTGCCGAGCGGCGCGATACCCAGGAACGCCAGCGTGTAGAAACCCGCAACGCGGCCGCGCAACGAATCGTCGACGATCGTTTGCAGAATCGTGTTCGCGGAAGCCGCAGCAAGGATGACGCCCCCGCCGACGACAACCATCAGTGCAAGCGCGATCGCAAACACACTCATGTACGAGAACGCTGCGAGCGCTACCCCGCAAATCATCGCAGACATCGCGATGACGCGCCCCAAGCCGCGAATGTTTTCACGGCTTGCGAGATAGACCGTCGAAATCAACGCACCGCTTCCCGCCGCCGCCAATAGAAATCCTAGCGTGTGCGGACCGCCGCCATAGACGTCCTTGGCGAAAATCGGCATCAGCGATGAATACGGCGCAATCGTCCAGGCCAATACGCCGACGAGCAGCAGCAACGCGCGTGCAGGCGCGAATTGCGTTACGTATCGAAAGCCCTCGACCCAGCTCGACCACCAACCGCTCGTTCGCGCAGCCGGTCCCGGCTCGCGTGGAAAATGCATCCGCGACACCGCGACGATGACCGCTACGAATGAAAGGGCATTGAGCGCGAAGCACACCGCCTCGTTGACGACGGCAAGAAGCAGTCCCGCGAGCGCAGGTCCCACAACGCGCGCGGCATTGACCAAAAACGAATTCAGCGCAATCGCGTTGGGCAAATCCGCACGGTCTTCGACGAGGTAAACGTACAACGACTGCCGAACCGGTATGTCGAACGCGCTGACGGTACCGAGCCATAACGCGAGCGCAATCAAGTGCCACACCTGTATTTGATCGAGCGCCGTCAGCACCGTCAGCACGATGGCTTGGGCGAGCATCAACGATTGCGTGATATACAACGCGCGGCGGCGGCGCACGCGGTCGGCGAGAACGCCCGCCCATGTACCAAAGAGCAGGATGCCGATGTTTGCGCAGAACGCGACAACGCCGAGGAGCCACGCAGAGCCGGTCAGCCGATACGTGAGCCAACCCATTGCAACCTGCTGCAGCCACGTGCCCATCATCGACAGGCCCTGGCCGATGAAGAACAGCCGGAAATTGCGGTGTTTAAGCGCGCGAAACGTGCGGTAGAGCGAGATGGCCAATGCTATCCATCAGCCGGATTCGCGCCGCCGGGCCGTCCCAAAGGCGCGAATAACTCCCACTTTGGGGGCAGCGAAGCGGCGAGAGCCGCGAGCGTGGGGGTTCACTGCGATAGCCGTGCGCGCTGCGCATCCAGCTTTTGGAGCGTCGCTTCAAATCCGGCGAGCCTGGCGCGCTCCTGCTCGACGACGTGTGCCGGCGCCCGCCCCACGAAACCTTCGTTCGCGAGTTTCGCCTTTGCTCTGGCGACCTCGCCGCTCACACGCGCGCGCTCTTTGTCGATGCGTTCGCGCTCCGCATCGGCATCAACCTCGATGTGCAGCATCAACCGATAATCACCGACGATTTCAACGGGCGCATCGGTCGCCGGCAGCTCGGCGACGATCTCGATTTTCGAAAGCTTGGCGAGCGCGCTCAAATACGGCGCGAACGAAGTGAGCGTCGACGGATCCCCCATCGCGAAAAGCGGCACCTTCTGTGCCGGCGAGAGGCCCATCTCGCCGCGTAGCGCGCGGCATGCGTTGACGAGTTCCTTCAGGAGCGCCATCTCCGCATCGGCCGCCGCATCGATGAGCTCGGGGTTTGCGCGCGGGAACGCTTGCAACGAAATCGTCTCGCCCTTCCTGCCGGCAAGCGGCGCGACGGTCTGCCACAGCTCTTCGGTGATGAACGGCATCATCGGATGTGCGAGGCGGAGGGTCGCTTCCAGCTCACGTACCAGCATCGACCGCGTGCCGCGCGCGGCGGCCGCGTCGCCGTTCGCCTCCGCTCGCTGCAACTGCACCTTCGCGAGCTCGACGTACCAATCGCAATACTCATCCCAGACGAATTCGTAGAGCGCCCGTGCAGCGAGATCGAAGCGATAGTTGTCGAGATTCTCCGCGATGTCCCGTTTCGCCTTTTGCACGCGGCCGAGCAGCCAGCGATCGACGAACGTGTAGCTTTTCGGTGCGGCATCGTCCTGACCAACGTCCTTGCCGGCGACATTCATCAGCACGAACCGCGTTGCATTCCACAGCTTGTTACAAAAGTTGCGATAACCCTCGCAGCGGTTGAGATCGAAGTTGAGCGTGCGGTTGAACGTCGCGAGCGACACAAACGTGAACCGCAACGCATCGGCGCCGAACGATGGGATTCCCGTCGGATACTGCTTGCGCGTTCGCTTGGCAATCGATTCCGCATGACGGGGATCCATCAAGTTCGACGTCTGCTTAGCGACGAGCGTTTCGACGTCGACGCCATCGATCAGATCGAGCGGATCGAGCACGTTGCCCTTCGACTTGGACATCTTCCGGCCCTGCTCATCGCGCACGATCGCATTGATGTAGACGTCGTGAAACGGCACGCGACCGAGGAAATACGTCGTCATCATGATCATCCGCGCGACCCAGAAGAAGATGATGTCGAAGCCTGTGATGAGGACCGATGAGGGCAAAAACGTGCGGAGCTCCTTCGTGTCGGCGGGCCAGCCGAGCGTCGAATGGCACCACAACGCCGACGAGAACCACGTGTCGAGCACGTCGTCATCGCGGATGAAGCTCGTGGGATCGCGGCCGAGCGTTGCACGCGCTTTCGCGCGCGCTTCGGCTTCGTTGCGTGCGACATGAATGTTGCCCGCATCGTCATACCACGCGGGAATCCGATGGCCCCACCATAGTTGGCGCGAGATGCACCAGTCCTGAATGTTGTCCATCCAATGCCGATACCATGCGAGCCACTCGCTCGGAACGAATGTGACTTTCTCGCGCGCACCCGTCGCGCCCTTCGGCAAGCCGTCGGCGACAGCGTCGACGCAAATTTCCTGAATCGTCTTGCCGGGAAAGAACGGATGCGACGCCGGCGCGGGTTTCGTCATCGCGACGAACCACTGGTCGGTCAACATCGGCTCGACGACCTCGTTCGTCCGACCGCAGCGTGGGATCACCATCTTGTGCGGCTTTTCCGACACGACTAACCCAAGCGCGCGCAGATCAGCCAGCACCGCCTTTCGAGCAACGTAACGATCGAGCCCGCGATATTTTGCAGGCGCGCTGTCGTTCACCTTCGCTTCGACATCGAAAATCGTCAGCGCCGGCAAGCCGTGCCGTTGCGCAATTTGCCAGTCGTTGAAGTCGTGCGCCGGCGTGATCTTCACGGCGCCCGAGCCGAAGTCGCGGTCGACTTGCGCATCGGCGACGATCGGTATCGTGCGATCGGTCAACGGCAACGCGACCCGCTTACCCACATGAGCCTTGTAGCGTTCGTCATCCGGATTTACCGCGACGGCGGTGTCGCCCAGCATCGTTTCTGGCCGCGTAGTTGCAACGACGACCGATCCGGATCCATCCGCGAGTGGATAACGGATCTCCCAGATCGTTCCTGTTTCTTCTTCGTTATCGACCTCGAGATCGGACACGGCGGTGCCAAGCTTCGGATCCCAATTGACGAGCCGCTTGCCGCGATAGATGAGGCCATCGTCGTACAACCGCACGAACGTCTCGATGACAGCGGCGGACAAACCCTCATCCATCGTGAACCGCTCGCGCGACCAATCGACCGACGCACCGAGCCTACGCATCTGATGCGTGATCGTCGACCCCGATTCCTCTTTCCAAGCCCAGACACGCTCGACGAACTTTTCGCGGCCGAGATCGTGGCGCGTCTTGCCCTCCGCGCGCAGTTGCTGCTCGACGATGATCTGCGTCGCGATGCCCGCATGATCCGTTCCGACCTGCCACAGCGTGTTGTCGCCGCGCATCCGGTGATAGCGGGTCAGCACGTCCATCAACGTCTGCTGGAACGCGTGGCCCATGTGCAGCGTTCCCGTGACGTTGGGCGGCGGCAGCTGGATGCAATACGGGGCGGCACCCAGCGCGTAGGTCGGCTTGAACCAGCCGCGCGATTCCCACACGGGATACCACTTCGCCTCGATCGCGTGCGGCTCGAAACTTTTGGCGAGTTCCATCAATGGCGCGATATCTGCGCTGGTAAAAAGTTGTGGATTATATCGCTTCGATCGTCGCTTCCGACCGCCGCCGATCGAGGCTTCGCCCAATCGCGCACGACAGCGCGTCGAGTTTGTCCATCAACACCGCGAATTCGGTTGGCGTAAGCGCCTGATCGGCGTCGCACCACGCTTCCGGCGGGCATGGGTGAACCTCGATCAACAATGCATCGGCACCCGCGGCGATGCCTGCGCATGACAACGCCGGCACCATCCACGCTTTCCCACCCGCATGCGAAGGATCGACGATGACGGGCAGATGCGTTTCACGCTTCAACACCGCGACGGCCGTCACGTCGAGCACGTTGCGATACGCCGTCTCGAACGTGCGAATGCCACGCTCGCACAGCATGATCTTGTGATTGCCGCCGGCGGCGATGTACTCCGCGGCCATCAACCATTCGCTGATCGTTGCGCTCATGCCGCGCTTCAGGATGACGGGCACGTCGACGCGCCCGACTTCCTTCAGCAAGTCGAAGTTCTGCATGTTGCGCGTGCCGATCTGGATGACGTCGACGCGATGCTCGAGGAACGCGTCGAGCATACGAACGTCCATCAGCTCGGTGACGATCGGAAGCGCGTGCCGTGCTGCGGCGTTGCGAAGCATCGTCAATCCTTCGACGCCCTTGCCTTGGAACGCGTAGGGGCTCGTGCGCGGCTTGAATGCGCCGCCTCGCATCAACCGAGCGCCGGTTGCCGCCACGCCGTCCGCTGCCGCGTCCATCTGTGGTTGCGTCTCGACCGAGCACGGGCCGGCGATCACCTGAACGGCGCTGCCGCCGATCGCCGCGCCATCGACATTGACGATCGTGCTCGCTTTGTGCCACTCGCGCGCGACGAGCTTGTAGGGTTTCAGAATGTGCATCGATTGTTCGACGCCGGGCAGTGGGTCGAACATCTCGGGATCGAGCTTGCGCTCGTCGCCAATCGCGCCGATCAGCGTGCGCTCCGTTCCGCGCGAAATGTGCACATCCAGGCCGGCGGCCCGTATTCGGGCTTCGACAGCGGCGATCTCGGCATCGCCGGCATCGGGTTCCATCACGATGATCATCGGTCGCTCCTTCGTTCATGGACTGCAAAAAAATCGGGCGGCCTCTTTTGGGGCCGCCCGCTTCGCTTCTCCGCCGCTCTAACTTTGCTGCCTACGGTCGCGCGCGCCCCTCGGTTAGATCCCGATAAAAGTAGACGTACGCAAACGCCCACGGGAAACGCTCGGCAAGGTGGAATGCCATGTTCATTTGCGCCAGCATACCACGATCGTCACCCTTATGCAGACGGAAGCGTTTTTGCTCATTGCGAGTTCTCGCGCCACTTCTCGATTTCGCGCTCGATGGCCTCGGCCACGTACGCCCGGAGCAGTTGGCCAACGTGCTGATTGATCGCGGCGACAAGATCCGCACTTGCGCGGTCGACAATCGGCTGCAACCTCTGGTTCAGCTGGTCCTTGAGACCGGTATCGGTAAAGATATCGATTCGCTGCAGCACCTGCATGCGAATGTCTTCGGCGAGCGCATTCCAGCGCGCGGAATCGTCGACGATCGGCGGCGCATCTCCTAACGTGGGCAATGAATCGATCGGCGGCGAATGCACCGGCGACTCTGCAGACGTCGCTGCGTCTTGCACCAACGTTTCGGGGAGCTCTGGCGTCGCGTTTTCGAATGCGGGCGCTAAAGCGGCGACGGCCGTTGCGGACGGTTCGGCACCATGAATCGACGCGTCGGATGGTTCACGCCACATCGCAAGCTCGTCATCGAGCGCCTTTTCCAACGGAATCGAATGCGTTTCGAAATCGTCGACGGCTTCGGTCAACATCGGAATATCGTCAAGCGAAGCCGGCGCACGTCGCAGATCGAGCGCGGCGCCGACGACGACAGCGTCGCGTGCGATCGGCACGCTGTCGGTTAACGTCGGAATATCGTTGGTCATGCGCGCGGCGCGGTCGCGCTGCATCAACGCTTCGGCCTGCTCGAGCAACTCTCGTGCAGTGGGCATTTGCGTCACCCTCGCTCGTCGAGGTTGTGCGTGCGCAATTCATAGCCGCGCTCGCGGTAGAAGCGAAAGCGTTCGCGCCCGGCCGCGACATCCCCTTCGTCCTTGCCGACGATTTCGGCAAGGCGTTCGAAGCGACTGAAAAACGGCGGCGGCTCCGCATTCAGGTTCACGAGAACCGCGCAAGGGCCGTTGTGCTCGCGCGCTTCGTCGATCCAGATCGGCGTCTCGGGTGCAAGCGCGCTGTCCATCCGGCAATGCGGCAGAAACGACAACGCCGTTTGCAGCCATAGCAATCGATCGAGCGCATCCGTTGTTGTGCGGTCCGGCGTGAGCACACGGACACTGCCGTGGGCTGCATACGCTTTCGCGACGATCCGCGCCGCGACGCCAAGCCGGTCGGCGACATGCGTATAGAAATCGATCGTCGTCATCGCTACGCGTCCTACTGCGGCGGCGCGCTGTTCTCCTGCGAAAGCAGCCACGTTGCGAGCAGCGGCACCGGGCGGCCCGTTGCGCCCTTCTCCTTGCCTTCCTTCCAAGCGATGCCCGCAATGTCGAGATGTGCCCAATCGTATTTTTTTGTGAAGCGCGACAAAAAACACGCGGCTGTAATGCTCCCGCCCGCGCGGCCGGCAACGTTGGCGAAATCAGCGAAATTGCTGTTCAAGCCTTCCTGATAATCGTCCCACAGCGGCAATTGCCATGCCCGGTCGTAAGCGTCATCACCGGCAGCGACGAGTGCGCGCGCAAGTGCATCGTTATTGCTGAACACGCCGCAGGCGACGTGGCCCAGCGCTACGACCATCGCTCCGGTCAACGTTGCGACGTCGACGACCGCCTCGGGCTCGAAGCGTTCGGCGTAGGTGAGGGCGTCGGCGAGGATCAACCGACCTTCGGCGTCCGTATTCAGCACTTCGACGGTTTGTCCCGACATGCTCTTGACGATATCGCCCGGCTTGGTCGCGCGGCCTGACAGCAGGTTCTCGCACGCGGGAATGAGCCCCACGACGTTGAGCTTGGACTTGAGCTCGGCGATCGTTCGAAACACGCCGAGCACCGACGCCGCGCCGCACATGTCGAATTTCATCTGGTCCATGTCCGTCGCCGGCTTGATCGAGATGCCGCCGCTGTCGAACGTAATGCCCTTGCCGACGAGGACGAACGGCCGCTGTTTTCGCACGGCTTGGTCGTATTCCATGATGATGAATCGTGGCGGTTGTTCGCTGCCGTTCGTGACCGACAAGAACGATCCCATGCCAAGCTCTTCAAGATCCTTGCGCTCGAGTATCCGTACCTTGACATCGGGAAATTCGCGGGCAAGCTCGACGGCGCGTTCCGAAAGGTAGGTCGGCGTGCAAACGTTGCCGGGAAGATTGCCGAGATCGCGCGCGAAGTCCATGCCGTGCGCAATCGCCAGACCCCGTGCGGTCGCGGCCTCGCCGTCAGACAGATCCGAACGCTGCGGAACCGATAACGTCAGCTTGCGCAGCGGGCGCCGCACTTCGGCGGGCTCGCTCTTCATCTGCTCGAAGCGGTAGACCGCTTCCATCGCGACGATAACCGCGTGCTCAACGCGCCAAGCCACCTCGCGGCGCTTGACCTTTTCTTCGGTTAAGTAGATAACCGCTTCATAAGAGCCGGTCTCGTTCAAAAGCGTAACCGCCGCGCGGACCGCCGTGCGAAATTCCTTATCGCGGAAATCGCGCTCCTTGCCGAGCCCGATCAGCAGCACGCGATCGGCGAGCGTACCGCGAACGTTATGCAGCAACAGCGTCGACCCGAGCTTTCCTTCCATGTCGCCGCGCCGGATAATCTCGCTGATATACCCGTTCGACGCTCGATCGATCAATTCGGCCGACAACGACAGCTTGCGGTTATCGAACACGCCGACAACGACGCACGCGCTCCGCTGTTTCTCGGGACTGCCGCTTTTTATGGTAAATTCCATTGCGTTTCCTCGTTGTCCTTGTTCTCGTTTCTTACCTGTAGGCCAAGGTCCTGCTCATTATTGGCAAATCGAGGCAAAAAAGTCAAAAATTTCCCGCCGTCATGATTTTTCGGCGTAGCCTCGTCCGTGAGCTTACTGCAACAACGATCGGGTTGTTTCTGGTCTTGTTGGCGATCCTTTTCACCAACCTGGTATTGCGTATCCTGGCACGCGCCGCGGGCGGCGCGGTGGCACCCGAGGGCGTTTTGCCGTTGCTGGGCTTCGCAACGTTGTTTTATCTCAACATTCTGCTGTCCGTCGCGCTCTTTTTGACAGTGCTGCTGACGTTGTCGCGCTGGTATCGCGACAGCGAGATGATCGTGTGGTTTACGTCCGGGCAATCGCTCACTGCCTGTTTGCGTCCTATCCTGCTGTTTGCGGCGCCGTTCCTGGTTGCGATCGTCCTGCTGTCGCTTTACTTATCGCCTTGGGCGGAACAGCGGCGGATCGAGTACGAACGCCAACTTGAGTCTCGCGACGAGATTGTCTTGATCACGCCCGGCCTGTTTCGTGAATTTCCGCGCGCCAACCTTGTCGCTTTCGTGGAATCGATCAACCCTTTCGACAGCACGATTCGGAACGTTTTTCTGCATTCGGTCGACGCCGACGTCGACGCAACGACCGTCGCCGCCCGCGGGCGCCTGGAAGAAGCCGCCAACGGCGATCGTTTCGTCGTGCTGGAGAACGGCCGCCGCTACGAAGGAAAGCCTGGAACGCCGGAATATCGTGTGATTGAATTCGAAAAGCTGGGCCGGCGCATCGAACCGGCCGAATTGCGAGCGCTTCCCATCTCGACCAAAGCGATGCCGACGGCCGCGCTCACGTTTGTCGATGGGCAAGTCGAGCGCGCGGAGCTGTTCTGGCGGATCTCGGTGCCGGTATCCGCATTGGTGCTGACGCTGATCGCCGTTCCGCTGTCGTACGTCAATCCGCGCGTAGGCCGCTCGGCCAATTTGCTCGCGGCCGCATTCCTCTACATGCTCTACAGCAACTGTCTCAACATCGTGCAGAGCCTTATCGCGCAGGGCAAGCTCGAGTTCTGGGTTGGGCTTGTGCTGCCGCACGTGATCGCATTGCTCGTCGTGGTGATTCTGTTTCGCCATCAGCTTTCGGTAAGCGGTCTCTTCGGGCGCACGCCGCGAGCCCCGCCCGCGGTCGTGTCCGCCAGCTGACAAGCATGCGGACGCTTAAGCGTTACATCGGACGCGAGGTCCTTCTCGCGACGTTGTTGATTTTCGCAGCGCTTCTGATGCTGTTCGCGTTCTTCGATTTGATTCACGAGCTGGGCGACGTCGGCCGCGGCGGTTACACGATCTCGGCGGCACTGCTCTACGTTGCGCTGCACTTGCCCGGCCGGCTGTACGAGCTTTTTCCCGTTGCGGCGTTGATCGGAACGCTGTTTGCGATTGCGCAGCTCGTCGCCAATTCCGAATACACGGTGATGCGAGCGTCCGGAATGTCGCTCGTCCAGCTCGGTTGGGCTGTGCTTCGTGTGGGCATCCCGCTTGCGGCGGCGACATTTCTTGCGGGCGAGTATGTCGCTCCGCCCGCCGAGCGATTGGCACAAACGGTGCGGGCTGCATCGGCCGGCGACACGTCACGCGTCGTCTCGCAACAGTTCCAGTCCGGCTTTTGGTTCAAACAGGATTTGACGTTCGTCAACATTCGCAACGTGCTTGCCAACATGACGTTGTTGGGCATACGCATGTACGAGTTCGACCGCGACTTGCGATTGACGACAATACGGATCGCCGAGTCAGGCCGCTTCGCCGGCAACGGCAAGTGGCAACTCGAAAATGTGAAGACGACCGAAATCAGCGCCGACGGCGCCAAGGTAACGACCGTACCGTCGATGCTGTGGGAAACGGTGTTGCGTCCGTCGATCCTGAACGTCTACCAGGTCGCGCCGGAACGGCTTGATCTCAACGCGTTGTACGACAACATCCGCGTGCTTACCAACAATGCGCAAAAGACGTCGCGCTTCGAGATCGCGTTGTGGAACAAAGTTTTCTATCCGGCAGCCGTGCTCGTGATGATGGTGCTTGCGCTTCCGTTCGCGCACTTTCAGCGTCGGCAAGGCGGGATTGGCTTTCGGATTTTTGCCGGAACGATGCTGGGCCTTACCTTCTTTCTGCTTGGCCGCCTCTTCTCCAATCTGGGGTTGCTAAACGATTGGCCGCCGTTGTTCTCCGCCGCGTTTCCGCTATTCGTATTTGTGACGGTAGCGGCCGGCATGCTGTGGTGGATCGAGCGGCGATAACGAACGGGTGATGGACGACTCCGCGCGCCGATTCGACGCCGCATCACTGCGTGCATTCGTTGCGCGAATATTCGAAACCGTTGGCATGCCCGCCGCCGATGCGAGCGCCGTTGCGGAGCTGATGGTGAGCGCCGATTTAGGCGGCGCTGAGGGCCACGGCATCTTTCGCTTGCCGCAATACGTACGTCGGATCCGCGCGGGCGGCATCAATCTCCACCCGAAAATCCGTGTCGCGCGCGAGCGCGACGGCATGGCGCTCATCGACGGCGACAACGGCATGGGCCATCTCGTGATGGAAACCGCCGCGCAGACCGCCATTGCGAAGGCGAAGCGCGCCGGCGTTGCATGGGTAGGCGTGCATCACAGCAACCACGCGGGTCCCGCATCGCTCTATGCGCGGATGCCGATAGCGCACGACATGATCGGTCTCTACCTTGCGGTGGGCAACGCCAATCACTTGCCGCCATGGGGTGGCATCGACATGCTGTTGTCGACCAATCCAATTGCCGTCGCCGTGCCGGCGCTGGAAGAGCCGCCGATCGTGCTCGATATGGCGTCGACGGTGGCGGCGTATGGCAAAGTGAAGACGAAGGCGCAACGTGGCGAGCCGCTACCCGAAGGATGGATGATGGACCGACAGGGGAAAACGCTCACCGATTCATCGCGGGCAGACGACGGCTTTCTGCCGCCGATCGGCGGATACAAAGGCTACGGACTCGCGCTCGTTTTTGGCCTGCTTGCCGGAACGCTCAACGGCGCAGCGAACGGGCCCGACACGATCGATTTCAACAAGGACGATCGCACGCCGACCAACACCGGACAGGCAATCGTCGCCATCGCGATCGAGGCATTCGGTCAAGTGGAGGCATTCAAGCGCGACGTCGATGCGCTCATCAGGGTGCTTCGCAGCTCGCGACGTCTCCCCGACGTGGACCGCATCTGGATGCCCGGCGAACAAAGTCACGCGAAGCGAATCGCTTACGAGCGCGAAGGCGTTCCAATGGCGCCGGGCCTTCTACGTCAGCTCAACCAACTCGCGGACGAGCTTCACACCGCAAGACTTTCGTGAAACAGGAGGGAGACGGTATGAATGCGGTCTATCGAATGCTGGGCGCGTTGGCGCTTTGCACGATCACGGTCTGTGCATCGGCGCAGAGCGCGTATCCCAACAGGCCAATTCACATGATCGTTCCGCTGGCCGCGGCGAGCGCCGTCGATAATGCGGCGCGCATTGTGGCGCAGCGCATGGCGATCAACATGGGACAGCAGATCGTCATCGAAAACTTGCCGGGCGCGTCGGGACTGATCGGCGCGGAGCGTGTGGCGAAAGCAGCGCCCGACGGCTACACGATCGGCGGCTTCAACGACAGCATCATGACGATGCTGCCGAATCTTTATCCCAAGATGCCGTGGGACATTATCAAGGACTTCGAGCCCGTGTCGCTCGTTGCGACGGTGGAATGGGGACTCGTCGCGAATAATAACGCGCCGTATAAAAACGCCGGCGACCTGATCGCTGCCGCGAAAGCGGAACCGGGCAAGATTTTCTACGCGTCCGGCGGTAACGGCAGCCCGCAGCACATCGCGATGGCGTTGTTCGCCGCGAACGCCGGCATCAATCTCACGCACGTGCCATACAAAGGTGCTACGCAAGCCGCGCTGGACGTCGCGAGCGGCCAAATGCCGGTAGCCTTCCAGGGACTCGCGACCGTTGCGTCACTCGTGCGCGGCGGCAAGCTCAAATTGATCGGCGTTACAACGCCTGCGCGCCTGCCTCAATTCGCCGACGTGCCAACCGTTGCGGAATCCGGGTTGCCGGGCTTCGAATTCAATTCGTGGTTCGCCGTCATGGCGCCGGCGGGCACGCCAAGTGAGATCGTCACCCGCCTCAACGCTGAGATCGCGAAGGCGCTCGGCGATCCGGAAGTGCGCGAGAAACTGACGGCGCAAGGGCTGACAATCCGTGGCACCTCGGCGCAGGAGCTCGGCGCAGCGACGCGCGATCAGCTCGCGAAATATGCGCGACTCATCAAGCAGTCGAACATCACGCTCGATTGATTACGTCGAACTGGTCGGCTTGGCTTTGCGGCCCGGCGCGAGAGGCGGCGTGTAACCCGACACGCGGCACTGCAATGCGTCGATCCGCTTGCCTTTTTCGAAGCGGGTGAGCGTGCAGGTGATGACGGCGCCTGTCGCCGCAAGACCGGCGAGGCGCTGACGCACCGTCGCGAGCGGCACACCTGTTTCGTGCGCGATTTCCAGGTCAAGGCGCTGACCGTACTTCTTCAGGCACTGCAGAACGTCCATCATGAGTGGCTACCTTGCTCCGCCGGGACTACGGTTGCGAATTTGTGTCCGAGGGCGCCCTTCGTCACGAACTGTACGTGACCGTCAACGAGCGCGAACAACGTATGGTCTTTGCCGACCCCTACGTTGGTACCCGGATGAATCAACGTGCCGCGCTGGCGAGCGATGATGCCACCGGCGCGAATCACCTCGCCGCCGTACACCTTGACGCCAAGTCGCTTGGGTTGCGAATCGCGGCCGTTACGCGAGCTGCCGCCCGCCTTTTTGTGTGCCATGGTCTAAGTCCTTTACGTCTATCCGGCAATGCTGTCGATTCTGAGCTCGGTGTAATTCTGGCGGTGGCCCTGATGCTTTTGATAGTGCTTGCGGCGCCGCATCTTGAATATCTTTACCTTTTCGCCCCGTCCCTGCGAAACGACGGTGGCTTTAACCGCTGCGCCCGCAACAACGGGCTGGCCCACCCGAACGCTGTCGCCTTCGCCAACGATCATCAGCACTTGATCAAGCGTCACTTCCGCACCCACGTCGGCCGGTATCCGTTCAATCTTCAGTTTTTCGCCGGGGGCGACCTTGTACTGCTTACCGCCGGTTTTTACGACCGCGTACATGGAAAACTCCTGCCGGAAAGTTTAGCGTCGCCCCGCCTGCGCGTGCTTCGCGAAAAGTCTTGAATTATATCGGCTTTTGTGTCGCTCTGTCAAAACACCTGGCGCCGACGCTTCTCGGTCCTTGTGCGGCACTCGTGGCGCCAAACTCCGATAAAATAACGGGTTCTCTCCGCGGAAGAGCGCACTTCTTGCGCGAACCGTTAAGGCCAAGGCTTCACGCCCTCGCGGGCGATCTACCGCCTCCAAGTCGACGTGCCCGCCCGTTTTCTCGAATCCGTCATCGGCGCCGACATGGCGGAGATGGACAGCGTCCTGCGGCAAAGTCTCGCGTCGGACGTCGCGCTGATCCGTCAGATCGCCGCGTACATCGTCGGCAGCGGCGGCAAGAGGCTGCGGCCCAGCTTGTTGTTGCTTGCCGCCGGCGCGTGCGGCTATCACGGTCGCGACCATTACACGCTCGCAGCGGTCATCGAGATGATCCATACCGCGACGCTGCTCCACGACGACGTCGTCGACGAGTCGAAGCTACGACGGGGACATGCAACGGCCAACGCGGCGTTCGGCAACGCGGCGTCAGTCCTCGTCGGTGATTTTCTATATTCGCGCGCGTTCCAGTTGATGGTCAGCGTCGACCGGATGCGCGTGCTCGCGATTCTCGCCGATACAACCAACGTTATCGCCGAAGGCGAAGTGCTGCAGTTGATGAACGCCGGCAACGCCGCGCTCGATGAGCGCGCATATTTCGACGTGATCGAGCGGAAGACGGCGAAGCTCTTCGAGGCGGCTGCACGCTTGGGGGCTGTCCTGGGAAATGCCGAGCCGGCGCGCGAAGAAGCGTTCGGACGTTACGGAATGCATCTCGGTACGGCGTTCCAGATCATGGACGACGTGCTCGATTATTCGGGTAACGCCGACGTCATCGGCAAGAGCGTCGGCGACGATCTGGCCGAAGGCAAGATGACGTTGCCGTTGATCCGTGCGCTGGCGCTTGGCAATCCCGACGAGGTTGCGACGATACGTCATGCCATTGGCGGTGGAGGGCTCACCGACTTCGCGCCGGTCGTCGCTGCCCTCGAGCGCACCGGTGCATTGGCGTACGCGCAAGAGCGCGCGACGGTTGCAAGCCGTGAGGCGGCGCGTTGTCTCGATGGGCTCGCGCCATCGCCGTGCGCGGAGACTTTGCTACAATTGACCGCTTTCGCAGTGGATCGCCGTTATTGATCCGTCGCGAATGAAAATCAGCATGACGAAGGGCCTCGGGGTGTAGCTTAGCCTGGTAGAGCGCTACGTTCGGGACGTAGAGGCCGGAGGTTCAA
>DASXSP010000009.1:0-13608 GCA_036505865.1 Casimicrobiaceae bacterium
TGCTGGGCGTCGGTCCCGATGCGCCGATCAACACGCGCGCGGAAGCGCTGGTCAATGTCCACCCCGACGACTGGCCGAGGATCAACAGCGCGTTCCAAGACATCTTAGAACGTCGCACCGACCGTTACGAAGTCGAATATCGCGTTCGTCATGCTAACGGCAAATGGCATTGGATTCTGGTCCGCGGCCGCTCGCTGCGCGATTCGGCAGGCAAGCCGTACCGCCTCGTCGGATCCGCCATCGATGTTACGGAACGCAAGCGCGCCGAGGCCGAGAAGGACCGCCTGGAGCTGCAATTGCGCAAGTCGCAAAAGCTGGAGGCGATGGGCACGCTCGCCGGCGGCATCGCGCATGACTTCAATAACATTTTGGGCGCAATCCTCGGTTACGGCGAGCTCGCGCAAAAAAGCGCTGCGCCGGCGAGCGCGGTGCGTCGCTATGTAGACAACGTGATGCAGGCGGCGGGCAGGGCCAAGGCGCTGGTGGAGCGCATACTCGCGTTCAGCCGCAGCGGCGTGGGCGACGGCGCGTTGGTCAACGTTCAGGCCGCGATCGGCGAGACGCTCGATCTGCTTGCACCATCGTTACCGGGGCGCGTACAGCTTGTGAGGAAGCTCGACGCCGGTGACGCCGCGGTGATCGCCGACGCGACGCAGCTTCATCAAGTGGTGATGAACTTGTGCACGAACGCCGTGCAGGCGATGCCGGCCGGCGGCGTGCTGGACGTGCGGCTCGGGCGCGTGGACGTTCGCGAGCGCCGTTCGGTGTTCCATGGCGAGTTGGTACCCGGTCCGTATGTATGTCTGACCGTGCGTGACACCGGCACCGGCATCGATTCCAAGGTGATCGATCGCATGTTCGATCCGTTCTTCACGACTAAGGGCGTTGGAGCGGGTACGGGCCTTGGTTTGTCGCTGGTCCATGGAATCGTCGCGGACGTCGGTGGCGCGATCGACGTGGCAACGCAGCTCGACGAGGGAACGACATTCACCATCTGGTTGCCGGTCGCCGGCTCGGCGCCTCCAGCCGCAGCCGAGGTCGCGAACGAGCTGCCGCACGGCAACGGCGAAGTCGTGATGGTCGTCGACGACGAGCCGTCGCTCGTAGAGCTTACGGAGGAGATGCTGGCGCAGCTCGGATACGAGCCGGTTGGTTTTGAATCGGGTACTGCTGCGTTGAAAGCGTTTGCCGACGACCCGCGTCGATTCGATCTCGTGCTGACCGACGAAATGATGCCCGAGCTAACGGGCACGGGTCTGGCGCTGGAGATTCGCCGAATACGCGCCGACATCCCGATTCTGATCATGAGCGGGTATGTCAACAGCGTCGATAGCGGCGTCGCGCGCTCCGCTGGTGTGAGCGAGGTTTTGCGCAAGCCGCTCAAGAGTCGCGACATCGCCGAAGCGCTTGCGCGCGCGTTAACTTCGCGGAGTACCACTGCCGCGGCACGTTAGTGCTTCATCGGTAACAACCGGTAGTCCCGTTTGAAATCGTGCTGCGTGGCGCCCCGCCGAGCCAGTCGAAGCCGCTGCGACGCAGTGTCGCCGTGTCAGCCGCGTTCACCGTTTCGGCGGCGAACGCGGCATCCTCATCGTGGAGTGCGATGATTCCCACCGCGCGCAAAACCGCCTTGCGAAGCCAGCCCATGCCGAACGATAAAAGCAGTACGCCGATGACCAGCTGAAGCAAATGGAGTGCACGGTATTAACGGACGTTACATCGGTAATCGCCCGCGGTTTAACATCACCCATCACTCGGCATAGGAGTCCGTGATGGAAATGAAACGCACGTGCTTTGGGCTGTTGGCGGCGCTGCCGTTCTCGGCGCTCGCCCATCACGGTTGGAGCGAATACGACGCGACGCGCGCGCTGACGTTGACCGGCACCGTCGTTGAGTCGGGGTGGGAACATCCGCACGGCTTCGTGAAGCTCGCGACGCCGGGCAAGACGTGGATCGTCGTGCTGGCGCCGCCGTCGCGGATGGACAATCGCGGCCTGCAGAAAACCGAGATTGCGAGCGGCACGACGGCAACGGTCGAGGGTTTTCCGAATCGCGACAAGCCGGAGGAAATGCGCGCAGAACGCATCACCGTTGGCGGCAAGACGACCGAATTGCGCTGACGGGCCCCGCTCGGCTAAGCCAAATCTGTGGAAACCCCGCTGCACTCGATCGAGTCCTCCGGGCTTGGCCGCTTCATGCGCGAAGCGCTGTGGGCGTATCCGATCGCGGAAACGCTGCATATCATCGGTATCGCGGCGCTATACGGGTCGCTGCTAGTGGTGGAGCTGCGACTGTTTGGCCTCGGCCGACGGATCCCGATCACCTCGCTAGCCAGACTCGCGCTGCCGTGGTCGGTTTCGGGGTTTATCCTCGCGGCGGCGATGGGGCTTTGCATGTTTTCGGCGCACGCGGCGGAATTCATCGTCCAGCGCATATTTATGCTGAAGATGGGGTTGATCCTCGTCGCCGGCATCAACGCAGCAATCTTCCACAGCGGCCCGTTCGTTGCGGTGGCGCGCTGGGATACGGAAGCTCCGCCGCCGACGTCTGCGCGCGTGGCAGCCGCGCTTTCGATCGTGCTGTGGACTGGCGTGATCGTGTGCGGGCGAATGCTGGCCTATTTTTAGTTTCTCGAGGAGCGCATCGGCGCATGCTACTGGTAGGCGACGTCGGAGGGACCAAGACGGCTGTGGCCCTTGTTGCATCTGCTTCGGGTCCACGCACATTTTCCGCTCGGCGGCGGTTTCGCAGCGCCGATTATCAGAGCCTCGCAGCCATCGTGCGCGAATTCATGTCGCAACTCGATGCACCCCTCACGCACGCGTGCTTCGATGTTGCCGGGCCCGTCGTAGAAGGCCGCGCGCGTCTTACCAACCTGCCTTGGGAAGTAACCGCACAAGCGCTCCGCAGTGAGCTGAATCTCGAGGACGCGTGGGTGATCAACGATCTCGCGGCCGTAGCGCACGCCATTCCGCTGCTGCAATCGGACGACTTGCACGTGCTTAATGCAGGTAGCCCGGTCGATGGCGGCGCGATGGCGATCATCGCGCCCGGCACGGGACTGGGCGAAGCGTTTCTCGTTTGGGACGGCGCGGCATATCGCGGCCACCCTTCCGAAGGCGGCCACGCCGACTTCGCACCGACAACAGCGATGCAGGCTGATCTCTTGCGCTATCTGCAGCGCCGCTTCGATCATGTGAGCTATGAGATCGTTTGTTCCGGACTCGGCTTACCAAATCTCTACGAATTTTTTCGCGACAGCGGTCACGCGCCAGAGTCGCCCGAACTCGCGGCGCAACTGGCGGCCTCCGAGGATCGGACGCCGTTGATCATCGAGAGTGCCATGCGCGCTGGAACGCCAGATGTTCTGTGCGTGGCGACGCTAGAAGCTTTCGTGAGCATCCTCGGCGCGGAGGCCGGCAATCTCGCCCTCAAGGTGCTTGCGACGGGAGGAGTTTTTGTCGGCGGCGGCATCGCGCCACGCATCGTGCCTATGCTCGAGAGCCAACATTTCAACGCAGCGTTTCGACGCAAAGGCCGCTTCGCCGAACTGCTCTCGCGCGTGCCCGTCCATGTCATAACGATGGACGACACGGCGCTCATCGGCGCCGCCGGTTATGGTCTGATGCGAATGAGCGGAAGCGTGAAGTGATGGATTCCGGGCAAGCCGACGCGTTGGTGTTCTTCGGCGCGACGGGCGACCTCGCGTACAAGCAGATCTTTCCTGCGCTGCAAGCGTTGATCCGGCGCCATCACCTCGAAATTCCAATCATCGGGGTGGCCAGATCCGGCTGGAACATCGAGCGGTTGAGGAAACGTGCGCGAGAAAGCCTGGAGCAGCACGGCGGCGTCGACGCAACAGAATTTTCCAAGCTATCGTCGCTGTTGCGCTACGCAGAAGGCGACTATCACGACGCCGGAACCTATACGCGATTGCGCGAGGCGCTGGGCGGTGCGCGCCGGCCATTGCACTATCTCGCCATCCCGCCAAGCATGTTCGCCGCCGTTGCTGAGGGTTTGGCAAAATCGGGCTGCGCAAAGAATGCACGCGTGGTGGTCGAAAAGCCCTTCGGGCGCGATGCGGCCTCGGCGCGTGAGCTCGACGCCATTCTGCATCGCGTATTCAGCGAATCCGCCATCTTTCGCATCGATCACTTTCTGGGCAAGGAGCCGGTCCAGAACATTTTGTACACGCGCTTCGCCAATCTGCTCTTCGAGCCGATCTGGAATCGAACGCACGTCCGCAGCATGCAGATCACGCTGGCCGAGAGCTTCGGTGTGCAGGGGCGCGGTCGCTTTTACGAAGAGGCAGGCGCGATTCGCGATGTGATCCAGAACCATCTGTTGCAGGTGCTCGCGTGCCTCGCGATGGACCCGCCGACCGGAGGCAACATCGACGCGATGCGTGACGAAAAGGCGCGGCTGCTCAAGTCGGTGCGTCCGCTCGCGCCGGCCGATATCGTGCGCGGACAGTTTCGCGGATACAAAAGCGAGGAGGGCGTGGCGCCGGATTCGCAAGTCGAAACGTTTGCCGCCGTCCGCTTGTTCATCGATTCGTGGCGTTGGGCCGATGTACCTTTCTATATACGTGCAGGCAAGTGCCTCCCGGTGACCGTCAACGAAGTCGTCGTCGAATTCAAGCGTCCGCCGCGAGAGACTTTCGGCGAGAACGTGTCATCGGCGTCGAACCATCTCCGGCTGCGCCTGAGCCCGGAGGTGGTCATCGCGCTGGGTGTGCGCGTCAAACGCCCCGGCGAAGGGATGATCGGCGAAGACGTGGAACTGGTGGCGAGCCACCAACGGTGCGACGAGATGGAGCCTTACGAGCGCTTGCTTGGCGATGCGCTGCACGGCGATTCGTCGCTGTTCGCGCGACAGGACGCACTCGAGGCGCAGTGGCGGATCGTCGATCCGGTGCTGGGCAACGCGACGCCGGTGTATGAGTACGCGATCGGCAGCTGGGGGCCGCGCGAAGCCGATCGCGTAATCACGGGCGACGACGGCTGGTTCAATCCGCAACCAATAGCGCCGGCACTGTGACCGCGCTTGGAGTAGCGCATCTATAGTTGTTCTCAACAGCTTCATCACACTTCTCCTGAATATTGAAGAGTGGCGCGAAGCTGCTTGCGAGGGACTGGCGCGTTACGGATGAAATGAAACCGCACGAGCGCGGCGCCGAATCGATCGTTATCGGCGGCGGGTACGTCGTGCTGCACAATTCGCACCGTGTATTTGTTGGGTCTGGGCGAAGGCGACCGTGGCCATGAGCAGCAAGTTGATCGTGATCGGCGGTCTACCGGGGACCGGAAAGACATCGTTGGCCACGGGTTTGGCAGGAACCCTCGACGCCGTGCACGTGCGAATCGACACGATCGAACAGGCGCTTCGCTCTTCCACGATGGCTGGCAATGCCATCGGCGCGGCCGGCTACGTCGTAGCGTATGGCATCGCCGACGATAACCTGCGGCTCGGGCGCATCGTCGTGGCCGATTGCGTCAATCCGCTCGCAAGCACGCGCGCAGCATGGCGCGACGTCGCGCGGCGTGCGGCGGTCGAGGTGATCGAGGTGGAAGTGATCTGCTCCGATGCGAGCGAGCATCGCCGTCGCATCGAGTCACGCGCCTCCGACATCGCCGGATTGAACCTTCCGACTTGGGGCGAGGTGATGGCGAGGGAGTACGAGCCGTGGCCTGGCGAGCACATGGTGATCGATACGGCGCACCGGTCGGTGGCGGAGTGCGTCCTCAAGCTGCACGCGTTCCTGCTCGCGCGCGAGCGCAGCTGAAGGGCAACCGGCCTCATAGAAGATGTGATAGGCGCGAGCGTTGACATGGGTCGCAGCGCGCCGCTGAAGGCGATGGAGTCACGCGCTGTCACGCGGCACGAGCTCGAAGCCGGTGTCCACAATTCGTTGCTTCACGGGCAAGCCCGCTAGACGATCGCGAATCATCTCGCCCGCGCGCTGGCCGATCAGGTACCGCGGAACGCGTAGGGTTGTGAGCGATGGCACGACTTGGCTCGCGATTGCGAGATCGTCGAAACCGGCGAGCGCGATCTGATCGGGCACTACGAAGTTCCGGCGCTCACATTCGAAGAGGGCACCGACGGCGATGGCATCTGCTGAGCAAAATACGGCGCGTACGTCCGGCCGGCGCTCGACCAGCGTCGCCATCGCTTTGGCGCCCGCGTCAATGTCAAGCGTTGTTTCCACGCACAAGCTGGGATCCAGCTTGTGACCGGCGCTCGCTAGTGCGATCTCGTAGCCGCGTCGGCGATCGCGCGCGCGGTCGTTGTCTTTCGGGAATGCGCCGATGTAGCCGATCTTTGAGTATCCGCGCTCCACGAGATACCGCGCAATTTCGGCGGCTGCTTTGACGTTCGAATAGCCGACGACCATGTCGATCGGGCGCTTCGTCACGTTGCCACCTTCGACAACCGGGATCCCAACGCGTTTGAGCATCCGGATCGTTTCTTTCGTGTGACTCACTCCAGTCAGAAAAATGGCGTCGATCCGGCGGGAGAGGAATGCGCGCACGAGCACTTCTTCCTCGGTTACGGAAAAACCGCTTGCACCCAGAAGCAGATGAAAGCCGGCGGGCGCGAGCGCGTCGGTCAGTCCCTGCATGATTTCGGCGATGAGCGAATTGGTGAGCAGCGGTATCACGGCGGCGACGAGGCCCGACTTGTTCGAGACGAGGCCGCGTGCGACAAGGTCGGGCATGTACGCCGTTTCCGTCAACACGCGCTTCACGCGCGCACGCGTAGCAGCAGCGACCTTGTGCGGCTCGCGCAGCACGCGCACGACGGTCATCGTGGACACGCCCGCGGCCCGCGCAACGTCCAATAGTCGCGTGCGGCCGGCAAGCCTGGACGATTTCGACGGACGGGCGCGCGGTGCGGGCATGAACTGCTCTCGGGCACTTGACAGCCTATATGTTAACGTTAACATCCTGCGGCAACACAATAGCGTGCACGTGATGGCGGCGAAAAACAGCGGGGGATCAGTTGGCGGCAAGTGATGGATCGGGATTCTCAGGCTATCGGCGCGACGACGGCCGATACGGCGTGCGCAACGCCGTGCTCGTCCTCGGGATCAATGGATTGGTCGGGCGCGCCGCAGGCCGGATTGCCGCCCATGTCGCCGGCACGGTGCTGTTTGCTTCACCTTACGGGCGCGGTCAGTACGGCGAAGACCGGCAAGCCCACACTGCACAACTCATCGGCTTGGGTCGCAATCCGAATGTCGCGGCGACGGTGGTGGTCGGTGCGGATCGTCCTACGACCGATGACGTCGCGCACGCTATTGCGGCAGCGGGCAAGCCCGTCGCGACCGTTGCGCTGGACGACGTGCACGAAGATGCACTTGAGCTGGCTGCGCGCGGCACGCGCGTTGCAGCGGAATTGGCGCGCAACGCGTCACGGCTGCGCCGCGAGCTTGCCCCGGCGTCAGCGCTCTTCCTCGCGGTGGAATGCGGACACTCCGACGCAACGTCGGGGCTGGTATCGAACCCGCTTGCGGGGCGTGTAGTGGACCGCATCGTTGACGCAGGCGGAATCGCGGTATTCGGCGAGACGATCGAATGGCTCGGCGCGGAGCACCTGCTTGCGCAAAGAGCGGTGCGGCCGGATATCGGCGAGGCAATCGTTGCTGCGGTGCGCCGGCGCGAGGCGGCAGTCGCCGCAACGGGCGTCGATCTCACCGGCAACAATCCGGGTGCCGAAAACATTCGCGGCGGCCTGAGCTCGATCGAAGAAAAATCGCTCGGCGCGATCGCCAAGGGAGGTTCGCGGCGCATCGCCGGCCTTCTCGGTGTGGCCGAGGCGCCGCGTCGACCTGGCATCTACGTCATGGACGCGCCAGGTTTCTCGCCCGAATCGATGACCGGCTTCGCCGCCGCGGGCGCGCAGGTGATGCTGTTTACCACCGGCGCGGGCAACAGCTACTGCAGTGCGATCGCCCCGACGATCAAAATCAGCGCGCGGCCCAACACCGTAATGCAGCTCCCGACGCAGATCGACTTCGACGCGAGCGCGGTATTCGACGGGCGGGAAGATCTGGACGCCGCCGCCGATCGACTGTTTGCGTTGCTGCTCGAAGTGTGTTCCGGCACCCGGACGTGGGGCGAAGTACTGGGAGAGGCGGCCGAGTCGGTCATTCGTGTCGGCGGATCGCTGTAATGATGAGCGCACGTAACGGTCGTTTCGGAACCGTCGTTGCCTATGTGCGCACGATGGCGGTCTTCATGGCCGTCTGGTGGGCGGTGTCCGTGTGGACGTCGAACCTCGTGCTGTTGCCGTCGCCGTTCCTCGCGATCGCGGCAATCGTGGACCTCGCGCGCGATTTGGAACTGTTCACGCAAGCAGGCATCAGTTTGGGCCGCATGCTAACCAGCTTGGCGCTCGCCTCGCTCCTCGCGATACCGCTCGGCCTTTTGATGGGCTTGCGCCGTACGCTCGATGACGTGATCGATCCGGTCATCGAATTGCTGCGCCCGATATCAGGGATCGCCTGGATTCCTTTGGCACTCTTCATCTTCGGCATCGGCAATGCGTTGCCGATTTTCATCATGACCTACGCGGCGTTCTTTCCGATTCTGCTCGGCACTGTCGCCGGCGTGCGCGGCGTTGATCGGAGACTGATCGACGCCGCGCGCACGATGGGCGTGCCGCACCGGACCATCGTCACGCGCGTAATTGTGCCCGCGGCGTTGCCCTCGCTGCTGGTGTCGGTGCGGCTCGGTGTTGCCTCGTCGTGGACCGCCGTGGTCGCCGCCGAGTTGATCGGTGCGCCGAGCGGCCTCGGCTATGCGGTCGAGTGGTATCGTGAGCTACTGATGACGCCGCAGGTGATGGCGTTTATCGCGATGATCGGCGTGCTCGGTTATCTCACCGATACGTCCCTACGCGCACTCGCGCAGCGGTTCACGCCATGGGCAGTCGACGCGAGGGGCATGTGACCAGCGCATGGCCCAATCGATTGTGGCGAAGTCTGATGTTGCCGCTCGCGCTTGTGCTTGTCTGGCAGACGTGGGGAATCATCACGGCAAATCCGCGCACGCCTGTTCCGACGCGCGTTGTCGCCGCCGCATTTCAGTTGATCGAATCGGGTGAATTGCCCCTGGCGATCGTGCAGAGCCTCGGTCGCGTGTTTGCCGGCTTTGCGATCGCGGCGTTGCTCGCGATTCCGCTGGGACTCGCAATGGGCTCGTTTCGCAGTGTGGAGCGCAATGTCGACCCGCTGGTGGAAAGCTTTCGGCCAATCGCGGCGATCGCAATTCTGCCGCTCGCGATTCTCTGGCTCGGCACCGGGACGCCCGCCGCGGTTCTGATCGTCACGTACGCGGCGTTCTTTCCGATCGTGGTGAACACGGTCGCGGGCGCGAAGCGGATCAATCCAACGTTGCTTCGTGCGGCCTCGACCATGGGGCTCAACCGCTTCAAAGTCATTCGCACCGTCGTCGTTCCTGGGGCGCTTCCGTCGATCGGCATTGGACTGCGTATAGCGATGGGTGTGGCGTGGACGGCGATCGTTGCTGCTGAGCTCGCCGTCGGCGCGAAAGCAGGTGGCGGAGGTTCGGGCGGCATCGGTCAGATGATGTTCGTGTTCTATGCGTACAGCATCGAGCTCAACCGAATCGTGGTCTGCATGATCGCCGTCGGACTGGTCGCTCTCGCGCTTGATCGGATACTGCGTGCGGGACTGCGCTCCTTGATGCCATGGAGCGCGCGATGAGCGGTCCTATCAAGCTTCGGCTCGACCACATCGGCAAACGCTTCGAAGTCGCCGGTGCTGCGCAAACGGTTGCGGTGCAGGACTTCACGCTCGACGTTGCGCAGGGCGAGTTCCTTGTAATCGTCGGGCCTTCGGGCTGCGGGAAGACAACGGTGCTCAATATGCTGGCCGGGCTGGAGCTGCCCACGAACGGAACCGTATCGCTCAATGGCCGGCCGATTACCGGCCCCGGGCCCGAGCGCGGCGTGATGTTCCAGGACTACGCGTTGTTTCCCTGGCATACGGTGTGGGGCAACGTCGAGTTTGGGCTGCGACACGGACCGGCCGGAGATGGGCTTGACGCACCAGCGCGCGAACGTCGTGTGCGAAGTCACATCGAGCTAGTCGGTCTATCGGGTTCCGAAAGCAAATATCCGCACCAACTATCGGGCGGCATGCGGCAGCGTGTGGCGCTCGCGCGCCTAATGGCGAATGACCCGGACGTGCTGCTTATGGACGAGCCGCTTGCCGCGCTCGACGCACAGACGCGGATCATCCTGCAGGAGGAGCTGTTGCGCATTTGGGGACAGGATCGTCCCGCCGCCGAGCGGCGCACGGTCGTGTTCATCACACATGCGATCGACGAGGCCGTGTTCCTCGCAGATCGGGTCGCGGTGATGACGACGCACCCAGGACGCCTCAAGGCGGTGATCGACGTGCCGCTGCAGCGTCCGCGCGGCGACGCAACGCGTGCCCATTCGCAATTCCAGGCGCTGAGCCAGCACATCTGGGGCCTGATCCGTGACGAAGCGTATCGCGCGACCGTCACTTGAACGTCACACCTAGGAGGAAGAAATGACGATCGAAAACGATAGCAAACGGGCGTCGCGGCGTCGCTTCATGACCGCGGCGGGTGTCGCGTCACTGACGTTTGCGGCGCCTGCGATTGTGCGCGGACAGAGCCGCAAGGCGCTCAAGGTGTCGGTCGGGCGGCAGCCGTGGGCCGCGGGCAATTCACCCGTCACGCAGTACATGATCGCGAACAAGACCTTCGAGCGCTTCGCCTCGGAGGCCGGATACGATCTCACGATCGACTACCGCGACTATCCGTCGGCGCTGCCGATGGTCGAGGCATTCGTCTCGGGCAATCTCGATTTCGGCATGTGGGGAAACACGCCGATCGTGCGGCTGATCGGACAGAACCAGCCGATCCAATTGATCACAGTGGGCGAGGGACATTTCCGGTTCGTGCTCGCGACACGCAAGGATTCGCCGATCCGCAACATCGCTGACCTGAAGGGCAAAACAGTCGGCGCATTGCTCGGCGGTGATCCCTATAACGTGTTGTCGCAATGGTTGCGGTTCGAGCTGGGAAATCCGGATCCCCGCGCGTTCAACATCAACATCGTCAACACGCCCACGCAGGCGCAGGCGGCGACGATCCCGACCGGGATGGACGCGGCCGTTCTGATCTACCCGGCGTTCCTCAAGGCCAACGCCGAGATCGGCACGGTCGGCATCATGAACTCGTTCGGCTACACCGAAAGCCACTACAAAGGGCCGGAGGGTGAGGGCGCGGGAATCCTTCTGCCGTCGGTGAAAAAATCGCCGTTCTATCCCGATGGCTATTACTTGCACCGATCGTTCTGGATCGGCGGCCCCAACATCATCAAGAACGACCCGGCGATCGTGACCGCGTTCGTGCTGGCGCAGCAGGACGCGATCGCGAAACTCTCGCCTATGGATCCAGGCCAAGTCTCGCAACTGTCGCAAAAATATTGGGAGCTCGATCCCAAGCTCGGCGCGAAGGTCGTCGGCGACGAGGTGCTGTTCCAGCGCGGTTGGTGCTGGCCGACCGAAGGCGATGCGCAGGCCTTGCTCGAGACATCGAAGTTCATGGTCGAGGGCCGCATGATTCCGAAGCCGCTCGCCTGGTCGCAGGTTCGTGATGGTTTTGCCCTCGCGGCGCCCTCGGTTCGCGCAGCCTACGAAAAGAACGGCCGCAAGCCGGACGCCGCGCAGTTCGAAGCGCGCGACGCGAAGGATCTGCGTGGTCAGCCGGTGTGGGAAATGCAGCGCTGGCGCGAGCATTCCTGATCGCACCGCCCTTATATGAAAGAAACAAAATGATCGTCGGCTTCATCGGGCTCGGCACCATGGGTGCTCCCATGGCGCGCAACATTCTTGCCAAAGGTCATCGGCTGATCGTCGCAGACGTTCAACCAGCGGCGGTCGCGGCGTTGATCGCCGACGGCGCCACGGCAGCAACTGCACCTAGCGACGTTGCGGCCGGCAGCGAGATCGTCATCACGATGCTGCCCGACGCGCCTGACGTCGAACGCGTGGCAATCGGACCCGACGGCATCGTCGCAGGCATCAAGCCCGGAGCGATTTATATCGACATGAGCACCATCGATCCGGGTACGACGCGAAAGGTCGGCTCAGCGATCGCGGCGAAGGGGGCCGCGATGATCGACAGCCCGGTAGGCAAGACGGCGGACGCCGCGGTGGCAGGGACTTTGACGCTCATGGTCGGCGGTGCGCCCGACATCGTTGCCCGCTGTCGCCCGGTGCTCGATTGCATGGGGACCGATTTCTTCTACTGCGGCGAGCTGGGTGCGGGGCAGACGATGAAGCTGATCAACAATCTGCTTGCCACCGCGGTATCGGAAGCGTCGATCGAGGCGTTGGTAGCCGGCGTTAGATCAGGATTGACGCTTGAAACGATGATGAGCGTGTTTCGCACCACGATGGCTTGGAACAATGCGCTCGCGATCGCTTTGCCGAAGCGGCCGCTCGCAGGCGATTTCAAGCCCGGTTTCATGATGAAGCTCGCGTATAAGGATTGTCGGCTGGCCTTGCAGATGGTCGAGGCATTGGGCGTCTCGGCGCCTGTCGGTCATGCAGCACTCGCGAGCCTGGACGACGGTCTAAAGCGTGGATTGCACGACCATGACGTGGGCGCGCTATTGAAATTGCGCGAGGAGGGGGCGGGTGTGAAAGTCCGCCTGCCGAAAGCGTGATTTCCGAACAGGTCGAAACGGCCGCGCAGGCCGCGCGTTGGGACGCCCTCGTGATCCATCCCGACGACGATGTTGCGGTTGCGCTGCGGGATCTCGGAGTCGGTGACACCGTCAATGTGCGCAGTGGCGGCGCTGTACATCGCATCACGCTCTGCGAGGCGATTCCGTTGGGACACAAGTTTGCGCGGCATGCCGTATCGATGGGAGCGCCGATTCGCAAATACGGTGAATGCATCGGTGTGGCAACCGCCGATATCGCTCCAGGCGGACATGTTCACATCCATAACATGGCGAGTCGCCGCGCCCGCCGGTCGCCATGAGCTTCGATCCCGCCGCGCTACGACGCATTGGTCGGCGCGATGTCGCGGTCTCATTGCTCGGTGTGGGCACGGCACCGTTCGGCAGCCTTGCGCGCGAGGATACGGATGCGTCCGTCGCGGGCGCATTCGCGCATCTGCATGGCGCCGGTTTGCGATACTTCGACACGGCGCCGTTCTACGGTCTTGGTTTGGCCGAGCACCGCTTCGGCGCGTGCCTTCGTACAATCGACCGCAGATCGGTCGTGATTTCCACGAAGGTCGGACGCCTGATGAGGCCGATCAATGGAGGCGTCGCGCCGGGCGTGAGCAGTGGCAAGGCGTCTTTCGAAGTCTCGTTCGATTTTGGCTACGACGGCACGATGCGCTCGCTCGAGCACAGCCTGCAGCGGCTCGGCACGAATGCAGTCGACATCGTGTTGATCCACGATGTGAACCGGCGGTGGCAGCTTCATGCTGGCAGGGCGCTACACGCTGCTCGATCATACCGCGGTCGAAACGTTCATGCCCGAGTGTGAGCGCCGAGGCATCTCCGTGCTGATGGCGGCGCCGTTCA
>DASXSP010000010.1:0-6350 GCA_036505865.1 Casimicrobiaceae bacterium
CCACGGTGACGCGGATGTGCTCACCGCGTTTCAGTGTGTGCGCCAGCGCGAGAAAACCGCTGCCCGCCATCAAATACCCGGCATAGGCGTCGGAGCCCCGCACCTGGAAGTCGAACAGACGCCCGAAGATCCCGAGCAGGATCGACACCAGTGTGCCGATTAACAACAACGCCGCCAAATAAGCGGCGGCGTCGTAGAGCGCGTCAAATGCGCGGCGCACAGCGATCAACGATCACATCTTCTTATAAGTGTCGACGATCGCTTGGCCTTCGGGTCCGGCTTGCTTAGTCCATTCCGACGTCATCGTTTCGCCGACCTTCTTCAAGTCGGTCGTCAGCGTAGGCGGAGGCGGCGCGACCGTCATCCCATTCTTTTTGAGCTGATCGACGTACCACTCGGTCTTTTCCTTGGCGATCTTCCAGCCACGCGCCTCGGCAGCTGCCGCCGCCTTGAGCACGGCGTCTTGCTGCGCTTTGTCCAGCGCATCGAACGCTTTTTGATTGACGAACACGACGTTCTTCGGCAGCCATGCCTGCGCGTCGTAGAAAAGCTTCACCTGCTCCCACGCTTTGGAATCGTAGCCCGTTGCGGCGGACGTCATGTTCGCGTTGACGGCGCCCGTGGCCATCGCCTGCGCGAGCTCCGCCGCCTGAATCGTCACCGGTTGCGCGCCGGCAAGCTCGGCGATTCTCGACGTCGCCGGGTTGTACGTGCGCATCTTGAGACCCTTCATGTCGGCGATCGTGTTGAGCGGCTTGCTGCTGTAGATCCCTTGCGGCGGCCACGGGACCGCATAGAGAACCTTGAGCCCCTGCTTCGCGAAATGATCCTCGACCGTCTTGCGCGACGCCTTCCAGAGCTTTTCTCCGTCGGCAAAGCTCGTCGCGAGAAACGGAACCGAGTCGATTCCGAATATCGGATCCTCGTTCGAATAGTTGGAGAGCAGGATTTCGCCGATTTGGGCTTGGCCGCTTTGCACCGCGCGCTTGATCTCGGTTGCCTTGAACAGCGACGCATTGTTATGCACGGTGATCTTGAGCTTGCCGCCCGTCGCCGCGTCCACATCGGAAGCAAACTGCGCAATGTTTTCCGTATGGTAGTTGCTCGGCGGATACGCAGTAGGCATGTCCCACTTCGTTTGCGCGTTCGCCAAACCGCACAGAGCGAACGGCAAAATGGCAGCGAATGCGCGCGCCGCGAAATGCAAACGATTTTGGGACATGGCAAATCTCCTCGAGAGGAAAGCGGACTCCTAAGCGTTGCAAATGCTACAAGCTATAAATAATATGTCAAGAAACTGCCGATACTTTGTGTCAACTCGGATTTTTCCACGTTTGCATTACCGCGAAAGTAGGGTCCGAGACGACTTTCGTGTCCGGCCCTCGACGGAAGTGGAATGATGATGAAAGTCGTCTCGGACCCTACTTTCGCGCCGATGGGCGATCGTTGCCTCATCGTCGAATTCGATTCGCGCGTCGATCCCGAGATCAATGCGCAGGTTCGCTCCGTCGCCCAGTATTTGTTGGCGCATCCGATCGAGGGCGTCGTCGATGTCGTGCCCTCGTTTACGACCGTCGCCGTTCACTATCGTCCCGAACGGGTTCGCGATGGTCATTCCGTTGAATCGCCCTACCAGCGCTTGTGCCGGTCAATCGAGGGTATTCTTGCCCATGGCATCGCACGGACCGACACCGGCACGCGCGTCGTCGAAATGCCGATCTGCTACGGCGGCGAATTCGGGCCCGATCTGGATGAGGTCGCCGCTCAATGCAACTTGACGCCGCAGCGGGTCGTCGAGCTTCATGCTGCTTCGCCGCATCAAGTGTATGTGCTGGGCTTTGCGCCCGGGTTTCCCTTCCTCGGCGGTCTCGACCCGCGACTCGCGATGCCAAGACGTGCGACGCCGCGCACGAAAGTTCCTGCAGGCAGCGTCGCCATCGCGCGCGAGCAAAGCGCAATCTACTCGATGGAGACGCCGGGCGGATGGAACATTATCGGCCGCACGCCGCTCAGGTTGTTCGCGCCCGAAGCCGATCCACCGTGCCTGCTGCAACCGGGCGACAAGGTTCGATTCGTGCCGATCACCGTGAACCGGTTCAACGCCATGCAGCAACGGCCATGAACGTCCACGTCGTCAAACCGGGGGCGTTGTCGACATTGCAAGACCTGGGACGTTTCGGTTATCAACGGTATGGCGTGATCGTTGACGGCGTGATGGATGAGTGGTCGCATCGTGTCGCCAATATGCTTGTCGGCAATCCCGAAACAGAAGCCACGCTCGAAATGACGCTGATCGGACCACGCCTCGTGTTCGATGACACGGCATTGATTGCGGTCTGCGGCGCCGATTTGTCGCCGCAGATCGGCGAGTACGAAGTACCGATGAACAAGCCGGTACTGTTGCGAGCGGGAAGTCAACTCGAGTTCGTCCGCCGGCGATCGGGTTGTCGGGCCTATCTAGCAATCAATGGCGGCTACGATGTCGCGCCGATCATGGAAAGCAAGAGCACGTACCTGCGCGGCGGTTTTGGCGGTTTCCAAGGGCGGGCGCTACGAAAGGATGACATCATCGCGATTGGCCAAGGCGATGCGGCAAGCCACTATCGCTCGTTGGCGCGAACGCTCGGCGTATGCGACGATCCGTTTGTCGCACCGCCATTTCCGTCTATTTCGCGAAGCCTTCCTGATGCGAGCGCCGCGCAATCCGTACGTGTCGTTGCAGGTCCGCAGTGGAATGCATTCGCCGAACCCGCGCAACGACAGTTCCTCGATTCAGAATTCGTCATCACGCCGAATTCCGACCGGATGGGATATCGGCTCCAAGGTGAGAAACTCGCGCCGCGAGAGGCGATCGAAATGATCTCGGAAGGCGTTTCGTTCGGCACGGTCCAAGTGCCGCCGGACGGCAATCCGATTATTCTGATGGCGGACTGTCAAACGATCGGCGGCTATCCGAAAATCGCGCAGGTCGCGAGCGTCGATCTCCCGCTTCTCGCGCAAATGATGCCCGGACAAAAAGTACGCTTCGAATTGATTGCGCTCGACCACGCGCAACGACTCTATCTCGCGCGACAAAATGACTTTGCGCAGGTGTTGCAAAAGGTTTCGCAGCTGAAGCAGGCATCGTGATGGCGCGCATCGACTTCAATTGCGACATGGGCGAGAGCTTCGGCGCCTACACGATGGGCAACGACATCGCCATACTCGACTTCGTCAATTCGGCAAATATTGCGTGCGGTTTTCACGCCGGTGATCCGCCGACGATCCACAAAACGGTCAAAGCGGCGCTCGCTAAAGGCGTTGCCGTCGGTGCGCATCCGGGGTTTCCCGACCTCCAGGGTTTCGGGCGACGGACGATTGCGATGAGCGCAAGCGAAGCCTACGACATTGTGATTTATCAGATCGGCGCTGTCGCGGGTTTCGCGCAAGCGTTGGGAGGACGATTGACCCATGTCAAGGCGCATGGCGCGCTCTACAACATGGCGGCAAAGGATCAACGGCTTGCAAACGCCATCGCCAAGGCGGTGCACGATTTCGATCCTCGATTGATCATGTTCGGCCTTGCCGGCAGCGCCATGATCGAAGCAGCCGAGGATGTCGGGCTACGCGCGGCAAACGAAGTGTTCGCCGATCGAACCTACCAGGATGACGGCTCGCTCACGCCGAGGAGCCAGCCGAACGCGATGATCGAAGACACGGAACAGTCGGTCGCGCAAGTGAAACGTATGGTGACCGAAGGCATTGTGCGATCGGTGGATGGCAACGACGTTCGCGTTCGCGCCGATACATTGTGCATTCACGGCGATCAACCGAATGCGCTTGCATTCGCGAAGCGCATCCGGACGGAGCTGGAACGTGCCGGCGTCGAGGTCAAGGCGCTATCAACGCCGTCGTAGCTGACGATGACCGAGATAGCCGTAGAGACCGAGGCCGCGGGTATAGTCTCCAGAATCGAGCACGGCGAAGGGCAGCATGTGGCTCGCGATGCGCCGATCGTGTTCGTTGAAATCATGAAGATGGAAATTCCGGTTGTTGCGCCGGCGGAAGGCAAAATCATCAAACTGCTGGTCGCCGAGGGCGACCCCGTCACGGAGGGTCAGCGAATCGCGATCCTGGAAACGCCGTGACCGAGTCCCTCAAAGCGACGTCGCGGAACGTGCAGCCTGATCGTAAAGTCCCGAGAGCGCCCGCAGAAAACGCGCGAGCTCACCCAGCTCGACGTTCTCCGCGACATCGGCGCGGAGACTCGAAACAAGGCAGGCTTCGCGTATCTCGCGGTAGCGTTGGATATATTCCTGACCTTTGGTCGTCGTGAAAAATACGACCTCCTTGCCGCGCTTCTCCGACTTGATGACGCCAAGCGACACCAGCTTTTTGAGCGAATACGAAACGACGTGCGTGTCCTCGATGTTCAGCATGAAGCTGATGTCGCCGAGCTTCTTCTCGCGCGCACGATGATTGACGTGGTGCAGCAAGAGCACGTCGAGCGTCGTCAAATCCTTGATTCCGGCGGCCGCCATGCAGCGCACGACCCAGCGATTGAAGGCGTGACCGGCGATGATCAGTCCGAACTCGAATTCGGACAGCTCGCCGCTCTTCTCCGAGACAAGATGCGCCGACGATACCAGCAGCTCCGGCGTTGCGGTTCGAGCGGACGCCGCGCGCCGGCTTGCTGTTTTCGTCAACGGCTTGCTCGTCCGGGATTGATCGACCATGGGTTTCGGCGTCGATAGATTGCCGACATAGTATTTAATGGTATCGGCGTTTGCAACGTGACTGCCGGCGGTCGTACAGCGTCGTTTGTGACACCGGTGCGCGTTGCGTCGCTCTTCAATACGACGCTGTGGTCGTGTTCGCTCGCACCTCAACCTGGAAACGCCGGTCTCATCGATTGGCTATCGCGCGATGAGCGGGCGCGGATGCAACGGTTCGGCCATGACGCGCTGCGCACGCGCTATCTGATCGGACGCGCGGCGCTCCGATGGGTGCTCGCACAAACAATTGGCATTACGCCGCAAAGTGTGATGATCGAACGGGGTGCGCACGGGCGCCCGCAACTCGACGCAGCGGCCGGCATCGATTTCAACGTGTCGCATACGACGGACATGGCGTTGATCGGCGTTTCGCGCGAAAGTCGGATCGGCGTCGATATTGAGCGCGCTGACCGCGTCATCCACTCACCGCGACTTGCGCGCAGAATCCTGACCGATCGCGAACGGGCGGCCCTTCCCGCAACTGACGACGCGATTCGTCGACGGATTCTTCGCCTGTGGACATGCAAGGAGGCGCTTGCCAAGGCCACCGGGGATGCAATGTCGGCGCCGTTTGGGCGGCTCGATATCGCTACGGAGCCGGCATTGCAGCTCATCGATGGGCCTCCGCCTTATCACCCGCGCGACTTCGTGTTGTTTCCTGCATCGGTACCCGACGAATATGTCGCGACCGTTGCGCTATGGCGCCGTTACAACGCCGCATCGGAATTCAGCGCGACAGCCTTGCGCAATCAACGCGGAATGTAGTGGAAGGCGTAGAGTCGTCGCTGTGACTCGCGAGGGTTCGCGCGGGTCCATGGAGGACATGTGAAAAGAATCGTTTGCCTCGCGCTCGTGTTGCTTTTGGCCGCGTGCGTGCCGATCGGTGTTCGGTGGCAGAACCTGCCGTATAGCGCCAACGGTGCGGCGCTTCGGTAGTCCGCGTCTAACGAGCGGCCGCGCGCTTCGCCGTCGGCTCAGCGGAAGCGGTCGGGCGCTTGATCTTCCATTTCTTCTGCAGCCACAGCCAATCCCACGGACTTTCGCGAATGTCGTGTTCCAGGTTCCGCGCGTACCGTTCGACGATCTGCACGTCTTCGACCTCGTCGTACGGCGGTTCCGCAATGACGGAGAGATGCACGGAATAGTAGCCGCGGCCGACGCGGCGCATCTTGACGTATAGCACCTTGGCGTCGAGAAACTTCGCGATCTTGCCCGCTCCGACGAAAAACGCGGTGTCCTGATTGAGGAAGCGTGTCCAATGTCGCGGGTCGTTTTTGTGCTTCGGCGTTTGATCGGCGATCAACGCGTACGCACGGACCTGCTCGGCACGGCTCAAAAGATCGTAGATGAACTCGTTGCGCGGAATGAGCCGGCTTCCGAAGCGGCACCGAGCCTCGCGCAAAAACGCATCGAACGCGGCCACTCGCTGCGGTTGGTAGACGACGTCGATCTCGATCCCGAAATGTACGCCGGCGGCAAGCAATAGCCACTCCCAATTTCCATAGTGCGCGGTCAACAGCACGACCGACTGGCCGGCCGCGACGCAGCGCTGCACCAGCTCGGGGTTTTCGATCGCGACGCGCCGCTTGATCGCCT
>DASXSP010000011.1:0-53610 GCA_036505865.1 Casimicrobiaceae bacterium
CCGCTGCTCGGACCGACGACGATGTTCGTCATCATCACGACGTCGATCACGGCGTTCAAGGTGTTCGATACGGTCGCCGTCATGACACGGGGCGGGCCGATGGGCTCGTCCGAGGTCCTGCTGTATGCGATTTACCTCGAAGGCTACCAATATTTCCACATGGGCTATGCCGCGGCGCTGACGCTCATCTTTCTGGCGTTCGTCCTGCTCTTCTCGATTCTGCAGACGTTCGTGCTCGAACGTCGCGTGCATTACTGATGGACCCGACGCTGACGTTGCCCTCGCCGTCCGCACGACCGATCACGCCGATCGGAGCGCTCGCACGACGCGCCGCAACGCTTTTCGTCGTGCACGGCATCCTGATCGTGGGCGCAGCGTTCATCCTGCTGCCGTTCGTATGGATGCTGATTACGTCGATCAAATCACCGGCGGAAATCTTCGCCGTCGACTTCAGTCTGTGGCCGAAGCATTTCAATGCCATGGAGAACTACGGATTCGCGTTGCAGAAGGTGCCGCTTTTGCGCTTCGCGGCGAACGGCGTCATCGTCTGCGCGGGAATTCTGCTGATTCAACTGCTCGTCGCCGTTCCGTGCGCCTACGCGCTCGCCAAGTTGCGCTTTCCGGGCCGGACAGCGCTCTTCGCGCTGGTGCTGATGGGTCTTTGCATTCCGATCCAGGTGCCGGCGCTGCCGCTTTACATGGGCCTCGCGCAGCTCGGTCTTCTGAACACGTACTTCGCGATCATGATGCCGTTCTTCCTGTCGGTCTTCGCGATCTTCCTGTTCCGGCAATTCTTCAAGGGCTACCCGGACGAGATCATTCATGCAGCAAGGCTCGACGGCATGAGCGAATTCGAGATCGTTTGGCTGATTGTCGTGCCCAGCGCATGGCCGGCGATCGCTGCGTTCTCGGTCTTTTCTATCGTCGCGCATTGGAACGACCTGTACTGGCCGCTGATCGTCATTTCCGACACGCATCTCGCGACGCCGCCACTCGGCATGATGTTTTTCGCCGATGCGGAGACCGGCTCGAATTATGGCGCGCTGACCGCAGCCGCCACGGTGCTCACGGCGCCCCTGGTGATCGCGTTTTTGATCGCTCGCCGTCGTTTCATCGAAGGCATCACGATGACGGGGATCAAGTAGTTTGCAGCAGTTCGTTTCCATAACACATAGGAGGGATCGGATGAAGAGACTAGGCCTGCTATTGAGCTCGCTCGTGGTCGCCGGCACGCTTGCGACATCGAGCGCTCGCGCACAACAAGTGACGCTCGACGTGCTCTATGCGTTCCCGGCGTTCGCCAAGTTCCACGAGCCGATCGCGCAGGAGTTCATGAAGCGCCATCCGGATATCAAGATCGCGTTCCGCGCGCCGGCGCCCACGTACGACGACGGGCATCAGACGATGATGCGGCAAGCGGTCACCAACCAATTGCCGGACGTCTACTACTCCGGCTTTCATTTGCTGTCGGAGTTGGCACGCACGCTCGCCAAGCGGAATCAGATCGTCGATCTCGATCCGTTGCTTGCGGCGGACGGCAAGGAGTTTCGCGCGAAAAATTATTCCGATCGGATCGTTGCGCTCGGAAGAGTCGACGGCAAGCTGTACGGGCTGCCGTTCAACGCGTCGTCGCCGATCATGTATTACAACGTCGAGCTCGTGAAGAAAGCGGGCGGCGATCCCGAGAAGATGCCTGACAATTGGGACGCGGTGATGGCGCTCGCCGCGAAGATCAAGGCAGGTTCGTCCGACGTTGCAGGCCTCGCCTACAACGTCCATGACTGGCCGGACGTGTGGCTCTATCACGCGATGATCACGCAAGCGGGGGGCACGGTCGTTGACGGTGATCGCGTGCCGCTCGGCGGGCCCGACATCGGGGTGCAGACATTGCAACGATTCCGCCGGTTCGTTTCCGAAGAGGGCATGCCGCTGATCGATTGGGATCAATCCCGCCAGCAGTTCATCGCCGGAAAGATCGGCATCTTCTTCGATACACCGGCGCGCTTGCGCCAAGTTACTGATCTCATCGGCGACAAATTCACGCTGAAGACCGCGGTCTTTCCGATCGACAACAAAGCCAAGGGTGGCCTCCCGACCGGCGGCAATGCGGCGATCATCACCACGCAAGATGCGAAAAAGCAGAAGGCTGCGTGGGAGTTTCTCAAGTTCGTGACGGGACCGGAGGCGCAGAAGATCGTCGTCGAGTCGACGGGCTATCTGCCCACCAACTTGCGCGCGACGGGACCCGAATTCCTCGGTCCCTTCTACGACAAGAACCCGAACTTTCGCACCGTATCGCTGCAGGTCGATCGGTCGGTCCCGTGGCAGGGCTATCCGGGCGGCAATTCCGTTCGCACCTGGCGGGCGCAGCGCGAAATCATTACCGGGATCATGCGTGGCGAGATCGAGCCGAAAGCAGGCTACGACCGGCTGCTCAAGGAAACGGCCGATTTGATGAAGTGACATGATCATCGCGCAGATCACGGACTTCCACGTCCGGCCGCCCGGTGTCCTGGCCTATGGCGGGATCGACACCAATGCGATGCTGCGAAATGCTGTTGTGGCCATCGCTCACCTCGATCCCGCGCCCAATTGCGTGATCGCGACGGGTGATCTCGCAGATTGCGGTCTGCAAGATGAATATCAGGAAATTGCAAACGCACTCGCGCAATTGCCGATGCCCGTGTTCGTCATTCCAGGCAATCATGATCGGCGTGAAGTGATGCGATCGTCACTTGGTGCGCGGCATCGCTATCTCGAGCAGGATCCGGAATTCTTTCAGTACGTCATCGATGATTTTCCGGTGCGCCTGATCGCGCTCGACACGGTCATAGCGGGGGAAACGGGCGGCGAAATCTGCGAGGCGCGGGAAGCCTGGTTCGCGCGAGCGCTAAAGAACGCTGATGGAAGACCGACTCTCGTGTTCATGCACCATCCGCCATTCAAGACCGGTGTGCCGGCGATGGATCCGATGATGTGCAGAACGTCGCCGTCGTTTGCCGATCTGATCGCGCGACATCCAGAAATCGAGCGGATCGCCACGGGCCACTATCACCGGCCCATCGTGGTGCGTTGGGCTGGCACGATCGGCTTCGTCGCGCCGAGCACGGCGCATCAAGTCGTGCTCGACTTGCGCGAAAGCGAGCCAACTCGATGGGCCCTTGAGCCACCCGGCTTCGCCCTTCACGTTTACCGCGCTGGGGTCGGCATGGTCAGCCATGTCGTGCCAATTGGAGATTTCGGTCCAGCACGCGAATTCGAGCTTCCGCCCGAATACCCTGGACAAGCATGAGCGCTGCAGGGCCTCGCCCTCTTTGGATCTGCGACGAGAATCGTTGCAACAACAGTCGGCCTCATGTGACGACTCGCATTGGCCGTCGATCCCCGCGTTGCGGGGCCCCTCGCCGGCTGCTCGCGTCACTGCCCCGCGGCGCGAATTACTCCCCCTATGGGGGCAGCGCAGCGGCGACAGCCGCAAGCGTGGGGGTACACCGATGACGGCGTCGCGCTATGCCAAAATCCTGCGCGGCGCCGAGTCGATCGCGGAACGTGCCGCCGAAACATTGAGCGCGATGCATGGTCGCGCGATCGACGTCAGCCGCAAGGAATTGCGCGACGTCGTGACCGAAGCGGATCTGGCGTCCGAACGGATCGTGCTCGACGGCATTCGCGCACTGACGCCCGACGCCGCGATCGTTTCGGAAGAAGCGGGCTCGAGCGGAGGGGAGGGCGATGCCCGCTGGCTTGTCGATCCTCTGGACGGCACGGTGAACTACGCGGCGGGATTGCCTTGGTTCTCCGTGACGATGGCGTATCAGGAGGGCGCGCGAACGCGCGTTGGCGTCGTTCACGCGCCCGGCGTCGATCTGCTCGGATGCTATGCGGACGGTGGCATCGCGACGATCAACGGGCGCAATGCGGAGGTCTCCGCGCGCCGATCGCTGTCCGATGCGGTCGTCTCGATCGTGCTCACGTCGCATTTCAGCGAGCGAGACGTCGCGCGCACCGCCGAAGCCGTGCGACGACTCGGAAACACAGCGCGCGGCGTGCGCATCATCGTCTCTGGCGGTCTCGAGATGACGCTCGTTGCCGACGGCCAGCTCGATGCGTTCGTATCGTTGAAGGCCGACGTCGTCTCGCACGCTGCCGCGATGCCGCTGGTGCGTGCGGCGGGCGGACGGGTGACGCGTTTCGACGGCCGTGACGCGATCGACGACGACCTCGAGCGGATCGCTTCAAATGGCCTGATCCACGACGAGCTGTTGCAGTGTCTGCAAGGCGCTTGATGCGCGAATCCGAGACGGTGTTGGAGCACGCGGTCCGTAGCGCGTCCGTCACGCGATCGGTCGTCGTAGATCCGGACGCAATCACGCGCCTGCCTCATGTCTTGCGCTCGCTTGGATACACAGGCGCATGTCAGCTCGTCGCCGATCCCGACACGATGGCAGCCGCGGGCAATCGTGTGCTCACGGTGCTGCGCTCCGCCGGCATAGCGACTGAAGAGCCGATCGCGCTCGCTGAGATTCCTCGGCTCAAGCCGCGTGCGGAGACCGCCCGCGATGTCGGCGCGCGCCTCAAAGCTAAACGCGCGCTTCCGATCGCGGTGGGGGCTGGCGTCATCAACGACGTGACGAAATATGCCGCTCACGTAGCGGGCCTTCCCTACGTGAGCGTCCCAACGGCGGCATCGATGGACGGTTATGCCGCGTCCGGCGCGGCGATGCTCGAAGGGGGCTTCAAGCGCACGCTCGCGTGCGCGCCGCCTATCGCGATCGTCGCTGACATCGATGTCATCGCGAAAGCACCCGCACGAATGGCGCCATGGGGATACGGCGACTTGGCCGGCAAAGTGGTCGCTGGCGCGGATTGGATACTGGCCGATGCTGTCGGCGAGGAATCACTTGACCCAACGGCATTTGCGCTCGTGCAAGACAATGTCAAGGTATGGCTCTCCGGATCCGACCGGATCGCAGCTCACGACATCGAAGCGCTGCGAGGATTGATGAACGGCCTGCTGATATCGGGCTTCGCGATGCAGGCACATGGGAACTCGCGTCCGGCTAGCGGGAGCGAACATCAACTCTCGCATGTCTGGGAGATGGATCGTCTTACCGTAGATGGCGAGCCCGCAGCGCATGGTGCGTGCGTCGGCGTCGGCGCCGTCGCGATACTCGCACTGTATGAATGGTTCCTGGCGCAGGACGTGCCCACTGCGATAAATCATGGCGACTGGGACGACGTCTTCGACCATCGCGTGATCGAAGCCGAGGTCCAGGCGTCATTTCCCGAACCGTTTCTTGTCGAAAGCGCGCGAACGGAAATGGCGGCCAAGCTGGCCCGCTCGGGAGCGCGGGCGTCGCGTTTGCGCGCACTCGGTGCAGCATGGCCGGCGTTGCGCGAGCGAATCGAATCGACGCTGATCCCGGCCGTCACGATGGAGCAGTGGCTTTCGCGATGCGGTGCGGCATCTCACCCCGCAGAGTTTGGCGTTCCGCTGTCCAAGCTGGCAGCAGACTATCGCCGTGCGCGCCTGATTCGGCGGCGCTACACGATTCTCGATTGTCTCGAAGATCTCGGATGGCTCGACAAGGCCATTGAGGCGCTCTTCGAAAGCGGCGGCTTCTGGGGCCGACGGTCGAGGCCGTTGGAAATTGCGGCGGTCATCAAAGCGTCGTAACGGATTAATCTCTCCGAACCAGACGACACAACCCGGCAACCACCATGGCACTCAACGCAGCATTGAAGCAACTCATTGAAACCAAGCTGGCGAATACGAATGCGCCGCAGTGGGCGTTGCCAATCGCCGAGGTTCGTCAGGCGTTCCGCGATCTCTGGACACCCGCGATGACTGGTGAACCGGTCTCGATACGCCGCATCGAGGAGTTGACGATTCCCGGCATCGACGGTGTGATTCCGGCGCGCATCTATGCGTCCGACGGCCCGGAGCCGCCTCCGATCATGCTGTACTTCCATGGGGGAGGGTACGTGAAGGGCGGAATCGAAGAGAGCGACGCCTTCTGCCGCAACCTTGCGCGCGTCACTCGGCACATGGTGGTTTCGATCGATTACCGTTTGGCCCCCGAACACGGCTTCCCTGCGGCGCACGACGATGCACTGGCGGCAACAACCTGGGCGGCGAGTCACGCCGTCGACCTCGGTGCCGCGCTGGGCCCGGTCGTCGTGTGCGGCGAAAGTGCAGGAGGCAATCTCGCCGCGGTCACCTGTCTGCGCTTGCGCTCGAACCCGCACGTCGCGATCCGCTATCAGGTATTGCTGCAGCCGGTGGTCGACTTCACGCTGTCGTTTCCATCCATCGCGATGCCGTCCACCGAATGCCTGGTGCCTCGCGACGACTTGGCGTGGTATTACCGGACCTACCGCAACGATCGGTGTGACGCCAGGGATCCGCGCGTCTCGCCAATTTTCGCGCAGGATCTCTCCGGTCTGCCGCCGGCTCTGATCATCGCCGCCGAATACGATACGTTACGCGACGAAGCGAAAGCGTATGGCGAACGGCTGAAGAGTGCGGCCGTTGCGACGCGCTACATCTGCGCCGACGGCATGGTGCACGGTTTTCTGCAAATGCGCGGTCTCGTTCCGGACGCGCAGACTGCCACCGAGGAAATCGCACGCGCCTTGAGCTGATGAAGCTCTAGAACCTACCGCTGCCGTTGCTCAGCCGTGCGAAACGCTACTGACCGAGCGGTCTCATGAAACTCTTCACTGCGAACTCGCCTATCGTCCTGCCCATTTGCTCGCCGACCTGCGTCGAGTTGCGATAGTGGATGCCGCCCCACACGCGGGCGTTACTCACTTCCTCCACGTAGTCGGCGATCCGTGTCCAGCTTCGCGCGACGCCCGGTGCCGTCGGGCTCGTCATCGTGACAGTGAGGATCGTGCCCTTGCCGAATTGCGACTCGAGCACCGCGCCCACAGCGGCGGCGCTGATGCAATGCGCGCATGGATATTCGGGGTGCATCGGCGTGTCGACGAGCGGAAGCCAGGCGGCATCCGATTCATAGCGTATCGCCGTCACGGGCCGCCAAAATTCATACGCATACTTTGCGTCGAACACCGCGACGAACGCGTCGGACGCCGCCATATTGACGAGCGCGAATAAGCGGGCATTTTCGATGAGGCTCAGGTTCGCCGATTTCGCAAGCGAGCGAACGATCGGGTTCCAGCTGGCTACGCCGGTGACGGTCCAGAAGCGTGCGACATCGGTTTGCTCACGCGTACGTGCCGTGCTGTTTCTTGCACCGATCGTGCGGATCTCTTCGAAGTCGCGGGACCATACCGCGCTCGTCAGAGCCGGCGGTGGACCGGGTCGAAACTGTGTGGTCTCCCGCATGAACCACGGTTTGATTTTTACCCATTCCGAGCTCACGACGAAAGCCGTCGGAACATAAACACCCGCCGTGACCTTCTGCTTGTAAGTCGCGGGGCCGCCCGCACCATCGTTCGCGCGCATCGCGAGGCACTGCGATCCGACGTCGCGGCCGAGGGCGACGCCGGCCGTTTTGGCATCGCCGTCGGAAATCTTCGCCAGCGACGCGGCGTATGCACTCTCTATCGTTTGCGTCTGATCGGGAAAGAGCTTCGATAGCACCGTCTGGGCGGCGGCTGCGGCGGCGGCGTCGGCCGAGGTGCTTTTGGCGGCCTTGATCGAGTACGCGTACGGTTGGTATTTTTGTTCGATCGCGTTGATCGCATCGAATATCGCGACGTGCATCATGGCCATCGCGCGGGCGCCGTCAGGCGGTCGTTGACCCGACGCCAAGACCGCCGTGACAGCGAAGTCGTTCCAATCGAGCACCGCATCGGCTAGGGCGGGCCGCGCCAGTAGAAACGTTGCGGCGACGGCGAAGACAACGCAAAGCGAGCGATGAAGTTTCATGTCAATCTCCATGCGATGTTTCTCACTGCGAGTCGCGACTCCAGCGATGCATATACTAGGAATTTCCGACGCTGTTGTTAAGCGGAAAGCGACGGATCAGGTGAAGTGTTGGACGAATACGATGGGCGACAGACCATTACGACTCGCACGCGAAGCCGCAGAACTTGTAAGGATGCTTACGGCACGCGTACGCTCTAGAGACGATGTCGATTTGGCCGCCTGCCGATCGAATACTGAGTGGAAGCCACGGTTCGGGCATCGCTCGTCCTCGCCTGGAGCAGACGAGGCCGTCCGGCCCCGTGGCGACGAGCCAAACGTTCATAGGAGAATACTATAAGGCGCCGGCCGGCGGCTTGCGATCGAGGAACACAAGCCGTTTAGGGGCCCAACCGTGATTGCGAGTTGGTCGTGTTCCATCGCGGAACGAATCGTGATCTCATTGCTGATCTACCTCGACAAGAATTCAAGAATCAAGCCGGCGGCTATACGATGGTTGCGCTGAACTCCGTCGCGAAGCTCGAGCGCAAGGAGAGTGGCGCGTGGGTCGACGTGCCGGTAAAGCCGCTGCTGGCGAAGGAAAAGAAGGACTGTCGCGAAGCGGCGAACGACTGATCTATAAAGCTCGACGAACACGAGCGATGGACGCGTTACAGCACAGGAGGACACCATCATGAGCAACGTTTCACGGCGTAATTTCTTCAAGGTCGGCGCCGCGGCCGGCGCTGCCGCCGCGCTGCCGCTCGGGTCGACGTATGCAAAGCAGCAGGACGGCGACGGTACCGAGCTCACTTTCGTCAACGGTCGCATCCACACGATGAACGACCGCAACGATGTGGTCAGTGCCGTTGCGATTCGCGACGGCCGCTTCATCTCTGTCGGAAGCGCCGCCAATCCGGGTGGGGGCGCCAACGTCATCAATCTCCACGGACGCACCGTGGTGCCGGGTCTCATCGAAAGCCACACGCACTTTGTGAGCCTCGCTAACCGTCCCGGCTATCACGTTGCGCAGTGGGAGCTCGCGTCGAACATTGCCGAAGTGCTCGAGTTACTCGCGGCGCGCCGTCGCGACGTGCCGCCGGGTCAGTTCATCACCGCAATGGGCGCCGGGACGCCTCGAATGTTCGCCGAGCTGCGTTTGCCCACGCTTGCCGAGATCGACTCGGCGGTGCCGGACCGGCCGGTGTTTCTCTATCAAGGCGGCGGCGGACCCGCGCGCACCAACACGCTCGGCAAGCAGTTCTTCGAGACTGCGACGTCGCCGCTCGCCGGTCCCTGCGTCGTCGGCGCCGACGGCTCGCTCGTCACCCTGGCGGGCGTGAATCACGCAAACCGCGCGCTCTATCACTTGCGCATCCGGCAGACGTTCGAGGACAAGAAGCGCAGTGCGCTAGATGCGATGGCGTACTCGGCCAGCATCGGTCTCACGACGAATCTCGATCAGACGCTCGTAGCGAAGGCGACGGGGACGCTCGATCCGGCCTCGCTCGATCCGCAGCCGACTGATGCGCTCTTCACGCTCAACCACTTCCGGATGTACGACGCGTGGCTCGCGCTGCACCGCGAGGACAAGGCGTTCATTCGGCTGCAGATCAACTTCCTCCACAACCAGGGATTGATCGCCGCGCTCGGCGATCTCGACCACCAGCTGCCGGAGCTGCGCGAACGGCTCAAGAACCAGTTCATGTTCTTCGGCGACGACATGATGCGCACCGGCGGAATCGGCGAGTGGGCCGCGCCGTTCGCGCTGCCGACCAGCGCAGATTACTCGGTGTGGTACGAGGCGCAGCGCCTCGTTGCGAAGGGGCGCTGGCGGAACGAAAACGCGCAAGCCGGCACGCCGACAAGCTCCGTGAACATCGAGCAAGTCGTCGCGACATACGAGGCGATGGACAGAGAATTCGGCATCAAGGAGCTGCGTTGGGGTTTGCAGCACGCGGATTTTGCGACGCCGGATCAGCTTGCGCGCCTCAAGGCTCTGAACTGCGCCGTGTCGATGTCCGGGTTTCGTTGGTTGAACGGTGTGCCACGCACGGACGGCCTGCCGGTCGGGCCGCTCTACCCGCAGATCCTCGCGAGCGGCATCCACGCCGGCATGCACGAGGACGGCGTGCACATCGCGCCGCATAACCCGTGGTTCGCGATGCACTACGCGACGACCGGCCTCAACGTGCTCGGCCAACAGATCAATCCTGGGCAACAGATCACGCGGCAGCAAGCGCTCCATGCCTACACGCGCGATAACGCCTGGTATCTCAATCGCGAGGACGTTCTCGGCTCGATTGAGGAGGGTAAGCTCGCCGACCTCGTTGTACTTGATCGCGATTACTTCAGCGTGAGCGATGCGGATATGCGCGAGACCCGTCCGATCCTCACTGTGGTGGGCGGCAAGATTGTCCACGACACGGGCGTTGTCTAGTTCGAGGCGACATGAAGAAACTCGTCGCACTCTTGCTGATGCCGCTTGGTTCCGTCGCGTGGGCCGAATCCATTGGTGAAGTCGATACGGTCTTCAAGTTCATCGGACCCGACCACAAGATCGTCGTTGACGCCCACGATGATCCGAATGTCGGTGGGGTCACGTGCTACGTCTCGCGCGCCAAAACCGGCGGCATCAAAGGCGCCTTGGGTATTGCCGAAGACAAGTCGGAGGCGTCCATCGACTGCCAGCAGGTCGGTCCGATAACGTTCACCGGATCGCTGCCGGTACAGGAGGAGATCTTCACCGAACGTATTTCGCTGGTGTTCAAGAAGATTCGTGTCGTGCGCATGGTCGACAAGAAGCGCAACACGTTGGTCTATCTCACCTACTCCGATCGATTGATCGAAGGCTCTCCGCAGAACAGCGTGACCGCGATCGCCGTCAATCGATCCACTCCGATTCCGATGAAGTAGCGGCCTGAGTCTTAACGCGCCCGTTTGTTGAAGCGCGCCAGAGCGAGATACGCAACGGATATCGCGAGCGCGATCAGCGCCCACTGCGAAAGCGTTGGAATCGGCGCCGATGGCACTGACGGCGGCGGCGGAGGTGTCGTGATGCCGGTGCCGCTCAAGCTCGATGTGTGCGGACTGCCCGGTGCATTCGACGTCACGATCACCGATCCGCTGCGCACGCCGGCCGCTGTCGGCGTGAACGTCACGTTGATCGTGCAACTCGCCGATGCTGCGAGCGAAGCACCGCAGGTGTTGGTCTGTGCGAAATCGCCGGACGCAACAATGCTTGTGATATTGAGCACGCCGGTGCCCGTGTTCTGAAGCGTCAGCGGTTGCGCAACAGTCGTTGTGCCGATCTGCTGGCTGCCGAATGCAAAGTTCGGCGGCGTCAACGACACGATCGGTCCGGCGGGCGGCGCGGCAGTGACGAATGCCATGCCGCCCACGAAGATCGGCGGATTCAGCGCCCCCACAAGCGTCAACGCGCCGGTCGTCGTGTCGACCGTGTAAAGACTTGTCGCCGCGCCATAGAGCGCGCCGGTTCCGGAGAACGCGAGTGTGTTCACTTCGGACGCTGTGCCACCGACGCGGGGATTGACGTCCGTAATACCGCCAGTCGCCGGATTGATCGTGACCAATCCCAGCCCGCCGGTACCACTCGGACCGACTTCCCAACCATATCGCCTCGTAAGCGTCGACCATCCGGATCATGTCGCGCATTTCCTCTGCATTCAGCACCGCTACCATTCGCGCAGCTTCGTTGAAGCACGCTTGTGCCCCCGCGAGATCGCCGGTCAGCACGCGGGCCTGCGCTTCCAGCGAGACCGTTACGCCGAGCATCGGCGGTGGGATTTCGAGGTCTTCGGAATACCTCCGCGTACGTCTTGCGTGCAAGAGCGCTGCGTCGCCCTCGCCCTTCGCGAGCGCCAGGCGACCGTGCAGCCATTCGAACCGCCGGACGTCGTTGAGGTTGGTACCGTCGAGGATCGCCTCGATGGTGGTCAGCGCACGCTCCGCGCGCACAAAATCGCGGCGCGGAAGGGCGGCGTCGAATTCCGAAATCGCGAGCCAGATCGTGACATCAGGCTCCGCATGCTGCTGCACGAGCGCAAGCGCGCGCTCTTTTGCGCGTTTGAGCTGGATTCGATCCTTGTTCAACGTGCGGATCCGAAAGGTGAGCCAGCGGCCGAGTCGGTGCGGCGTCAAATCGGGTCGGTCGATCAACGGCTCGATCAACGCGTTGATGCGATTGGCGAGTTCGCGCTGCTCGCGCGGCTCGGCGTAGAACAGCAGGAGCCGAGCGGCAGCGAATTTGAGGTTGACGTCGAGCTCCAGCTCGGGCAGGCGCATGATCCGTTCGACGCAGCGATCGCAATACGGGTCGGATGGCGCCAGCATCAGCATGCCGGCCAGCAGGCCCGCATGCGCCAGCAGATCCTCGTTGCGCCCCTCGAACGTCAACGATCCATCGCGCATACCGGCGAGCGACGCGAGATGTTCGCCAAACCGCCGATACCTGTTCATGGCCTGACCGGTCATCAGCAGCGCGGCGGCACATAACGCGGCGCCCGGCGCATCTGCGCCCACCGTGTAGGCGTCCTGGGCAGCGACCAGGGTTTGCAGCGCATTGAACTTTCCGCGATGCGATGCTTCGATGCCTTGCCGCAGCAAGGCTCGCGAATCGATCGTCATCTCGGGGGAGAGGTGCGCGGCGAACGGCCGCATGCTGCCTTGCGCGATGGACCTCCGCACGGCATCGTCACCGAACCTAACCTAGCGGCGCGGTTACGCTTTTAACTGATCGCCTATCGGCAACTGTCGTATCCGTTTGCCCGTTGCCGCAAAGGCGCATCTGCGGGCAGGTTGACGTCGTACTGCTTGCCGCTGATGTTGAGTTTGGTCACCGTGATCTCCTTCGCGGCTTCACACGCCGGGACCGGATACGCTCAATGCACGTTGTACCAAACAGCCGACTGGAGGCACTTACACCATGAATCCACTCCTCGTTCTTGGTATCCAATCAGCGCTTAGTTTCATTGCTTTCGCGCTCATCGCGAAGTGGTACGTACTCCCCATGATGTCCGAGCTCACGCTGGAGCAACGCCTGATACCGCTGACGTGGCTTCACGTTTTCCGTTACGTGGCATTGGTGGGTTTGCTGCCGGGACAAGTATCTGCCGAAGTCCCGCCGGATCCTCTTGCGGCAGTCGTCTACGGTGACATGCTCTCCGGACTTTTGGCGCTTGTCGTCGTTGTTATGCTGAGATATCGAACGCCAGGGGCAATCGGCGCGGCCTGGATCTTCAACATTGTCGGCCTCGCGGACTGGGCGCAGTCGCAAGTGCAGGGCATGAGCGCCGGAATCTTCCAGTATGCGCTTGGCGCCAGCGCACTGGTCTTCGTCTTCTACGTGCCGCTACTAGTCGTCAGCCACGTCGTCATGATTTATTGGCTGGCCACGCGCCTTCGCGGCAACGCTGGTTGATTATCGTAGCGCCGAAGCTCACTGCGAGCCATCGCTCTGCGCACGTGAGATGAACACTTGCGCCACGGAGTTGCCAAGTTGCACGCCGGCAGCCAGGTCCATCGGGTAATGAATGCCGGCCCAAATCCGTGACTCACCTCCTTCCTTGCCCACGGCGCGAATGAAATCGGCGCGTGTCGGGAACAGGTAGGCGAGAACTTCAGATCGCGCCGTCGAGAAGGTTGCGTGATTCGCGGGATAGCTCGGGTGATTCGGTACCGGAAACAACGGCGTGATCCCCGGATCGAGCTGACTCGGCCGGATGTACCAATAAGTGAACTTCCCGTCGTGGCTGGCGATGAACGCGTCGAAGTACACCGCGGCGATTAGCGCATAAGCACGGGCCACTCGCGGCGGATTCTGATCGAGTCGATCTTCGGCGATCCACTTGTCGGCGTAGCGGTATGGCCACGTATTGATGCCTTCGGGGCTTTGCCAGTAGAACGCTTTGTAGTTGGTCGCGAAAATGACGGATGTTCCTGGAACCGATCGCGGAAAGTTGTGCACCGTTGCGAGTTCGGCCACCACTTGCGGTGAGTCGCATGCGGGCGGAGGAGCGGGTCGAAATACGCTCGGAGAACTCAGCAGCAGTGGTTTCCAATTAGCGGAGGTGACTTGCGCTGGATTGGTGCCAATCCACTTGCATGGACCCGTCGGCACCGTGCCCGTCCATACCGCATCCGAGCCATCGAGCTTCGCTTTCGCGATCACCTGCTCGGCGACTTTGCGTCCCAGCTCTAGCCCGGCCGAGTAATCGCTAGGGTACTGAACGCCCGCGAGCACGCGCGACCAGCCTGCTTGTTCGGCCATCGTCTGGAACGATTGCGCTTCCGCTGGCAGGAAATACGCAAGGACCGCGGCGGCTGCCTGCGCAGTCGCCGCGTGTTCAGACGGATACGACGGACTGTCCGGAACAGCCACAGCCGTCGTCAGCTTGTGATCGCGTTCGCTCGGTCGCGGCCGGTTATACGCGTATTTCGATTCCCACGTCGCGATCGTCGCATCGTGCATCGCGAGTGCCACGTAGGTATAGACGCGATGCGGGAACGTCGTGGTTGAAACGCCGGCCGTCAACCGCGCGGTGATCAGATCGATCCAGCGATACGCGGGCGCACCGGCATCCCAGTAGGTGATCTGTTGTTGCGCTTGTGCGCCATTGCGTGCGATTAGCTCCGCGAGCTGGCGTAACTCCGCCTGTGTTTCGGCTGCGCCGGGCGGCGGTGGAACACGATAATCACGACCGGACGAAATTACCCAAGTCTTCCAATTTCCGGCGTTGGGTTCGATTGGATTGCCTGCTCGTGCATGCAGGGGCAGCGCGACGGCAACAGCGACCAACAACATCAAGACGAGCTTGTTCGGGACCATGTGCATCTCCCCGGTCTACTTCAAAAAAAGGAATGCGGCATTCGGAGAGGCGACCCTATTTCGGCTTACCGGTCGCGATCCCCGGGCATGTACATTAAAAATTTCGAACGTCGGTGTTAAGCGGAAAGCGACGGTTCCGGTCAAACGCAGGACGAATGCGACGGGCGGCAGATTGTTACGGCGTGCGCGCGCGCGGTGAGTTAAACGACGCTCCGAGGCCGGCGATACGGAATCGGATCGCGTGGCATTCATTCTCGATTTTTCGCATTCGTCCGGCGATCCGCCGGATTCGTCGTTCGACGGTTGAACGGGTTCGATGACCGATGGAATCTCCTCTCGCGCGTTGCCATCGACATACAGCTCGAAGGCCGACCGACGGGAGACAACGATGAATCGGAACGCATTGCAATTGAACCAAGTGCTGGCAGCCGTCGTCGTGTTCAGCATCGCGCTGAGCGCAGCGGCAAAGCCGCAGAAGAGCACCGCGGAAGCGGTCCTCGAATGGAACGCGATCGCGACCGAAGCGATGGTGGCTTTCGCAGCGGCCAGGCCACCGGGCGTCCCGCCTTATCGCGAGGCGCGCATCTACGCGATGGCGTTCGTCGCGATGCATGACTCACTCAATGCGGTTCAACGCCGCTATCAACCGTACGCGTGCGACGCCTTCGCGCCAGGTGCTTCGCCGACCACTGCAGTCGCGACCGCGGCCCACGACGTGCTGGTGACCGTGTTTCCGGCACAGATGGCACGGTTCGTCGCCGCCTACGAAGCCGCTTTAGCGGAGGAACAGGATTCCGTGCGCGCAGAAGCGGGCATTGCGCTCGGGCGATATTGCGCCGAAGCGATCTTGGCCAATCGCGCGAACGATGGCGCCGACGGCGCGCAGGTGCCGTACACGCCGGGCAATCAGCCCGGCGACTATCAGTTCACGCCTCCGTTCGATCAGCCGGGCAATCCGTCATACGGATTCGTTGGCGATCCGTTGTGGGGCAACGTGAAGCCTTTCGTGCTGACGAGCGCTTCGCAATTTCGCTCGCCGCCGCCCTATGCGCTGACTTCGCTCGCTTACGCGGCGGACCTAAACGAGGTCAAAGTGAGGGGCGCGATGTTCGGTTCGAACCGAACAGCAGAAGAATCCGAGATTGCGCTGTTCTGGCGGGAGAATTCTCCGCTCGGCTGGAACCGTATCGCGCGCACCGTGGCACTCACGCGGAGTTACGATGGGTGGGAGCTGGCGCGATTGTTCGCCCTGCTGCAGCTCGCCGAAATGGACGGTTACCTAGCGTCCTTCGAAACTAAGTACCACTACAACTTCTGGCGACCTGTCACAGCGATCCGTCTTGCCGGCACCGATGGCAATGACGCCACAAGTCCGGATCTCGCGTGGATGCCATTCCATCCCGTGACGCCGCCCATTCCCGACTACAACTCCGCGCATTCCGCCGCGGGAGGCGCTGCGCGAGCGGTGTTGTCACGCTTCTTCGGTCGCGACGATATCAGCTTTTCGCATACGAGCACGTCATTGCCGGCGATCATCCGCAGTTATACGAGCTTTACGCAGGCCGCTGACGAAAACGGACTTTCGCGAATTCTGGTCGGCTACCACTTCCGGCTTGCCGTCGAAGCCGGTCGAATTCAGGGGGAAAGCGTGGGCAATTGGGTGGCCGATCACGCGCTTCTGCCCGCCAAATAGCGTGATATCTCATCCAGAGGAGAGCGACGTGTCGTCCGCACTGATTCGTATCGTCATATCGGTATGGATGGGGTTCGCAAGCGTTGTCGCACTGGGCGCGCCGCCGTCGTTCAGGGTCTCGCAGATTTATTCGAATCTCGACGGCTCAATTCAATACATCACGCTGACCGAGACGCAGGGGCTGAACGGTCAGCATCATTTCACGGGCTTAACGCTGACCGCTACCCACGAAGGCGTCACGAAACAGTTCATCTTCCCAGCCGATCTCTCGACCGACCAGACGGCGAACTTGTCGATCGTCGTCGCGACGGGTACTTGGGCGGAATGGGAGGCCTGGTGCTGCTTCCTGCCTGGTGTCGCAATTCCTGCGCGGTTCTTGCCAACCGACGGCGGCTCGATCAACTTCGCCGGCGTCGACGAGCTCAGTTACGCAAGCGTGCCGACCGATGGCGAAAACGGTCTCAACCGTGATTTGACCGTTGGACGCGCGATCGTGCCTCAGCGCGATTATCGCACCGGCATGTTGCAGACCGCTCCCTTTCCCATGCCGATCACAACTGTCGGAATGGTTGAGTATTACAACGCGTCTCTTGACCACTATTTCTACACGGCCTCCGCGCCGGACGTCGACGCGCTCGACAGCGGTCGTCTGAAAGGGTGGCAGCGTACGGGGAATGGTTTCGCGGTTACCGCTTCCGCGAAGCCGGTGGCAACTGGTGCCATATTAGCGTCGCCGGTGTGCCGGTATTACATGCCGCCGTCTTCGGGCGATTCGCACTTTTTCTCCGCTTCGAAGGATGAATGCGACGAAGTGCGTGCGCGTTTTCCTGATTTTGTGTTGGAAAGCGAAGCGGCGTTCTTCGTCGCGCTGCCCGATACGGACAGCGGCGTTTGCCCTCGTAGTACCGATATTGACTACTACGGGTTGCTGTTTCCTGTGTTTCGCCTATGGAATCATCGCCTGGATTCCAATCACCGGTATACAGGGGATTCGCACGTACGTGATGCAATGGTCGCACAAGGATACATCGCCGAAGGTTATGGTCCGGATGCCGTTGCGTTTTGCGTGCAAGGCGTCTTTGGCCCCTGGGATTACGCGGCACGCTGATGTTCTCTTGCTCTATCGTACGTTTGGTGCACAATCATTACGCAACCGAAGTCCGGAATCCCCATGCTCGGCGACATCCGCCTTCCAGGCACGCGCGACGATGACGATTACGTCCGCCGAGTGGTGCGCGCCTTTGACAGGCGTCGGCTCGGCGCCGTGGCGCTCGTGACCTTGCTACTATCGATCGGACCGTTAGCGAGCGCCGACCTTCTTGACTTCTTCTCGCCCGCTGAAATCGCCTTGCTGTGGCTCGAGAATCTCGTCGAACTGGCAGTGCTCGCAGCGACGCTAACGATCGCGTATACGCTGCTCGACGAAGCGTTGTGGAGACAACCAACGCGGCTACGGTTGGCGATCGCGTGCACGATGCTGTTCGGCTTGTCCATCGTGCTGACGGTGCTGCTTTATGGTTATTACGCGCACGGCTTCGACCATTTGCCGCCGCCGCTCCGCTTGCTGGCCGATTCGCTCCGCTTTGGTCTGCCGGCAGTCTTCCTCGTACTTATCGCCGACGTCCACCGTCGAGCATTGCAAGTCGATTCTGCGGCGCGTGCCGCGGAGATGTCGCGCGTGCAAATGGGACATGACGAGGCCGAACAGCAATTGGCCTTGCTTCAGGCGCAGATCGAGCCGCACTTTCTGTTCAACGTGCTCGGCAACGTGCGGCGTCTCTATCGCACTCAACCGCAGGCTGGTTCGGAAACGATCGCAAGCCTGATCCGTTATCTGCGTGCGGCGTTGCCGCAGCTACGGACGCAGAGCACATCGCTCGGCGGCGAGCTCGAACTGGTGCGCGCGTACCTCGACTTGCTGCAGGTCCGCATGGGTCCGCGTCTGACGTTCTCGATCGAGGCCGATCCGCTGCTGGATCGCGTCGAATTTCCACCGATGTTGCTGATCACGCTGGTGGAAAATGCCATCAAGCACGGTCTTGAACCCGCCGGAGGCGGCAGAGTCTGCGTGCGTGCACACTGTTGCGGCGACAACTTGCACGTCGCGGTGCAGGACGACGGCGCGGGTTTGGGCAGGGCGGCCAGCGGCGGTACAGGCGTCGGCCTTGCCAACGTGCGGCGTCAACTGGCAGCCCGTTACAAGAATGGTGCGCAACTCGCGCTCGAAGCACGCACGCCGCGCGGCACCAGCGCGACGATCGTGATCCCGCTTCGTGCCGCCGCCACGGTGCCGGATCAGGATCGGCGCGAGCGAGCCGCCTGAACGAGGCGATGGCAACGATGATTCGCGCCGCAGAGCCGACTCAAGGCGCGAATTGCGTCCCCTCCGGGGGCAGCGCAGCGGCGAAGCCGCAAGCGTGGGGAGGCGTCATTGACTCGCTGCCTCGTGCTCGGAATGGAGCGACCGCAACCATTGCCGGCCTCATGCGTTGGTTGGAAGCGCATCGCGGAGCGGTGAAGATGGCGGGCGTGCTTTCGTTCGCGGCGCCGGTCACATTCTTTTCCGGCGCGGTGAGCGTGATGCGCGAGCAGACGGCCCTGGACGTGCTCGAGCTGACGGCGTGGTTCGTCCTGTTCGGCGTTGAACTGTGGGGCTTGCTGCTCGTCATCGGCTATGCCTTGCAACGGGTCGAGGCAATCGGCCGACATGCTCGTATCGCAACGCTGCTTGGCGCGAGTGCGGCTGCCGCGTTCGCGGAGTTCTCTACAGCCGGTCGGGGTTCCATTCTCCTCGAGCAAGGCGTGATGCAAAGCGTTCAAGCCATGCACGTGTATGCGTTTGTGTTCAGTCTCATCATGGCGCTGCTCTTCTTCGCGCACTTGCACCGCAGCCGCGCGCAGGAGGAGGCGGCAGCGCGCCTGGCCGCAGCGCAGGCGGCGCAGCACGAAGCACGGCGGCGCCTTGGGCAAGCACGCCTGCAAGCAGTGCAAGCGCGGATCGATCCGCAACTGCTGTTCGAGATGCTCGACGCAGTGCGGTGCGCCTACGAGGACGATGCATCGCGCGCGGAGCGGCTACTCGACCAGTTGGCTACGTTCTTGCGCGCGGCTCTGCCGCGCCTGCGCAGCACCTCGTCAAGTGTGCTACGCGAAGCGCAGCTGGCGCGCGCCTACGCGCAGCTGCGCACGCTCGCGAGCGCAACCGACATCGACATGAGGCTCGATGTGTCCACTGACGTCGCGGACGCACGGTTTCCGCCTGGTGTCCTGTTGCCTTTGTTGGTCGATGCTCTACGCGTTCGTGCAGGAGCGTGCGAGCTGATCGCAACACGGTCCTCCGGCGATTGCCGGCTTGTCCTGACGCTGCCCGCGCGTCCATTGGACGCTGCCGTCGCCCGCGTCCGCTCATTGCTCGCGGATTTGTATGGAACGTCTGCGGAACTGGCGGTCGCGCATGCGAATGGCGTCGCGAGTGCAACTGTGAAGGTGCCCTACGAACTCGCTTGAAAATCGCCACGCTCCCACCGCGGTCCTCGCGGAGGACGAGCCGCTGCTCGCGGACGAATTGGAGGACCTGTTGCAGGCGTTGTGGCCGCAACTGCAAATCGTTGCGCGCACCGACGATGGCGTCGCCGCGTTGGTGGCCATCGAGACGCATGTGCCGGACCTCGCCTTCCTCGACATCCATATGCCGCTACTCACCGGTATCGAGGTGGCGCGCCAGATCGCGGGACGTTGCCACGTGGCGTTCATCACTTCGTACGACGAGTACGCGATCGACGCCTTCGAGGCAGGTGCAATCGACTACGTGCTCAAGCCGCCCACTGCTGCGCGGCTCGCGACCACGGTGCAACGATTGAAAGCGCACATGCAACAACCACCCGTGGATTTACGGCGCGCCCTCAAGGAACTGGCCCAAAGCGCACCCACCGCACCGCGTTACTTGCAGTGGATCAACGCGTCTCGGGGAGCCGCTATCCGGCTCATCACCGTCGAGGAAATTCTGTACTTCAAGTCGGACCAGAAATACACGCTCGTAGTCACCTCTGACATCGAAGTTCTGATCAAGAAGACGATCAAAGAACTAAGCGAAGAACTCGATCCGACGATGTTTTGGCAAGTGCATCGCTCGACGCTCGTCAACGTGCATGCGATAGACAGCGTAATTCGCGACGACCGCGGCAATCTTAAGTTGCGTTTGAAGCACCGCCCCGAAAACCTGTCGGTCAGCGAGGCATACGTACATTTATTTCGCCAGATGTGAAATAGCTACTCGAATGGAGGCACTTATGACAAGACTCGAACGCGACAGCGTGCATACCCTCAACCGGCGGCAGGTCCTGTCACTACTCGCGGCCTTTGGCGTTACGCGCGGGGCGCTGGCGCAAGACGCGCCGACAATAGCGCCGCGTTCCTACCGCGTGGTGCTGGAGAACGATCGCGTGCGCGTCCTCGAATACAAAAGCCGACCCGGCTTCGGCGTGTGCGGCGAGGGCATGCACTCGCACCCTGACCACGTCACGGTGTCGCTGACCGGCGCCAAGCTCAAGGTCACAATGCCCGATGGCAAAACCACGTTCGCGGACATTCCCGCCGGCACCGTATTCTTCGCCCCCGCGGAAGTTCACTCGGCCGAAATCATCGGCGGTTTCGGAACGCGTTCCTACATCATCGAGTTGAAGGGCAAGGACTGGAAGCCGAGCACGGGGATAGCATGAATTGATCTGCAAGACTCGGGCGACGGTCTTACCGAAGGCCTGTCCTCAATCTTCCAGGTCCATTCACATCAAAGTTTGCATTACTCCGGTAATGTGATAGCATCCTTTGCATGCCTGTCGTCCATTCGAAACTGACCGTCCAAGGACAAATCTCGGTACCCGCCGAGGTACGGCGAAAACTCGGCCTCGCGCCGGGATCCGTGTTGGAATGGCGCGAGCAAGGCGGGCATTATGTCGTCCGTCGTGCCACTCGGCATACTTCCGAAGAAATTCACCGAACCCTGTTTGCCAAACCTCCCCAACCGAAAACTCTTGCCGAATTGAAGGCAGGAATCAAACGCCGCGTCAAACGGAAACATGCGCGCGGTTGATACCAACGTCCTGATTCGGCTGATTACTCGCGACGACGCAAAACAGACGGCGGCATGTGAGGCATTCGTCGCGGCCGGCGCTTGGATTTCGCACCTTGTTCTGGCCGAGGCCATGTGGGTGCTGGAATCCGTTTTTGAGTTGAGCGTCGAGAAAATCATCGTTACCGTGGAGATGTTGCTCAATCATGACACGCTGACTGTTCAGGATTCGGATGTCGTTGAGGCAGCCCTCCGTCGATTTCGACGTCGCTCCGCGCCGGATTTCTCCGACTGTCTGATATTGGAGATCGCGCGTAAGACCGGGAATCTGCCCTTGGGCACTTTCGACCGCGCGCTGAGCAAGATCGACGGCGCGGAACGCTTATAGGGGGTCATCGTTTGCTTCGGACGGCGTGAGGAGGCAACCCGCCAAGTCTCCCGTAAGAAGGTACGTCTCGCCGATGTTGTCGTGAGCACCGCGATGGCGTGGATCGAGCTCGATCGCGCGCCAGAGCGGCTGATGCGCAAACCGTTACCAGCCGAGCTCAATGAAAGACGGCCAGAAATAATAAGGATCCGACAAATCGCGGGTAGTCGCTTTCTGCATCGCGGCGTCCTGCTTCAGATACGACGCCATGTCAGCCGCATGTTGTGCGTTCAATTTGTCTTGCGGGCTTGGTCCACTATCGGGCCGGAGCCGCCTATACGCCTGATATTCCTTTTGGGTGCCGACGTAAATCTGGTTCTTGGCCGCATCCGGGTAGACGAAAAACGGCGTACCGTTCCGCTCCATCGCCCTTATCTCGCCGGGAGGCAGACTCCGCAGATGTTCTTGTTGTTGTGGTGTCTTCGCAAGGACCACTTTGAATCCGGCAGCCGATAACAGACTTTCGTCCGGCGGAGGCGGCTGCGGCGGCGCGCTGGCGCAGGCAACTACAAGAGCCGACACCGCAAATGTAATCAGCATCCCGATCAAGTTCACTTGGTGCGAGGTCCATAACCGCTTCATTGGATTCTTTCCTATGGTCACTACGTGGGGGTCGTGAGAATACTTTGCGACTATTCGAAGCGCAACTGCGCACTCGGTAGCACCGGCTTGTTGATGCGATCGCCAAAAACGCGCTGGATGCCGAGCGCGTGTCGAATCAGCAGGTTCACATACAGTCCCGGTCCGCTCGAATAGATGCGCCAACCGCCTTCGACCGCAACGGTGCCGCCCTTGACGCGCGACCACGCGGTGGTCGCTTCGTAGCGATCGGCGAACGCAGCATCGCTGCTGCTGAAATACGCGTTGCGCTGCCTTGGCGCCGCGTTCACGACACGCTCGGTTACGCTGATCGGATTCGCGACGTGTAGCGCGTCCCATAGCGCATCGGCTTCTCCGAGGACCGCCATCGCTTCTCCGTAGCGGAGATGCGCGTGAACGTACATGAGCCCGATCTCGCGCCCGAAGAACGACGCCGATTCGGCGCGCCGGAATATTTGCTCCGGGCCTCCGTGATACGCGACGGGTCGGTCGATCAGTCGCGCGCCGTCGGGAAACAGCAAGTGTTCGCGAATGAGGCGCAGATGATGTTGCGCCTGCTCCGGCGTAAATAACCCCGCGATGATGCTTCGCGTCATCGGCAGCAGCGAGTACTTGAGACCCGTCCGCACATCGGACGGATGCAGCAGCAGCTCCGGCGCATCGCTTCCCGACTCGAAGACACCGTATCCCGCGACCGTGCCATCGCGGACGAGGAAACGATTGAAGTCAGCGCGCATTTGCAGCGCGAGCTCAGATATGAGCCTTGCTGTTTCGTTACGGCCGGCCCGTTCCAGCACGTCGGCATAGCGCACGAGCTGCTGATACAACAGTGCGACGGTCCAGCTGCTCACCATCGCGTCGCGCAGCCTCGGATCGGCCGGTTGCAGCGAATCGTTCCAGTCGCCCTCGCCATAACGGATCAGATGTGTGCCGGGTATGAAGCGCTCGCGCGTCGTCGCGAGCAACTTGTCGACGTGGACCGCAATCGAATCTTTGCGTGCAGTGCGCTCGAGCGTGTCGTCGTTGCGCCACGGCGCGGTCTCATCCATAAATGCGAGATCGTTAGTGGCCTCGAGATAATCGTTCAGCGCCTTCAACGGCCAGACGATCACATCGCCGTGGCTATGCTTATCCCGAATAGATGAGTATGGCTCGAGCATGAACCACTGAGGCCAGTCACCTCGTGTTTCATACTGCTCAGCGAAGACGGTCCGCAGGATCTGCTTGACGGGTTCCTCGTGCTCAAGCGTCAGGAAGAATTCGACCGGTCCCTGGCAGACGTCGCGCGTACCCCACGCCGCACCCGTGTACTGTTCGAGCCCGTGCGGCACCGTCAGATGGATGATCGCGTCGTGCGCGAGCCACGGCAGCGACGCGTCGAGCGCCGCGGTCTCGGCTCCCTCGCCGATGATCCGCGATCCGCGCGTGACGCTCGTCCAGAACTTCGTCGCCGGCGCGAGCAATTCGACGTCGTCGCGTGCCTGCTCGTACTTCGACGCGAGGCGTGCGGCTTCCGCGGAATCCGTCAACGATCCGACGACCGCGAAGCAGAACTCCCGCGTCGGCAACGTCTTGATCGCGACATGCGTACCGCTTCCCGGTGTGCCGTCGGCATAGAGGAGCTCGCCGCCGCCAATCGTCTCGACCACGTTCGGTGTGCTCGTAACGAGGAGATAGGCCGCATCGGGATAGCGCTGTCCCCATACTGACGCGGGATCGGGTCGGAACGTGAACCTCCAGTTGGCCGAGTCTGCGTGGACGCCTCCGCTGTTTTCGAACTCCCGTTCACCGAGTACGAGATGTCCGAACACCATGAGCCGGCACGGTGCGCCATCGATCGAGATCCGCCACTGCATCGCGGGATCGTCGCCCGATGCGATCGCTCGTACCGTGATCACGCGATCGGCGAGCGCATAAATCCAGCGGCAATCGCTCAGTCCCATCTCGAACGCGGACGGGATCGTCAACAAACGCCAGCCGTTTCCCGCATCGATCAACGCGCGCAAACCGCTCGTTCGCATAATGTTGTACGGATCGCGCGAAACGGAGAACAGCTTGTGGAAAGACGTGTTGCCGATGGTGAGCTGCGCGGCGAAGACGCCGTGCATCCAGCACGTTGCGCACAGCGTCGATTCGTCCGGGAGCATTGCGTTGCCCGACCGTAAAATGGCTCCGTGGCGACGCGTGACGATACGTTCCTTGTCGCGCAGCACGATGTGGCGGTTGTGCGGGGGATCGGGCGTGAAGAAGGTTAGCAGCCGACCACCGCTCAGTTCTTCCAGAAATCGATCGGGATAACGCTGCACTAATAGATGATTGGACGCCGCAGGCGCATCCTGTACGAAGCTGCGTCGCGTCTCGCGCATCGCGAGGTCGATGTCGTCGCGATCGGGCCACATGAGACCGTCGAGGCGCATCAAATCCTCGTCAGTCGACGCCGCGCGATGGTCAGGGTCGTAGAGGGCGAAGAAGCGCCACGATGCGCTTGCCTGCGGCTTGAGTGTGACCGGCAACGATTGGATCGCAGCACATGACGCTTCATGCTGAAGTCGACGATCGGCAAGGCGCGTTCCGAACGCGAGATCGATGCCATCGACATCGCGATGACCGGGACCGAACACCTGCATTGCGTCGGTCGCGAACGCGCTCGCGCCATCGAGACAGCCGTGCATCACCCACGGGTGCTTGCTATCCTGAGCGAGATTCTGGCGGCTCATGACGATGGGCCCGCAGCGCGCATGGCGGGCGATGTGGTGATCGATGTATTGCGACGCGTATGCCTCGTTGTTGGTGACGAAAGTGCGTACGCCAAGTCCTAGATCCTGCACGAGGATTGCATCGATCGGCACTGCGACTCCGCTTTCGTTCGTCGCCTCGATGCGCCAAACCCATGCCATTTTGTCAGGGAGCAAACGCAGCGTCACGCGATGGCAAATGCCGCTCGTCACGCCTTCCCAGACAACGCGGTCGTCGGCAACGCCGAGCCGGACGTTGGCGCGCGATCCCACCACCTCGATGTTGGTCGGGCTCGTGCCACCCATGCGCAGCAGAATTCGTCCGATACCGCCCTCGATAGGCGAGGCGAGGACTTGGTTGATGAGTATCGCGCCGCGTTCAATTCGATGCTCAATGGCGAACACCGAACCGTTAGGCAGAACGGAAATGCCGATGCCGGCGTTGTTGCCGATGCGGTACAGACCCAGATCCCCTTCGCGAGGCGTGCACCAGCTACGGACATCGGAGGGGGACATGCGGCTATCGCAATAAATGAGGTTTACACTCGTCGATCACCGACCGCGCCATGCAAATGTCCGAACCGGTTCTCGATATTCCGTCACCGACGCGGGACGAGTTAAAGCAAGGCCTGCGCTTGCGCCGGTTCCTGCTCGCCAGCGTCTTCTCGGTGCTGTACCTGGTGGTGCTGGGCGTCTTCTACACGCAGGACAAGGTCGACCGCGAGACGCTTCTCCAAGCATGCGCAATCGTGGCAGCGTTCATTCTCGCTTTTTTCGGCTTGTTCCGCCTAGGGCTCAATCTGCGGTTTCCGGATCCGAGCTTGACCGGATGGCAGCTTCTGGCCTCCGTGTTCACAATGCTGTACGTTCTCTACCGCGCTCCCGATTCCCGAATCGCCTTTACCGCCTTCTTCTTCGTCGCGATGATGTTCGGCATGCTTCGCCACAGCGGCATGAAGCTCGCCGCGCTCGGTTCGGTCTCGCTACTTTCCTTCGCGTTGGTGACGGGGTTCCGCTACGCAGATAACCGCGACGCCGAGATGCTGCGCCTGGATATGCTTCAGGTCGTCGTGATGGCCGTAACATTTCCATGGTTCCTGTTTATCGGCGGGCGCGTCAAGCGACTCCAACGCGGCCTTACCGAAGCGAGCATCAAGCTGGAAGATATCGAGGAAAAGGCGCGCCACGACGATCTGACCGGCGTTTACAACCGTCGAGCGCTGATCGCCGCCATGGAAGAGTCAAAACAACGGGCCGATTCCGGCGGCGAACCGCTCTCAATTTGCGTCATCGACCTTGATTTCTTCAAGCGCTACAACGACGAGTTCGACCACTTGACCGGCGATCGGGTCCTGCGGGCTTTCGCGCAGGCCGTGCAGGGCGGACTGCGTGCGTCCGATGTCTTTGGGCGCTATGGCGGCGAGGAATTCGTCCAAATCCTGCGACATACCACACTGGCGGGCGCGATGGCCGATGCGGAGCGGCTGCGCGAACGCATCAGCGCATTCGACATCGCCACCACGCGCTCGATCGGTCCGCTAACGGTATCGATCGGGGTCGCGCAGTACGAGCCGGGCGAAGCAATTATTCAGACCTTCGCCCGGGCCGATGAGGCGCTGTATAAGGCGAAACAGCGGGGCCGCAACCGTGTGGAATGCTAGTCGGCCGCGCGACCTCAGCGCAGATGATGCATGTCCTGCCCGAGCATTTCGGGTGTGATCAGCGTCACGCCGCGTTCGGTGACGAAGAAGCGCTTGCGGTCCGCCACGGGATCGATGCCCGCTTCGAGCCCCGCGGGGAGCGCGCAGTACCGATCGACAACGCAGTTCTTGAGCACGACGTGACGATGCACCTCGACATCGGGCAGAACGACCGAATCTTCGATGTTGCAGTAGCTATGCACGTGAACGTTGGAGAACAACAGCGAGCGTCGCACCAGTGAGCCGCTGACGATGCAGCCGCCCGACACGAGCGAGTCGACCGCAGCGCCACGCCTTTCTTCCGTCTCGAATACGAACTTCGCGGGCGGCAGCTGCTCCTGATAAGTCCAGATTGGCCATGCCTCGTCGTAGAGATTCAGATCCGGTGTGACGTGTGCGAGATCGAGGTTCGCCTCCCAGTACGCATCGATGGTACCGACATCGCGCCAGTACGGCCTACCCTCGACCATATTGACGCAAGAGTCGGCGAAACGATGCCCGAATACCCGGTGGCCCTCCCTGATCAGGTAGGGAATCACATCCCCGCCGAAGTCGTGCCTCGAGCCGGAATCGGCTGCGTCGCGGATCAGCTGCTCGAAGAGGAAAGACGCGTTGAATACGTAGATCCCCATGCTGGCCAACGCAATGTCCTGCTTCCCGGGAGCGGGTTTCGGATGCGCCGGCTTTTCTGCAAACTCGACGATGCGGGAATCGTCGGCGAGTGCCATCACACCGTAGGCTGTCGCGATCCCGATCGGCACTTCAACGCATCCGACCGACACATCGGCGCCGCGGCCTACATGCTCCGCGAGAAGCCGTGCGTAGTCCATCTTGTAAACGTGATCGCCGGCGAGGATCAAGACGTACTCAGGCGCGTGCCGGCGCAGGATGTCGAGGTTCTGGTACACCGCATCGGCGGTGCCCTTGTACCAATCGGAAGTGACCCGCTGTTGCGCGGGCAACAGCTCGACGAATTCGCGGAACCGACCGTCGAGGAAGCTCCAGCCACGCTGCACGTGGCGGATCAGGCTCTGCGCTTTGTATTGGGTGCAGATACCGATGCGACGCACGCCTGAGTTGACGCAATTCGAAAGCGAAAAATCGATGATGCGAAACTTGCCGCCGAACGGCACCGCCGGCTTTGCCCGCCAGTCCGTCAACGGTCCGAGCCGGGTGCCGCGGCCTCCCGCGAGTACGATCGCGAGCGTATCGCGGGCGAGCTGCGACATGAGCAAGCCCTGCGGATCACGCTTGGCTGGACCGTAGCCGAGTTGCACGGAACCTTGATCGATGGTCATCGCTCATCCATCCAATGCCTTCATCATGCTACTCGCGACCAGCCTGATTGGTGACTGCTGGATTGAATATCCGTGCCGAAGCTCCGCGTCCTCTACGTAACGCCGGAATGCGCGCCGCTCGTCAAGACCGGCGGTCTCGGCGACGTCGCAGGAGCGCTTCCGGTCGCGCTGAGGCGGATCGGCCTCGACGCGCGCGTGATCCTGCCCGGATACCCCGCGGTGCTCGCAGCGCTGGCCAGTGCGCACAACGTCGCGCGAATCGATGCCATCGCACGACTTCCGGCGGCACGGCTGCTCGAGGCGGAATTACCGCAAGGCGTTCCGGCGTGGATCATCGATTGTCCTGCGCTCTACGATCGCGACGGCGGTCCGTATCAAGACGCTCACGGCGCCGATTGGGAAGACAATCCGCTGCGCTTCGGATTGCTCGGGCACACTGCGGCGCTCCTTGCGTCACCGCAGAATCCCGTTTCCTGGCGTGCACAACTCATTCACGCGAACGACTGGCAGACCGGACTTGCGCCGGCGTACGTCGCGCTCGCGCACGACCACACAGCGCCCAGCATCATCACGATCCACAACCTCGCGTTCCAAGGCATCTTCGCGCCGCATTGGGTTGCCGATCTTGGGTTGCCCGCCGCGAGCTTTGCGATGGATGGCGTTGAATATCACGGCCGCATTTCATTCCTCAAAGCCGCAATGTTTTACGCGGACGCCATCACGACAGTCAGTCCGACCTACGCGGAAGAGATCCAGCATGAACCGATGGGCATGGGAATGCACGGCCTTCTCGCGGCGCGTCGCGATCGCCTTACAGGGATATTGAACGGCATCGACACGATGGTCTGGGATCCCGCGAACGATCCATTGATCCCGGCGCGCTATGATGCAACGAAGCTCGGCCGCAAGAATGCCAACAAGAAAGCATTGCAAATTCGTTTCGGCCTCGAGACACAGAAGGACACTCTGTTGCTGGGGGCGGTGACCCGACTCACCACGCAGAAAGGAGTCGATCTTCTTCTTGGCATCGCCGATGCCGTTCTTCGCTTGCCGGCGCAGATGGTCATCGTCGCGACGGGGGACAAGGTCCTTGAGAAACACCTCGTCGAGCTTGCCGCTGCCCGGCGGGGTCGACTGGCGAGCTTCATTGGCTTCGATGAAACGCTCGCGCATTTGGTGGAAGCGGGCGCCGACGCTTTCGTGATGCCATCGCGGTTCGAGCCCTGCGGCCTAAGCCAGATGTACAGTCAGCGCTACGGGACGCCGCCGATCGTTCATGCGACGGGTGGCCTGATCGATTCGGTTGTCGACTGCACGTCGCAGACGCTAGCAGACGGCACGGCAACCGGCTTTAAGTTTTTCGCGCCCCACGCCGACGCGCTGATGAGTGCGATCAAGCGCTGCGCCTCCGCTTACGGCGATGCCAGGATCTGGCGGAAGCTGCAGCGCAACGGAATGGCGCGCGACTACAGTTGGAACCGCGCGGCGCGCGAATACGCCGCGATTTATGCGCGATTGGTTCCGTGAACCGCTTAGTGCGCGTCAATTGATCGAGATCAGATTGGCCTGATCGTAGCGTCCTGCTTCGCCTCGCAGGCCATGATCCATGCACGTAACGGTGATACGCCCGGCAGTGGCTGCAATCCGCTGCGTATCAATGCCGCGTCAAGGCTTTCCTTCAGCACATAGAAGGTCGTGCCTGCAGGCGGAAAGTATTTTCCCGACGGGTAATGCAGGCCAGCCACCAACGACAGCAACGTCCCGCGCGATGTGGCGCCGCCGGCGCCGCTGTCGGGTGCTCGGGAAACCTTCGTTGTCGCAGCCTGCGGCTGCGCCGATGGGGTAGCGGAGCGACGCGCGTCGCAGGTCCGACGCCCACCAACGCACATTTTGTCCCGACCAATTGATTCGGTCGGGTCCCTCGAAGTCGGCGAGTGCTTGAAGCGAGGCGAATGGATCCGATGAATTTTGCCGACCGGTCTGCGGTCGCGTCCATCTGCCGAGCAAAGGATTGCGCTCGGGCGGCAACGGCGGACGCTTCAACCACGAGTTTAGTCCCGTGCGGTCGCGACAACTGACGATCTACGGCTCAAACCATTTCCGTTACGTCAATCGGCGCTCCGCATCAGCGTCGCGCGCGCAGCCCACGGCGTCCACCGAGTCCTTCATTTTTATCAGCGGATCAAGTCGATACCCGTGTAGACGCGCGTCGAGTCAAACCGCTGAACAGCCTGTTCACCACAACTGGTACGCAGCTTGCTGCAAGGATCGGCTAAACGATTGCATCGATTCCAAAACATCCATTCATGGCTGGCGCCAAAGAACATCGCTCCGCACCTGTGTCATCAGATCCCGTTCCATGCACCTCTTCTGACGAGAACATCAGCAAGGCGCAAGCGATACGCGAAGAACTCAGGCGGAAATTGCTGGACGAGCGTCCGCAGCAAAACGGTCCGTATCAGGTGATTAGTGCGGACTAGCGTCGCAGACGCGCCATGGTTACGGCAGGAGTTCGGCGGGGGGCTCTTCGACGGGCGGGTCGGGAGGTTCATTATCGGGCGGTGACTGCGGTGGCGGCTCATGATCGGGCGGCGGCTCCTCGATCGGCGGCAAATGTGCCGAAGGTCGGTGTTGTCGATTGAACACCGCGAAGACGTCAGTCATCGTTCCTCCAATTGGGCCTTGTAGCGCAGTCGGGCTTCATGCTCGGCGCGGACGTCGCTGATTTCACGCATGATGCCGGCGACGTCGGCAATTCTCGCATTTGCTGCGACATGACCGGTGAGCCGCACCTCATCGTGCAGCGTTCCGCGCTCGTAGTGCGACCATATCTCCTTGCCGAACTGCATCGACATGAGCGCCGGCACATAGCGACTGAAATAGATCGTGATGTTGTCGACGTCCCGCTGCAGCATGGTCGAAGCATTATTGTTGCCCGCCGCGTTGACCGCCTGCGGCAAATCGATGATCACGGGGCCGTCGCGATCGACCAACACGTTGTACTCCGATAAGTCGCCGTGGATGATACCGGCGCACAGCATGCGGACAACCTGGCGAATCAACGTGGCGTGATACGCGATGGCTCGCTCGGGCTCGAGGACCAGATCGTTGAGTCGCGGCGCGGCGTCGCCTTCCGCGTCGGTGAGCAATTCCATCAGCACCACGCCCTGGAAAAAACCGTAGGGTCGCGGAACGCGCACGCCGGCGGCAGCGAGGCGATATAACGTGTCGACCTCCACGCTTTGCCAGGCTTCCTCCTGCGCCTTGCGCCCATAGCGCGTGCCTTTCTCCATCGCGCGCGCCTGCCGGCTGTTTTTGGTCTTGCGTCCTTCCTGATACAACGCCGCTTGTCGAAAGTTGCGCTTGTTCGCGTCCTTGTACACCTTGGCGCAACGGAGATCCTGGCCGCAACGCACGACGAAAACCGTCGCTTCCTTGCCGCTCATCAACTGGCGCAGCACGACGTCGATCAAGCCCTCGTGAACGAGCGGCTCGAGCCGCTTCGGGGTTTTCAAAACCGCTCCTAGTGCTTCGTCCTGGAACGCGAGTAGGACGAGCCTGTATTGCGCGCGCCGCGGGCTTTGGCCACACGCGAGGAGGCGGCTTGTGAGCGGCTCCGCCCTGCGTGCAGCTGTGCATTTCCATTCGGGCGTTGACGCTGCGTGAAAACCGGTTGCGCAACCGCATTCGGATCGGGCTCGAAGCCCGGGACGACGTGCCGAGGGATCGAGCGCTTGATGAGTCGCTCGATATCACGCAGAAACGCATGCTCGTCGACGCACACGAGCGAGATCGCTTCGCCTTCCGCGCCGGCGCGTCCGGTGCGGCCGATGCGATGGATGTAGTCCCCCGGCACATTGGGTAGATCGTAGTTGACGACATGCGGCAACTGGTCGATGTCGATGCCACGTGCCGCGATATCGGTAGCAACCATCACCTCGACAGCGCCGGCCTTGAATCGAGCCAACGCCTCCGTACGCGCCGCCTGTGTCTTGTCGCCATGCATCGCCACCGCGCGAATGCCATCGCTGTGGAGCGAACGGACGAGTTTGTCGGCGCCGTGCTTGGTCCGCGTGAACACCAGTACTTGCCGCCAGCGATGATGACTTACCAACCATGCCAACAATTTGCTCTTGTCTGCGCGATTCACCGGATGCAAACGTTGCGCGATCGCATCGACGGTGGAATTGGGTGGTGTGACTTGGATTGTGCGCGGCCGGTTCAGTAGTTTTTCCGCAAGCGTCTTGATCTCGGAAGAGAACGTGGCCGAGAACAGCAGGTTCTGACGCTGTTTTGGGAGAAGGGCGAGAACACGTTTGACGTCGGGCATGAAACCCATGTCGAGCATCCGGTCCGCTTCGTCGAGCACGAAGATCTCGACGCGCGAAAAATCGACGTGTCCTTGAGCATGGTGGTCCAGCAGGCGACCCGGCGTCGCCACAAGAATGTCGATACCGCGCCGGAGCTGCGCGGTCTGCGGTCCGAAACCAACGCCGCCGATCAACGTCATCGATGTGAGTTTCAGATGCTTGCCGTACGTTTTGATAAATGCATCGACTTGCGTGGCCAACTCGCGGGTCGGGGCGAGGATCAGCGCGCGCAGCGGTTTGCGCGACGGAGCCCCATGGGGTAACGGACGTGCGGAGAGCCGCTGCAGCATCGGCAGCACGAATCCAGCGGTCTTGCCGGTTCCGGTCTGCGCACCGGCTAACAAATCGCCGCCCGCGAGCACGGCGGGAATCGCCTGCAGCTGGATCGGCGTCGGAATGGTGTAACCCTGATCGGCGACCGCGCGCAGCAGCGCATCGGACAGCCCGAGTGTAGAAAAGGACATGACAACCTTCGAATGGGTGCTCGGCCATTCGCCCAAAAAAGGGCGGCCAGTCACAGCCAAACGAGAGAAGCTACGGGGGTCAGAATCGACTGCGGCAAGGGGACTGGAACAACGGCCGCAGCCGAATTATACCTCAACCCGATCTACTCGTTGATGAAACACCGCTTCTTGGCATCTTGCTGCAATTCGCGGTACGACGCGACCAGCTTGCGCCCGTCTTTCATGTCGCGCACGACGCCGCCACGCTCGCCTGCGATCGTCGTGGCGTTTGCAACGGTGGAAAGTTCAACCCACGTGTTGTAGTCGACTTTTTCGGCGATTACGTCAATCGCGCACGAACATTTGTACATCGACTCCTGTTGCGGCGCCTTGGTTTCGCGCATGCAGCTCAGCACGAACTCGACGCGGGCGCGCGTGGGAAAGTCGTTCGCGTGGGCTATCTGTGCAGTTCCGAGAATCAACAGCAGTGCGTATCGTATTTTCACTTAGATCGGCTCGCCACGCTCGTTGACCAACGGCACGCCGTACTCGCGAAGGATTCCCGTGATCGTCGCCTGGTTCTCGGCAATAAGTTTATCAACGGTTTCCTTCCATTCGCGTTCTCCATAGCGAACGCCCATCGCGATTGCGTAATCGAATTTGACGCCGGGTTCGGATTGAAGCGGAATGACGACGAGCTCGACATTTCGGACGCGCTTTGCGTAATAGCCGGCGATCGGTCCCCAGACGACCGCGGCATCGATTTTTCCCTGCGCGAGATCCTTCTCGATGATTTGCCCGGGATATTGGTCTGGGTCGGGCGACATCATCTGGTAGGGCTTTGCCTGCGCTTCCAAGCCGTGCTTCACCAGCCAGACCGAGGCGGGGGACTTGTCATGGATTCCGATTGTCAATCGGCTTCGACGATCGGGCGCAAGCGCAAGCAAATCGCTGCCGTTCTTCACTTGATCGAGGCCCTTTCCCTTCGGATACACCAGCGCATAGGTCGAGCGGTAATACGGGGCCGTCGTCCACGCCTGATCGAAGCCGGCGGGCAGGCTCATCACGATGTCACAGCGAAAATCTTCACCGGGTAATTTGTAGCGCAGCGTGTTGCGAATGAAGTTCATCCGCTGCGGGAACGCGTACGCCTGCACGGGCAATCCAAGCTTTCCCGCGAACAGGTCGGCGATCCGATTCTCGAAGCCTTCGCCTTGGGTATTCGCAAACGGCAGGTTGCTCGGATCGATGCAGGGCCGAAATGCGGTACGCACTTCTTCAGCGCCGACGCCGACGCTGCCGAACGCCAGCGCCAGCACAACGGCGCAGCGCGTGAGTCCCGCGGTCACTCCTTCAACTCTTCCACCTTCGGACGCGTGATGTCGCCCTTGGAGCGACCCTTGAGGTACGCGTACAGATTATCGATGTTGTCCATCACTGTCTTGCTCGAGGAAAACCTCACCATCCCTTTGTCGAGACGGCCGTCGCGCACGATCTTGATGAACTCTTCCTTGCTGAGCGTCTTCATGGCTTCCAGGAGCGATGGTCCGAGCAGACCCTCTTGATTGGCACCGTGGCAGCGATCGCAGGCGCCCGCGCGCCATGCGCGAAAGCCGTTCATCGTGTTCGTATCGACCTTGTATCCGTCGACGACGCGATACGTCGGATTGCTTTGTTCTGGAGAGGTAGACTTTTCTTGCGCGTCAGCCGCGCCAGGGCCTGTCGACGTTACCCAAAACGTCAACACGACAATCCAGCCGCTTGGGAATCTCCGCATGGTCGTTTGATCGCGAAAAAACGCAGGAGTTTGCGTCCGGGCGCGCCGTCCGCATTGCAGCAGTTTGCAATGACAGCTCGCTTTCGGAACGGTCATCGCCGGCGCAGCAATTTGCCGCGCCGGCGATCGGTACGACGCTTTCGGAAACCGCTAGGGAAGCGCGAATACGGTCAGCGACCCGCCGAGTTCCGTGTAGTCTCGCAACTCCTTGTAACCACCCACCGCGCCAAGGCCGTCGGTGTCCTTCTCGAGCCCCGCGGCCATGCCGATACCCGCCCAGCCGCCGATCCCCGAAAACACGCCCATGTACTGTTTGCCCTTGTACTCATAGGTGAAGACGTTGCCGATGATGCCCGACGGCGTCTTGAACTTGAACAAGTCCTTGTTGATGTCGTTCGCGTCGACGCACTTGAGATAGCCTTCCAGCGTTCCGTAGCACGCAATGCCGCCGGCGGTCACCAGCACACCGCTCCAGACCGAGAACTTCTCGGCCTTGGATTGCACTATCTTGCCGGTGCCTGCGTCCCAAGTCGTGAGAGTGCCCATGGTGGTACCGCCCGGCGCGGGGAACATCGACAGCGTCGCGCCGACGTAGGGCTGGCCCGCCGTGTAATCGATCTTGAACGGCTCGTAGTCCATGCAGACATGGTTGGTCGGGATGTAGAACCGATGGTTCTTCGGATTGAACGACGCAGGCTGTTCGTCCTTGGTGCCGAGCGCCGCCGGGCAGATTCCCTTGGTGTTGACTTCGGGACCATTCTTCGCGGTCGAATACTTCGCCACGACCTGCGGACGACCGGTCTTCATGTCGACATTGGTTGCCCAGTTCACCGTCGGATCGTACTTTTCGGCTACCAGCAGCGCGCCGGTCGTGCGATCGAGCGTGTACGCGAAGCCGTTGCGATCGAAATGGACGAGCGCTTTTGTCGGTTTACCCTTGACGTCGATGTCGGCCAGGATCATCTCGTTGACGCCGTCGAAATCCCATTCGTCGAACGGCGTCATCTGATAGGCCCATTTCGCCACCCCGGTGTCTACGTCGCGGGCGAAGATCGTCATCGACCATTTGTTGTCGCCCGGCCGCTGAGCCGGGTTCCACGTCGAGGGGTTGCCCGTTCCGTAGTAGAGAAGGTTGAGGGCCTTGTCGTAGCTGTACCAGCCCCACGTTGTGCCGCCGCCGATCTTCCACTGATCGCCTTGCCACGTCTTGAGCGACGAATCCTTGCCGACGGGCTTCATCGCACCGTCGGTCCAGGTCATCGTCTTGTCCGGATCCATCAGCATCTCATTGTCGGGACCCGTGCTGTACGCCTTCCAGACCAGCTTGCCGGTATTGATGTCGTAGGCCGCGAGAAATCCGCGGACCCCCCATTCGCCACCCGAAATGCCGGTGATCACCTTGTCCTTGAACACATGCGGCGCGTTGGTGTTGACCGCGCCGACTTTGGGATCGCCGTTCTTGACGGACCAAAGCACCTTGCCCGATCCGGCATCGAGCGCGACCAGCGTGCTGTCGGCTTGTTGCAGGAAGATTTTATTTTCCGCGTACGCGACGCCCCGATACACCGTGTCGCAGCACATTTGCGGTATCACGGCGGCATCCTGCTTCGGTTCGTAGCGCCATTTGATTTTCTGCGTGTCGAGATCGATCGCAAACACCTTGTTGGGAAACGGCGTATGCAAATACATCGTGCCGTTAACAACGAGCGGCGATCCCTCGTGACCGCGCAGCACGCCGGTGGAGAACATCCATGCGACCTGCATCTTGCCGACGTTTTGCGCGTTGATTTGCGTCAGCTTGCTGTAACGCTGGTTGTACATGTCCCCGGCCTGCATCGCCCAGTTCCTGGGATCTGCAGTCAGCTTCTCGACATCCGGGTTCGCCAGTACCGCGCCGGGACACGCGAGCAGCCACGCCGAGGCCAATGCCCCGTGAATCCGCGAGCAATTGAATTTCATACGTCCTCCTAGGGTTGTCGCCGCGTTGCGGCGCCGAAAACGTATGCGCGACGTTCGAAGTTGCCGGCATCCGATCCATCGCGCCGGCGAAGTTAGTGTCTTCCTGCGAAAGTGGAAAGTCAATGCGGCGATTGCGTTCGCGTTCGATTGAAAACGCGTCCTGACAACTTGCGAGAGGAGCTAAAAGCCGATGGAAAAAATTACAAAATCGGACGATGTCTGGAAAGTGCCGGCGTGGACGCGCGGAAACTGGCGAACGCGGAGCGGGATCGGTTGAAAATGGGCTTGTAATTGTTGCGCTTTAAGGACCAAGATTGTGGTTGCGAGGGATCAACCCAAACGCGTGCTGATCTGCAAGGCGCAGAGGAGGGTCAACCATGGACGTTCGCGCGGCAGTGGCTCAAAAGGCCGGGGTGCCTCTGACGATCGAGACCGTGCAATTGGCCGGTCCCAAAACCGGTGAGGTGTTGGTCGAGATCAAGGCCACCGGCATCTGTCACACCGACGAATTCACCCGCTCGGGCGCTGATCCCGAGGGACTGTTTCCCGCCATCCTCGGTCACGAGGGGGCAGGCATCGTCGTCGACGTGGGATCGGGGGTAACGAGCGTCCGGAAAGGCGATCACGTCATTCCGCTGTACACGCCCGAGTGCCGACAGTGCAAGTCGTGCTTGTCACGCAAGACGAACCTCTGCACGGCGATTCGCGCCACGCAAGGCAAAGGCGTCATGCCCGACGGCACGAGCCGTTTCTCGATCGACGGCAAAACCGTGCATCACTACATGGGGTGCTCCACGTTCGCGAATTTCACCGTGCTCCCCGAAATCGCCGTCGCGAAGATTCGCGAAGACGCGCCGTTCGACAAGGTCTGCTACATCGGCTGCGGCGTGACGACGGGAATCGGCGCGGTCATCAACACGGCCAAAGTCGAGCCCGGCGCCAACGTCGTCGTATTCGGGCTCGGCGGCATCGGCCTCAACGTAGTCCAGGGCGCGCGCATGGCCGGCGCCAACATGATCGTGGGCCTGGACCTCAACCCGGCGCGCGAAGCGCTCGCGCGGAAGTTCGGCATGACGCACTTCGTCAATCCGAAGGAGGTGAAGGGTGATCTTGTCCCGTATCTCGTGGATCTCACCGGCGGCGGCGCCGACTACACATTCGAGTGCATCGGCAACGTCGACGTGATGCGCCAGGCGCTGGAGTGCTGCCATCGGGGCTGGGGCGTCGCGGTCATCATCGGGGTCGCGGGCGCCGGTCAGGAGATTCGCACCCGTCCGTTCCAGCTCGTCACCGGCCGGATGTGGAAAGGCACGGCGTTCGGCGGTGCCCGCGGCCGCACCGACGTGCCGAAGATCGTCGATTGGTATATGGAAGGCAAGATCAACATCGACGATTTGATCACGCATGTCCTGCCGCTCGAGCGGATCAACGAAGGATTTGATCTGATGCACGAGGGCAAATCGATCCGTGCAGTGGTCGCCTATTGACGGAAATGCACGATCGCCCATCCAACGGGCGAGCGTGTTGTTGGTGCAGGAAGGGGGAAGTGAATCAGGTGACGGTCGTGAGTTAGATGAAGGACCCATCGCGGCGCTAGGCGATAGCGCCAATGGTTCGGCAGAAGTTAGCTACAGGAGGAAGTGGATCATGGCCAATACAGTCTCCATTCATCCGGCAGTCGATCGTGGCGTCAAGCCCGCGGCTGCAAACTTCGCAGGCGGTACGCTGTACTGCAAATGTTCTGAACGCCAGGTTACCGTATCGATCACGGGTCAGTCCGCCCACAATCACGTTTGCGGCTGCACGAAATGCTGGAAACCGAGCGGCGCGCTGTTCTCGCAGGTTGCGGTCGTGCCGCGGGACAAGTTGAGCGTGACTGCAAACGCCGACAAGTTGAAGGTCGTGGATCCGAGCGCCACCATCCAGCGTTATGCGTGCACCGGTTGCGGCGTGCACATGTATGGACGTATCGAGAACAAGGAGCATGCTCTGTACGGCGTGGATTTCATCCACACCGAGTTGTCACCCGAGCAGGGCTGGTCGCCGCCTGAGTTCGCGGCATTCGTATCCTCGATCATCGAGGCTGGCGCCGACCCCGCGAATATGGGTGCGGTGAGGGCGAGGCTGAAGGAACTCGGCCTCGAGCCCTACGATTGCCTGTCGCCGCCGCTTATGGACATGATCGCGACGCATACGGCGAAGCAAAAGGGCGTGCTTGCCCGCGCTTGAGAGTTTCGCCGACGCACCATTCAAGCCGAAGCCCGGGCGCGTAGCCAGCGCCTGGGCCCGTTACTTCGATGCCGCTGATGCGTCATCGACAATCGAGGTGCAGCTTGGAAGGCACGATCAAGACTGTCACTCAAAACCTCTGCTTCGGCGGCGTTCAGAGCGTCTACACGCATCAATCGCGGGAAACCGGATGTGCGATGCGCTTCGGCGCCTATCTGCCGCCACAAGCGAAGTCCGGGCGCGTGCCGATTCTCTATTGGCTGTCCGGTCTCACGTGCACCGAGGAGAATTTCATCGTCAAGGCGGGAGCGCAGAGAATCGCCTCGGCGCTTGGATTAGCGATCGTCGTGCCGGATACAAGCCCTAGAGGATTGGCCATTTCCGGTGAAGGAGACAGCTACGATTTCGGACTCGGCGCCGGCTTCTACGTCGATGCCACCGAGGCGCCGTGGTCGCGTGGCTATCGCATGTATTCCTATGTCACGAAGGAATTGCCTGTGGATGTGGCCGCCGCGTTGCCCGTCGATCCGGGGCGATCGGCCATCTTCGGTCATTCGATGGGCGGCCATGGTGCACTGACCATTGCACTCAAGAACCCGGACTCCTATAAGTCGGTGTCGGCGTTCGCGCCGATCGTGTCGCCGATGCGATGTCCGTGGGGCGAGAAAGCACTGACAGGCTATCTCGGCAACGACCGCGTGCGTTGGCGCGAATACGATGCAACCGCGCTGATCGAAGATCGAGGCTGGAATGGTCCGCCGATATTCGTCGATCAAGGCACCAGCGACTCGTTCCTTGAAAACCAACTCAAACCCGAACTGTTACGCACGGCGTGCCGAGATTTCGGCGTTCCGCTCGAGCTGCGATTGCAAGATGGCTACGATCACAGCTATTTCTTCATCGCGACGTTCATCGAGGACCATCTTCGATTTCACGCAAGAAATCTTCGCTGAGTCGGCATCGGCAAGCAGTATGCAACAACCACTCTTTCATGCGTTGGCGTGCGTGCTACTCGCGCTTTTCATGGGGCTCTCGTGTTGGGCCGCCGACCTCACGGCTGACCAGGTGCGTGAGCGTCTAGCGCGTGTGGACCGTGGCAATCCAGTCGACTTCGCAGGCAAAGATCTTTCCGACTTAGATCTCAGCAACGTCGACTTCGCCCGCGCCGATCTCTCGGGCGCCAATCTTTTCGCCACGCGACTCGTGTCATCGAATCTTGCGGGCGCGAAGCTCATGCGGGCGAACTTGAACGGCGCGTGGCTCATGGGTGCAACGTTGGCAGGCGCCGATCTTTCCGGGAGCAGCATGATGAGTCTCGTCATCCTCGGTGGGCCCGTAAAGGAAAAGCCGAATTTTGCAGGCGCCAATTTGTCGGGCGTGCGCATGATCGCAGAGCTCGCCGGCGCCAATCTCCGTGGAGCGAACTTGAGCGGCGCCAAACTGGGCGTTGATATCAAAAATCAAGGCATGGGCCAGATGCGCACCGATTTGAGCGGCGCCAATCTGGCCGGCGCAAATCTGAGCTACGCCGACATGAATCGTTCGTTGCTGATGTTTGCCGATCTCAAGGGCGCGGATTTGCGGGGCGCGAATTTGTATCGAGTCAACCTTTCGGGCGCAGACCTGACCGGTGCAAACATCGCTGATGCCGATTTTACGGAGGCCGATCTAGACGGCACCGTCTTCCGGAGTGTCAAAGGAATGGACGCGACCAAAGGGATGGACCGCGCAACGAACCGCGACAGGGCTATTTATTGAGCTGCTACACCCGCGTGGGTCTCGCTTTCGCCCACCCATTCTCCGCAGCCAGTGTTATGCAGCGAAATGCCGACTTGCATGTACCGGCCATAGGCGACGATGTAAGCGTTCTGGACGTTGTAGGCCTCGCGCTCCAGCTCGAGCGCTTGCGTGCACCCGTACTTTGCAAAGTCGCGATTCGCGGCCTGAAGATAGTGCGTGAATTCATGCACGACAATTGAGGCCGCCAGCAAGCTTCTTGGATCCGACCCGTCCTCGATCAACGCGCGCGCGGCCTCGTGCACGTAGACGACGTTGCCGCCGGTATTCGGATACCAGCCCCAAACGCGGCATCGTTTGCCGCGGCACGCGTTCGCATCGAAGAATGCTTGCGGCACGAACTCCACGGTGGGATGGGTCGACGGTTTCCGATACCCCGATAATTTGACGGCCCAACCGAGAAGACCGTCAAAAAGCTCGGTCTCTTGCGCTGAAGGAGGTGATGACGTTGCCGATGTGGAGAAAAGAAGAAAGACAATGGGCAGGAGGTAAGGGCGCACGCAGCAGTTCCTTTGGCTTTAAGCAGTACGTCCGCGGCAAATGGGCCGCAATTCAGTTGCACCTCCTCCACGAAATCGAGTTGCTGTCGCGAATATCTTTAGGCAGCATCTATTCGCGTCGACGCCGTTCTGTCAGGCCAAGCAAGCGCGATGCCAGCAGCGCGGCCGGCGGCGGCCGCGCCATACTCCGCCATGGAACTGGGACGCGGGTCCGGGCGTCCACGTTACCATCTGGACTACTCTAGGAACGCATGAACGATTGGCGCTACGACCGGAGCAATCGGCACGATGTCGTGACGATTCCGCTCGTATGGCTGGCGTTCGTCCTGTCGCTTCTCGTCCATTTCGCAGCGCTATGGTTCTGGCTGCCGAGGATGCACGACTTGTCCGCCGCGAACGCGGAGACGGACAAGGCGAGCGCTGCCCTCGCGGTGCAACTCGAAGCTCAGCCGAATGCGCGCGAAAGCTCACCGCCTACGCGACCATCGCCGCCACCCACGTTAGCGCAAACAGCGCCCCGCCCTCGCGCCGCCCCGCCTCGAACGCCGGCGAAGCAGCGTCCCACGCCGCCGGTCATCGCACAGAACAAGCAGGAATCCGAAATAAAGGTGGCGCCGGCGCCTCAGCCCATCGAAGAACCGCCGCCTATCGTTGCACCGAAACCGATGGAGGGCGATTTGGCTTCGTATGTCGAGGCGCGGCGTCGTGAACGCGGCGAACCGGTTGCTTCTGCAACGCAGGGCAGTACCGCGAGTGCGCAATCGGCCGAAAGCGACATCGAGCGGAGAAATCGCATCGTCGCCGCGAACCTCGGACTCAACCGCACGCCGACTTTCGGCTACGACCCCAAGAACGCCGGCGGCATCTTCCAGATCGAGCACCTCAACTACGACTACGCCGATTTTTATTACTTCGGGTTGAACAAGGATATCGGCCGTAACGCGAAGCAATTGATTGAAGTCAGAAAGGGCGCCGACAGCGATATCCGGATCACCGTCATCCGCAAGATGATTGCGATCATTCGCGACAACGTGGCGGGCGACTTTGTGTGGCTGTCGCGCAACGGCCCGATAACGATGTCCGCGCGCCCGAGCGACAACGCGGGACTCGAGGACTTCATCATGCGCGACGTTTTTCCCGATGCGCGTCTTCCGAACTGACGTTCGCCAACCATCGTGATGCAAAGCGAAAAGGAGAAGATGCTCCGCGGCGAGCTTTACGACCCGCGCGATCAGGCGCTATCCGCCGAGCGCCGCCGTGCGCGACTGCTGATGAAAGCCCTGAATGAGACGCGCGCGGACCAGGAGAGCGAGCGCATTCGTCTTATCAGGGAGTTGATTCCCGGCTCGGGCCAAAACGTCTGGATCGAGCCACCGTTCTATTGCGATTACGGATGCAACATCACGCTCGGCGACAACGTCTTCTTCAACTTCAGTTGCGTCGTGCTCGATGTAGCGCCAGTGCGGATCGGTTCAAACGTGCTGCTCGGGCCGTGCGTACAGATCTACGCAGCAACACATCCGATGAGCGCGGCGCAACGCAAAGCGGGGCTCGAATACGGCAGGGCCGTCAACATCGACGACGATGCATGGATTGGTGGCTCGACGATTGTGTGCGCCGGCGTTCGAATCGGTGCGCAATCCATCATCGGAGCGGGCAGCGTCGTAACGCGGGATGTGCCGGAACGCGTATTCGCCGCGGGCAATCCATGCCGCGTTCTGCGATCGATCGAAGCTTGACGTTCGATCTTGCTATCCAGGCGGATGCGGCCGGCGAATGACCGCGGGTAGGCGGCCCTGGCCGTGAAATCGGTCCTTGGGCGACAAGCGGTGGCCCCGTCCGCCGCCGTGAATGTTGGACCGCTGCATTCGGCGCGGCGTGTAGGATCCATAGCCGTCGTATCCGGTCCCGTAATAGACGTCGGCCGCGTTGCTCACCGGCTCCGCCATGCTCTGCGCCGCTTCCGACTGTCGGCGCAACTGGTTCATCTCCTCGCGGCGAGCTGCGGCTTCCTGCTCATTCACTCTGCGCTCCGCCGCTGCACGGTCCAATTCGGCTTGCGCGCGTATTAAACGATCCTTCGCGTTCGGATCGGCGCGGCCGGGATGAACGTCGACGACCGCACCGCCGTCGCATGGGTAATCCGAATAGAGCAGCGTACCGTCCGCTTGCGTGCACTTGTAGATCGGCCCCTGCGCGCCGATGGCAACATTCGTCACAAACGAAAAAACCGCTGCTGCCGCGAAGCAAAGACTCTTATGCATCACCATGATCAAATCCTATCGTGTTTTCACCCCATCATGCCGATCGGCGCAACTTCGCAGCCTTTCCTGCCGCGCCTTCGGTGAGAAGCGCTAGCACTTGCGCCGATTCCTGTTCAACCTGCGCGAGCGTGCATTGCCGCGGCGCCTTGTCCGGACGCCAGCGCAAAAGCTTGGTGCCATGGCGAAAGCGTCCACCGCTGAACTGATCGTACCGCACTTCGACGACGAGCTTTGTCTTGAGCGGTTGCCATTCGCCGCTCCGCTCGGTGCTCCAGCGGCTCGGTCCGCCGGGCGCGCGCCCGGTGAATCCCGGTTTCGCCACGAGCTTCTCGACTCTGCGCGTCACGTTCTCGCGCTCGCTTGCCGGGATATTCGACGCGAACCCCACGTGGTGCAGCAGTCCGTCATCATCGAAGAGACCGAGCAGCAACGAGCCGATGAGCTTGCTGTCCGTGCCGTAACGAAACCCGCCGACGACGCAATCGGCCGTGCGCATTCCCTTGTATTTTTGCATGCCGGTGCGCTCGCCCGACTGATACGGCAGGTCGACGCGCTTTGCCACGACACCGTCAAGGCCCGATCCCAGCGCGTCGAACCACGCATCCACGTCCTTACGCGAACGCACCGCTGGGGACAGGCGAAACAACTGCGTGCGAGCGAACTGATGCGCGGCGAAATGCTCGAGCGCAACGCGGCGTTGCGATAGCGGCGCATCGACCAGCGCCTTGCCGTGCTCGTCGACCAGCAGATCGAACACGACATAGAACGCCGGATGCTCGCGCGACAGCTTCTGCACACGACTCGCCGCGGGATGAATGCGCATCAGCAATTGGTCGAATGAAAGCGCGTCGCCTTCCGCGACGACGAGCTCGCCATCGAGTACACAGCGCGAGGCATCAAGCGCCGCGATTGCGTCGACGACCTCCGGAAAATAGCGATCGAGCGGTTGGCCGGACTTCGAGCGAAGCTCGACGCGCGAGCCATCCTTGAATGCGAGGCAGCGAAAACCATCCCACTTGGGCTCGTATTGCCACTCTGGACCTTCGGGCAAGTGCGCGACGAGCTTCGCCTCCATCGCAGGGTAATCGGGCGTAAGCGGCAGCGCCATGGACGATGTCAATGATGCACAGGCGCGATGAAGCGCATGAGATCGAAGCGGCCGCGTTTCGCGTTAAGCGCCGCCCAAAGGTCGCCGACCTTCGCAAGCCGAGCCGGTACGTTGTCGATTCGAAAATCACCGGTGGTTGCGCCGTGAGCAAGCTCGTCCCAGGTGATCGGTGTCGAAACGGTCGCACGCGGCTTCGGGCGCGGCGAGTAAAGCGACGCCAGCGTGCGGCCCCACGCATTCTGGTTGTAATCGACCAGCACATGATTGCGTGGTCGCTTCGCAATCCGATACTCCGCAGTGATGAGCGCCGGGTTGCGCTTGGCGAGCGCGAACGCGAGCTCCTTCGCAAACGCCCACACTTGCTTTTGCGTAGGCCCGCGGACGATGGGTACGTAAACATGAACGCCCTTCGACCCCGTCGTCTTCACAAACGACGGCATGCCAAGCGCTGTCAACGCGTCATAGACGACGAGCGCAGTGGCCCGGACATCGTCGAACGTTGCGTCGGGTACCGGATCGAGATCGAAATGCAGATAATCAGGACGATCGACATCGTCGCAGCGGGCGTACCAGGGATTGAGGTCGATGCACCCGAGATTGACGAGCCACAACAACGATGGCAGGTCTTGAACGATCGGAAATGCGATGACGCTGCCTGACCCGTGCGTAATCGAGCCGGTTTCGATCCAATTGGGCCGGGGCTCCGGCGCGCGCTTCATAAAAAAATGCATGCCCGCCGCACCATTGGGATAACGTTTCATCACCATCGCGCGATTGGACAGATGCGGCAACAGCGCGGGCGCGACATCCGCGTAATACTGGAGCAAATCCGCCTTCGTGATGCCGAGCTCGGTCCAAAACGGCTTGCGCAAATTCGTGAGACGGACGTTGCGGCCCGAGATCGTCAACTGCGCATCGTCGACATCTGGGGGAATGACGATGCGATCGATCGATGGCTGACGTCGCTCATGACGCGTTGTCACCTGTGACGGACGAGCCGTATCGCGAACGGATCGACTTGCGTCGGTGGGTGCAGTGCGGCTCGGCGGCATTTGTTGCGATTGTTCGAACGCCTTGAGATTCGAATAAGATGCTTGCATGCACATGTGAAGGTGACCATCGGCCTACGTCGCACGCCGGCGTAGGCGCAACTCCGAAGAGGACATCAAATGGCCAAGATCGACGTCAAATCGCTTCCAGAGCGAAAAGGCTCGAGTTATCCGCCCCCGTTCAATGTGAAACCGGCCAGCCGCATCCGAAAAGCGCTGGGCGATGCGGGCGGGCTTTCCGATTTCGGCGTAAACCTGATGTCGTTACCGCCGGGCGCATGGTCGAGTCAACGCCATTGGCACACGGCCGAAGACGAATTCGTCTACGTGCTTTCGGGCGAGTTGACGCTTGTCACCGATGCAGGCGAAGAGATCCTTCGCGCCGGCGACTGCGTCGCGTTCCCCAAGAATGCGCCGAATGGCCACCATTTGATCAACAAGAGCGATACGCTTGCCACGTGCCTCGAAATTGGCACCCGCAGCGGCGACGACGTCTGCCACTACTCCGACATCGATCTGCACATCGACGCAAAGGTCGGCCGGTACGCGCATAAGGACGGTACGCCGTATCCAACGCCGTCGCGACAAGGCTGATCGTCTAGAATCGGCAGATGTCGCAGCCCGCATCGAATTCGGAATCTTCTTTCGCCGCAGACCGCTGGATCGAAGCAATGTATCGCGTGCACGCGACGGCGTCCGCGATCGATGCGCGTGCACAGGCAATTGCGCTCGAGCAAAGCATCGAGTCGCCGATCGAAGCGGTCACCGATGCACGCGTGCTGGATGAGATTCTGGCGCGCGTCGTCAAGATAGTGCCCGCGCCAGAGTCCGCATTCGACGTAACGATTCAGTTGGCCGCCGAGACGACCGGATTCGAGGCCGGTCAGCTTCTCAACATCCTGTTCGGCAATACTTCGCTGCAGGACGACGTGACGCTCGTCGACGTGAAGTTTCCACCGACGTTCGGCGCGCGCTTCGGCGGGCCCCGGTTCGGTATCAACGGCATCCGCGAAATCACCGGCGTGCATGGGCGAGCGTTGACGTGCTCGGCGCTCAAGCCACAGGGGCTCGAGCCGGCGCAACTCGCCGAGATCGCCCGCACATTTGCGCGCGCCGGTATCGACGTGATCAAAGACGACCACGGCCTCGCCAATCAGGCAACGGCGCCTTTTGCCGCGCGCGTTCGCGAAGTGCAGCGGGCGGTGGACGAGGCGAACCGCGAGAGCGGCGGAAGCTGCGTTTACGCGCCGAGCCTCAGCGGACATTATGTGCAGATGCAGGAGCAAGTTGCGCAGGCGCGGGCGTGCGGCGTGCGCATGTTCTTGATCGCGCCGATGGTGAGCGGCGTTGCGGCGTTGACGGCATTGGCGCGCGATGCCGGCGCGCCAATTATTGCGCATCCCGCGATGGCAGGATCGACGCGAATTGCGTCTCCGCTGCTGCTTGGCAAGTTGTTCCGGTTGTTCGGCGCCGACGCGACGATCTTTCCGAACGCCGGCGGCCGGTTCAGCTATACGCCCGACATTTGTGCGGGCATCGTCGATGCGGCCCGGCGACCATGGCACGGCGTTGCGCCGATGCTGCCGGTGCCGGCCGGCGGGATGTCGGTGGAGCGTGTCCCCGAGATGCGCGCACGCTTCGGCGACGATACGATGCTGCTGATCGGCGGCAGCTTGTTGACGGCCGGCGCGCAACTTTTCGCGCGCTGTCGCGAATTCGTCGCCGCCGTGGACGGTCGTGGAGCGAACCGATGATCGAAAATCCCGTGCGTGCCTTCATCGCAGCTTCCGGCGATTACCGATGGGAGGGCGTCGAGCTGCTGCGGTACAAGGACGAGGGCAGCGCGCCTTTTCGCGATGTGACGCGTCAGGCGCTGTTTCGCCGGCCGGACATGCATGGCGAGCTCCGCTATTTCGAGGTTGCGCCAGCAGGTTATTCGACGCTCGAGAGACACGAGCATGTGCACGCGGTCATGGTCCTGCGCGGCGCTGGGCAGGTGTTGGTGGGCGAACAGATCTTTCCGGTCAACACATTCGACCTCGTCACCGTCCCGCCGCTCACCTGGCACCAGTTTCGTGCGGCGACGACGTCGCCCTTGGGCTTTCTCTGCATGGTCGATGCCGAGCGCGACAAATCGCAGCTGCCGAGCGCTCGCGATCTTGAACAATTGCGTGCGAACCCGGCTGTGGCCGCGTTTCTCTCGACGACCGTCGGCTGATCGCGAATCGGCGCTGGAGTTTTATCTCGGCAAAGTACCGACCGTCGTCTGAATGGGCAGTCGGATGGAATATCGCGCAGTCAAATCGGTTAACAATCGAGGTGCTGGATTTCGGTCCGTAAGAGGCATGAATGCGTCGTTATCCCACTATCGACTTCGCGGTCTGCTGTAGCCTTCGCGCGCAGAGCGGCAGGGAGGCGGCGTGAGCGGCCGCGTCGTGCAATTTGATCCGGCGGCTCATAAAGTCGCCGACGTGTTGTTGCCGTGGCTCGTCAACGGAACGCTGGAAGGCGAGGAGCTCGCATTCGTCCAGCAGCATATCGCGACGTGCGCACGGTGCCAGCGCGAAGTCGAATGGTTGCGCGAATTCCATGCGGCGTGTGTCGCCGGCGAATCGGAGCCCAGTACTTCGTCGGCATTCCGGTCGCTGCGCCGCAAGCTCGAAACGCGTCCGAAAGAGTCCCGCTTTCTTCGTTGGCGCAATCGTTGGCGCGTGGGACGGTCCTGGACCCGATGGGTGATCGCTGCGCAAGTCGCGATCATCGCCGTGCTGGGCACCGTTGTCGTGACGACGGATGATCAGCCGGCGCTGTACCGGACGCTGGCAGCGGGCGATGCTCGCGTGGTGTCGGCCGGCAGTTTGGTCGTGGTGTTCGATCCGGCGACCACCGAGGCGGACTTGCGTCGAATGCTGCGCGACGTTGGCGCCCGGTTGATCGACGGGCCGACGCGGGCAAACGCATATGTTCTCGAAGTCCCGGAGACTCGTCGCGAGCAAGCCGTACGCGTGTTGCGCAATGAGCGTGCCGTCGTGCTCGTCGAAAATCTCGGTCCCAAGGCGAACCGTTGAAAGTGAACCGCGCGTGGACTCTGGCGCTGCTGTGTCTTTGCGTGGCGCTGTTTGCTCGTTCGGCCGAAGCGACGGTCGGCGAAACGGCGCCAGCCCGCCAAATCCTCGTGATGCTGCGAACCGCCCCGCCGCATTTCCGCCCCGATGTGAGCTACGCTGGTAGCTACGACTCGCGTATCGGACGCGATGCACGCCGGCGCATTGCCGAAGCACTCGCGAGCCGCTACCGTCTCAGCATCGTGACCAATTGGCCGATGCCGGCGCTTGGCGTCGATTGCTTTGTCATGACCGCGCCATCGGACGATTCGATTGCGCGCATCGTCGAAGAAATAGGCCACGATCCCAGCGTGGAATCGGTTCAGGCGATGAACGTGTTCAACGTCCTCGCGCATAACGACCCGTTGTTTCCGCTGCAACCGAGCGCCAAGGCGTGGCATCTCGCCGACGTTCACAAGGTCGCGACCGGCAAGCGCGTCAGGGTGGCGGAGATCGACACCGGCGTCGAGATCGCTCATCCGGATCTCGTCGGACAAGTCGCGCTCTCTCGCGATTTCGTCGACGCGGGCGGCGAGGTTGCCGAACTGCATGGAACTGCCGTTGCCGGTATCATCGCCGCGCGCGCCGACAACGGCATCGGTATCGCAGGGATCGCCCCCGACGCGACACTCCTTGCATTGCGTGCGTGCTGGCAGCCGGAGCAAGGCGGACCCGGCGCTGTTTGCAGCACCTTTACCGTGGCCAAGGCGCTGCAGTTTGCGCTCGACGAGAACGTACAAGTCATCAACCTCAGCTTGGGCGGCCCGCGCGATCGATTGCTCGGGCGCTTGCTCGATACGGCCATGTCGCGCGGCATCACGATCGTGAGCGCCGCGGACCCAATGCTGCGCGACGGCGGCTTTCCCGCCTCCCATCCCGGGGTGCTTGCCGTTGCCGCAGATGACGTGCACGATATCCCGGGCAATGCGTTACTCGGTCCGGGGACGGATATTCCGACGACCGTTACCGGCGGTAAATGGGCTTTCGTTACCGGATCATCATTTGCGGCAGCGCACGTGACGGGGCTGGTCGCACTGCTGCGCGAGCTTGCGCCTAACGTGCCGGCGCGTGAAATGCGCGTCGCGTTGGAGGAGCGTCCTGTGGCGGGCGCTGCCGTTGACCATCGCCGGGCCGTAGACGCCTGCGCAGCGATTGCAAGGATTGGTGAAATCTGTGCTTGCGCGTGCGCTGTCACGGCTCAGTCGAAATCGACGCCGCCCCCATGAACCGACCGGGCTTCGCGCCGCCATCGCCGCCTGCGTTGCACTGGTCTGCGCGAACGCTGCCGCGCAGCAACTGTCGGGTAGCTTGAGCGTCGTTTCCGACTACCGCTATCGCGGCGTTTCACTAAGCGGCAACGACCCTGCGGCGCAAGCGTCCATCAACTACGACGACGCGAGCGGCTTCTACGCAGGAGCGTTTGCGTCCACCGTTCAATTTGCGTTTGAAACGAGCCGAGAGCTCCAGGCAATTTCATTCCTCGGTTACGCGTGGCAATTGCCGTCCGGCGTGAGCGGTGAAGTCGGGATCGACTACTCGCTGTTCACGCGAACGGGCGATTACAACTACGCCGAAATCTACTCGGGCTTTGCCTCAGGCAATTGGAGCGGCAGGGTGCACTACGCCCCGCGCTATTTTGGTCGTGACGGGAACGCGATTTACGGCGAGCTGAACTTCGCGCAGCCGTTGTCCGAGCGCGTTCGCATCATCGCGCATGGCGGTGTTTTGTGGAGCAAGGGCGGCAACCCGTATGGGTCCAGCGACCAGACGACATTCGACGCAAGTCTCGGCGTTGGTATCGATCTTGATCCGTTGAACGTCCAGGTGAGTTGGGTGGGGCTTAGCAATACCCCCTCCGCCTATCCGTTCACGGGCAACGGTCGACGGAACGGGTTTGTCGTTGCGTTGACGCTGGCGTTCTAGTTATCCGTCAATCGTCCTCGTCCCAGTGGCCCGCTCGGTAGGTCCTACGGGGTGGGCTCTCACGGTCCGGCGAGAACTGCGTGCCGCGCCCACGGTCACAGTAGGGTTGTGTGTGCCCGGCATCCCTTTGCATGCAATCCCTTAATTGAGCGCCCAATCCGAAGGAGAACTCATGGCCAATCCATTTGTCCACGTTGAGCTGCATACGACCGACGTCGCCGCCGCCAAGAAATTCTATTCGACACTTTTCGGCTGGAAGCTCGAAGACATGCCGATGCCGGAAGGCGGGACTTACACGATGGTCAGCGTCGGGGAGGGTACCGGCGGCGGGATGATGAAAAACCCCGATCCCAAGGTGCCGCCTCACTGGCTTGCGTATGTTGGCGTCGACGACATCGAAGCATCGACAAAGCGCGCGCAGGAGCTTGGCGGAAAGGTGCACCTGGGCGTAACAAAGGTTGGCGAGTACGGCTGGATGAGCGTGATCCAGGATCCGACGGGCGCCTACTTCGCGATGTGGAAGGCGACGATGAAAAAATAGGTCGCCGGCCGTAATGCGCTACGGCGAAGCGAATTGGATTTTCGCTGCTTCGGTCGCTCCGACCGTGCTCAAGATCCACGCGATCACGTCGGCCTGATCGGTCCGGTACGAGAAGTCGACGCCGCGGCACGTATACGCCGTCAGTCCGAACGACGTCACGCCCACGATCACGTTTGACGTCGATCCGCCGAGAAACACCGGCCCGCCCGAGTCGCCGAAGCAGGTGCCGCCGCGGTCGTGTCCGGGATTGCCCGCCGCCTGGAGATTGAAGCCGTCGGTCAGATGGCTGCGCAAGTTCTGGATCACTGTCGTCGCCATCAGGCGCTCGCGAAACGATGTTGTGAACTGCGGATTCGTATACGTGAGCCCGTAGCCGCTGTCGGTCAACGTGATGTCCTGAGTTCCGCGCGTTGTCGCGAAGCGATCCAATGTTCCCGCGGTGCTCAAAACACCGTATTCACCGAGATTGATCGGCTGATCGAGGATGACGATGCCCAGATCCTTGGTTTGAGGAAAGCCAGCGGGGTAACCGTAGTTATAGAGCTTGCTGCTCGTCGCGCAGAGCGTGCCGAGCGTTCCCGCGGCGCAGGTGTCCGGATAGCCGGTGATGGGGTCCTCCTGCGTCACTGGATCGAAATGCGCGCCGGCGTCTTGTTGAAAATAGACCCGCGCCGTTACGCCGCCGCCTCCGGCGCAATGGCCTGCCGTCAGGAATACGATCGGCGTCAACAGCGACCCCGAGCAACGATAGGCAAACTCGCCAGTCTCATCGTAGAAAACGGCAAGACCGACGAATGGGTGCTCGAAGTCTTTGACGTAGTTGCCGGTGATCGCGCCCGCCGGCGCAACAACCAATAGCGAAAAGACAAGTGCAGCGAGGAGCTGCGAAAACGTCGCTTTCATGAGATCTCCTCCGTCATGCGCCTGCCGCGGTCCATTCTCACGTATCAGGAACCGCGCCGCAACGTGTATTGCCAGGCGCCGCGCGACAGCGACGAACGCCGCGCCGCAACGCGGTCGCGCTTCTGGCGGGGCCGTGATGCTTAGCGCAGCGGCCGCGACGTCAGCGGCGTTTGTTCCGTCATCGGCGTACGTGTCGCCGTATTTTCGACGGTGCCTTCCAAACGCTGCACATCGCCGCTGAGGATGCCACCTTCGGCGACGATCAGCTTGCCGTAACGGATCGTTCCCGAAACGCGGCCCGTACCATGGACAATCAACTTCGCACGGGCGGTCAGCTCGCCTGAGAAATCGCCGTAGATTTCTGCGACGTCGATCGTGACGTGCCCCTTGAGCGTCCCGGGCTGCGCGATCTGCATCGCCTTGCTGTTGACCGTCGCTTCGACCTCGCCTTCGACGACGAGCACGTCGCAGTCGGAAATCTCCACGCCCTTGAGCTTGATCTTCGGACCGACCCAAAGCTTGCTTCCGGGCGTGTCGGGCCCGATCGCAGGGATCTTGGACTCGCCTTCTTTCTGAGGCGCCTCGGCCGGTGGAGTCGGCGTCGCGACGTTGTCGCGCAGGACCGGAGCGGCCGGCGTCGTCAGGCGTGCATTGGAAGGGAACGGCTGCGCGCTTGTCGTTGCCGCGATAGGCGCCCCCGGTTGCTGCGGTTTGACGAGGGGCTTCTCCGGTTCCTTGTACGTGTTTGGCGGAAGATCGCGGCGACCAATATTTAGCATGAGACCTCTCCTGACGGGTGGTGGGCGGCGGGGCGATGACGATGTCATTATGTGCGCTTGCCGCGCTGCGTACAACCGTTTTGCCCCTGATTTCGGCATCGGTTAACCGAGACGCAACTTTTTTCGCGTTCGGTTTGTTCGCCCGAAGCGCAGCGGGCAGGGCGCCTCTGTGCGCTCGGGAGTCTGCAGACGTGGCTGCCTACGGGTACCCGGCGCGGCTTCGTCGTCGACCCAACGCCTTCCTCGCCGCGCCACCCGTGACGGCAGCCGCGGCCTGCTCGCGCTCGCCGCACCCTGCCCGCTGCGCTTCGTGGAGACGTCTAGACCCGTACCGCCCGGTTCGTATCGAAGCGAATTGTTATATTTCGGATCGACGCCACACCGCCCGTCCATCGCTCGAACCGCTTCGGCTCCGTGCAATTCCTGCTTCGACTGCTGACTCGCGTGCCGCTCCGGCTGATGTATCCGTGGAGCGCGCTCATGTATTTCGTCGCGTTTCACGTGATGCACTGGCGCCGCGACGACTGCGAGCGCGATGTCGCCAACGCGTTTCCCGACAAAACCGCCGCCGAGCGCGCCGTCATCGTCCGGCGTTCCTATCGCAATCTCGCCGACACGCTCAT
>DASXSP010000012.1:0-10320 GCA_036505865.1 Casimicrobiaceae bacterium
GCTGGCTCGCGAGCGAAGAATGCTCGTTCTCGACCGGCGCGGTGTTCGATCTTTCCGGGGGCAGGGCGACCTACTGAACGGCAAGCATGATCTTGCCGATGTGCTGCGACGACTCCATCAGTGCGTGGGCCTTCGGAGCTTCAGCCAGCGGAAACGTCGCGTGGATGACCGTCTTGACGGTACCGCGCTCAAGCAACGGCCATACTTCGCTTCGTAGCTCGCGTGCCAGCGCCGCCTTGCGTTCAAAAGGACTCGCGCGCATCGTCGATCCGGTGACCGTCAATCGCTTCATCATGATGTGACGCCAATCGCATTCGATCCGACTGCCTTTCATGAACGCGATCATCACCAATCGTCCTTCGAGCGCGAGACACTTCAGATTCTTCGGGACATAGTCGCCGCCGACCATGTCGAGGATCACGTCGACGCCGCGTTTCGATGTGATCCTTGCGACTTCGGCTTCAAAATCCTGCGTCCGGTAATCGATCGCATGATCGGCACCCATTTCGCGGCAGAACGCGACCTTTTCCGGACTACCCGCGGTTGTAATCACGGTCGCGCCGAATGCTTTTGCCAGTTGAATGGCGGTAATTCCAATACCGCTCGTTCCGCCGTGGACCAGAAAAGACTCGCCTTTGACGAGATGTCCGCGATCGAACACGTTGTTCCACACGGTGAAGAACGTTTCGGGGAGACTCGCGGCTTGCTCGAGCGATAGGCCGCGCGGGATTGGAAGACACCACGCGGCCGGCGTTACGCAATATTCGGCGTAAGCGCCGCCCGGTACGAGCGCACAAACTTCGTCGCCGACATTCCAGCTCTCCACATCGGGCCCGCGTGCGGCGATGCGACCGGACACTTCAAGACCGAGAATCGGCGATGCATCCGGCGGCGGCGGATAGGTGCCGGCGCGTTGCGCGCAATCGGGACGATTGACGCCGGCCCACGCGACTTCGATCAACACTTCGCCTGCGCGCGGCGAGGGGACTGGGCCCTCGGCAATTACCATGACATCGGGTGGACCTGGCGCGCGGACCGCAATGTGGCGCATCGTCTTTGGTATCGCCATGTCAGACATTGTATTCTCAGCGTGTGGGGAATCGGTCTTCAGAACGGAACCTCGCGGCGCTCCTCGCTCGCGCCGCGCGGAAGTGGCCGCGTCTTCCTGCGGTAGCGCTGGGTTCGCGCCCGCTACAACCCTATTCGTTGCTTGCTCGGCGTTGTGAACAGCTCGCAACCGCGTTGATAACGGCTGGACTACGGCCAGGCGATCGCGTCGCCATCATCTCGCGCAACGATCCCGCGTACATCGAAGCATTGTTCGCCATCTGGTGGGCGGGATTGCTCGCCGTGCCGGTCAACGCAAAGCTGCATCCACGCGAGCTCGAGTTCGTATTGTCGGACAGCGACGCGCGTTTCGCATTCACCGATGACGCTTGGCACGCCGCGCTCTCCAGCATCGCGCACTTGCTGCCGCATCTCGAACGTGTGGTTCCATTCGGCTCACGCGAATACGAGAAGCTGTTCGTCGATTCCGATGTTGCGCCGATCGCCCGCGTCGAATCCGCAACGGCTGCGTGGCTCTTCTACACGAGCGGAACGACGGGACGTCCCAAAGGTGTCGTCATCTCGCACAGTAACCTGTACGCGATGGTGAACTGCTTTCTGACCGACGTCGAAACAATTGCGCCAGGCGACGCGATTCTTCACGGCGCCCCGTTGTCGCACGGTTCGGGCCTCTACGTGCTGCCGCATGTTGCGCGAGGCGCGATCAACGTCCTGCCTGAGTCAGCGGGCTTCGACGCTGACGAAGTCATTGCGTTGATTTCTGCGTGGGATCGCACGCTCCTGTTCGCCGCGCCGACGATGGTCAAACGAATTCTCGCCGCACCGCGGCTCGCGGATTCGCAGCTTGCGCGGCTCAAGTGCATCGTGTCCGGCGGCGGGCCGATGTACGTCGAAGACTGCAAAGCAGCGGTTGCTGCGCTTGGACCACGTCTCGCGCAGATATACGGGCAAGGCGAAACGCCAATGACGATCACCGCGATGGATCGTCTGATGCTCGCTGAGGCGATCGCCTGCGACGATGATGCTCGCATCGGCTCGGTCGGCGTCGCGCAAACCGGCATTGAAATTCGAATCGCAGACGATGGCGACCAAGCATTGCCCCCTGGCGATGTTGGCGAAGTACTCGTTCGCGGACCGACGGTGATGCAGGGTTACTGGTGCAATCCGGATGCTTCGGCTCAAACGCTTGCCGGCGGATGGCTTCACACCGGAGACCTTGGAACGCTTGATCGCGATGGATTCTTGACGCTCAAGGACCGGTCCAAAGATTTGATCATCAGCGGCGGCTCCAACATCTATCCGCGCGAAGTTGAGGAAGCGCTCTTGCGGCATCCCCATGTTGCCGAAGCAGCGGTGATCGGACGGCGGCACGACGAGTGGGGCGAAGAGGTTGTCGCGTGCGTTGTTCCGCGCATTTGGTTGCCGGACGATGCCGCGCGTAACGCGTTCCACCGAACGCTCGATGCGCATTGCCTCGATTGCATCGCGCGCTTCAAGCGTCCGCGTGCGTATGTATTCCTGGCCGAGTTGCCGAAGAACAATACGGGGAAAGTGTTGAAGACAGCGTTACGCGAGATGGTGTCCTCAGCAAAAGCAGGTCCCTCGGGTCCGCCTCGGGATGACACCCCTTAGTACGTCGCCGCCGCCGATCTTATCCTCGTACCCGTCGCGCACAGTGCAGCGCCGAGCGCCAATACCGCCGACAGCGCGAATGTCACCGCCGGTCCGGACGTCTCAAGCAGACGTCCGCCGAGTGCGTTACCTGCACCGACGCCGCTGATGATGCACGTCGAGGACCAGGTGAACGCTTCGGTCGCGTAACGCGAAGGCGCGTTCGTCGTTATCAGCGTGGCAAAGACGGTGAACACTGGAGCGATCAGCAGTCCCGCGATGAATGCTAGCGCACACAACATCCACGGTGAATCGGTCATCGCCTGCAGCGCCACCGGGAGGACCATCAACGCGAGCAGCTTCGGCGCGAGGCGATCGACAGCGAAGTTCAGATGCAACGCGCCGTAGGCAAGTCCTCCGATCGCGCTGCCGAGCGAGTTGAGCCCAAGCAGGACGCCGGACAACGCCGGAACACCGAGCGCCGTGGCGAATCCTGGATAACCGATTTCGAGCAGGCCGAGCGAAAACGTAAACAAGAACGTCGAAGCATAGACAACAAGAAGCGCAGGTTCTGTAAGCGGTCCAAGCAAATGACGTTCGGCGTCCGGCTCGTGACGCCAATATTTGAGCGCGGGTGAAGCGAGAAAGAGCGGCACCGACGCCGCGCAAAAGCACCACGACATCGCAAACGCAGCGGTAGGCGTCGCAACTGCGAGCAATAGCGCGACGAGCATCGGGCCCAACGTGAAGGCGACTTCGATCAGCACGGCGTCGAGCGAGTACGCCGTCGTACGCTCCACTGCGTCGTCGAAGCGATAACGCCACATCGTTCGCGTCAACACAGTGATCGGCGGCGTAAAGACTCCCGCCACGGCGGCAATCGCGATCATCGCCGCGTTCGAGAGTTGAAGAGGTTCGGCGGCGAGCAACACAGCGAGGATCAGTGAGAAAACGGTACCGGTGACTACGAGAAGGCGCCGCGGGCCACGGCGATCGACGATACGTCCAACGATGGGCGCGGCGATTGCGGCGGCGGCCATGAATGCACCGACGGCGGCCCCTGCGACCGCAAACGAGCCGGATAGCGCGCGCACATGGAGCAGCATCGCTAGCGACAGCGTGCCGATCGGCATCCGCGTCACCAACGCGATCGCCAACATCGTGGCGACATCGGGAAGACGCAAAAACTCGCGATAGCGGATCGCTGCGCGGCGCATCATCGACTTCGGACATCGGCTCGCTAGTAGAGAACTTGTACGTTCTCGGGCGTGAGCCATTCGCGCAGCCGTTCGATGAGCGCGTCATCGAGGTTAACGCGCCAATCGGCAGCCAACTCCACTTCACCGCCGACGCGGTCGTTGCGATATGCGATCGTCACGGGTTTCTCGCCGGGACGGAAAGGTCCGAGAATGTCGGCCAACCGATGCGCCGACGCATTGCCGTTGCATGAAAGCTTCAGTCCCTTCGCAAAACGTTTGCGCACGGCGGCCAAGTCGTAAATCGTTTCCGCGACGACTCGCATCCCTTGCAACTCGCCTTCGTCGCTCATTCGCTGCATCACGCGGACGTCGGCCGCTATCAAATGGTCTTCCCTCAGCAGGTTGCGGGCGCCGTCGAAGGTTTCGTTGTAGACGAGAATCTCGACGCGGCCCTTGCCGTCGTCGAGCGTGACGAACGCCATCTTGCCGCGGCGACTCGTCTGCACGCGAAGCGCGGTAACGATTCCGGCGACGAGCACGCGTTCCGTGCGAGGCTGGAGATTCGCGAGCGATGTTCTAACGATCGGCGCCAACTCTTCCGCATATTCGTTAAAAGGATGTCCGGAAAGATAAAAACCGAGCGCGGCTTTCTCGTGCGTCAAGCGTTCCGAATCGGCCCATTCGCGGCTTGCGACGAGCGTCGCCGTCGGAGACGAAGGATCTTCGCCGAACAAGGAAACCTGCGCGCGCGTTGCATCGGCGTGCTCGGCCCATTCGAGCGCAATGCCAACCGACGCGAGCAACGCCGAGCGACGCCGGTCGAGCGAGTCGAATGCGCCGGCGCGGATCAGCGCTTCAACCGCGCGACGGTTGACGCTCCGCTTGTCGACGCGCATGCAGAAGTCGAACAAGTCGGTGAACGGGCCACCGGCGACGCGCGCGGCTTCGATCGCCTCGATCGCTGCAGCACCGGTGCCTTTGATTGCGCCAAGCCCGTAGCTGATCCGTTTCGTATCGACAGGCTCGAAGCGATGATTCGACGCATTGATGTCGGGCGGAAGGATCGCGAGCCCTTGCGCCAGCGCATCGTCGTAGAACGACTTCACCTTGTCCGTGTCGTCCATCACGAGCGACAGGTTTGCGGCCATGAACGCCGCCGCGTGATGTGCCTTAAAATAGGCCGTCTGGTAGGCAATCAACGCGTATGCCGCGGAATGCGACTTGTTGAAGCCGTAGCCGGCGAACTTCTCTATCAATCCAAACAGCTGTTCCGCCTTGTGCTTGGCAAGGCCGTTCCGCTGCGCGCCCGCGACGAAGATGTCGCGCTGTTGCGCCATCTCTTCGGGCTTTTTCTTGCCCATCGCGCGTCGCAAAAGATCGGCGCTGCCGAGCGTATAGCCGCCGATTTCCTGTGCGATCTGCATCACTTGTTCCTGGTACACCATGACACCATACGTCGGTTCAAGAATCGGTGCGAGGCGCGGATCGACGTACTCGACGCGCTCACGACCGCTTTTGCGCGCCACGTAATCGGGAATCAGCTCCATCGGTCCCGGGCGGTACAACGCGACGAGTGCAATGATGTCCTCAAAGCGCGTGGGCGGCGCTTGCTTCAACAAGTCCCGCATGCCGCGAGATTCAAATTGGAACACCGCCGTCGTGTTGCCGCGCTTGAACACGTCATAGGTTGCTTTGTCGTCGAGCGGCAATGATTCGAGCGTGATTTGCGCATTGGGATCGAGCTTTTGGACGTAGCGCAGCGTCCAATCGAGGATCGTCAGCGTCGTGAGGCCGAGAAAGTCGAACTTCACGAGCCCAATCGCTTCGACGTCGTCTTTGTCGAATTGCGAGACCGGCGCCTCCGCGCCGGCCTGGACGTAAAGCGGACAGAAATCCGTGAGGCGTCCCGGCGCGATCAGTACGCCGCCGGCGTGCATCCCGACATTGCGCGGCAGGCCTTCGAGCTCTTCGGCAAGCGCCAGGAGCTCGCGTACCTCCTCTTCCTCGGCTTCCCGCGTGCCGATCAGCGGCTCGACTTCGCGCGCGTAAATGACGTTGGCCTCGGCGTCGCCTTGCCGGCGCTTCAGCGTGACCGTCTTGCCCGGCTGGAACGGAATCAATTTGGCGATGCCGTCGACAAACGAGTACGGAAGGTCCAATACGCGGCCGACGTCGCGCACGGCTGCTTTGGCGGCCAACGTGCCGAATGTCGCAATCTGCGACACCGATTCGGCGCCGTACTTCTGCTTCACATAGTCGATGACGCGATCACGGCCGTTCTGACAGAAATCGATGTCGAAATCCGGCATCGACACGCGTTCCGGATTCAGGAATCGTTCGAACAGCAGCGAGTACCGCAGCGGATCGAGATCCGTGATGCCGAGCGCATACGCGACGAGCGAGCCTGCACCGGAGCCACGGCCGGGACCGACCGGGACGGCGTTCTTCTTGGCCCAATTGATAAAGTCCGCAACGATCAGGAAATAACCGGAATAACCCATCTGCACGATCGTTCGCGTCTCGAAGTCGAGTCGCGCGACATACTCGGAACGCTTCGCGTCACGTTGCGCAACGTCCAGATAGAGTTCGGCAAGACGCCGCTCTAGACCCGCGGCGGCTTCGTGCCGCAGAAGATCGTCGAGCGTCAATCCTTCCGGCGTCGGAAATAGCGGCAAGTGGCTCTTGCCGAGTGGGATCGTCAGATTGCAGCGCTGTGCGATCGCAACGCTGTTGGCGAGTGCGGCCGGAAGGTCGGCGAATTTTTCCAGCATCGCAGCTTGCGTCGTGAAGAATTGCTCGACCGTGAACGGACGTGGGCGTCGCGCGTCCGACAAAATATGTCCTTCGGCGATGCACACGCGTGCTTCGTGCGCCCGAAAATCGGACGGCCGCAGAAACTGGATCGGGTGCGTCGCAACGATCGGTAGACGAATGTCGCTTCCGAGCGAAGCGGTTGCCGCCACCAGCGCGTCGTCGTCAGGCCGTCCGGCACGCTGCACTTCGAGAAAAAAGCGCTGCGGGAATGCGTCAGCCCACTGCCGCGCGAGACGCTGCGCGCCAACGACATTTCCTTGTAGCAGCGCTTGGCCGATGTCGCCGTCGCGTGCGCCGGAGAGTGCGATCAACCCTTCCGTGCCGTCGGCGAACCAATCGCGGCGAAGCTCTGCGCGACCGCGATGCTGATTCATCAAATAGGCGCGCGTAAGCCAGGTACAAAGCTTCAGGTAGCCTTCGCGGCTCGCTGCAAGGAGCAACGCACGAAATGGCGCGTCCCGTTCGGCGTCGTGGCTGATCCATACGTCGCATCCGACGATCGGCTTGATGCCGTTTGCGCGCGCCGCTTTATAGAACTTGACGAGCCCGAACTGATTCGCGAGATCGCTCAACGCGAGCGCGGGCATCGCATCGACAACAGCCGCTTGCACGGCGTCATCGATGCGGACCGTACCGTCCGAGATCGAAAATTCGCTGTGAAGACGAAGATGAATGAAGGCGGGAGCGACCATGGAGCGCTTAGTGGAGCCTGTTAAAATTCTACTCTCCGTGATGCCGTATGAATCGACGATGACCGCGCATACTGCAACATTCCTCATCGCGTTGCGACACATACCGCTGTTGATCATCGTCGCGATCAGCGCGATGCTGCTCGCAAGTTGCGCGACGGTCGGACCGACACCGGGCGTCACCGCACCGCCTGCAGCTCCGCCACCGACGGTCCCTCGCAACGCAGAGCCTCCGCCGCCGAAGGTCAATCTGTCCGGATTCCCGCTGCCGTACCGGCAAGGTTATGCCGATGGTTGCGCAAGCGTGGGCGGGACCGAACATAAGGACGCCGCGCGCTTCTCCGCCGATATGAACTATCGGACCGGATGGACGGACGGGCGCGCGCTGTGCACAAAGAAATAAGCGAACCCGCGCGCTCACAATTCGTCATGCTACGCGGCATGCGCCACCACGTGCTGACGTGGGGCGATGCGTTGGCGCCGAAGCTTTTTCTGCTGCATGGCTGGATGGACGTCGGAGCGTCGTTTCAGTTTCTCGTCGACGCGCTGACGCGCGATTGGTTCGTCGTCGCGCCGGACTTGCGCGGTTTCGGTCGCTCCGAATGGCAACCCCAGGGGTACTGGTTTTACGACTACATCGCCGATCTCGAAGCGCTCATCGATCACTACGCGCCCGACGAAGCAGTCAATCTTCTCGGGCATAGCCTGGGCGGCAACATCGTCATGCAATATGCCGGCGTGCGTTCAGAACGCGTGCATCGAGTCGTGTCGCTCGAGGGATTCGGCATTCCAGCCGAATCGGCGGAGATTGCACCAGCGAAAATCGTGAAGTGGCTCGATGCGTTGCACGCAATGCCCGGATTCAAACCCTATCCCGATCTCGCCGCCGTTGCGGATCGATTGCAGAAAAACAATCCGCGCTTGAAGCGTCACCGAGCCGAATTTTTGGCTGCGCATTGGGCTGAAGCGACACCGGAAGGCGCGCGGCTTGTTTCCGACCCGCGCCACAAGCTGCCGTTCCCGATCGTCTATCGGATGGACGAGATCCTGCACATCTGGCGCAACGTAAAAGCGCCGACACTATGGGTCGCCGCTGCCGACACGAACATCGTGCGCTGGCTTGCCGGACGGACCGAAGTCGATCGCGACGGCGATGGATTCGACATCGTTCGTCATCGACTTGCGCACATTCGCGACGGCCGACTCGAGATCGTCGCAAACGCTGGGCACATGCTGCATCACGATCAACCCGAGGCGGTAGCGCGCTTGATCGAGCCGTTCTTCGCGAAATCCCATTAAAAGCAGGTCCCTCGGCCAGCGCTTTACCGGCCGAGGAACCTGCTTTCGCCAAACCTTGCGGTACAGCAGGTCCCTCGCTTGCGCTCGGGATGACACGGGGACGAGGGCTGAACGAAAACGATTCGTATTTACATCTGCAGCTGGATTTGCTATGTTTGACGTTCCTTTGCACGCCCCGGGCCTGTCATGAATTTGCGACTGTTTCTTGTCATCGTAGCTGTCTGGTCCTTGCCCGCCTTCGCGGAAGACGTCGCCGTCTACAAGATCGTCGCCAAGGACGGCAAGCTGGAGCCGGCCGTGATCGAGGTGCCCGCCGGAAAGCGCTTCAAGCTCGAGGTCGCAAACGAAGGCAAGACGGCGATCGAGTTCGAAAGCAAGGATTTGAAGCAGGAAAAAGTCGTCGCACCCGGCGCAAAAACGTCGCTCTCGATCAATGCGCTGAAGCCCGGTGAATACAAATTCTTCGATGAGTTCCACGAGGCGACGGCGAAGGGAAAGATCGTCGCCAAGTAGGCAGAACCGCGACCCGCAAGCATATGGGTAACGCACTTTTCATCGTCTGGCGCGAATCGGCCGAGGCCATGCTGGTCGTCGGCATTCTCTACGCCTGGCTCAAGCGCCGACCCGACGCAACGATCGGCATGCGCTACTTGTGGGGTGGCGTCGCAGCGGGCGTCGGATTGGCGTTGGCGCTCGCAGTCGTGATGCTCGGCGTCGCGTCGGCGCTTTCCGATGAAGCGCTCGAATACTTTCAGCTCGCGATGATGCTTATTGCGGCGGGCTTGATCGTGCAGATGGTGTTCTGGATGCGTCGCCACGGTCGCACGTTCAAAAAAGAGCTGGAAGCGGGCATGCAAAAAAAGGCGGCCGCCGCCAATTGGTGGGGTCTGCTCGCTGTCGTCGCGATTGCAGTCGGACGCGAAAGCGCCGAAACGGTCGTGTTTCTCTATGGGTTGAGCGCCGAGCAGCAAGGCATTTCGCGCCTGCTCGTCATCGTGCCCATCGGCTTGGCGCTCGCGTTCCTCACGTTTTGGGCGCTGCAGCAGGGTGGCCGGTTTCTGACGTGGAGAACATTCTTCCGTGTCAGCGAAATCCTGTTGCTGTTACTGGCCGGCGCGCTGCTCGTGTCAGGCATCGAGAAATCGATCGGTCTTGGACTCATACCGCCCATTGTCGATCAGCTTTGGGATTCAACCTATCTTCTCGATGACTCGAGTCGTGTCGGCGGCATTGTCGCTGCGCTCACCGGTTACCGTGCGCGACCGGCGCTGTTGCCGTTGACCGCGCTTCTCGCGTACTGGATCATCGTCTCGCTGTCGCTGCGCCGCCGCGCCTAGAAGCTAAGCCGTCGCTCATACCAGAGTAGAATATGCGCGCGCCCAGGCTTCCCTGTGGCGCTGTTTTTTTGCGCTTTCGCAATGACCCAGAACGCACCCGCCGATCTATCGAAGCTGCGCATCGATCGCAGCCTTGCGCCAGTTGTGCGACGTCGGCGCAGAAAATGGATTTGGCTTGGACTGCTCGCCGCGATCGTGTTGGCCGGCGGCGCATGGTTTGCGGTGCAGCCGCGCGTAACGACGGTTCAGACGACGCCGGTCGTCACTGCCTACCCATCGCAGCAATTCGTCGTGCTGAATTCC
>DASXSP010000013.1:0-13710 GCA_036505865.1 Casimicrobiaceae bacterium
CAAGATCTGCATGTATCCGTCTATAACGGCAGCGGCAGCACAGACGATCAGGCAAACTTCCAGTGCGAAGAGCAAAAGAAAGACGACCTGATCGACACGCTCACGATCGGAAAGCAATTCGAAACAAGCACGAAGGCCAACACCGATCCCGGTCCAGATTGACGCAGCGAGAACGATCCGAAGCGGCGTTGCCTTTGCGGGCGCGCCGCTTTTTTCATTGCGGTAGGTCCTTCAGCGCCTGCCGATCGATCTTGCCCGTTCCCGTCTTCGGCAGCGACGGCGTGTAGACGACGCGTCGCGGATACTTGTACGGCAGCAAGCGTTCCTTGACGAAACGCTGCAGCGATTGAGTCGTCTCGTCTCCGGCCTCCGTTTCATCGCGAAGCGCGACGAACGCGACGAGCGTCTTCAATCGATTTTCATCATCGAGCGCGAGAACCGCGCATTCGCGCACCAGCGGATGCTCGGCAAGGCAACGCTCGACTTCGACCGGGTGCACCCATTGGCCACTGACTTTGACGAGATCATCGGCGCGTCCTTCGAAGAAATAGAAACCATCGCTGTCGCATCTGAATCGATCGCCGGTGTAGATCCATCCGTTGCGCATCGTCTCGGCCGTCTTGTCGGGACGGTTCCAATAGCACGGGGCCTGCGAATGTCCGCGGACCCACAGCACGCCTGACTCGCCGGGCGCAACGTCGCTGGCGTCGGCGCCGGTGAGCCTGAGCTCGTAGCCCGGCACACGCTTTCCGCTTGCGCCGGGCTTTTGCAGCGACGTCGTATTCGATAGATAGACGTGCAGCACCTCGGTGGACCCCAGACCTTCGACGATCGCCAAGCCGTAACGGCGACGCCACTCGTCGAACAACTCGCTCGACAGCGTTTCCGCCGCGGACACGCACAGTCGCAGACTCGATAGATCGCGCCGTTCCGAACCGGGATACGCCGCCAGTGCGACGTACAGCGTCGGCAAGCCGAACAGGATCGTCGGGCGATGCCGCTCGATCGTCGCGAATACTGCCTCGGGTTCCGGCCGTCCCGGCATCAGCACGACGGTGGCACCCGCAGCGAATGGAAACGTAAGCGAGTTGCCGAAGCCGTAAGCGAAGAAAATCTTCGGCGGCGAGAAGACGATATCGTTTTCGTTGATTCCCAAGACGCCGCGACCATAGGCCAAGTACGTATAGAGCGCGTCGTGTTGCAGATGCACGACGCCCTTCGGCCGTCCGGTTGAGCCGGAGCTGTACATCCAAAATGCCATCGCGTCGCGATGCGTGTCGGCGGGAACAAGTTCGCGCGACTGTTCGGCGATCCAGTCGTTCCACCCATGGTGAAGCGCAAGCGGTGGCACGGCGTTCGTCATATCGTCCCCGACGTGCACGACTCGTCGGAGGCGGCTCGATGCGACGTCATTGTGATTTATTAGAGACGCGGTCCGCGTATCGACAAACGCGGCTTCCGCGCCACTGTCCTGGAGAAAATACGCAACGAGGTCCGGCGGCGAGAGTGTGTTGACGAGCACAGGAACGAATCCCGCGCGAATTGCCCCGAATATCGCCGCCGCATATTCGGGGCCATCGTCGAGTAGCATGAGCACGCGTCCACCGCGCGCGAGGCCCATCGCCGTGAGACCGTTGCCGGCGCGATCGGCCAGCGCGCATAGCTCGCGATAGGTGAAACTGCGCTCGCCGCAAATGAGCGCTAGCTTGTCCGGCCCCGTCGCGAGGTTGTCGTACAGCAATTGTGATGCGTTATAGCGCTGTGGTACTGCGAAACCGATTTCGCGCGCGCCCGGCGCGTCGTCGGGAACCGGATCGATCATGGTCGCAGCGATGCCGATCTTGCGTTGCGCACCGTGCGCACGGACTTGCGACATGAAGCGTGGAGCCGTCTCGGCAAGTCGTTCGTCGCTCATCCGCCCGCTTCGTTTCATATAGTCGTAAGCAAGGTCGATCGGATCGAGCGCCATCTTGTCGGCCATCCGCTCGTACCAGAACGAGCTCGAGTTGGCCGCAGCGACAAGCTTTTCCACAACCGGTCGCCGCTCGCGCTCGAACACGGCAAGCAACCTCGGAACATCATCGCCGGCTTCCGAGAACGCGCGGTCGAGCGCAATCGCGTCGTCGAACGCGAGGCGCGTCCCCGAGCCAATCGAGAAATGTCCGGTGCGAAGCGCATCGCCGATCAGCACGGCGTTGCCGGCGCTCCAACCTTTGCATGAGAGCAACGGAAAGTTGCGCCAGATTGATCGATTCGAAACGAGTGAATGGTTGCCGAGATCGGGCGCGAACACACGCTCGCAATACGCGCGCGATGCCTCGTCGTCCATTGCGGCGAGCCCGGCGCGATGCCATGTTGCGGCGTCGCATTCGACGATGAACGTCCCGCTATCGGGCGCATAACGATAATGGTGGGCGACGAATGCACCGTGCTCATTCTCGCGAAACGTGAGCGTCAAGCATTCGAATGCCTTCGTCGTGCCATACCAGATGAACTTGTTCGTAAGCCACTCAATCTTCGGCCGAAAGATCTTTGTGTGTGCGCTCCGCACGACCGAATTGACACCGTCCGCGCCGACGACAAGATCGCAGCCGGCGAACGCATCGGTGTCCGCAACCCGAGTCTCGAACGCCAGCGCGACTCCAGCTCGTTCGCACTCGTCCTGCAAGAGACGAAGGAGCGCGAGCCGTCCGATCGCGCAAAAACCGTTGCCATCGATGTCGACCGCGGTATCGCGATGGACGATTCGCTGGATCGGCCACGTTTCGAGAAGCGTCGCGAGGGTCGCATGCATCGAGGGCACGTCCCGCGCGAGAAACTCCAGCGCGCCGTGCGAGAACACGACACCGAACCCGAAGGTCGCGTCGCGGGCGTTTTGCTCAACGACGCGCACATCCACGTCCGGGCGCCGCCGCTTCGTCAAATAGGCGAAGAGCAGACCCGCAGGCCCAGCGCCGGCAATGCCGATTCGCATGGTTAACGCTCCAAGCGTGCCTTGAGTGCGACGGCGCGCGCGTACAGTTGGTCGCGCGGTGCGCCCGTCACCGTTGCGACGACGTGCGCTGCACGGGCGGGAGGTAACTCGTCAAGAAGCGCTGTGAGTAAGCGTTCCGCATCGTGCGGCAGCGTTGCTTTCGGTTGCGGCGCCTCGCTGGCCGCGTCGACGATCAGCACGAACTCGCCGCGCGAGCGGTTCGAATCGGCGTCGAACCATGCCGGCGCATCTTCGAGAGGTAACCGCGTGAGCGTCTCGAAAATCTTGGTGAGCTCGCGCGCCACAACAAGTGTTCGTGGGCCAAGTGAGGTGCCAAGTTCCGCGACCGTCTCGCGTACACGATGCGGCGCTTCATAGATGACGAGCGCGAATGGCAATGACGCAACGCTCGCCAGCAGGTCGCGCCGCGCTTTTGCCTTCGGCGGAAGGAATCCGACGAACACGAATCGTTCGGCATCGAGCCCCGCCGCCGACACTGCAGCGGCGACCGCAGAAGGTCCCGGAATCGGCACGACGACGAATCCCGCATCGTGTGCGGCACGCACCAGACGCGCGCCGGGGTCGCTGATCGCGGGGGTTCCCGCATCGCTGACGATTGCGACGCTTTTTTTAAGAGCGAGCGAGGCGAGAATAGACGACGCCCGTCGCGCCTCATTGTGGGCATGCAGCGACACCGCTTTCGTCTCGATGCCGTAACGGCGCAGCAGCGGCAGCGTCGTTCGCGTGTCCTCGGCCGCGATGAGGTCAACGGTGCGAAGAATGTCGAGGGCGCGCATCGTCAGGTCGCGCGCGTTACCAAGCGGCGTCGCGACCACATATAATGACCCCGGCGTTGCGCGCGAGGCCGGCGTCGAATCTCGAGCGTCCGTTGCATCCGACGTCACATCCTCCTCTGACATCTCGCCTCCATGGATGCATCGAACAGGGCTGCGCGCTTCGCGAAATACGCCGGTCGCGCTGCTCTTGCAGCATTCGTTGCGGCCGCCGCATTGTCCTGCGCGCCGCTCTCTACGACAAGCCGCCCGGTGCCGATCATCGAGCGTGCACCGAGTGCACGCGCCACGCCGCCACAGGTCCCGGCTGCGCCTGCGCCGCCGCCGACAGCAAGCGAACCCACCGTCTCTGTATTTCCGATCGCGCCGCCACCCGATGTCGAATCCGCACCAACGGCGCCGTCGACTACGCCTGCGGAACAGCGTGTCCAGCGCCGTCCCGCCGTGACGAGCGATTTGATCGCATTGGTGCTTCCGCTCCAGGTACCCACGTATGCGCGCGCAGCAGAAGCGGTGCGTGCCGGATTTCTAGCTGCCGCGGAGAAGGCTGGCGAACAATCGAAGGTCATCGTCATCGCGCACAAGGAGGACGGTGCCCTCGCCGCGTTCGACCAGGCGCGCGCACGCGGTGTACGCGTCGTAATAGGGCCATTGCTGCGCGATGATCTCAAGACGCTTGCGCTTGCCGACCCGGAAATCCCGTGGACAGTCGCGCTTAATCAGCTGGACGACCGTTCGCCGCTGCCGCCGGCGGTTTTTTCATTCGCATTGACGATCGACTCGGACGCGCGCGTGCTGGCGCATCTCGCGCAATACGAAGGCGTGCGCGCGATCGACATCATTTCGGGTGATGCGCCGCTCATGAAGCGCTTCGCCGCCGCGTTCGCGTCGGAATGGACTGCAAGTGGCAGCCGAGTGCCTTCCGATTTTCGTTTCGATCCTGCGCCGGACAGTCTGACACTTTTACGCCGCAATCTCGTTCGTGCCACGCCCGACGCGGTATTGCTCGCTGTCGACGGCGCACAGGCCGCGCTCGTCAAGTCTTTTATCGGCTCGATTCGCGCATACGCAAGCGGCCTTTTATTCGATCGTCCCGATCCGGCGATCGTGCGGGATTTGAACGATGTGCGCATGGTCGAGGTCCCTTGGCTCGTCACGCCTGACGCGCCGCAATTCGCGTCGTACCCGCGCCCCGAATTCGCGAGTGCGCCACTCGATCGCCTCTATGCGCTGGGGCTCGATGCCTTTCGCATTGCGCAATCGTTCGCGCCCGATCCTCCGCAGCACCTGCTGTTCGACGGCGCTACCGGACGCATCGAGCAAAATGACGCGCATGTATTCGTACGCGAGGGCCAGCTCGCGGTCTACCGGGATGGGCGACTCATTCCGCTCGACGCGACGCAACGCTGACATGCGCACTATCGACGAAGGCGCACGTGCCGAATCGCTCGCCGCGGATTTTTTGGTCGCACGCGGCTTGGCGATCGTCGTACGCAATTTCCGCACGCGTTTGGGCGAGATCGACGTCATCGCTCGCGAGCGCGAGACACTCGTGTTCGTCGAAGTGCGGAAGCGCCGTTCGAACATCTATGGCGGTGCTGCCGCAAGCATCACTGCAGGGAAGCGCGTGCGCTTGATTGCGACGGCGCAGCTCTATCTCGCGACGCTGCGTCGCGAGCCGCCGTGCCGGTTCGACGCCGTGCTGATCGATGGTGCAACGCCGCCGCAGATCGAGTGGCAGCGCGACATATTCGCGGTCGATTGACTCAGTGCTCGGTCCGGCGAAATCGAGGGCACGTTAGAATTCGACCGCCATGCTCGATCACGTCAAACGCATTCGCGCTCATTTCGCCGACAGCGTGAAGCTCAAGCAAGAGGCGGCGGACGTTCTTGCACCCGCAATCGCGCGCGCCGGATCGCTGATGACCGAATGCCTGTTCGCGGACGGTAAAATCCTTTCGTGCGGCAACGGCGGATCGGCGAGCGATGCGCAGCACTTCTCGGCCGAGCTCGTGGGTCGCTTCGAGCGAGAGCGACCCGAATTGCCCGCGATCTCACTGGTCACCGACACGTCATTGTTGACGGCCGTCGCGAATGATTATGCGTTCGAGCAAGTGTTCGCGAAGCAGGTGCGCGCGCTCGGCGCCAAGGGTGACATCCTGCTGGCCATATCGACATCCGGCAATTCGCCCAACGTCGTCGCTGCCGTTGCGGCAGCCCACGAACGCGAGATGCGCGTTGTCGCATTAACTGGAAAGGGCGGCGGCCGCGTGGGTGAACTTCTCGTCCCCGAAGACGTCCATTTGTGCGTTCCCCATGCCCGTACGATGCGGATCCAGGAAGTCCACCTCTTGATTATTCATTGCCTGTGCGATGCGATCGACGCGACGCTGCTCGGTGACGATGAGTAGCCAATTTCGCGCGTACGCGCTGGCAGCGGCGCTTGCCGCGTTGCCGTTTCTCAGTGGATGCGTTCCGGTAATCGTTGCAGCAGGCGTCGGTGGTGCCACGCTCGTCGCTACGGATCGCCGCTCGGTGGGCGCGCAGGCCGACGACGAGGCTATCGAGCTCAAGATCGCCAACACCGTGAGTGCCCGCTACGGCGAAAGCGTGCACGTCAATGCTACGAGCTACAACGGCATCGTTCTGTTGACCGGCGAGGTACCCGATCAGGCAACCTACGCGTCGATCGGCAATATCGCGACATCGACGGAACGTGTGCGCTCGATCCACAACGACGTCGCGATCGGTCCGTTGACACCGTTGTCTGCCCGAACGAACGACACATTCATTACGTCGAAGGTCAAGGCGCGCTTTGTCGAGGCGAACAAATTTGCCGCAAGCCACGTCAAGGTCGTGACCGAACGCGGCGTTGTCTATCTGATGGGTCTCGTGCGCCGTCAGGAGGGCAACGACGCGGCACAAATCGCGAGCACGACGTCGGGCGTCCTGCGCGTCATCACGGTATTCGAATATCTGAATTGACGCATCGTCGATGGCCGCTGACGACCAACACGCACTTCCTGAACCGTGTTATCCGGCGAAGATCGCGCCGGCGCGCGAAGCCATCGCGCGTATCCGCGCGCTTGCACGGCCGCGCGTTTTCACAAACGGCGTATTCGACGTGTTGCACCGTGGTCACGTCACGTACCTCGAGCAGGCGCGCGCATTGGGCGCCTCGCTCGTTGTTGCGGTCAACACCGACGATTCGGTGCGTCGCTTGGGAAAGGGCGCCGATCGCCCGCTGAATCCGCTCGACGATCGAATGGCGATGTTGGCGGCGCTCGCTTCGGTCGATCTCGTCGTCCCGTTCGACGCGGACACGCCGCGCGAGCTTATCGTCGCGTGCATGCCGGAAATTCTCGTGAAGGGTGGCGATTACGACGTCGCCACGACGGTCGGGGCCGCTGAGGTCATTGGCGCAGGCGGGCGTTTTGTTGCAATTCCGTTCCGCTATGATCGCTCGACCACCGCGTTAATTGCAAAGATCCGCCGTTCTTAGCGCAGCGGCTCGCGGCGAGACATCGATCAATCGAAGGAAACGATTTCGACCCAGTTCGCGCCCTTTCCTGCCGGATATTTTTGAATGAGCCGCAAGGCGCCGGTGGTTTGATCGATCGCGCATGTCGAAATCGTTTCGGATTTTTCGCCGGACGCGATGAGAAACTTTCCTGCGGGGTCGATTGCGAAACCGCGCGGCTGTTTCTCGGTCGGCGTGCTGCCGACATAAGTGAGCTTCCCTGTTTCAGTGTTGACACTGAACGACGCCAACGTACCGGTCGTCCGTTCCGAGATGTAGAGGAATCGGCCATTCGGCGTCATGTGGATGTCCGCCGCCCAGACATCGTTGTCCGTGTTGCGCGGCGGTGGAGCATTCGGTCCGCCCACAGCGCCCCGCGGCGCACCCGGTACGAGCTTGGTGTCGGCCGGCAAGCCGGAAGCCGAGCCGATCTCCGTCAACAATCCGGTCTTGTTGTCCAACGCGAACGTCGTCACCGTGCCGAGTAGCTCATTCAGCACATAGACAAATTTGTTGTCGGGGGACGTGATGAAGTGACGCGGCCCCGTTAACGGCTTCAGCAGGACGACAGCCGGTGTATTCGATGCGAGGCGGCCCGACTTCTCGTCGAACGTGAACTGAAACAACTGGCCGCTTCCGAGCGTCGGGACATAGACGAATTTATTGCTTTGATCAGTACGAATCGAGTGCGCGTTGCGACCGACGGGGATGACCTGCTACGGTTCAGCGGATACGCGACCATCATTGCCTACCGAGCTGACACTGATCAGGTGACCACCATAGGAGGCGGCGAATAGAAATCGCCCCGTCTTGTCGAGCGCGATGTATGGCATGCTCTCCGGCAGCGACGATGTCGACAGCGTTTGCAATGCGCCTGTGCTCGGATCGATCGAATAGGTCGATCACCGAATACGGTTTGGAACGGACTGCCGCATACAGAAATCGCCGGTCCGCGCTCACGGCCATCGGCATGACCGTGGCTCCCGCCTTCACACGCGGACCCGGCTGAAGCTCGCCGGAACCAGGCTGCATCCGATAAATCACGATGTCGCCATCCTCGGCATTCGAAACGTAGACAAACGTTGCAGCCAACGCCGATCCGCTGGCAGCGAGCGAGGTCAATACCGTCATGGCGATTTCCCTGTAGAACGCAGCAAACTTGTTCATTATTCGCTTCGTATGTCGTTGCCTGCATGAATAACCCGTTGGGACGCGAGCGAGCTCATTTTAGCGGTCCCCGACGGTATAATTATCTTTGCACACCGTTGGCCATCCTTCTTTATTTCATTTCATGTTGCAAGCCGATCGTGAAGTCGACGCCCGCGGGCTCAATTGTCCTTTGCCGATCCTGCGAACGAAAAAGGCCTTGAACGACATGACGTCCGGCCAAATCATCCGCATCACGGCTACCGATCCCGCGAGCGTGCGCGACTTCCAGGCTTTCTGCCGGCAAACCGGGAACGAGCTCGTCGAACACGGCGAAGCGGAAGGCGCATTCTGGTTCGTGTTGCGCCGCCGCTGATCAGCCTTCGCGTTGCGCGAGTCGCGCTGGCGTGACGGCAGCGCTCGTTCTACTGCCGGATTTTCTGTTGATTGCGCTCGGCGCGATGCTGCGCCGCTTGCGTTCCTTCGACGTCAATTTCTGGAGCGGCGTCGAACGGTCCGCCGATCGCCATGCTGATTTCGCTCGGCACGCTGCTTGCTGCCGTGACGTTACCGTTGTGGATCATCGCCGTGACCTGAACGGCTTAACGGCGATAGCGCGCGAGAAATTCCGTGATGATGCCGCGCTGCGCGCGCTCGACTGCGTTGTCAAGCGATCGGTCATTCGGATCGTACTGCTTCGCGCGCCGATAGGCGGCGAGCGCATCGTGATAATTGCCGAGCGACTGTTGCGCTTGCCCGAGACAGCGCCACGCGTCCGCGTTGCCGAGATCGAGGTCGGTCCATTCGCGGCATAGATCGGCGGCACGGCGCCAGTTGCCTGCTGCGAGCATCCGCAAACCTTCGGTTTTGAGCGCGTTCGCTTTCGCGCGGCGTTCCGCAATCAACGCCATCACGTCGGGATCGACGCTCACCGGAGCGGGTGGGCTTGCAATGATGTTGCCGGGAACGGTTTTCGGAGAGGTCGTCGCCGTCATCGTTGACCCTGACACGATGCGGCTCGAGGCTGCGCCGATTTTTCCGCTTTCGCTGACAAGCGTACCGGACGATGCACTGGGCCAGCGGATGGTCTTGGAGACCGTCGATCCCATCCAATCGATCGATTCCGCCATCGGCTGATGCCACGCGACGCCATAAAGCCACAACATTGCGGCGAGCCCGAGGACGCCGGTTGCCATGTTGAGCGTGCCCGAAGGTCCATGCGTCACGAGGCAATCTTCGGCGAAGTCCCATTCGGTTTCCTGCTCGCGCGCGACTTTTTCGTACGCGTACGCAATCAGCACCGCCGCGAGCGGCACGATGCCGCAACCCATCCCGCTCCACCACACGCGAAGCGCGCGACGAAAACCGCGTTGGATTTGCGACTTCGCGTCGCGGGGTGCGTACGCATCCGAGATCGAGAACTGCAGATAAACGCCGAACAGCCATTTGCCGGGTGTCGTCCCCAACGCTGCAATCAACAACGCCTCGACGGGCACCCATGACGCCGTGATGATGATCGGGGCGATCAGCGGATAGCCAAGCCAGTACGCCGTGCTGGGTGATAGAAAGCCGGCGCCTCGGAGCTCGGATAGGACTATCGCCAGCACCAACCCCCAAATCGCGTAGTCGAACAGCCGTGCAGCGAGCCGGTTCCATGGTTGCGGCTCACTCGTGCGCCCGGTTTTTTCGCGCTCGAGCTCGGCCATACGCAGCTGGAAAATCCATGACGCGTCTTCGGCTGGCTGGCTCGCGCCGAGAAACACGCTCTTTTCGCGGCGCCAATTCAGGATCGCAAGGTCCGTTTGAGGCGACAAGCCAAGCTTCGACGATGGGCTGTGCCCGCGGCTGTAAACGAAGCCGTGGACGGCGCCGTACACGAATGTTGCGAGCACCAGTCCAAGCGTGAGCCAGACGAGCACCTGCTTCGCAACTTGCAACGCATCGGCAGGCGTTACGAATGCAATCGCGGCGGCAATGAATGCGCCAAAAAGAACGCAGAGGCCAACGGCAACAATCGGCGAACGCGCGGACGACGCAACGCGTTCGGTCAGGCCGGGATGATGGTGGAGAGGGTTTTCTTCGGAGACGCGCTTTCCGGTTTGCGTGTCGAGAAAATCTTCGAGGCGTACCGCGGCTTGCGGCGCGCTGTGCACATCGGTTTGTTCACCGGCGCCGACAATCGCATTGGATACGATATGCGCGATTTTTTGTTCTGCCGTGCCGGCAGACAACGCGAGCTCCTCGTCGTAGCGCTGGCGGCGCGCGCCGTCGCCCAGTATGCGGCTGGCATGATTGATGAAGCGCAGCGCCTCTTCGACGTTTCCCTGACCATCGCGCGTCTTGGCGTAATACTTACGGATGAGCCGACGCAGCGCCGCTCGCACCTCTTCGTCAGAGGAGCTCGGTTGGATTCCCAACGCTTCGTAGAGCGTGGCCTTCATTCGCTGACCCGGGAAAACTCGATTATGCCGCTGATTCTCAGAGGAACGCAGCTCTGCGGCATTTTGGGGAAAGCAAGATCTAGGCCGCAGCGAGGCCCGGCGACGAGCAAATTGTCAGCGCGAACAATGACAAAGCGGCCCGCCCCCGGCCGCCTTTGTTTGTTGCGTCCGAGCCACAGTGACCCGGTCGAACCGTCCTATTCGGATTTGGCGCTGTCGCGGCTTGCGAGCTTTTCGCGGATCCGCGCCGATTTACCCGACCGCTCGCGCAGGTAATAGAGCTTTGCGCGGCGCACGTCGCCCTTGCGCTTGACCTCGATCGACGCGATCAGCGGCGAATACGTTTGAAACGTGCGCTCGACGCCTTCGCCGCTCGAGATCTTGCGGACGGTGAAAGCCGAATTGAGGCCGCGATTGCGTTTTGCGATCACGACGCCTTCGTATGCTTGCACGCGCTTGCGCTCGCCTTCGACGACGCTCACGTTAACGATGATGGTGTCGCCGGGCGCGAACTCGGGGATGGTCTTACCCAAACGCGCGATCTCTTCCTGCTCGAGTTGCTCGATGATGTTCATTGCGTTTCTCCTGAACGGTATTGCGCCAACAGATTCTGCTCTGGAGCGGTGAGCTTTCGTCCTTCAAGCAGCGCTCGCCTTCGCTCCCATGTTCGCCCCAGCGCCTGCATTTTTCGCCAGCGCGCGATCGCCGCATGATTGCCCGAGAGCAGTACCGCCGGTACTTGCATCCCTTCGAAAACTTCGGGACGCGTGTAATGCGGACAGTCGAGCAGCCCATCGACAAACGACTCCTGCGCGGCGGAGTCGGCGTCGTTCAGCGCGCCGGGGAGCTGGCGCGCGATCGCGTCGATCATCATCAGCGCCGGCAGCTCACCACCCGAGACGACGAAATCGCCCACGGCGATCTCTTCCTCGACCTCGCGGACAACCACGCGTTCGTCGATTCCTTCATACCGGCCCGCGATCAGCACGTATCCCGTATTTTGCGCGCCGGCAAGTTCGACCACGCGTACATGCGTCAACGGGACCCCGGCGGGCGTCAAGTGAATCGTTCGCGTCGTCGTTATTCCGGCCGCACGATGCGCCGTGCGCGCCGCCTCGATCGCGTCAGCGAGCGGTCCCGGCAACATCACCATTCCCGGACCGCCGCCGTACGGCCGATCGTCCACCGTTTTATGGTTATCGCGCGCAAAGTCGCGCGGATTCCACAATCCGAGCTGCCACAAATTGCGTTCGCGTGCGCGCCCCGTCACGCCGAACCGAACCGCCTGCTCGATCATCTCGGGGAACAGCGTCACGACATCGATTCGCATACAGCCCGCCGTCAATAATCCGCTTCCCAGTCGACATCGATTCTGCGAGCCGCCACGTCCACGCGATCGACATGCGCGGCTACGAACGGTATCAATCTCTCATCAGTCCGGTCGTCGGACGCCACACGGAGCAGGGGGTGCGCGCCGCTTTGCGTCAGTCCAGCGACGCGCCCGAGGCGCACGCCCGAACGATTGACGACGTCCATTCCCTCAAGATCCGACCAGTAATACTCGTTCGCCGCCGGCGGTATCAATGATTCCCGCGCCAACGCAATTTCAGATCCGCGCAATGCCGACGCGTCTTCGCGGGACCCGACGCCGCTAAGCTCCGCGACCAGCACGTTCCCGTGCGCACGCGCAAGCACCACTTCGATCTCGCGCCATGTTTGCGTCCCAGGTGTCTTGATCCACCATACCTTGTGCGCAATCAATGCCACAGGATCCTGCGACCAAGGCACCACCTTCACCCAACCGCGAACGCCGTGGGGCGCCGCGATGCGCCCCATGACGATCAACGTCGGGACCGCCGCTTTTTCGCTCAGTTTCGTTCAGGCAGTCGGCTGCGCGAGCTTGGCCGAGGCGCGTTTCACGAGCATTGCCACGGTATCCGAAAGCTTGGCGCCGCGTTCCGTCCAATAAGCGATGCGATCGTGGGCGATTCGGAGACCTTCTTCCTTTTCCGCCGCTACCGGGTTGTAGAAGCCGACGCGTTCAATGAACCGGCCATCCCGCCGATTGCGCGAGTCGGCGACAACGACGTTGTAGAACGGACGTTTCTTGGCGCCGCCGCGCGCGAGTCTGATTACGACCATGTTGGGTTATCCGAATGTCGAACGAAGAAAACCCGGCATTATAGCTGAAATCATTCAACGAAGCGGATTTGCGCCGCCGGGCCGTCCCAAGGCGCAAATTACTCCCCCTCTGGGGCAGCGCAGCGGCCTCATTGGCCACTGAGGCCGCAAGCGTGGGGGTCCTATCTCATGCCGGGCAACATGCCCCGCATGCCTCGCATCATTTTCTGCACGCCGCCCTTGGCGACCATCTTCATCATTTTCTGCGCCTGCTCGAACTGATTCAGCAGCTGATTCACCTCCTGGACGGTCACGCCCGCACCGGCGGCGATCCGGCGCTTGCGCGATGCCTTGATGAGCTCGGGCTTTACGCGTTCCAGTCGGGTCATCGAGTTGATGATGCCTTCGATCCGCGCGATCTTCTTCTCATCGACCGTCGTGCTTTGTGCCGCCCGCGCAAGCTCGGCCGGCAGCTTGTCGAGCATCGCCGAGAGCCCGCCCATTTTGCGCATTTGCGCGATCTGCGCCTTGTAGTCGTCGAGGTCGAATCCCTTGCCGGTCTTGACCTTCTTGGCGAGCTTTTTCGCTTCCGCAATGTCGACGGTGCGATGCGCTTCTTCGATCAACGAAAGCACGTCGCCCATGCCGAGAATCCGCGACGCCATCCGCTCGGGATGGAACACCTCGAGCCCGTCGATCTTCTCCGAAACGCCG
>DASXSP010000014.1:0-31314 GCA_036505865.1 Casimicrobiaceae bacterium
CCAAATGTTTGGTGTAGAACGCAATGGCATCGTCGACGTCGTTCACAATGTAGCGAACCATAACTGCGTTCAGTTTCATAAGTGAAATGCCTTTCTTTGATTGAGTGCACGCCACAGATGCGGTGCCATGCGTTCCATCGAGTTGTTCGCCGAAGTGGACCGCGACGCCTACCGAAAAGCTGCCCGGCTCCGCGGCCTGGAAGTCCTTCGCTATAGGGCCATCAAGCGCTCGATGATCGCTCCGACGGCGCGTCACAGCTTCGGGCCGTCTCGTCTTGCATTCGTAGTCCTCAAACGCCTTCGCAAGGGATTCTCGCGCCTCATCGAGCATTGGCTCTGTAGTACAACGCCCGTTCGCAGTGTCAGCCGACATCGCAAGACGCAGGCCTAGCAGCTTCATCTCAAATGTAAAAGATAGGTGTATGAAGGCTACTGGAACTATGACCCTCTTTCGAAGTGTGGCGGACCGTCCGCTTCTGGCCCGAAGCGAGACGTTCTCGAATTACCGCTATCGACGCCGAATCCAGGCAGCCAGCTAACGACCGAACCAGATACTCGCCGAACTCCTAAGACATCGGCTGATTACAGACCTATCTTGACGCTCCCGAAAGCCAGCGTAGCGTCCCTAGCTCGTTCCAGCGTCCACCTCACAGCGCTAAGATACCGTCAAAGTGCTGCTAGCTTCCCGCGCGCGCTCCGCCTCAAAATCCGGCATCGTTCCCGCGCGGACCAAGTGCTCGGAGCGATCGCGCATTGAGGAAACCGCGATGTACAAGAGAATCCTGTTGGCCTATAACGGCACGCATGAAGGACGTATCGCATTGTTCGAATGCGCGGAAATTGCCTCGTTCGTCAAAGCGGAGACGCACTTGCTCGCGGTCGCCACGCCGTCGATGTCAATGTACGTCGAGGGCTTCGAGGGCAACGTCCCTGAGCAAGGAAGAGCTCAGCAACAAAAGCTCATGAAGAATGTTCTTGCCGAGGGACTTGCTGCACTAACGCAACAGGGCTACTCGGTCAAGGGGCACTTCGCGGTCGGCGAACCTGTTGAGCAGATCTGCCGGGTTGCAACCGAGCTAAAGTGCGACCTCATCGTCGTCGGCCACAAGCACAAACATTCGCGGCTAGGACGTTGGTGGCGCGGCTCGATCAGCAGCAACCTGGCGGACCATGCGCCGTGCAGCATTCTTATCGCCATGACGCCCCAACACGCGCCACACGCGACTGGATCCTGCGTTTAAGACCAATCCTCGCTTCGGTAAAGGATCTCGCGAACGTCCGCTGATGACCCGCACTCGGTCTTATCGCCGAAGGTCGCGCTACGACCCGTTGCTGCCTGTCGTGCTCTAGAAAGCGGACTCTCGCAGATTGCTCTGTAGAGCCAACTGCGGACATACGCGCTGTCCGCGAATATTCGGCCACCGCGCTTCTGCCATGCCATGTGGCGCAGCGCGCACGAAAATCGTGGTCAGAGACGCACCGCCAACGCTATTACGTATTAGCGGGCGCGACACCAGAGCGGCAATCCGGTCGTGAAAGAGAGGCGCGCCGCTCGGACGCGCCGCTATCCGTTAAGCCGATGACGTCTGAAGATATCGCTTCGCATCAATTCGACGCCGGAGGCGGTCCCAACGGAACGCCGCCTGGTCTACCGCTAAAGCTGAGCCACGGTGCCGTCGGCGGCTGTTGGGCGACGCCGGCTTGCGCGAAATCGCAGACTCCCTGCGGAAATGCCTGCGTGAGCCGACTCCACTGATGGTCCGTGAACGAAATGGCGTACTCGGCGCGGTTCGACGGCCTCAGCTGACACTTGAGCACGTCGTTGCTGTCCGGGCCACCGGCGGCCATGCGGGTGAGTCCCGTATACGTGAACTGCATGTCGCATAACGATCCTGGCGTCCAGTCGTAAGTCACGCCGTTGATCGTGCATGCGTCGCGCGCCTCCAGCGGGCGGTTACGCGTCACTTTGGCGTAGAGGCGACTCCATACCGAAGTGCGATATAGCGTGTGAGTTCCTCCCGCGTGATCACGCCGTCGCGATTGATATCGATATCGTTGAAGCGCGCTTCCAAGTCGATATTGCCGCGGACTTCTTCGATCGTGAGGCGCCCGTTCTTGTCGCGATCAAGAGCGTCAAACATGGCCACGTCGCGCTGAGCGGCCCGGCGCAGGTAGTCTTCGGCGTCGCTGGCGAACGATGTGGTCACGCACAAGGCGCATGTCACCGCGATCGCGAATCGAATGACTGTCAGAGGGCTCCGTGATCGCACGCGCGTCGTCGGCTTGCTGACCATGCCGATGTCCCCATGTGATACATCCGCGCGCATTACCGCGCAGTTATCGAAGGAATTGAAGGATTGGCTCTGCTGGCCATGACCAGAACAGTTTCACCGCGCCGACCGTAAGCAGTACCGCCATGGCGGCGAGGACGATCCGAGCAAGGACTTCGACGTGCCGCTGCACTGTTGCGGTTGCCTCAATTTTGACCATCACGGTTCCTTTCCCCCCAACCGCGCCAGTCTGCGACGATCCGGCGCGTGCAGTCTGTGCGGCACCGCACGGTCACTCTGAGCGTCCGTTCGCTGCCGTACAGACGAGGTAGATTTTTTCGCGCAATCTGTCGGCAGAGTCGGAGAAACCGCGCTGCTTTGTCAGCAGTGGCTAGATTTCGGAAGACCGTCTAAGCGCGGATTCCATGCCGCTCGAACTTACCCGTTCCGCTTCTTCGATCTGATCAGGCGGCGATGATACGGGCACGCTACGTTGCCGAGCGGCACGTCATTGCCGAACGATATGCGGAATGGGAGATCACCGGCCACCGGAGGTTCTCTTGGGCAGCAGCGTCGTGATGTTTAGCCCGTGGTCGAAGTTGCCACCGCTACCCGCAGCGCACCTGCCTCCAGATGACGAACCTCCGCCCGACCACGGCCCGACGCCTGATCCGCCGCCCGGCGAACAGCCACCGCCCATTGAGGATCAACTTGAGCGCTTCCTCGTGCTGTTGTTTCTGCGCCGGTACGTCTCGTATTGCGCACGGCGGCGGCGATGACGACGCATTGGCGAGCGGGCGTGCGGTTGCGATTGACGCCGAAGAACTCTAGTGGGCCGTCGATGCGCTCAACGAGCACACGGTTCGGATACGGCGCAACGGCAAGGTCGTGCCGGGATTTGGCGGCAATTGGATTGAGTCCATTCAACCACGCCAGCCGGCCTCGCCGCGCGCTTGAACTTCGTTTTGCAAACGTCGCAACTGTAGCTACAGAAGTTCCCGTACGTAAGCGTGATGTCGGGACCGAAACCGCGCAGCATGTCGTGCGGCTCGGCGTTTGCTGGGTCGGTGGGCGCATCAATGATCTTCCGGCAATAAACGCACGCCTGCATCGGTGATCTTTCCCGGTTAGATGGAAGCGCCATCATAGCCGCCGACACAATGCGACGAGAGAATCGGATATTGCTTTGGTTGCCCAGTTTGTCTCTAAGCCATTGATCTGCCGCGAAACGTCCGTATTGCGTTGTCGACGATCTCCATGTGGCAGATCAGCCTATCGAGATGAGCGTTATTCACACGTTCGTCGTGATCTTTGAACGTCTTCTGGCGAGGCGGGCGCATCGCGCAATCGTAACGCGATCTCGTCGGCGCTGCGCTACCATTCACGAATCATCACGTTCGCGGCTCCTGCATAACCCGATTCGCACGTGGTACAACCGTGGTACAAACGCTCATCCGCGCGCTATGAAAATCGCCACTATGCGCTACCGGATGGAGCGCTTGGGCATCAAGTGACACCGCGGCGCGCGAGGCGCCTGACGATCGACGCGCAAGGTCTTGCGCCGCTCGCACGTTACATCGAATCGCCGAATTGCGACGAACGGCCGCGCGATACGCCGATAACGCTCGCTGTCGTGCACGGCATTTCGCTGCCGCCCGGTGAATTCGGCGGGTCCGGCATCATCGATTTGTTTACGAACCGACTCGACGTCGCTGGACACCCGTATTACGCGTCGATCGCAAACCTTCGCGTTTCCTCGCATTTCGTGATTCGCCGGGACGGCGAGTTGTTGCAATTCGTGCCCTGCGGCAAGCGGGCATGGCACGCCGGCGTTTCGAGTTGGCAAGGCCGCGAGCGCTGCAACGATTTCTCGCTGGGCATCGAGCTCGAGGGCACCGATACGGTCCCCTACGAACCGGCACAATATCGGACATTGGCGCGGCTCTTGAAGGCGCTGTATCGGCGCTATGCGTTCCGCTATGTCGCGGGCCATAGCGATATCGCGCCGGGACGAAAAACCGATCCGGGACCGGCGTTCGATTGGCAACACCTCGCCGCGCTGATTAAGGCGAGGCGATGAACGAAACCTTGACGATGACCGATGCCGGCTTCTATTGCGCCGCCGGCGACTTCTACGTCGATCCGTGGCTGCCGGTGCCGCGCGCGCTGATCACTCATGCCCACGGCGATCACGCGCGTCCTGAAAGCCTCGCGTATCTAGGCGTCGCAGACGGGTTGCCGTTGCTCCGCGCGCGTCTCGGACCCGAAGCGACGATCGACACGCTGCGCTATGACGAACCTCGGCGGATCGGCAGCGTCGACGTTTCATTCCATCCGGCGGGACACGTCCTCGGCAGCGCGCAAATCCGGATCGCGCACGCGGGACGCGTCACGGTCGTGTCCGGCGATTACAAACTCGCACACGATCCGACCTGCACGCCCTTCGAGCCGGTTCGCTGCGATACGTTCTTCACCGAATCGACGTTCGGCCTGCCGATTTTTCGGTGGGACGAGACCGCGACGACGCTTGGTTCGATCATGACGTGGTGGGAACGCAATCGTGCCGATAACCGGGCCAGTGTGTTGTTTGCATATGCGCTCGGCAAGGCACAGCGGATCCTTTCCGGTCTCGTCGAACTCGTCGGCGCTCTGCCGGCTCCCGTGTTTTGCCATGGCGCTGTCGAACGACTGAACGCGGCGTACCGCGACGCGGGCATTGCGCTCCCGCCGACGGTCGCCGTCGCCGACGCGCCGGCCGACACGAAGTGGGGACAAGCGTTGATCATCGCGCCGCCGCTCGCGCAGGGCAGTCCGTGGATGGGCCGCTTCGAACCGTACCGTACCGCGTTCGCATCGGGCTGGATGGCGATTCGCGGCACGCGCCGGCGGCGCAATCTTGGTCGTGGCTTCGTGCTCTCCGACCACGCCGATTGGGAAGGCCTGAATCGCGCAATCGACGCGACCGGTGCGAGCGAAGTTTGGGTAACGCACGGCTACCGCGACGAGCTCGCGCGCTGGCTCACCGGGCACGGTCGTACGGCACGCGGACTGGAAACGCCGTTCGAAGGCGAGGCCGGTGCAGCGATCGCCGAGCCGCCGCTCGATATTTCCGCGGATCCCCCGGTGCCAAACGTTTAAGGCACCACCGAGACCTCAGTCCGCGCTAGTGGCGAGGTCCAGGCCAGAACCCGCTTCGAGGTATAATGGGCGGTTTATGCAATTGCTCGCCGACTACTTTCCGCTCCTGTTATTTTTTGTCGCTTTCAAGTGGCAAGGCATTTACGTCGCGACCGCAGTTGCGATCGCGGCGTCCGTCGTGCAACTGGCCTACTTCGGCTGGCGCCGCAAAATATCACCCGTTCACTGGTTGTCGTTCGGGATCATCGTGATCTTCGGCGGCGCAACGCTGTGGCTGCAGGACGACTACTACATCAAGTGGAAGCCCACCGTGCTGTACGCCTTATTCGGCCTGACGCTTGCGACCGGGAAGGTCGTTTTCCAGCGCGATCTCTTGGCGCTCTTGCTGAAGGATCTCGCGCTGCCTTCTGCGGTGTGGACGCGGCTCACCTGGTCGTGGGTCGGCTTTTTCGCCGCGATGGCCGTCGCGAACTGGTATGTCGCATTCCATTTTTCCACCGATACGTGGGTGAACTTCAAGGTGTGGGGCGGCATCGGGCTGTTCCTGCTCTTCGCGCTGGCGCAAGGCGTCGTGCTCGCGCGGCATGTGTCGGAGCCGGCGCCGTGAGTGTCAGGGATACGCTGCAAACGCGCCTCGCCGAGCTCCGTCCCTCGATGCTCGACATCCAGGACGACAGCGCCCAGCATGCGGGACATGCAGGCGCCGAAGCCGGCGGCCGGCACTTTTCGGTCACGATCGTGTCCGAGCACTTCCTTGGCCTCTCGCGTCTTGCGCGCCACCGTGCAGTGCTCGACCGCGTCGGCGATTTGATCCCTCATCCGGTGCATGCGCTCGCGATTCGCGCGTACGCGCCCGACGAGTTTCCCTCCTCACGAAAGGATTGACGACATGAAACGATTGATCGCGGCGGGAGCCGTGCTTGCTCTACTGCTGCCTGCGACGGCAGTTCTTGCGCAGCAGCCGGCCAAGGGGAAGGATGCGCCGCCGCCGAAGGCACCCGCTACGTCGGCGCCCGCCGGCAAGGCGCTGTATCCGCAGAGCCAGTTCGATTTGCTGCTGAAGGAACGGCTTGCGCAGGGTCAAGCGCAAGACACGCCTGAGCTCCGCAACGCGATTCGGGAAGAGTTGAACACCCGCGAGCTCCTCGCGCGCGAAGCGCGCAAGCAAGGGCTCGACAAGACGGCCGACATGAAGACCCAGATGGATCTCGCAGGCCAGACGGTGCTCGTGCGGGCTTACGTCGCCGATTGGATTCAAAAGAATCCGGTGCCGGAGTCCGAGCTCAAGAGCGAATACGACAAAATAAAATCGCAGATCGGCGACAAGGAATACAAGGTCCGCCACATCCTGGTCGAGAAAGAGGACGAGGCGAAGGAAGTGATCGCCGAGCTGCAAAAAGGCGCCAAGTTCGACGACCTGGCCAAGGCACGATCAAAGGATCCAGGTTCCAAGGACAAGGGCGGCGATCTCGACTGGAATGCGCCGGCAAGCTTCGTCAAGCCGTTTGGCGACGCGATGACCAAAACCCCGAAGGGCAAGTTCACGCCGCAGCCAGTGCAGACGCAATTCGGCTGGCACATCATCCTGGTCGAGGACGAGCGCGCCGCAAAAGTGCCCTCGTTCGACGAGGTCAAGCCGCAGCTTCAACAACGGCTGCAGGCGCAGTGGCTCGACAAATACTTCAAGGATCTGCGCGCAAAGAACGGCGTATAAATGGACCCCCACGCTTGCGGCCTCAGTGGCCACTAAGGCCGCTGCGCTGCCCCCTGCGGGGGAGTAATTCGCGCCTTGGGACGGCCCTGCGGCGCGAATGCGGCTCCGTTGAAAAAAGGCAGGCACGAAGCCTGCCTTTTTTGTTGCGCTGTTACGCGACTGCCACTACGGGCACGTCAGCCCGGCCGGCAGGGTAAGACGCGACAGATCCATATGATTGCTGCCTTGCGTGCCGTCAGGCGAGAACGCAAACCACCAGGCTAGCAGCCTATTGTCCGGCAAGACTTCCAGGAAGAGCCCGTGTCCGCTCTGCTGGGGGTCGTACCAGGCGCCGGTGATGCCGGGACCGATCGCGAACGTCGATGCGCCGTTCACGATGACGCTGCCGATCATCCCTGCATTCTTGTGGACCTCGCAGTTGTAATCGACGGTCCCCGCCGTGGTGAATGTCCGGGTAAAACTCCACGCGGCAGCCACCGCGTTTCCATTGCCGCCCCCGCTGTCGCACCCCTGCGCACAACGGAACGATCCGTTGTTGGCCACGACGCTGTGTGCATGCAAGCCGCCACCCGCGTACTGCCACGTGACGCTGTCGCCGATGTTGATCGTTACATTCCGAGGCGTGAAATTGAAGTCCCCGTCAGCGCCAACGACCACGGTGACATTCGCGGCCGATGCGGGAAATGCTGCAAGCACGAACGATGCGACGAGCCACGGTACGAATTTCAAAGTTCATTTACGTTCTCCCTTCGTTGTTAGCATTGTGCACATCGAGTATTGCCATCATGCAACTGTCCTCGTGCTCGAGGATATGGCAGTGAAATATCCGTTTGCCGGGTATGCTCTGACACGTCTTGATCGTCGCCACCTGCCCCGGCGGTGCGAGCACCGTATCGATCCACGCTAAGTATGGGGCCGGCGTCGTAACGCTCCGGATTTCCCTCGACACGAGCTGAAACTGAGTCCCGTGAATATGGAAAGGGTACGCCATCGATGTGCTGTTGACGACGTCCCAGGACTCCACGCGTCCGACGTGGGTGACGAGGTCGACGCGATCTGGATCAAAGATACGCCCGTTGATCAGGAACGCAACGGTTGCACCATTGCGCGTGCATAGGCCCGTGACTTCGCCAAGCTCCACTATTCGCCGCACAACCGCTTCGCCGAGGTTTTCGATCGGCCTTAACACCTGCGGAATGAACGACGCTGCGACCGCCGCCTCCCCGGTCGTGACCAGCGTCAACAGGTCTTCGTCGGCATAGGTACCCAGCCCCAGGAAATCGGCCTCGAATCGTAGCGCGCGAAGGCGATATCGGGCACCGGGGACAGCGCTGGCCGTTACCAAGACCTCTACGCGTTGTGCGGGCGCGATCAGGATCTCCGGCAATCCGGTGACGGGCGCTGCCAGCAATCCGCCGTCAGTGCCCACCAGCGTAAGCGTGTTCCTTCCAACGCCAGGCGAAAGTGGCGTGCGGACGTCGCATTGAGAATCCGCCATCGTTGCGTCGTTCCTGGACGTATCGTGTGCACCGGAAGAAGTCCCCCATTGACGAGCAATGTTTCGCGCTGCCGCCCCACTGTCCAATCGACCGCAGTGTGGGGCGAGATCTGCGCGTCGGCATCGAGTCGCAGCGCGGTGCTGAACATCGTCACTTCCGGCAGATGCGCAAGCGGATCGTCGGCAGCCCGCACGATCAACGGTCCCCCAAGGCCCCGCGCGACCCGCGCGGCAGTGATGTCGTGCGGATGGGGGTAGTACCAATAGGTGCCAGCGGTTCCCGTTGGAACGTCGAACTCGTAGACGCGGTGTGTGCCCGCGTAGACCGGATCCGTCGGATTGCCGTCCTGATCGGGCGGGACGGGCAAGCCGTGCCAATGTATGGTCGTATCCTGAGCAAGCGCGTTATCGAGTGCGATGCGTACGTGCTGGCCTTCGCGCAGCTCGACCAGGGGCCCAGGATTCGAGCCGTTGTAGAGCAACATTGCGGTCGACTGGCCGGCGCGCAGCGTTACCTGTGCCGGTGCCGCGCGCAACGTGGCTGAGAACTGCCCCGGCTCTGCACTCTCATTGGCGAGCGTGTCGAGCGGCCGCAGTGACTTTCCTTCGGCGAGCGCCTCACCGGATCCCGCCCCCTCGCTCGTTGCGGTGTCGTTGCTGCCTGTGCATTCAAGGACCAAGCCGCCCATACCGACGAGAACTGATTCAAGGAATTGACGGCGCTTCATCAGCAAACGTGCGGCCGATGACTGAGTGCAATCACCCCCATTGCCTCCGCTATGGGGCAATAGGAATCGAGACAATCCGTCCGCTTTCGCTTTCGGCGACGTAGAGCGTGCCGGTCTTCACGTCCCGCACCATTGCGCTAGGAAAGCTCAGGCAGTTCGCGATCAGAGCGGGAGCTTGGCTCGGCTCCCCGAAGCGCAGCACGAGCCCAGGACCGGGAAAGAACGGTCCGGCGCCCGACGAATACTGGAGCACGAGGTAGTCGGTGTCGCCCTGGCTACTCACCGGGATCACGCCGATCGCCGTCTTGAGCCCGCTGATCAACGCGGCATGATCGCCCGTCAGCGGATCGATCGCCTCGACGGTCGATGTGCCGGGGGCGAACGGATTGCCGCGGAAGAGCGTCACCATGAGCTCGCCTTCCGAATACGTAATGCCCGTCGGGACGGCTTGGCTCGTCGGCGGACCAAGCGCGGGGAAGAACGGGTTCGGTATGTTCGCAAACGTCGCGAGCGCTGAGATGAGGCCGGTCGGAATATCGATTTCCCACACTCTATTGCGGCCGCCATCCGTTACGTAAAGGTGGTCGCCGACGCCCACGATGCCGAAGGGATTGGAGAGCTGGACGTTGCCGGCCACTACCGGGTGCGGAAAGGGAACGTAGTCGGGAAAGTTCGCAACGGTCTCGATCGCGACATGGTCGTTTCCGCTCGCCAGCGTAACCTTCCGGCCGCTGGCGAGCGCCTGCTGGTCTGCTATCGAGAGCGTAAATGCTTCGGCGGTGTTCTCGACATCGGCGCTGAAGTGGATAGCCAGGATCGAGCTGAACAGCGGCGAGGAGGCGCCGCTCGGATTCGGCACGTCGGATCCGAAAACCAGACCTCCTGCCGCATCGCGGCCGAGCACGCCGACATCACCCGCGCCAATGGCGACGTAGAGCGTGCGCCCGCGCAGGAAAAGGCCTGCCGGACCGGCCGGATCTCCCACATCACTGAGACCCGACGGGAGACCGGCCAAAAGGGTTCTCCGGTTGCCGCTCGCGTCGACAATCGAGATGCGGCCCGTATTCGGGGTTCCCGGTCCCCCCTCTGAAACAATGAGGTTGCCTTGATTGGATTGGGTGACCGCGAGCGGAAACTGAAGGCCCGAGGTGAACTCGGTGCACGCTGCCTGCGCGTGCGCTTGCGCGCTCGCGAGCATCCAGGCGGCTGCGGCCGCCACCGAAACGGACCTTGCCGACACGAAAAGGCGTGGCATGAGCTTGTTCATGTGATCTCTCCCCTTTTTTGAACGGACGCGATGAAGGTTTGCGCCCGATGCTGCGGCACGATAGCCGGCGGCGCGTCGGAACCTCAATCGAATGCCGACAGACTCGCGAAAACGTGGTGCGAGCGTTCCGGCGGAGCGACGAACGTGGAGTCGGGCGAACGCGGATTTACATCTGCTTGAATAAGTGCGCGAACGACGCGCTGACCTGGAGCGTTTCGTTGCGTTCTTTGAGCTGCACTTCCACGCGACCGCGCAAGTCGCGATGGACTGCCGCAATCGCGTTGATGTTGACTACAGTGCCGCGGTGGATCTGGAGAAACACGTCCGGATCCAACTCGTCCAGCAACTCCTTGATCGTCTTGTTGATCAGGGACTGCGTGGTCGCGGTGACGACGAGTGTGTACTTGTTATCCGCCTGGAAATAGCAGATATCGTCGATGGTGATGAGCCGCACGGTTCTTCCCTGCGCCACAGAAATCCAGCGCAGGAACTGCCGCGCAGGGCGGGCGCGTTCGGCGAGAACCTTCAACAGCCCCTCGAGGTCGGCGGGCGCGCTGTTCATGCGCTCCCTGACTCGGGCGACGGCTATTGCCAGCCGAGCCGGGATGAACGGCTTCATCACGTAGTCGACCGCGCCCTGCTCGAACGCTTCGACTGCGTATTCATCGTAGGCGGTGACGAACACGACGTGGCACCTGCCGCTCGCAACACGCGCGACGTCGACCCCGGTCATGCCGGGCATCTGGATGTCGACAAAGATCACATCGGGTTTTCGCGTTTCGAGCGCACGAATCGCCTGTATGCCGTCTTCCGCTTCAGTCAGAATTTCCAGCTCCGGCCAGAGCGCCGCCAGTGCGTCCTTCAATTCGCGGCGCAGCAGCGGCTCATCTTCAGCGATAACTGCGGTTGGTCGCTTCATACGGGGAACTCAATGACCACCTGCGAGCCGCCGCTACCCGACCGCTCGAATGCCACCGTCTCAGCACCGCCGTACAACGTGTGCAGGCGCTCCCGGACATCACGCAGATCGCTGCTATCGGCTGCCGAAGCGAAGCCCTCGCCGCTGTCCGCGATCTCCACTCGCAGCTTTCCATCGGCGTTCCGTGCGGCAATGCCGATCGCGCCGCACGTTGCGCGCCTCGCAAGACGATGGGTCAGGACGTGATCGACCACCGGTAGCAGCACCATTGGAGGCATGCGCGCCGCACGCGCCACGTCAGGTACCTCGACGCGGAACGCAAGAGTCTCGCTAATACGCACACGCATGATGTCGACGTACGCGCCTACCAAGTCGACTTCTTGTCCAAGCGTCGACGTCGATTCACGCAAATGCGGCAACGCGGCGCGCAAGTAGACGATGAGATTGCCGAGCATTCGACTACCCTTGGCTGGATCGCTTTCGTACAAGTCGCGCACCTGGGCTAGCGTATTGAATAGAAACTTCGGCTCGACCCGCGCTTGCAGCACTTGCAGCCGCGACTCGATTGCGCGGCGCTGCATCTCGGCCCGCTGCACGTGGGCGTTGTTCATGCGTGCCCTGGCACGGAGTGCGTTGCGGCGATTGACGTAGATGAAGACGATGATCGAGCCCCAGATCAGGTACTCGAAGAACACGTACAAGGGCATGACCACCGCTTCGTGGGAGGTGGGTCCGGGGCCGAAAAAGCGCCCATGCAGATCCAGCCATTGGTGTACCAGCCCTTGCAGAAGCGCACCGGTCGCTGAGCCGATGACCACGGCCCATACGTAGGTCGGCAGACGCTTCGCACCATGGGCAACTACCTCATCGGCGACAAAAGTGGTGAACATCATGCTGAACGCGACGAGCAGATTGATTATTGCCGCCGAGAGGTAGCCTTCAGCAGTCGACATCGGACGGGAAGGGGCTGATATGGTCAGGTCCATGACCGACCACGCGTCGAGCGCAATCGCAATTGCGAGCGTCGCGCCGACGACGCGCCACGTAACGCGCCCGATCGCATCGCGCACGCATTTGAGAATGGGTGCGCCGGAAGTCAACCTCCTCGATGCCGTAAGGGAGGTCGGCAAGCTCATTGCACTCCGGTCGTTGTGAGTGGCAGCACGATCGTTGCCGTGCCGCCGCCCAGCTCGTTGTTCTCCAGCGCAAGACTCGCGCGGTCGCCGAACTGTGCGGCAAGCCTGGCGCAAATGTTGGCGAGTCCGACGCCGGAGCCTGATCCCGGTACGAATCCCACACCTGTGTCGGCGACCGTCAGGATCAACCGATCGCGTTCGGTACGGGCGGTGACACGAATCAGTCCGCCGTCAGGCAATGGATTGAGACCGTGCTTGATGGCATTCTCGACCAAGGTCAACAGCATCATCGGCGGCACGTAATGCGCACGCAATTCGGGCGGGATGTCGACGCTGAATGCGAGCCGTCGTCCCATGCGGATGCGTTGAATGTGGAGGAAGGCTTCGACCAGTTCCGAATCGTGCGCAAGCGTCGATTCGTCGTGCCGCATTCGCGGCAGCGCGACCTCGAGATAGCGCATCAGCTTTTCCAGCATTGTCCGGCCGGCCGCACGGTCCTCGTCGTAGAGCCGGCGCACGTTGGCGAGCGTGTTGAACAAGAAATGCGGCTCGATCTGCGCCTGTAGGACCTGCAGCCTTGCGCCGGCCATTTCCCGCTCGAAGGCGACATGATCGATTTCGGCTCGCTGCGCTGCCTCTAGGCTCGCGACCTCGAGCCGATAGAACTCGCCGACCGCCGTCATCATCCCCCCGAGAAGCGCGTATCGGGGCCACACGTAGCGCAGCATGAGGAATTGCGCGTCTCCGCCCAAGACCCACGGAATGAGCGCGCGTATCAGGCTTCCTGCGCCGGCCGATAGGACGACCGCGACGGTAAGCGCCGCGACGCGCTTCGGTCCACGCTGCGGCCCGAGATTCGCGGTAGCGATGATGACCACAAGCATCGTAGCCGCCATCGCGGAGGTTCGCCATAACCCGCCCAAGACGTTGAGAAACCATTTGCCAAGCTCGTGGTTGTTCGCCGCCGAGACGACCCCGACGGCATCGGCGCTGATCGATCGGATCAACAGAAGCGCAACAACGATCGCGACGAGTTGCGGCGTCAGGCTGGAGAGTGCAGTTCGCCAGAATCCTTGTCGCCGGCTGGGCGCGTCCGGCGGTATAGGGCTTGCGAGATGGGCACGCATCGCGGCCCGAGGATACGACACGGCAACCGGCAGCCACAATCGACGACCGATGAAGTCTCGAAACCGAGGTGTGAACGTTGAACGGGACGCGGGAATTGGAGACGACGACGCGATGCTATCCTACGCGGACTTCGCGACGGGGCACCCTGCGCGATGCTCGAGAACGAGGAGGAAGCATGGCGGCCATTCGCCACCCGAAGGACTTCTGGTCCGGCGTGATCTTCATCGCGATTGGGCTTTTCGCGATCATTTACGGAGCGAAATACACGCTTGGCACCGCGGCCCGGATGGGGCCGGGTTATTTCCCCCGCATTCTGGGAATCCTGCTGATCGTGCTGGGCGGCATCCTCGCCGTCCGGGCGCTCCGCTTGAACGGCCCGCCGCTACCGCGCTGGAAGTGGCGCCCGACAGTCATCGTGCTCGGCAGCGTGGTGCTGTTCGGTCTCATCGTGCAATCGGTCGGCATTGCGCTGTCGACGGTCTTCCTGATCGTTGCGGCGAGCACGGCGAGTCCCGAATTTCGTCCACGCGAGGCGTTGATCTCGGGTGTTCTGCTCGCCGCCCTCGCGGTGGGCGTGTTCGTCATCGGTCTCAAGCTGCAATTGCCGATCTGGCCGGCTTTCGTGAGCTGACGCGAGCGCGCGCATGGATCTCCTCAATCATCTTTCCGTCGGCTTCGGGGTCGCACTGACTGCGGTCAATCTGATGTACGCCTTTATCGGCGTGCTGCTCGGCACGTTGATCGGTGTCCTGCCGGGCATTGGTCCAGTGGCGACGATCGCGATGCTGCTGCCGACGACGTACGCGTTGCAGCCCGTGTCGGCACTCATCATGCTCGCGGGCATTTACTACGGCGCGCAATACGGCGGGTCCACGACGTCGATCCTGATCAACATGCCGGGCGAAACTTCGTCGGCGGTGACGTGTCTCGACGGTTATCAAATGGCGCGCAAGGGCCAGGCAGGCGCGGCGCTTTCGATCGCAGCGATCGGCTCGTTTTTCGCGGGCTGCGTCGCGACCGTATTGGTAGCCGCAGTGTCCGTCCCTCTTTCCGAGCTTGCCTTGAAATTCGGCCCCGCCGAATACTTTTCGCTGATGACGCTGGGCTTGATCGGCGCAACGGTGTTGGCGCACGGCTCGCTCATCAAGGCCATTGCGATGGTCATTCTCGGCTTGCTCCTTGGCATTGTCGGGACGGACGTCAACTCGGGCGTCGCACGTTTTGATTTCGGCATTCCGGAACTTTCCGACGGCCTCGGCGTCGTCAGCGTCGCGATGGGTTTATTCGGCTTCGCCGAAATCATCTTGAATCTCGAGTCGACGGAAAAGCGCGAGCTGCTGGCGAGCAAGATCAAAGGTTTTTGGCTCACCAAGAAACAGATTCGCGATGCCGGCCCCGCGGTTGTTCGCGGCACCGCGCTAGGCTCCGTGCTCGGCATTCTTCCCGGCGGCGGCGCGATGTTGTCCGCATTCGCGTCCTATGCAGTCGAGAAGAAGCTCGCCAAGGACCCGTCGCAATTCGGCCGCGGCGCAATTCAGGGTGTTGCGGGTCCGGAATCCGCCAACAATGCCGGCGCGCAAACGTCGTTCATTCCGCTGCTGACGCTTGGGATTCCCGAGAATGCGGTGATGGCGATGATGGTGGGCGCGATGACGATTCATAACATCCAGCCCGGGCCCCAGGTGATGACGTCGAATCCAAAACTGTTCTGGGGCTTGATCGCGTCGATGTGGATCGGCAATTTGATGCTGGTCGTGCTGAATCTGCCGTTGATTGGAATATGGATCAAGCTGTTGACCGTACCCTATCGCCTGCTCTATCCCGCGATCCTCCTGTTTTGCGCGATCGGCGTCTATACGGTAAACAACACGAGCTTCGACGTCATGCAAACCGCGTTCTTCGGCTTCCTGGGAGTCCTGTTCATGAAGCTCGAATGCGAGCCGGCGCCGCTGTTGTTGGGCTTCGTGCTCGGTCCGATGATGGAAGAAAATCTGCGGCGCGCGTTGTTGTTGTCGCGCGGTGATCCGTTCGTGTTCGTCCAACGCCCGATCTCTGCCGGTCTGCTCATTGCAGCAGTGTTGCTCATCGTTGTCATCGGATTACCCAACATCCGCAAGAAGCGCGAGGAAGCGTTCCAGGAAGCGCCGACGTGACGCGCGCGTTCGACTGGACGTTGCCGTATCCATCGCGACGGCAACCGATATTTGCGCAAAGCGTCGTGGCGACGTCGCAGCCGCTCGCAACGCAGGCCGGGATCGCGATGCTCATGCGCGGCGGCAATGCGGTCGATGCGGCGCTGGCCACGGCGATTACGCTCACGGTCGTCGAGCCTTGCAGCAATGGCATCGGCTCCGACTTGTTCGCGATACTTTGGGATGGCCGACAGCTTGTCGGGCTCAACGCATCGGGACGCGCACCATCCGCGTGGTCGCCGACGCGTTTTGCGGGACGCACCGCGATGCCGCAACGTGGCTGGGACACGGTGACAATTCCTGGTGCTGTATCCGGCTGGGTCGCGTTGTCCGAGCGCTATGGCAACTTGCCGTTCGCCGATCTCTTTGCGCCGGCGATCCGTTATGCCCGCGATGGTTATCTCGTTTCACCGGTCGTCGCCGAAAAGTGGCGCGCGGCCGCGGCGATTCTTCCACACGATCTGGGGTGGGACGATCACTTCATGCCGAAGGGTCATCCGCCGCTTCCTGGTGAGCAATTCGCGAGCGCTGACATGGCGTCGACGCTGCAAAAAATCGCGGACTCGCGCGGTGAGGCGTTCTATCGCGGTGAGCTCGCGGCGGCAATGGTCGCGCATTCGCGCGCGAACGGCGGTGCGCATTCGTCGGCTGATTTCGCTGCGCATGCCTGCGACTGGGTTACCACGCTTGCCGTCGATTATCGAGACGTGACCGTCCACGAAATCCCGCCCAACGGACAAGGTATCGCGGCGCTGATCGCACTTGGCATCCTTGCCAATTTTGATGTCAGCGCCGATCCGCCCGATTCGGTCGCGAGCCAGCACCTCCAGATCGAAGCGATGAAGCTCGGCTTCGCCGATGCGCATCGTTTCGTCGCCGATCTTCGATCAATGGAGATTGCGCCGGAAGCTTTGCTCGATCGCACGTATCTCGCGTCGCGTGCAAAGCTCATCGATCGCTCGCGAGCACAGAACTTCGGGGCTGGCGCGCCGCCGCGCGGTGGCACCGTATACCTTTGCGCGAGCGACGCGAACGGCATGATGGTGTCGCTGATCCAGTCGAATTACATGGGATTCGGGTCCGGCGTCGTCGTGCCGGGCACCGGCATCTCGCTGCAGAATCGCGGCGCGGGCTTCGTGCTGAGCGCGGGTCATCCGAACGAAGTCGCCGGGGGCAAGCGGCCGTTCCACACGATCATTCCGGGTTTCGTGACGCGCAACGGCGCGCCCCTCGCCACGATCGGTGTCATGGGCGGCCCAATCCAACCGCCGGGACATGTGCAAATGCTCGTGCGGATGTTCGATTACGAAATGAATCCGCAAGCGGCGCTCGATGCGCCACGCTGGAAAGTCAACGCCGATCAGTCGATCGATCTAGAAGCGAGCGCGTCTTCCGAGTTACGCGGCGGATTGATCGCGCTCGGTCATCGCCTCGCGTCGGTTCCCGATTCGTACCTGGATTTTGGCGCCGGCCAGTGCATCGTCAAGATCGACGGTGGTTATGTTTCCGCGTCGGATTGCCGGCGCGATGGCCAGGCCGCGGGATTCTGAAACTTATTTGCGGGCGTCTGCGGGTGCGCCACCGCCGGGCCAATCGTTTTTTCGCGCGGCAAACTCGGGCCGCGGTTTCGATGTGAAGTAGGCTGCGATGTCGTACGCATCCTGATCGCTCAGCGTACCTGCATTCCCAAGCGGCATCTTCGCCTGCACAAAAGCGGCAGCGACCGAAACGCGCGCCATGCCCGCGCCGGTGTTGAACGACTGCGTACCCCACAACGGTGGGAATGCGTAGGCATTGCCGGCACCGCGCAGCCCTTGCCCGTCGGCGCCGTGACACGCCACGCACTTCGCGGCATAGAGCGTTTCGCCGCGCCCGGGATTCGGCGGCGAAGGCGCGGCAATTTCCTTGAAGCCGCGGCCCTGCACTTCAACGCCGGTCGGCACACCTTCGGAGAGCCATGCGATGTACGAGAGCAACGCGATCATTTCGCGGCTATCGTAGGGCAGCGGCTTGCCGTTCATCGAGCGCATGAAGCAATCGTTGATGCGCTCGGCAAGCGATTCCACGCCGCCGCGCCGCGCGCGGTATTCCGGAAACACCCCCGACAGGCCGGCGAACGGCGCCGCGTAGGCGACACGGCCGCCATCGAGATGACAATTCGTGCAGGTGAGTCCGTTGCCGACAAACGCCGGCGCAAGCGAACGGGTGCTGGTGACGAGCGATTGACCGTACCGAACCGACTCGCCGAGCGGGCCCGTTGGAATCGCTGTCGCCGCAGGCGGCGATAGCGGCACGGGTTCGACAGCGTGCGCCACGCTCGCATACACGATGAATGATGCGATCAGTGCGTTCAACGGAATCGGGGAATGGACGCGCATCGTGTCAGGCGGATTGTTTCTTCACCGTCGACAGCGGCAGCAATTCGGGCAGGTCGATATGCTTGCGATTCGGCTCAGGCGCGGTGAGCGGTGCCGTTGCCTGCATGGTGGCGAGGCTTCGCCGTGTCAACTCCTGGTAACTTCGCGTTCCTTCGATTTTCCATGCGAGCTCGGTATCGGACAGTTCGCGGACGATTCGCGCGGGAATCCCGGCGACCAGCGTGCGCGGGGGCACGATCATGCCGGCCTTTACGAATGCCATTGCGGCCACGAACGCCGATTCACCGATCGTCGCGTTATCGTTGATGACGGCGTTCATGCCGACGAGCGCGTTGCGCTTGACAATGCAACCGTGGAGCACCGCCCCATGGCCGATGTGCCCTTCCTCCTCGACGATCGTGCCGACGCCGGGAAATCCATGCAATACGCAAGTATCCTGAACGTTGGCTCCTTCGCGCAGCTCGATGTAGCCAAAATCGCCGCGCAGGCACGCGCCCGGTCCGACGTAGCAGCCAGCGCGAACGATGACGTCGCCGATCAACGTGGCGGTGGGATGAACGAACGCGTGCGGATCAACGACCGGCGTAACGCCGTTGATCGAATAGACGATGAGATCCACGGAGGCCACTTTTTCGCTAGTGGCCCGATGTTACCGCAGCTCGCGCAAGCGCCGAGCTAAGATTGTTCCGACGCCCTTTCGCGCGCGCGCTTCGCGTTGCGTGCATCGAGCGCTCGGCGCAAGATTTCAGCCGGCGTATCGGTGGTCAAATCTTTGTCGATCTCGAGCTCCACGCGCTGCCGCAGGGGCTTCGAAAATGCGCTCCGCAATTGCCCGAGCAAAGCCGGTGCAGCGATGAGCCAAAGTCGCTCGAAGCGTTGCTCACTTCGAGCGTGATCGAGAAATTCTCGCAAGTCGATCACAAAGCGGTCGGTTTCGTGCTCGCCCAGCGATTCGCTCGCGGTTGCGCTGTGGCCCTGTTCGCGCTCACCTTTGCCGTAAAACCGCCCGGCGGCATCGCTTTCGAGATCGCGCTCGTGCGTACGCCCCGCGGGATTGACGAACGCCGCTCGCTCCGTCGGTTTATCACGCTCCGATTGAATTTCGAGAACGCGCGCGCGTGTTCGATTCGCTACGAGTAACCAGGTGATGGTCATCGGTGTACCCCCTTTTTGTTGCGACATGCGCAACGCCCAAGTGGTTCCCGTGCCGTCTCCTTACCCCAACCATCGACGCGCATTCTCGAACATCCGAAACCACGGCGACGTTTCGCCCCACTCGTCCGGATGCCAGGCCATCTGCACCGTGCGCCAAACGCGTTCCGGATGGGGCATCAGAATAGTGAAGCGCCCATCCGGAGTGGTGAGGCCGGTGATCCCCTGCGGCGATCCGTTTGGATTGTAGGGATACGTTTCGGTCGGGCGGCCGCGGTGGTCGACAAACCGCAACGCGACGAAAGGCTGCGCGGCCGCCAATTGCTGCGCGTCGCGGAATTCCGCCAGGCCTTCGCCGTGCGCCAAGGCCACAGGAATACGGCTCCCTTCCATGCCCCGGAAGAACAGCGACGGCGAACGCTGCACTTCGAGCAGCACGAAACGCGCTTCGAATTGCTCGCACGCGTTACGAACAAAGTGTGGCCAATGATCGGCGCCAGGGACCAACTCGCGCAAGTTGCCCATCATTTGACAGCCATTGCAAACACCGAGTGCGAACGAATCCGGCCGCGCGAAGAACGCCGCAAAATCGTCGCGTAGCTCCGCGTTGAAAAGAATCGACTTTGCCCAGCCCTCGCCTGCTCCCAGCACATCGCCATACGAAAAGCCACCGCCCGCAACGAATCCCTTGAACGCCGCAAGCGATCGTCTCCGTTGCGCGAGATCGGTCATGTGCACATCGAAGGCATCGAAGCCTGCGCGATCAAAGGCCGCCGCCATCTCCACGTGACCGTTGACGCCCTGCTCGCGAAGGATCGCGACTGCGGGCCGCGCGCCCTTCGCAATGTACGGCACGGCGACTCTCTCGTTTGGATCGAACGTCAACTGCGGCGAGAGCCCGGGATCGCCGGCGTCGAGCAGACGCTCGTATTCGCTGTCCGCCGCCTGCGGATTGTCGCGCAGACGCTGCATCGCATGCGTCGTTGCCGACCAGGCGCGATGCAAGTCGACGCGCGGCTCGTCGAGCACGATGCGTTCGCCCATCGTGATTCGAAGGGTTGAATTCTGCACGGGCTCGCCGATTACTCGAGCACGGATTCCGCGTGCAGATGCGGCCGCGATGAACGCGTCCTTCGTGGCCCGCGATATCTGCACGACGGCGCCAAGCTCTTCGGCGAACAGTTCTGACAACGGATCGGCGTTGGCGTCGAGGCGAATGTCGATACCGCAACGCGACGCGAACGCCATCTCGGCGATCGTCGCGAACAATCCGCCGTCGGAAATGTCGTGATAGGCGATAAGAGTTCCGTCGACGTGCCATTGCCGCACCAGCGCAAAAAACGCAGATAGTCGCCGCGGATCGTCGACGTCGGGTGAATCGTCGCCGACCTGACCGTACACCTGCGCCAACGTGGACCCACCAAGGCGGCGCTTACCATTTGCCAGATCGAGCAACACGAGCGAGGTCTCGCCGCGCTCAAACCGCAACAACGGCGTCAACGTGCGCCGCGCATCGGCGACAGGCGCGAACGCCGAAACGATCAACGAGACGGGCGCAGTCACGGCTCTTTCGACATCACCGTCACTCCACGTTGTTCGCATCGACAGCGAATCTTTGCCGACAGGTATCGCGACGCCAATTTGCACGCACAAATCGAGCGCAACGGCGCGCACAGTGTCGAACAGCGCCGCATCGTCGCCCGGATGTCCGGCAGCGGCCATCCAGTTTGCGGAAAGCTTGATGTCGCCAAGCGCTCCGACGTCGGCGGCGGCGATGTTGGTAATCGCCTCGGCAACCGCCATCCGACCCGACGCAGCCGCGTTGATTGTCGCAAGCGGCGTGCGTTCGCCCATTGCCATCGCTTCGCCGGCGTGCCCAGTGAAATCCATCAGCGTAACGGCGACATCGGCGACCGGGACCTGCCACGGGCCGACCATCGGATCGCGCGCGCACAGTCCGCCGACCGTACGATCGCCGATCGTGACGAGAAACGTCTTGTCGGCGACAGCCGGAAACTGCAGCACGCGATAAGCGGCGTCGCGCAATTCGATGCCGGTCAAATCGAGCGGCGCAAGCGTGCGGTGAAGGTGGCGAACGTCGCGCGTCATCTTCGGCGGCTTGCCGAGGATCACATCGAGCGGAACGTCGACCGGCTTGTTGCGGAAATGCCGATCATCGATAACGAGGCGTCCTTGCGCATTGGCGTGACCGACGACCGCAAATGGGCAGCGTTCGCGTTCGCAGATCGCACGAAAGCGCTCGAGATTTAGAGGGAGAATCGCGAGCACGTAGCGTTCCTGCGCCTCGTTGCACCAGATTTCGCGCGGCGACATGCCAGGTTCTTCCGATGGCACGGCGCGAAGAGCGATCGTGCCGCCGGCGTGCCCGCCATCAACCAACTCGGGCAACGCGTTCGAGAGTCCGCCTGCGCCGACGTCGTGAATCGATAGAATCGGATTCGCTGAACCCGCCTGCCAGCAGCGGTCGATCACTTCCTGCGCGCGGCGTTGGATCTCCGCGTTGCCGCGCTGCACCGAATCGAAGTCAAGATCGGCGAGATTCGTGCCTGTCGTCATCGACGAGGCCGCACCGCCGCCCATTCCGATCAGCATCCCGGGACCGCCGAGCTGGATCAACAGCGCACCTTCGGGCAGCGCGAGCTTGTGCACGTGATCGCCGCGAATGTTTCCGATGCCGCCCGCAATCATGATTGGCTTGTGATAGCCGCGCACTTCTCCGCCCACGTCCATCTCGAATGTGCGGAAATAGCCGCACAGATTGGGACGTCCGAATTCATTGTTGAACGCCGCCGCGCCGATCGGACCGTCGAGCATGATCGACAACGCGGATGCGATGCGGTCCGGTTTGCCGCACGTCGTTTCCCACGGTTGTGTGAGTGTCGGAATGCGCAAATGCGAAACCGTGAAGCCGACCAATCCCGCTTTCGGCTTGGCGCCGATCCCTGTCGCACCCTCGTCGCGGATCTCGCCGCCCGAGCCCGTGGCTGCGCCAGGAAATGGCGCGATCGCCGTTGGATGATTGTGCGTCTCGACTTTCATGACGATGTCGGTCGCCTCGCGCGTCGCGCGATAGCGGCCGTCTGCGCGCGGATAGAATCGATCGACGCTCGCACCCTTGATCACTGCCGCATTGTCGGAATACGCGACAACCGTGCCCTGCGGATGCGCCGCATGCGTCGCACGAATCATCGCGAACAGGCTCTTGTCCTGCGGCACGCCGTCGATCGTCCAGGTCGCGTTGAAGATCTTGTGTCGGCAATGCTCCGAGTTCGCCTGCGCAAACATCATCAGCTCGACATCGGTCGGATCGCGATCGAGGGCACGAAACGCGCCGTCGAGATAATCGATTTCATCCGGCGCGAGCGCGAGCCCGAGCGCAGCGTTTGCTTTCTCGAGCGCACCCCGGCCCTCGGCGAGCAACGGAATCGTCGAAAGCGGGCGCGGTTCGAAATGCGCAAACAAACGGCGAGCGGCACCAAGATCGTCGAAGATCGCCTCAGTCATCCTGTCGTGTAAGAGCGGCAGAAGCGCTGCGCGATCCGAAGGCAAGATTTCACTGCCGTCGACCGTCGCAACTCGATAGACCACTCCGCGCTCGATTCGCACGATGCCGTCGAGACCGCAGTTATGCGCGATATCGGTGGCTTTCGACGACCACGGCGAGATCGTGCCCGGCCGGGGAATGACGAGGAACAGCGCACCATCGGGCGCCGCACTGTCGACGTGCGGCCCGTACGTCAGCAGACGATCAAGCTTGTCGCGTTCGCTTTTGGTTAACGCGCGCGAGATCTCGACGAAATGCCAGAACGCGGCGGTGACGCCGGCTATACGATGAGCGGGACGGGCGGCCGAGAGACCTTGGAGCAGCTTGGTGATGCGAAACCGCGACAGCGCGGTGCGACCGCGCAGCGAAAGGAGTTCGGCCATCGCACGGGTGGCGGACGTAAAGACGGATTATACGCCGCTGCGTTCCCCGTGCTGTTGGCCCGGACAGATGATCTTGAGGAGTACCCTCCTTGTGGACGGTTCATCATGACGAGCTGCTGGGAGAGTCTCGGCTCGTTCCTGCGCGAATCGTCATCTTTGCGGATCTCGTCATGATCGAGGCACTGCATCTCTCCTTGTGGTTCATCGCGTTCACCGTCCTGAGCGCCCCATCTCATGCGGCCGAACGCGGCGACCGATCGCAGGGTCGCTCGATGGTCATCACGCAGGGCGGCATTGTCGCGAGCGAACATCCGCTCGCCTCGGCAGTAGGCGCAAATATCCTCGCGACAGGCGGCAACGCCATCGATGCAGCCGTCGCGACCAACGCGATGATGGGGCTCGTCGCGCCGATGATGGACGGCATCGGCGGCGATCTCTTTGCCATCATGTACGAAGCGAAAACCGGAAAGCTGTACGGACTCAACGCATCCGGTTGGACACCCGCCAAATTGACGGTCGACTTCATGCGCGAACAAGGCGCCGAGAAGATGCCGTTCGACAGCATCCATGCGGTGACGGTCCCCGGGGTGGTCGCAGGATGGATGCGCTCATCTCGCGTTTCGGCAAACGGAAGCTCGCCCATGCGCTGTCTCCGGCGATCGCATACGCTCGCGCGGGATTTCCGGTGACCGAGCAAACGGCGATCTGGTGGGACGAGGCGGTTTCGATGCTGAGCAAGAACGCCGACGCCGCCGCAACCTACCTGCCGGGAGGCCGAGCGCCGCAGGCCGGCGACGTCTTTCGGAACCCGGATCTCGCGTCCTCGCTTCAAGCGATTGCGAACGACGGAGCGGATGCGTTTTACCGGGGCGCCGTCGCGGAAAAGATCCTCGCGACCATACGTGCGCAAGGCGGCGTCATGGAATCGGCGGACCTCGCCGAATACAAGCCCGAGTGGGTCGAGCCGATCGCCACTACGTATCGCGGATGGCGGGTTTACGAAATGCCTCCGAACGGGCAAGGAATCGCCGCGCTCGAGATGCTGAACATCATGGAAACGTTCCCGCTTCGCGAATGGGGTCACAACAGCGCGCAAACGCTGCATGCGATGATCGAAGCGAAAAAGCTCGCGTATGCGGATATGCTGCGTTACGACGCCGATCCGCGGTTCAGCGACGTTCCGGTGCGGCCGATGCTATCGAAGCGTTACGCGGAGGAACGCGCGCGACTCGTCGATATCAAGCGCGCCAACTGCAACGTGCCTGCCGGCACGCCCCCGCCTCCCGGAGCGGACACGACGTATTTGTCCGTCGTCGACGCGGACGGCAACATGGTATCGCTCATCCAGAGCAATTTCGCACTCTTCGGATCGGGAATCGCGGTCAAGGGCGCGGGCTTTGTCCTGCATAATCGCGGCGGGCTTTTTTCACTTGAGACGGGCGCGCCGAATGCGCTCGCGGGACGGAAGCGGCCCTTGCACACGATCATCCCGGCGTTCATGGAGAACGTGGACCGGAAGATCGCGTTCGGCGTCATGGGTGGGTGGAATCAATCGCAGGCGCATGCGCAAGTCGTTTCGAACATCGTCGATTTCGGCATGAACATCCAGGCGGCGATGGAAGCGGCGCGCTTCACCAAGCTGAGCTTTGCCGGCTGCGACGTGCGCATCGAAGACAGGGTACCAGCCGCTGTGCGGACCGAGCTCGAAGCGCTCGGTCATCAGGTAACGTCGATGGGCTCGTTCTCAGAGTGGATGGGCGGTGGTCAGGCGGTAATGCGCGACTTTAAGCGCAGTGTCAATTACGGCGCTTCCGACCCGAGGAAGGACGGCGCGGCCGCGCCCGAAGTGCAGGTGCAGCGCTGATTACGAGCTGTGTCTTCGTCGCGCGAGCGTTGCCGTGCTAGCGCGATTCGGCTTTCGCGTCCGATGCGGGTTAACCCTGGTTTGTTGAACGTCCGCTTTACGTCGGGAGGCCGCAGGTGCGGATATTCATCTCGTATTCTTCCAAATACCAGAACATTTGCGATCGGCTCCAGCTCGCCCTGGAGGCCGATGGCCACCATGAAGTTTTTGTTGATCGCTCGGAGTTGACGCCGGGAAAGCCTTTCGACGAAGCGCTTCGTAAGGGCATCGAGGATTGTGATCTCTTGCTCTTTCTGATCAGCCCGGAAAGCGTAGCGCCAGGAAGTTATGCTCTAGCAGAATTGGGTATCGCGAAGAAGCGCTGGCGCCATCCGGGCGGTCACTTGCTCCCCGTCAAGGTGGCGCCGACACCGATAGAGGCGATTCCGGCATATCTGCGTGCGGTGACGATTCTGGAGCCACAGGGTGACGTGGTTGCTGAAACCGTTGCTGCCATCGACGCCATCCGGCCCCCATCGCGTCGAGGACGCTTGCTTGCAACGCTCGCCGCGGTCATCGTGCTCGCCGGCGTGCTCGCTGCGGCAGGCTTCCTGCAATGGCAAAGGCAGCGCACGGACGAAGCACAGGCGACTGCGCTGGCGACAGCCGCGCGACAACTGTGCGAATCGGGGAACTACGCCTTAGCCTGGCAGCGCTACGACGAGGCCATTGCACACTACCCCGACCGGCAGCCCTTGCGTCGCGCGCGCGAGGTGTGCGGTATGCGCTGGCTGCGCGAAATACACGTGCGTGAAGGAAAAGAAACCTTCACGGACATCGTCAATCGTGTTCTACCCGTTCTCGCGGAAGGAGCAGCGTCGGCTAGCGGACAGCACGCGGCCGATTTGCTCGCCCACATGGGCTGGGCCGACTTCCTGCGTATCCGGGACGGCGCTAGTGGGCTGGACCCGCCAGCGTACTATCGCAAAGCGCTGGCGAATGAATCTTCCAACGTTTTCGCGCATGCCATGTGGGGGCACTACCTCATGGCCAAGCACGGTTCCATCGACGACGCCAAACATCATTTCGCTGCCGCGCTCGCGAGTGGGCGTGAGCGGGTGTTTGTCCGCGGCCTCCAGTTCGCCGCGATGATGTACTACCGTGAACCCGCTGGGCAAATCGAAGCCGCACGCGTAGCCAACGACATGCGAAAGAGCGGCGAAGCAATTGATCCGGATTTGCGGGAACGCTTGTGGACCTACGTCTACCACGATGGCCTTTTGTCGCGCGATCGCCGCGAGGTCTTCCTGTCCGCCATGCGTGATGCGGACAACGTGGCGACGTTTCGATGGCTTTATCCCGAGGATCAGGTGCGCCAGGATCGCACCAACCTGTGGCGCTTCTTTATGGCGTCGTTAGAAGATGCGGCCGGCGAACGAACTGCGGCCCGCCTGCGGTTTCAATCGCTGGGGGATGATCTCGCGCGCGAGCGTTCGTCCGGTCCCCTGCTCGAGGAGACAATCTCCGCGATCAAGCGATTGCAGAGCCCGTAGTCAGACGCCCTTCTTGACCTTGGCGTCGGCACGAATAGAACTTGCAGATGCTGGAGATTTTCCTCAGTTATCGTCGCGCCGATGCCGCAGGCTCGGCAGGTCGGCTGTCTAGTAGCTTGTCCCAGCACTTCGGCGCTGAGCAAGTTTTTCGCGACATCGACTCTATCGAAGCGGGCGATAATTTCGAGCACGCGATTCGCGACGCCGTCGAAACAGCTGCTGCCGTTCTTGTTGTGATTGGTCCACGATGGCTCGAACTGCGCGCAGGCGATGGAACCCGTCGCATCGACGACCCACTAGATTACGTTCGACGCGAGATCGAGCTTGCGCTCTCGTCAGACACGATCGTCATCCCTGTGCTCGTCGAAAGCGCAGCCCTCCCTGATGCCCAACTATTACCGCAAACCATTCGCGAGCTTGCGAAGCGCAATGCCGTCGAGCTCTCTGATAAGCGTTGGGATCATGACGTTCAAAATCTGGTAAAGCAACTCGAGAGTCGCGGTATCGCGGTTGCGGAGGTCCGCCAGCCTGAAGAGGCATCCACCAGCCCCATGAGCCATTGGGACCTGACTACTGCACTTGCCGAATTCGTACCAAACCTGTTTCTGCTGCTTCGTCAGCCACGCCGCTTCCTTCGTCGATGCGCGACGGGAAGGGCGACAGATCTAGTGCGGGCATTGGTCTTTTTCACCGTTACAGTGCTGCTCGCCGTTTCCATCATCCTCTCGGCCTACACGCCAAGACAATCGGTGGTGAGCTTCGGCCTCACCGTACTCATCCTCGGCCTGCTGGCAACGGTCGTACTCTCGGCGGCGCTTTGGTTAGCCTGGCGGCTGGTCGGCGCGACCCGCCATTACTTAAGATTACTGGTCATTCTGTTGCATCAGGCGGCCATCCTCTACCTCGCGATGATGGTGATCATGTGGGTGATCCTGGTGGCATTGGATCTGCGATCCCTAGACGCCATGCGCGAGATCATGGATGAAGCGATGAAGCCTGGCAGCTCGATTGGCACAAGTCTCGAGATAATCGAGCATAGGCTAGAGCCGCTCGCCAACGCGAGCGAGATGCGGCTCGCTCTCGCTATCGGGGCTCTGGTGTTGCTGCTGAGCGTGTTTTGGACTTTATGGTCATCCGGAGCCTATCGAGAGGCTTTCGGACTCACCCGAACCCAGTCTGCGACCGCGCTCATCATCTTCACGTTGATCGCGTGGGCAGTCTCTACGCTTGTTTATCTGCTCGTCAGCCTGCGCTAATAGGCACCTGTTCCGAACAAGAAGGCTTGGCGCAACCGGCGAGAGCCATCACTCGCAACCGACGTCAGTGATGCAGGATCTTCGCGAGGAATTGCTGCGCCCTTTCCGAGCGCGGTTTCCCAAAGAAGTCGGCCTTCGTCGCATCCTCGACGATTTGTCCGCGATCCATGAAGATCACGCGGTTCGCCACTTTGTTCGCGAAGCCCATCTCATGCGTGACGACCATCATCGTCATGCCTTCCTTCGCGAGCCCGACCATGACATCGAGCACTTCGTTGATCATCTCGGGATCGAGCGCCGACGTCGGCTCGTCGAACAACATGCAGATCGGATCCATCGACAACGCGCGCGCGATCGCGACGCGCTGCTGCTGCCCGCCGGAGAGCTGGCCTGGGAACTTGTCCTTTTGCTCGATTAAGCCGACGCGATCGAGATACTTGAGGCCGCGCGTCTTCGCTTCCTCCAGCGTTCGCCCCAGGACCTTGATCTGCCCAAGCGTCAAGTTCTGCGTGATCGTCAGATGCGGGAACAGCTCGAAGTGCTGGAACACCATGCCGACTCGCGCGCGAAGCTTCGGCAGGTTTGTCTTCGGATCGTTGACCTTGATGCCGTCGACGACGATGTTGCCTTTCTGGAACGGCTCGAGCGCGTTGACGACTTTGATCAGCGTCGACTTGCCGGAGCCCGACGGCCCGCATACGACGATCACCTCGCCTTTCTCGACGTTGGTTGTGCAATTGGTCAGCACCTGAAAGCTGCCGTACCACTTGGAGACATCCTTGATCTCGATCATCGGCATGGCATTCGTCCCTAACGGATGATGGCAATCTTTTGCTGCAGAATCTTCACGACGTACGACAGCGCGAAGCTTATGAGGAAATAGACGAGCGCCGCGAACAGGTACATTTCGACGAGGCGGCCGTCGCGCTGCGCGATCTTCGACGCAGCGCCGAGGAAGTCGGTGATCGAAAGCACGTACACGAGCGACGTGTCCTGAAAAAGAATGATCGTTTGCGTGAGCAGAATCGGAATCATGTTCCGGAAAGCTTGCGGCAGGACGACCTTCGCCATCGTCTGCCAGTAATCGAGGCCGAGCGCGTAACCCGCCCACACTTGTCCGCGCGGTATCGATTGAATGCCGGCGCGCATGATCTCCGAGTAATACGCCGCTTCGAACAGCGTGAACGTGATGACGGACGAGGCGACCGCGCCGACCTGGATGGGCGTCGGCGATCCGATGATCCACGCGCCGATATACGGCACCAGGAAGTAGAACCAGAAGATGACTAGCAGTAGCGGAATCGACCGCATCAGGTTGACGTACCCGGTTGCCGGCAGCGACAGCCACTTGTGCGATGAAAGCCGCATCATTGCGAGCAACGTACCGAAGATGATGCCGCCAAGCGCGGCGAGTCCGGTTAGCGTCAGCGTGAATGTCATCCCCTCGCGGAAGAGATAGCCGATCGAGCGCTCGATGACGTTAAAGTCGAACCCGCTCATTGGACCCCCACGCTCGCGGCTTTCGCCGCTACGCTCTGCCCTCTGCCCCCAGTGGGGGAGTAATTCGCACCTTGGGACGGGCCTGCGGCGCTCATGTCAGTGGCCTCCGCCGCCGACGTCGGCCGGCCCGATGAATCCGGGAACGGCGACGCTGCGCTCGAGCCATCGCATCAGGTTGACGGTGACGAGGTTGACAAGAATGTAGATCACGGTCGCGGCCGTGAACGCCTCGAAGACCTGGAACGTGAATTCCTGCATCGAGCGCGCCGCAGCGGTCAACTCGAAGAGTCCGATCGTCAACGCGACCGACGTGTTCTTGATCAGGTTCATCGTCTCCGACGTGAGCGGCGGCAGGATGATGCGGTACGCCATCGGCAGCAGCACGAAGCGATATCTCTGCGATAGTGTCAATCCGAGCGCGGTGCCCGCCTGTCCCTGCCCGCGCGACAGCGCCTGAATCCCTGCGCGCACTTGCTCGCTGACGCGTGCAGCGGTGAAGAGGCCGAGTCCGATCACCGCCGGAACGAACGACGCCCATGGCGGCGTCATCTGCTTGATCCACGAGCCCATTGCGTTCGGCAAGAGCTCGGGCAGCACGAAGTACCAGAGGAACAATTGGACGAGGAGCGGAATGTTGCGGAAAAACTCGACGTACGCGTTGCCGAGCTTTACTGCCCATTTACTCGGCGTCGTCCGCATGACACCAAGCGCCGAACCCAGCAGAAAAGCGATAATCCCTGCGCAAAGCGCAGTCGTCAGCGTCCATCCGAGACCGATGAACAGCGTCGTGAGCCACGTGTGGCGCCCATCGGCCGATATCTCAAAAAATATCTTCCAGTTCCAGTTGTAGTTCAATTCATGCCCTCCCCGGCGCGGCGATCCCGGGAACTGCGGGACCGAAATCCGTCCGGACTATAACAAACAAAAACGGGGAGCCGAAGCTCCCCGCGTATTGCACTGCGACGACGCCGGCGTCACTTGTAATCGTTGGGATCGCCGCTGTGCGTCGGCTTCGCGAACTCGTTCTTGAGCTGCGGAGACGGTGGCAGGTTGAGGTTGATGTTCTTCGGCGGGATGGGCTTCAGGAACCACTTTTCGTAGATCGGCATGACCGCGCCGCTCGAGTAGAGCTTCGCGGTAGCGTCATCGGCCACTTTTTGAAAGGCCGGATCGTCCTTGCGCAGCATGATCCCGTACGGTTCCACCGAGTACGCTTCGGAGCCAATCACGTAGTCGGCAGGCGCCTTGGAACCGGCCACGAGGCTGGAGAGCAGGATGTCGTCCATGAAAAACGCGGCAGCGCGATCGGTCTCGACCATCAGGAACGCTTCCGCGTGGTCCTTCGCCGTCAGGATGTTCATCCCGAAGTTTTGCTTCCCATTTTCTTCGGTCAGCCACTTGAGGTTCGTGGTTCCGGCGGTCGAAACAACGGTCTTGCCTTTCAGGTCGTTGAGCGTCTTGATATTCGACGATTTCTTCGCGACGTAGCGGTTCGCCGTCACGAAATGCGTGTTCGTGAACGAGACCTGCTTCTGCCGGTCGAGGTTGTTCGTCGTCGAGCCGCACTCGAGGTCGACCGTGCCGTTGGCCATCAGCGGAATACGCGTCGCCGACGTCACCGGATTGAGCTTGACCTGCAGATTCGGCATCTTGAGCTCGGCCTTCACGGCGTCGACGATCTTCATGCAGATGTC
>DASXSP010000015.1:0-30416 GCA_036505865.1 Casimicrobiaceae bacterium
GGTTTTTGTGCGGCCTTGTCGTATCGGCGTTCGCTCGGTGTAGTTGACGCCGCTCCCGCGGATGCCGACCGTCGTTCGCGTCTCGTGCGGTCCAACCGTAAACCGCGCGTCGTCGCGTCCAATCGATTGTGAAACGCCAGACTTGCGCGCGTTGATGCGCGAGCCCAATGCGACATTGAAGTTGCGGCGGAAACGAAAGCCCATGATCCGTCCTTCGCTAAGGGATCAAAGACAATATTAGGCTTCCGACGATCGCAACGCTACTGTGCTGAGTATCCGCGGCGGTTCTTTAGCTTGGTGCCCGGGGCCGGAATCGAACCGGCACGACCTCGCGGTCCAGGGATTTTAAGTCCCTTGCGTTTACCAGTTTCGCCACCCGGGCATCGTTGGGCATTATCGCCCAATCATTTGCAGCGTCCCGGGTACGGCTCAGCGGTCTCTCGATTAACGTAGGTCGATTCCTACGCCGTCGCTCGGGCATCACCGATGGCGCGTCGTCATGGAAGGCACTAGCTTTATCTTGATGACGATCGCCATTGACGTGCACGACGATCTCGTCGCTCTCGCTCTTCCGACGTTTCCAACGCGAGGACGCGAGAGTGTTGAATTGTTGGCCAAAACGACAAGGCACGCCGCGAGCCGAACCGCTGCCGACCACTCTGTGGTCATCGCACGAAGGCCTGTGCTGGCGGCAGGTGCTGCCGCATTGCGCCTAAGGCAGCTACGCGCGCGTCGGGCATCGCAGACGATTGAGTTTGACTCGAGCCAAGGAGTCCCAGAGATGAATCCTGCAGCGAAAGAATCGAAACGGTCGGCGTTGGCCCTTGCGCTGGCCTGGGCCGGCATGCTGACGTTTGCATCGGTTGTGCCAGCGTTCAGCAAGGATATGGCCGTCTCGCTTTCGGGCGATCAGGAAGTCCCGCCCGTGACAACCAGCGCCTCGGGAACCGGCACGATCAGTGTCGCTGCCGACAAGGCGGTGAGCGGCAGCATCATGATCAAAGGCGTCAACGCGACTGCGGCGCATATTCACGAGGCCGCGAAGGGCAAGAACGGTCCAGTGATCGTTCCGCTTACCAAATCGGGCGATTCCACGTTTACCGTTCCTGCCGGCGCAAAGCTCACCGACGCGCAGATGCAGAGCCTGCAGTCGGGCAATCTGTACGTGAACGTCCATTCGGCGGCTAATCCCAACGGCGAAATCCGCGCGCAGCTTGGCCCGTAGCTGTGCCGCATGGCATGTTTTGTGCTTATAAATAATCGTGTAACGACAAGGGCAAACCTGTCGAAAGACGGGGACGCAAAGCTTCCGGTCTACGGGACGTGATCCCACGACAGCGGGGCCGCCGAAATGCACGCGAGCGGAGAGAGAGGGCTTCTCGATCCGCGGCCTAGCATTGCGAGCACGCGTCCCGACGCCTTGTTCCACCCGGATTTGCCTTCATCGCCTGACCGCGTTGTGGCCATCGCGAAATGGGCAACCGGAGCGGAACATGCGACCTTTTACATCCGCAAGTGACGATACGAGCGCACTCTGCGCCCGTGCGATCGGTTGCTGACCGAGGTTAGCCACCGGATCAGCCGGTGCATACGATCGGCCGATACGCTGGCGCGAACCGGCGGCGACGAGTTCACGATTTTGCTGTCGCATCCCGACACCGAAGCGGACGCAGTTCACGTCGCGGAGCGGATCGTCGACGCCGCGGCGAAGCCGGTCCAACTCGGCGACAAGACGGTTTACGTCGGCGCCAGCATCGGCATCAGTTTCTATCCCAAAGACGGGACCAGCGCTGAATCGCTGCAGATGAACGCAGACATGGCGATGTACGAAGCGAAGGAGGGCGGCCGCGGCCAGTGTCGTGTATTTCAGCAACGAAATGATCGGACGAAGCAAAGAGCGCCTGTCATTGACCGTGCAGATCGATGCCGCATTGACCAACGAAGAGTTCACGCTCTTCTATCAGCCGATCGTCAACGCGTCGACGGGTCAAGTGGAAAGCGCAGAAGCGCTTATTCGCTGGCAAAAACCCGGCGTCGAACCCGTGCTGCCGGAGAAATTCATCCGGCATGCCGAAGCGTCCGGACTGATCAAGAAAATCGATTGCTGGGTCCTCGAGCGCGCGTGTCGCGACGCGGTGAAATGGGTGCAGCAATATGGACGCGAGTTAAGCGTATGCGTCAACCTGTCCGCGGTATCGATGCAGCGGCCCAACATGGCGCAGATCATCGCGGACATTCTGGAGCGAACGAAGCTGCCGCCGCGCCTGCTGAATCTCGAGATCACTGAGACCGCCGTGATCTCCGATCCTTATGCCGCCCGCCGGGTGCTTCGAGAAATCGTGTCGCTCGGTGTCGGCATGTCGCTCGACGATTTCGGCACCGGCTATTCGTCGCTCAGCTATCTCACGCGATTTCCGATCAACTGTATCAAGCTCGACCGAGCTTTTATCGATCGTATCGGCAAAGACAAGGCGAGCGAGGAAGTAATCCGAAGTCTGCTCGAGCTCGCGGGGCGACTCAAGCTGCGAGTGGTGGCAGAAGGTGTGGAGCAGCAAGTCCAGCAGGATTTCCTTGCCGGCGTCGGCTGCGATTTAATGCAGGGCTTCCATTTTGTGAGGCCGATGTCGGGAACTGCGCTGCCTGCTTGGCTGGCGGCGCATCGCGATTCGCCGCATACTGTCGAGACCGTCGAAGGCTAATCAGGCTACCAGCGGCATCGCCAGGACGTCGCGTTCTGGCGATGTTCCGCTCATCTAACGACTCGATTCCATATCGGAATCGTCGTCGCGGGTCACACCCGCTCGCTCGATATCTTCGTCTTCCTCCGTCCGCGTGACGTCATGCGCGGATTGTTGACGCTTCATGCTGGTCGAGCCGCTGCCGCTTTGTTGAGATGAAGACGGAGTTCCTTGTTGCCCTTGCTGTCGTTTGCTGCTGCCGCTTTGTCCCATTTGCCGGGATCCGCTTTGCTGCGAGTGCCGCCGGGATGTCGAGGACGAGCCGCTCCGCGACTCGCCCGAGGATCGTCTTTGCGCCATTGTGCGCTCCTTATACTGGTGAAATAGATTTCGCGGATCGACCGAGACGATCGTCCGTGAGCGCGATTCTTGTATCAAGTGGGACGACGACGAATAGGTCGTGTCCGCAAATGCCTGTAGGACGGAATGCTGTGCCATGGATTACATCGGAATCTGCGAAGCGAACGCGCAGTGGCGTCGTCGTGCGGACACTCATGCGTGGCGACGCCACTCCATCATTGCGCTACTTGCTTCCGGCGCCGGTTCCACTGCCCGACGTTCCGCTCGACGAACCCGTGCCGGCACCACTCGTGCCTGCGCCGGTTGTCCCCGCGCCCGTCGTACCGCTGCTGCTGACGCTGCCACTGTCGCTGCTGCCGCCACCCTTGCTGCTCGGTGTCGTCGATGGCCGGGTGCCAGCCGCCGGCGGAACCGTCGACATTCCTGAATTGGTGCTGCTCGGGTTGTAGCTGCGGACACAGTCGGCGCGCGCCGTGCCGGTCAGACCCGCGCACGCGGCGTTTGGCGAGTTACTGTTATTCGCGTTGCTGTTGTTCATGTCGGTCGACGTCGATGCGCCCGACGATGTCGACGGGCTCGTTGTCGTGGATGTGCCGGTCGTAGTCGATTGTCCGATCGCTGCGCCGGCGGCGATCAACGATGTTGCGAGAACAAGTGTCTTCAATTTCCAGACTTTCATAGAACCTCCGAATACGGCTGCTCCATAGCGCAACGCGCACCCGCCATCGGACCCGAAGGCGGCAGTGCGCGTTGATCACTGTCGCAGACTTGTTTAGTTGCGGTCGGCGAGCCAAAGTTCGAGGCGTAACTTTTACGGGCCCATAGGCGATTGTAGGATTGACACAGGCCCGTGCGATGCCTCGCGTCCGCCAGTCGATAATGCGGGATGAACGAGAGCTCGATGTGGCTCGGCGTGCCCTTCGCGAGCGTGGCGATTGTTGGCGCCGCATTTATCGTCCTCTTCGCTGCCGAGCGTTTGGTGCCGCTGCGCGCACGGCGAACCGCGGTTGCTGGACGGTTGGTCGTGAATGCTTGCGTTTCGGCTCTTGCGCTCATCACCGCGTATTTCGTCGTCACGCCGGCCGCGATGGCGGCACTGCAAGCGATCTCAGTGCAACGAATGGGCGCGTTGCAATGGGTTCGTCTTTCCGAAGCAGTGGAAGTTGTGGTGGGATTCGTGTTGATGGACCTGTCGTTTTATTACTGGCACATGGCGAATCATAAGATCCGCTTTCTGTGGCGATTTCATAACGTTCATCACATTGATCCCGATCTCGATGTTTCCACCGCGTTTCGTTTCCATTTCGGCGAGGTTGCGCTATCTGCAATCTTCCGTGTCGTTCAGATCGTGCTGATCGGCGTCACGCCGCTCACTTTTGCGCTGTACGAGATTGTCTTTGAGCTGAATACCTTGTTTCACCACAGCAATGTTCGCCTTCCGCTCGCGCTCGAACGGTGGCTTAACAAGGTGCTTGTTACGCCGCGGATGCATGGTATTCATCATTCCGATGTGCGACAGGAGAACAATGCCAATTATTCGATCGTGCTCTCGTGGTGGGATCGGCTGCATCGGACGCTGCGGCTCAACATTGCGCAGCGATCCATCGTCATCGGCATTCCGGCATACCTCGATCCCGCGAACAACGTCGTGGGCAACGTGCTTGTTTTGCCTTTTCGGACGCAGCGCGCTTACTGGCAGACGGTCGATGGAACAATCGTGGTGAGAACGCACGGTGAGGCTGCGGCGCCGAGGAACTTGATGCAAGCGTAATCTGCACGCGCCAAAACGCGCAGCAACGTCACGCGGCCGCGCGATAAGTCAGCGAATTCGTGGGGTCCGGCTTCGCTGCCGGCGTCATTTCGGCGGGTTCCACGCGCTGCGCTCCGAGGATATGAAATACCGTTTCACCGGCATGAAGCAGGTAGTCGGTGATGATTCGACGATGGCAGCGCCACCAGACCGCCTCCGAGCACATGACCGCGCAGCGATGCTTGCGTGCGACCTCGCGGAGCCTCGCCAAGCCATCGCGGAACGTCTCGGTCATCGCGTAATCGGCGAAATTGTGGAAGCTTGCGTTTTCCCAGAAGCCGTTGACGGCAGGTGGAACGTCGCGGCTGCGGCCCCGAAGGCCGCCGAGCGCAGCGATATGTTCATAACCGATGCCCGCATCGTCCAGCGACTGGCTGAGCGCGTCGCGATTGTATTGGGGATTGGTGCGCGAGCGCGGCACCGTTCGTACATCGACGACCACTTGTATGTCCGACTTTCGCAGCAGCGCGAGCAATTCGTCGATCGGACGCGTCGAATGGCCAATTGTGAAGATCGGGTTACCGATGATTGGCTCCGCATTGCTGAATTGCGGGGCAGCGGGAATTTTCTCGACGTTCGCCGGCCCAAACTATGGTACCAATTCCCGTCAAACGGACGAACCTTGAGGAGACAACACGATGATGCGATCAAGCGTTATGGCGGTCATGCTCGTGCTGGCGGGCGCCGTTGCCGCGCCGTTGACTTCGGCGCAGAACGACCGGATGCCGACCGAACAAGCGGCGACATCCTACAGCGACGCCGAGCTCAAATCGTTTGCGGCCGCTGCGATGAGCGTGCATAGGATCAACAGCACTTACCTTCCCAAACTGGCCGAAGCGAGCCCGGAAGAGCAACGACAGATTGAGAAGCAGGCACTGCAAGAGACGACGCAAGCGGTCGAGAAACAGGGCCTGACATCCGACAAATACGACGAAATTCTCACTGCGGCCCAAACGAAGCCGGACGTGGCGAAGAAGGTCCAGCAGTTTCTCGACGAAACGCCGCGCCCCGGGACAACGCAGCTCTGATCGACGGATTTTGATACCCGAGCCGGGTGCCTCCGCCGTTGTAGCTTTTACAACGCGGACTGTGAGATTCGATTTCGTTGCGCGAAGTTCGTTACACGCGTAAATTATTTTTATCGATACCTCACCGACGGATCTCCGGTATGAGCTCCTCTGAGCGACGCGCGCTCGAGGCTGCGACGCAGTGGAATAACACGAAGGCCTGCGAGCATTTCGTCCAATTCTACGAAGATGACGCGGTCCTTATCGAATCCGTCACCGTTTTCATCGGTGCCAGTCTCGCCTCGGGGGGCGCGGGTATCGTTGTCGCGACCAAGTCGCATCGGACGGCGATCGAAACGGCATTGACAGCGCGCGGCTTCGATCTCGCGGCGTCATCCAGGAGCGGCCATTACCTGGCGTTCGACGCAGCAAGCACGCTGGAGACGATCCTCCTTGAAGGGTGGCCCGATGCTCGTCGATTCGAGAGCCAGTGCGAGCCGATCATCCAACAGGCAGAAACGGCCTCTTCGAACGTCGCGATATTCGCCGAGATGGTCGCCCTTTTGTGGGGCGAAGGTAAGCACGGTGCTGCGGTCCACGTTGAGCAACTATGGAATGAATTGGCCTCCAGGCATTCATTCACGCTTTTTTGTACGTATCCAATCGCGGACGTCGCGGATGTACCGTCCGATGCCATGAACGGAATATGCACGCAGCACTCGCGTGCCATTCCGTCTGAGAGTTATACCGGCCTCGAAACGGCTGCCGATCGCCTGGCGGAGGTGTGCAAGCTGCAGCAGCGGTCGAGGATGCTGGAACGTGAGGTGCGGCGTCGCAAAGCGATCGAACACACCCTTGCTGTGCGTGAGCGAGAGCTATCTGACTTTCTCGACAACGCGCCGCAGGCGATGCACAGCGTGGGTGCCGACGGCCGCATCCTGTGGGCGAATCAGTTCGAGCTTGACCTTCTTGGATACACGGCCGACGAATATATCGGGCATCACATCAGCGAGTTCCACGTGGACGCCGACGGCGCGGCGACGATCACGGAACGGCTTCGTAACGGCACCGCGCTGACCGAGCAATCGGCACGCATGCGCTGTAAGGATGGGTCGGTCCGAGAGGTATTGATTACGTCCAACGTGCGATGGGAAAACGGCGCGTTCAGTCATTCGCGTTGCTTCATGCGCGATGTGACCGACCAGAGGCGCGCGGAACAAGCGCTGCACGACGTCGAAGAACGTGCCGAGCATAGTCAGGCGCTGCTCGCTGCTATCGTGGAATCGTCGGAAGATGCGATTGTCAGCAAGTCGCTCGATAGCCGTATCAATTCGTGGAATCAGGGCGCGGTCAGGCTGTTCGGATACAGTCCGGATGAAGTCATCGGTAAACCGATCACGATCATCATTCCACCCGAGTTACAACACGAAGAGCACGACATACTCGCCAAAATCAGGAAAGGCGAACGGATCGAACATTTCGAGACGGTTCGGGTCACCAAGGACGGGCGCCGGATCGACGTATCGTTGACGATTTCGCCGATATTCGATCGGCATGGTCGAATCGTTGGCGTCTCCAAGTCCGCGCGTGATATCTCAGATCGGAAACGTATCGAAGAGATGCTTCGAGCAGCGGATCGCCGCAAGGACGAATTTCTCGCCGTGCTGGGACACGAGCTGCGCAATCCGCTCGCTCCGATCCGCAATATAACGGAGGTGCTGCGCAAGACGGCCGGTGCAAATCCCGTCTACGAGCCGCTCTATGCGATGCTCGAGCGGCAGGTTCAGCAAATGACCCGCCTGCTCGATGACCTGCTGGACATTGGCCGGATCAGCCAAGGAAAGATCAAGTTCGAGCGCGAAGCGATTGATTTTCGAGCGGCGGTGGCGCGCGCCGTCGAAGCCAGCGCACCGCTCATCGAGAGTCGTCGACACCGTTTGAGCGTTTCGGTGCCGGAGGACGAATTGCCGCTGGTGGGCGACCTGGCGAGGCTCGTCCAGATGCTCACCAATCTGCTCAACAATGCGGCTAAATACACGGGCGAGGGCGGAACGATTTCACTCACTGCGCAACGTGTGGCGCAATGCATTGAAGTACGTGTCAAGGACAATGGCGCGGGCATCGCTGCGGAAATATTACCGCGCGTCTTCGAGCTTTTCGTTCAGGCCGATCGAACTCTCAGACAATCGCAAGATGGAATGGGAATCGGGCTAACGCTCGTTCGCAGTATCGTTCTGCACCATGGCGGCAATGTCCGGGCAATCAGCGAAGGGCCGGGGCATGGAAGCGAATTCATCGTGACCCTGCCCATGGCGGACGTCGCGACCATCGCAGCGGCGCGCAGCGCTGCGACGCCGGTCCCGCCGCGGGCTCCGATTGCACCAAAACGGATCTTGATCGTCGATGACAATCGCGATTTGGCCGAGTCGCTCGCCGCGCTGCTGCGGTTGAGCAAACACGAAGTCGCCGTTGCGTCCGATGGCCAAGCGGCGTTGCAAATGGTAAAGACGCTCCAGCCTGACCTGGCGTTGATCGATATCAGCCTTCCGGGAATGAGTGGATACGAAGTTGCGCGCGGTCTGCGCGCACGCGGCTGTTCGGCTCGGCTCGTCGCTGTTACCGGTTACGGAGGGAGCGAAGAGCGCCAGCGGTCGCTTGACGCGGGCTTCGACGATCATTTCGTGAAACCGCTCGATCCAGCGGCCATCGACAACCTGATTTTTTCGACCGGTGAAGATGCGCTTAGTACTGAGTAGGAGTTGCGCGCCTGCGGTCGGTATGCACGCAATCGAGAAGCGCCGATAGGGGACGTGGACGCTGTAGCAGACGCGTGGGCAATGTTCCGCGCACATCTCGACGCGCGAATTCGTGAAATCAACGAAGAGGTCGCGCACTATCCAACGCCGATCGCCCGCTGCGACGAGCAATTGACGAAGCTGCTCGAACAGCGCGCACGGATCTTTCGGCAAAGGAACGCCGCGGCGGATCTGGGTCCGATGCCATCGGGCGCCGCGACTAACGCTTGGCTGTTGCGCGTTGGTGATTACCTCACGACCCTGGAACCGTGCGCCGACGACGACATCGAAACGGCGCTCCGGCGACGGATCGTAAGCTCGATGTCGGTGCGCTGAGCCCTAGCGGTCCGCTCGATGTGCCGCGACAGCTTCTTCATTCCAATCGAGGCCAGTGCCTGGTACATCGGGAATGTGCAATAGACCGTTTTTGATTTCGAATGGCTTCTGCAAGATCGGATCGGCCCAATCCTGCCATTCCAGCCAATGCGCCGTTTCCGTGACACGCATGACATGTGCTGCGACTTCAGGATAGAGATGCGTTGACATCGGCACACCCGCGGTCCCGGCGATTGCGGCGGCTCTCAACCAACCCGTTACTCCGCCGATGCGCATGAAATCGGGCATTACGTAGTCGCAAGCCTTCGCTTGTAGCGCGCGCTGCAGATCGCGTGGTCCATAGAAGTTTTCGCCGATTTGAATCGGCGTCTTCAATTCGGCGGCGAGCTGTGCATAACCGTCGAAGTTGTCATAAACGATCGGCTCTTCGACCCAGTCCAAGCCAAGATCATCAATCATGTGGCAACGCCGCAACGCCTCGCCCATGTGCAGACCTTGATTGAAGTCCGCCATCAGATGCATGTCCTCACCGACCGCCGTACGAATGGCTTCGATCGCTGCGAGGTCGTCCTGGATGCGCTCGCGGCCAAGGCGCAATTTAAGTCCGGTGAAACCGCCTTCGTCGCGCAACTCGGCAGCCTCTCGGCCCAGTGTCTTCGGCTCGCTCAACCACAAGCCATTGCTGTTGTAAGCGCGCACAGGTCCGACCGATCCGCCCAAGAGCGCGCAAAGCGGCATGTTCGCAGCCTTCGCAAGTGCGTCCCACGCCGCCATATCGAGACCGGACACGGCAATCATCGCCATTCCCTGATATCCGACGAAGTGCAGCGATTTACGCGCAACGGCAAATAGCTCGACCGGCGTCACCGGATGACCGCTCAGCATTTCACCGAAATCATGCAGCGCCGGAATCAGATACTTAATCGCCTTCGTTGTGTACGGTTCGAGATAGCTTCGTCCGACGATACCCTCACGCGTGTAGAGATCGATGAGAATCAGCGGCCACTCGGTGATGGTCGCGATGCGCGCAACGATGGGTCGTTCAAGCGTCAGTACGACAGGCCGTGCTGTGATGCTTTTGAACGTCAATGACGGCGTTGCGCGCGGGGTGGCGTTCATGGACTCCCTCCGGGAAGATCGAACACAAGAACCTCGGCATCGTTACCGTTTTGCAACGTCAGCGTTGGCGTATCGGCCAATTTCAGCGCATCCCCGGCGTCGAGCGCAACGCCGTTCGCTGTCAACGAGCCACGCGCGACGTGCACATAGAGCCGTCGAGGATTTTCGACGTTAAGCGTGGCGCTCTCCGAACCATTGAAGTGACCCGCAAAAACCCTCGCGTCTTGGTGAATCAGCACCGATTCTTCCGTACCGTTCGACGACGCAATGAGACGCAGACGGCCGCGTTTTTCTTCGGAGCTAAAGCGCTTCTCTTCGTAGCTTGGCTCGATGCCCTGCACATTCGGCTGTATCCAGATTTGCAGAAAGTGCACCGGGCTTATCGGTGACGGATTGAACTCGCTGTGTCGCACGCCTGTCCCCGCGCTCATTCGTTGGACGTCACCCGGTCGGATCGTGGAGCCGTTACCCATCGAATCCTTGTGGGCGAGCTCGCCGGCAAGCACATAACTGATGATCTCCATATCGCGATGGCCGTGCGTACCGAACCCGGCGCCGGGCTGGACCCGATCTTCGTTGATCACGCGTAGCGGACCGAACTCGACGTGCTTGGGATCAAAATAATCGGCGAACGAAAAGCTATGGAAGGACTTGAGCCAACCGTGGTCGGCATAGCCGCGCTCGTTGCCGCGTCTCACCTCGTTCATGGAAGCCTCTCGCGACTCGTGTGATTGAGCCAAACAGGCGCATTAGACAGCACAACCCGGTCGCGGCAGGCCGGACGTGCAACGAGGTGATGGCGCTACGCTGTCATGCGAGAGATGTGGCAAGGCCAGCAAACGCAGCCTGAGATCTGTGCGCCTTGCTACACAACTTGCACGCGTCAGCCTACAATTGTTTCGGTCGCCTTTTCGGATCGCATAATGGCTACGCATTGGCGCTTCGCAGTATTGCCGTTGATCCTGGTTTTTGCGCTCAGCAGTCAAGTCGCTCACGCCGACATCTATACGTGGGTTGACGCTTCGGGGGCTATCAACGTCAGCAATCTGTCGCCCCCCGAGGGGGTACGCGTAACGCGCATTACGCATGAGAATCCAGTCAAGACTGCGGCGCGCTTGGACACTGCTCGCGATGTCAAGCACGACGCCGAGGTGCAGGCGTTGTCAGACCGCGTTCGGCAGCTCGAGCGTGAAGTGCAGGTTGCGAAAACATACACGCCGCCGTCTCAACCGATAGTGATGTACGCAAGCGCACCTCCAGCGCCCGTGGCGGCGCCCGCATACGTCGACGCTATGCCGGCGCCCATGAACGTGTGCGATCCCGCGTTCACGAGCTGCGGGTATTGGTGGGGCCAAGGCTTTTATCCCGGCAACGTCATCGTGGTACGCGCGCCGAGCTTTCGCCGCACTAATCCATTCCATGGGTCGCATCGGTTCCAAGCGGCACACCACTTCGCTGCACAGCGACCCATGCAGCATCCCCACGGCGGCATGCCACGGCGCTGAATTAGTCACGAACCCCAATTATTGAATCAACCGCTATTGCGAAGCCCGGCCGCGACACCATTGATGGTTAGATGGATTGCGCGACGCGTGCGCACGTCCGTCTCGCCGGCGCGATAACGACGCAAGAGCTCGACTTGCAGATGGTTTAGGGGGTCGAGGTAGGGAAAGCGGTTCCGGATGCTGCGTTCGAGCGTCGGATTGTCTTCGAGCAACGACGATTGCTGCGTGATTCGGAGGCAATGGCGCACGCTGCGCTCATGCTCGCCGACGATCCGCTTAAAGATGGCGTCGCGCGCAGCGCCATCAGCGCACAACTCTGCATAACGCGACGCCACTGCGAGGTCCGTCTTTGCGAGCACCATCGCCATATTCGACAGTACGCTGCGGAAAAACGGCCAGCGCGCGTGCATGTCGGCAAGCTCCGCGATACCACGAGGATGCTCCTCGAGCCAGGCGTCGACGGCAGTGCCGAATCCATACCACCCTGGCAACATCAGCCGGCATTGTGCCCAGCTGAACACCCACGGAATGGCGCGCAAGTCCTCGATCCGCTCCGATGCGCTGCGCGACGCGGGGCGGCTGCCGATGTTGAGCTCGCCGATTTCAGCAATGGGCGTCGCCGCGCGGAAATAGGCTGGAAATTCCGGCGTCTCGTAAACCAGCGATCGGTACGCGCGATAGGCGTGAGTCGACAGCGCGTCCATGATCTCGAAGTAGCGCTTCGCGCGTGCGCCCAGACGTTCGGTGTCTTCGAGGCTCGCTTCGAGCGTGGCGGCGACAAGCGCCTCCAAGTTCCGCCGCCCGAGGTCCGCATCGGAATACTTGCTCGCGATGATCTCGCCTTGCTCGGTGATGCGAAGCCCGCCCGCGACGCTGCCAACGGGCTGCGCAAGGATCGCCTCGTAACTTGGGCCGCCACCGCGCCCCACTGTGCCGCCGCGGCCATGGAACAGCCGCAGTTTGATCCCCGCTGCGCGAAACGCATCGACCAGCGACATCTCTGCGCGATAGAGCGCCCAATTCGCGGTGAGATATCCGCCGTCCTTGTTGCTGTCGGAATAACCGAGCATGACCTCCTGCCAACGGCCATGACCTTCGATCATCGTGCGATAAGCCGGAATCGCAAACGCATCGCGCATCACATCGCCGCAGCACGCGAGATCGTCGATCGTCTCGAAGAGAGGCACGATATTGAGCGCGAGCGATTTGCCGCGGACCAGGCCGACTTCCTTCAAGAGCACCGCGACTTCGAGCAAATCGGACGCCGATGCACATTTCGAGATGATGTAATTCGGCAGCGCCGCGGCGCCATAGCGCTCGTGAACTTCTGCGGCTGCGCGCAAGACGTTGAGCTCCGAAACGATGCGCGGCGAATATTCGAGATGCGGCGAGGTCAGCAGCCGCGGGTCAGCAATTTCGCGAGCGAGGAGCTCGACGCGGGCCGATTCCTCGAGCGATGCGTAATCGTCGGCGAGCCGAGCGCGCAAAAGCAGCTCGGAGATCACTTCCTCATGTACGTTGCTGTGCTGCCTAAGGTCGAGAAGGGCAAGATGGAAGCCGAACACGTCGACGGCGCGCCGTAACGGATCGAGACGGTCCGCAGCGAGCGGTGTTGCGCCATGCGTCGCGAGCGATACGGCGATTGTGTCGAGATCGGCGCGGAATTCCGTCGCGGCCGCATAGGGTTCACCCATTACGCTCGGCGCGCGTGGCGGCACATAACCCGCCAACGCTTTGCTGGTGGCCGCCAGGCGAGCGTAGATGCCGATCAGCGCGTTGCGATACGGCTCGTCGGTGCGATGTGGATTTTCGTCATGCGCCTTCGCAGCCAGCGCGAGCAGCGCCTCCGTCGGCTCGATCAAGCGCGACGAGAGCGACAGCTCGCCGCCGAGCCGATGCACTTCGCTTAGATAGTGCTCAAAAGCCACGGCCGCTTGGGCCCGAATTGCGTAGGAAAGGGTTTCCGCGCCTACGTAGGGATTGCCATCGCGATCGCCGCCGATCCACGAGCCCGTGCGCAGGAACGGTGGAATCGTTTCACCGTCGATGCCGAAATCGTGGGCCAAATGCTTACCGAGATCCGCGTAGAGCTGTGGAATCTGGTCCAGGAACGTATAGCGGTAATACGCGAGTCCGTTATCAATCTCGTCTCGCACCTGCAGCTTCGACAGTCGCAGCATCGCCGTCTGCCACAGTGCGAGCACCTGACGATACAGGGCCGCGTCGAATTCGGCGGATTCGTGCGGCGTGAGCGCGACACGATCGCGCCAAACCAGCAGGCGGGCAATCTCGCGTTCGGCGTCGAGGATGCTCTTGCGCTGAACTTCGGTGGGGTGCGCGGTGAGCACAGGAACGATGAGTGCGTCGGCGAACCAGCGTGACACCGCGTCACGCGGGACGCCTGCCGCGGCTAGTCGCTCTAATGCGTGCGCAATGCTGCCGCGCTGGGGTGGCGAACCCGCCAGCGCGTGCGCACGGCGGCGCCGGTTCTGGTGCACGTCTTCCGCGATATTGGCGAGATGCGAGAAGTACGAAAATGCCCGGACGACGTGGAGCGCATCGGCGATCGCCAACGGGTTCAGCAGTGCTTCGAGCTCTGACCGCAACGCCGGCGCTTCGTCCGGACCCGCGCGACGAAAGCGAATCGCTGTCTGACGGATCGCCTCGATACGCGCGAAACCGGTTTCGCCGGTCTGAGCGCGGAGTACGTCTCCCAGGACGCGGCCCAGCAGGCGCGTATCTTCTTTGAGCGGGAGATGCTTGTCGGTCGCTGTGTCCATGCGCCTGGAGTATGCCGCATGAGACGCGAGACGAACATGGCCCGCGAGCGTTGCTGTCTATTTGCTCTTGGCGATGGACGAAGATCGATTTCACAGTCAACTGTGATCCACGGCGCGGGCGTGAACCATTTCTTCAGGTGCTATGGTGTAGTCCAGGCGATCCAGACAAGATATGTCGAAACATCAACGACTCGCTCCAACACGAGATCCAATTTGCGGTTTGGTTGATGAACGTACGAGCTCATCATCGTTTCCGCTCCTTGAGTTCTTTGAGGAAATGATCGAGTTGGTCAAGGCGACTTATCGTGATGCGGGTCGAGTTAACCAACGTCCCACGCGCCATTACGGCGATACTCGTTCCACTGACTGGGCTAGATGTCCGATAATGGTGGCAATACGTGGTGGACTGAGCAAGAGATCCACGCCGAATTCACTATGTTCAAGAGGATTCGGCGGCCGAGATAGGCAGGGCGTTACGCGACTTTGTAAACCGCGTTCGAAATCGGCGCAGCTGACGACAACGACATGAGTGCTGCTCCATCCGAAACGACCGGCCCCGACCTGACACTGGGTGTGGCAATGGACGCCATTGCCGATGGAACGATGCTGGCCGGGCATGTCGGCGAGAATGCCGTGCTGCTCGCACGTCGCGGCAACGAGTTCTTCGCAGTCAGCGCTACGTGCACTCATTACGGCGGTCCGCTCGTGGAGGGACTGCTCGTCGACGACACCGTACGCTGCCCATGGCATCACGCATGCTTCAGCTTGCGGACCGGAGAAGCGCTGAGTGCGCCAGCGCTCAGTCCCATTGCGTGCTGGTCAATTGAGCTCCGCGACAACAAGGTGTTCGTGCGCGAGAAAGTGGCGACGACACCGAGCATCCGTGTCGCAGCCGTGCGCGATTCGCCGCGCAAGATCGTGATTATCGGCGGCGGCGCAGCCGGTTTCGCCGCCGCGGAGATGTTGCGTCGCCAACGTTTCCAGGGCGAGATCGTCATGTTGAGTGACGACGACGCGCCGCCTGTGGATAGGCCCAATCTGTCCAAGGATTACCTGGCCGGAAACGCGCCCGAGGAATGGGTCCCGTTGCGCGGTGACGATTTCTACGTCGAACAGAACATCGAGTTGCGGCTGAAGGCCCATGTAACGAACGTCGACGTACGCACACGCGAGGTCGCACTCGGTGACGGCAGCAAGCTTCATTACGACCGGCTGCTGCTCGCAACCGGCGCCGAACCTGTGCGATTGCCGCTACCGGGAATGGATCTGCCGCACGTACACACGCTGCGTACGTTCGCTGATTGCCGCGCCATCATCGCGCATGCGGCAACGATACGACGCGCCGTCGTGATGGGCGCGAGTTTCATCGGCCTGGAGGTCGCCGCCTCGCTGCGTGCGCGCGGTATCGAGGTTCACGTCGTGGCGCCGGAAAAGCGGCCGATGGAGCGGATACTGGGGCCACAAATGGGTGACTTCGTACGCAATCTGCACGAAGAGCACGGCGTGATCTTTCATCTTGAGGACACGGCGACTGTGATCGAACCGCTTCGGGTCACGCTGAAGCGTGGCGGCACAATCGACGCGGACCTGGTCGTTGTCGGAGTCGGCGTGCGCCCGCGCCTAACGCTCGCCGAGAAGTCCGGGCTCGCGATTGACCGTGGCGTGACGGTCAACGAACATCTGGAGACGAGCGTACCCGGCGTCTTCGCTGCGGGCGATATCGCGCGCTGGCCCGACCCGCACAGCGGCGCATCGATCCGCGTCGAACACTGGGTCGTCGCCGAGCGTCAGGGACAGACCGCTGCGCTCAACATGCTCGGCGGCAAGGAGAAATTCGACGCCGTGCCGTTTTTCTGGAGCCAACACTACGACGTGCCGATCAATTACGTGGGCCATGCGGACACGTGGGACGAGTTAGTGATCGACGGTGAAATCGCAGCACGCGATTGCACGGTGCAATACAAGCGCGAGGGCCGCGTGCTTGCCGTTGCCTCGATCTATCGCGATCGCGAAAGTTTGATGGCGGAAGCGGCGATGGAGGAGGGGCCGAACAATAGCCACGAATAGGCGGGCCGCCAGCAGCGCGTGCCTCGCTCAGATCCGCCGGACAACGTCACACTGACGTTCTTGATCTGTGTGCACGCGAGCAGCTCTTCGATCGATTCTTCGCGGCCCATCCCGGTTTGATCGCTTGTGATTATTTTGGTGTGTAGAGCACGGCGCTGGCTATCTTGTCCTTGCCCAGCGTTGACCAGGATTTCGCATCGAACGTGAATTCCGCTACGGCACACGTTGGCAAATGAGCGATCTTGTTTGAGAGGCGATGCGCGAGTTCGGTCAGCTCGGGATTGTGCCCGAACAGCATGACGCTCTTCTGCTTGCCGCCAAGCTCGCGAATGACGTGGAGCAGGTCGTCTGCCTCGGTGGCGTAAAGCCGCTCATCGACCACAATATCGGCAAGCTTGTAATCGAGCTTCTTGGCGATTATTTGCGCCGTCTTAAGTGCGCGCTTGGCCGGACTCGAAAGGATCAAATCGGGCGTCACTTCGCGCTTTGCCAAGCGCGCACCCATTTTCGGAGCGTCCCGTTTGCCGCGATTGTTCAATGGCCGTTCTTTGTCCGGCAACGCCGGTTCATCCCGGCTCGACTTCGCGTGGCGAACGAGAAAGAGTGTTTTCATGGCGTCGAGCGCCCGAGCCGTCGAGGTTAACATCGTGCGCTGACGGTTCAACTCGACACACGCGCACCAGTGACACAAACCTTGTACACCGTTGCAGCGCTCCTCGCCATCGTCGGCAGCGTCGCCTGGATCGCCGCGCGGGTGCGGTTGCCGCCACCCATCCTGCTGGTGCTCGCGGGAATGGTGCTTGCATTCATGCCGTGGCTGCCGACGGTGGAGCTGGAACCGGATCTTGTGTTGCTCGTGCTGCTGCCACCGCTGATCTATTTCGCGGCCTTCCGCATGAGCTGGCAGGCGTTCTGCGCGAACCTGCGCCCCATTCTGTTGCTCGCGTTCGGCTGCGTGGTGGTGACGACAGTGGCTGTCGCCGGTGCTACACACTGGATGCTTGGCTTTCCGCTTGGCGTCGCATTCATGCTGGGGGCCATCGTCTCGCCGCCTGATGTGGTCGCCCCGCTCGCGGTTGCCGAGAGGCTTAGCATTCCGCGCCGCATAACCGCGGTGCTCGAAGGCGAAGGACTGGTCAATGACGCGACCGCGTTGATCCTTTTCAACCTGGCGCTAACGGCCGTTTTGACTGGGCGCTTTTCCATTTCGGATGCGGCACGCAATTTCGCCCTAGTGCTGGCAGGCGAGACCATTTGGGGGCTGCTGGTCGGGTACGTGACTCTGCGTCTGAGGCATTTCGCAGCGGAACCTCGTATCGAGGTTCTGTTGTCCCTCATGACGCCGTTTCTGGCGTTCTGGCTGCCTCACGCGTTAGGCGGATCCGGCGTACTTGCAACAGTGGTGTCCGGCCTGTACGTGGGCTGGGCGGGCGTTGCCCTTATCCGCTCCAACACTCGCCTGCAAGCCTTGTTTTTCTGGGACATTGTCAACACGGTGATTACCGGCGCGATCTTCCTGCTTACCGGCTTGCAGGCGCGCACTATCGCGGGCGGTCTCGACGCCGCAACGATCTCGCAGCTTGTGCTCGACGGCGTGCTGGTCAGCGCGGTCGTGATCGTCGTGCGGTTTCTTTGGGTGTTCCCGGCTACGTACCTGCAGCGCTGGCTCTTTCCCTCCGTCGCCGCAAGTGACGCGCCGACCTGGCGGTTTCCATTCATCATCGCGTTCACGGGCGTGCGCGGCGTCGTCAGCCTCGCGGCGGCGCTCAGCGTGCCGGTTGTTGTCGCAACGAACGTCCCATTTCCGGGGCGTGACCGCGTCGTCGTGATCACGTTCGTCGTGATCGTGGTGACATTGGTCGCGCAGGGTCTTACGCTGCCGTGGGTGTTGCGAAAGCTGGGCTTAGACAAGCTGGGGATTGCCGAACTGCGCCACCGCAAGCAGCGCGAGTTGAGGGCCCGCGTGGAAACCGCGCGCGCGGCACTTGCGCGGCTTGATACCGCCGCCGAGGAGGAACGGTTACCCAACGATGTTCTCGGGCCGTGGCGCGAGCGCCAGCAGCAGCGCATCGCTCAACTCGAGGGCGAGAGCGATCGGGATGGCAACAGCCTCGCCACGTCCGCCAGCGTGCACCGCGTGGAGCTCGCGCTGATCCACGCAGAGCGAGCGCGCCTCAACGAACTGCTGCGTAAAGGAAGCGTGAGCGACGAGATCCGCCGACGCATCGAACGCGGTCTCGATCTCGATGAGGAGCGACTGCGGCGTAACGTAAGCGGCATTGCAGCCGACGACGCCGACGAGACGCGCTAACTCCGCCGGCGAGCCATCGCCTCGCGCGCTGCGGCCAACTCGCATGTTATGTTTCGTGCAGGGCCCCAATAGAGTGGGCCCGATTACGTAACCACTAGGAGGCATCATGCAAGACAGGAGGAGGAGTAGTGCGAGAAGGGCACGCAGTGGAAGACGCGCCGCCATCGCGACAGCGCTGACACTGGGGCTTGTTGGTGTGTCAGGGGCAACCCAAGCGGCTCTAAACTGCGCCAGTTTGACGACGGTGACTCCAGAAGCATCGACGATCACGTCGGCCGCACTGGTTACTCCGCCCGCCACGATTGGCGGAGCCGCCGTTACCGTGCCTTTCTGTCGTGTCCAGGGCGTTGCCCGGCCATCGTTCGACTCGGAGATCAAGTTTGAGGTCTGGCTGCCGCCGACGGTCGGCGACTGGACCGGTCGGATGAAGGTCAACGGCACCGGCGGCTATGCCGGCGCTACCCCGTACGCGCGCCTGGCACAGGACATCGGCGACGGTTTCGTCACCGCGGGCAGCAACATGGGGCACGACGGCGGTGAGTCAGCGAGCTGGACGCTTGGCCACCCCGAGAAGGTTAAGGACTGGGGCCTACGCGCGCACTACTTCGTCGCCACCGCGGCTAAGACGCTCAGCCAGGCTTTCTACGACAAGCCCGTCAGCCATTCGTACTTCGAAGGCTGCTCGAACGGCGGCCGCCAGGCGATGATGATGGCGCAGAACTATCCGGAACTCTTCGACGGGATCGTCTCCGGCGCGCCGTCGATGTTCTATCCGGACCTGCTGTTCTGGCTACTGTGGACGGGCAAGAACCAAACGCCGGTGCTCGGGCAACCCGCAGTCGTCAGCGTCGCGAAACGCCAGCTGATCACCCAGCGCGTGCTGCAGGCGTGCGATGCGATCGACGGCCTCGTTGACGGGCAGGTCACCAACCCTCGGGCGTGCGTGTTCAATATCGACTCGATGGGCCCTGCCGGCGATGGCACGCTGACAGCCGCAGAACTGGCGGTGGCGAAGGCGATGTATGCCGGCACCACGAGCGAAACCGGACAACAGCGCTACACCGGCGCCAACTTCGGCTCGGAGGCCGACTGGGATCCGAACTTCGCCGACAACGGCGGCTATGGCCCGTTCATCGGGCACTACGTCTACTCGCTCCTCAGCCCGCCGTTCGAGTGGCGCCGCGACATCAACTTCTCGACCGTCTACGACTACGCCAAGGCCGTGCTCACGCCAGTCACCGCCGCGCCGAGTCCGGACATCACCGCATTCACGAGCCGCGGCGGCAAGCTGATCCAGTACCACGGCTTGAACGACTCGGTCGTGCCGCCTGATGGCTCGATTGCCTACCTACACGCGCTGACGCAGTTCGAGAAGCTGAGGAATCTCCCCAAGGCGGTGTTCGACCAACAGATCGAAAAGCTCTCTCCGCAGGTCGTCGTTGCAACGGAGCAGGCGTTCCTCAAACAGGTCCAGGAGTACCACCGCCTGTTCATGCTGCCCGCTGTCGGCCACTGCGGCGGCAGCACGGGACCCAGCTCCATCGGCGGCGGGGCGCCCGAGCCGCCGGCGGCGTATCGCGATGCCGACCACCACGTGGTAAGCGCGGTGATCAAGTGGGTCGAGGAGGGCGTGGCACCCGAGAAGATCGTCGCGACGCGCTTCGGTACCGGCGGGGTCGTGGTGCGGCAGCGTCCGGTGTGCCCGTACCCGGCGCAGGCAGTGTACGACGGCGCCGGTGACATCAACGATGCGGTGAACTTCTCCTGCGTGACGCCGAAGTTGCAGGAGCGGACGATGGCCCCGGGTGAGATTCTGCTCATCCAGAACTCGTTGCGGCAACGGGATCTGCATTTGCCAAATCGCTGACGCTCTGCGCGGTCTTCGCGCCGAGGTCCGGCCGGCCGAGCGGCTGGCCGGACCAGCGTCGCACCCGGCACCTGCGCCGGCTTGCGAGCGTAGCGCGTCTACAGCACCTTCTCGCGAAGCTGTGGAAAGACCTTCGACACCTTAGCGAGCAGGTAATCCCCGTACGTGCCCGAAAATTCGTGCACGCTCGCCCCATCCCAACGCTGCACGCGGTCCTCGTCGATCAGCCGCTCGTCGATTGCAGCGTGCCGTGGCAGCGGCTGGATGCGTGCAGCAAAATCCGGATCGAAGAACAGCGGAAACGATAGCCGCTCGTGTCCGCTGGTGTTGCGCACGCGATGAGGCGTGGACATGAACCAGCCCCCGGTCAGTCGATCGAGCATGTCGCCGATGTTGCAGACAAGTGTCCCAGCGAGAGGAGGCGCGTCGATCCATCCACTCCGTGTCCTCACTTGCAAGCCACCGTGGTTGTCCTGTGCGAGTAGCGTCAGCAGTCCGTAGTCGGTGTGTTCGCCTACCCCCCATCTTTCTTCGTCTGCGGATCGCTGCGGTGGATAGCGGAAGATGCGGAAGAGTACGGTCGGCTCGGCCGTATATGTTCGCGCAAAATACTCGACGTCGAGACCAAGCGCGAGCGCGATGCCTTGCATCAACGTGTGCGCGGCTCGGATCGTTGCGCTCATGTACGCTTCGACCGCCGGGCGAAGCTCGGGGACTTCGTGCGGCCACAGATTGGCGCCGTGAAGCGGCCAGCCCGCTCGCACGCGCGGGTGATCGGGTGAAAGGTCGACGCCGAGATACAGGCCCTCCTTGCGGTCGGGCACGCCGGAGGTGAGCTCGCCTTCGAGCGGAAACCAACCACGCCACGCCCGTGCACCGTGCTCCATCGCGATCGTCTGCTTCGCTTCCCGCGGAAGCGCGAAGAAGCGCCGACTGGCAGCGTCGAGAGGCGCAATGATGTCGTCGGTGACGCCATGGCCCCGGATGTAGAAAAAGCCGGTGTCGCGGCAAGCCGCCTCGATTTGTCTTGCGACAGCGCTGCGTCCTGCGGCATCGCGCCCGCTCATCAGCGGCGCGATGTCAATGATGGGCAAAGTCATGCGGGGCGAGCTATTGCTTCCGGGCGACAGTTGCGAAGCGCCGCATCTTCTCAAAATGCCGCGCGCGATGGAGGCTCACGTCGTGATCAAGACAAGCGAGCCGTCGGGTGCGGTGACCGATAACGGTGTAATGATAGAGGACGTCGCGAGGCCAGTGGAACAGCGCACCGCGAGTCGTCGCCCCGACGCTCGAGCGCGATGATCCCAATCGTATACCGGCACGGGTTGCGCGCTTCGAAGTGACGGGACTGCGCGACCGCACCAGACACTCAGGGGAAATACTAAATGCGAACGCCGACGCGATCGCGAATGGATTTGCCGACGATGTCGTTGAGAACGTCCCTTAAATCTGGATGCTCAATCTCGACACCGTCAAGTATGCCGTTCGGATGCCCGCGGATCTCGGCGCCGCGAAACACAGTTGCGAACCACGTCATTCCGTGGTCATTAGCCTCACACTCGACGACATAATCGAAGTGATCGCCTTCGTGCACAACAGTACCCTCGAACCTTCGCCTATCCATGATGGCTCCCTTTAAACCCCCACTCGGCACGGCGCTAGGTGACGTACGAATTTTATACGGCCGCAATAGCAATATGCAAATGTCATAATGTCATATTGCGGATTCAGAGTTTCTTGCGATGCCCGCCAACCTCAGCCCCGAGTACAAGGCCGCGGAAGCTGCCTTTCGCAAGGCGCGTGAGCCGCGCGAGCGTCTCGAATGGTTGCGCGAGATGCTGCGCACGATTCCCAAGCACAAGGGCACCGAACGCCTGCAGGCCGACATCAAGGCGCGCATCAAGGATCTCGCCGAGGAGCTCGAAGGACCGAAGCGCGCCGGAGCGCGCGGCGGTCCGACGCACGTCATTCATCCCGAAGGTGCCGCCCAGATTGCACTCGTCGGCCCACCGAATGCAGGCAAGTCCTTGCTACATGCGCGGCTCACCGGATCCGGCGCACACGATGCCCCGTACGCTTTCACGACGCAGCATCCTTCGCCCGGGATGATGCCGTACGAGGACGTGCACTTTCAGCTCATCGACATGCCTGCAGTATCGGCGGAGCATCCGCTGCCATGGCTCGCCAACACGCTGCAGACAGCGGATGCGGCGCTCCTTGTTGTGGATCTCTGCGAGCCGGCGTGCGTCCAGCAATTAGAGGACGTACACGCGACACTTCGCGCAAAGGGCATTACGCTGACCGAGCGGTGGAGCGCGTCCGATAATGCGATCCGCAATGCGTACGCGAGCGATGACGATCCGTTTGCGATGCGGCTACCAACGCTAATGCTTGCGAACAAGTCGGACCGTGTCTCCGATCCAGAGGCGGAGCTCGAGGCGCTGTGTGAGCTCGCGCAACTTCGCTACCCGACGATGACGGTCTCGGCCTCCACAGGACACGGGCTCGGTGAGCTCGGCCCATGGCTCTTCCGCCAACTCGGCATCGTGCGCGTCTACACGAAAGCGCCGCACCGGCCGCCCGATCGCGGTCCGCCGTTCACGTTGCACCGCGGCCAGACGGTGCGCGACCTCGCACGATTGGTGCACAAGGACCTGGAGCAATCATTGCGATTCGCGCGTATTTGGGGTCATACGGGATTCGACGGTCAGCAGGTTGGACCCGATCATCCGATGGCTGATGGCGACGTGGTCGAATTGCATAGCTGAGATTCAAGCTCCGCTCAACGAGCGAGCCAGCCGCCGTCGGTGCTCTGTCGCCCACGAGAAGATCGGCTTTGTCGGCTGATACGTTTGCACGAAATATCTGCATCTGACCGCCGTTCGACCATCTCCGCGCGCACGCAAAAACGCCACCCTTAGCGCATCACCTCGCTGATGTGTTCGCGTTGCAGGAGCTCGCCTTCGAATTCCTGCAGCTCGGGGCCGAGCGCATCGCGGGCCGAGATCATGCCGAGCGGTTTGCCGTGCTCGACGACTGGCACGTGACGGAATCCGCCTTCGTACATCATCAGTAGCGCGTGTCCGACAGCCTTGTCGGGACCAATAGTCTTCGGCTTCGTCGTCATGACGTCAGCAACGTGCGTCTTCTTGGGGTCGCGCGACTCTGCGAGCACGCGAAACACCGCGTCGCGCTCGGTGAAGATACCGGCGAGATGGCCGTGCTCGACGACCATCAGCGCACCAATGCTGTGTTTCTTCATGAGCCGCGTTGCAGTGGCGATCGTCGTGTTGCCGGGCGCAGTGAACGGCTTCTGGTTCGCGATCACATCTCTGATTGAACGATGGGGCATGGCAACTCCCGGGTGATCACGTCGGGATGACGATGCTACGCCATTCGCAACGATTTCGGCGCACCCTCACTCTGTCGGTTGAAACGTTCGCAGGAACGTCTTACCACCGCAATGTGGAACGCGGGTATTCCGACGGCTACGAGGTCGACGACTGGCTTGCAATCGGCAACCGACGTCGACCACGTGCTGCTTGATCCGAACATGCGGGTCGAAGATGTGGCGACCGACTGAATCGGAAAGATTCCTAAGCGCAACGACAGCGCACCGTGACAACCAAGCAACGTGGCCTGCTCAGTGGCCGTGGTGTAGTCCGCGGTGTCGAGTCCGAGTGTCGAGCGTCTTACGAGCGGGACCCGATCGCGGTGACCGGCTAGGCGACTGCGGTGTCACGTCTGGATCGTCGGGGGCTTCGGCGCCCAGCTCAACGACGACTTGCCGCAGTTTGCCGCTGCGTCGATCGGGGATCGGCAACCGTTCGTCCAATGAAATGTGTGGATGGGCGACACCCTGGCGCGCGAGATATTCGTGCAGAGCGTGTGCGGCGGGCCGAAAGGCCGCTTGCTTGCGTTCCACACCAGCGACGTCGAGTCGGAGCATTAGCGTCGTATCGCGTGACTGCACGATCTGGAATCGATGCACGTCTGCGGCTTCCTCCACGATCGTCGTAAGGGCCATCGGCAGCAGGCTGATTCGGCGTCCGTCCGAAGCGGACATCGTGACAACGTCTTCGCGCCTGCCTTCCACGCGAATGGCTGGCAAGGGATTGCCGCAGCCACAGGGTTCGGGGTTGGCGACGACCGCATCGCCGAGGTCGTAGCGGATCACCGGCTGAATGCGATTCGCGAGATTGGTGAGAAGCACCGTGTGCGAGATTTGGCCCAACGCAGTGGGACGATAACTCGCATCGACTGGCTCGAGGATCACCCAATCGGCGTTGACGTGAAGCCAGCCTTCGCGGCAGCCGAAGGCGATGCTCATGCATTCCGACGCCCCATATTCGTTGAGGACCGGGCAGTCGAACGCGTGCTCGAGCTCAGCGCAAGCGCCTGGCGCTAGAAATTCGCCGCCGGACCACACGATAGCGGGCGCAACACGAAGTCGGCCGGCGACACGCTCTTCCGCGAGAAGAATAAGCATCGTCGGATAACTCGCGAGATAGACCGGCGCGAACGCGTTGATCTTCGCTACCAGACGATCGAGCGGTTCTATGATGGAAAATCCGCGTGCGGCGAGCCCCGGACCTGACCGACACACGCGCTTCCAGGAAGCGATGCTGGCGAAATGATCACCGGTCGCCGCAATGAGCGCCGCGCGTCCACCTTTGAATAAACCGGCGACGCATTTGCCGGCAAGATTCGCCCCAGCGAGTTGCACGGCGATCAGCGCGTCGTACACGGCGAGCGCGTCGTCGTCTTGAACAAAAATTCCGAGCTCACCCGTTGAGCCAGAGCTCTTCCAGACGATGTAGCGACCCAGATAACGATCGCCTATGTGCGTCCGATCGGCGAGAAACGCATCAATGTTCGTCCGGCGAATCGCCGTGTCGGTGACCCAGTCGTCGAAACGCGCCATCAACGCATGCTTGGTGACGACCGGCAGCGCGTGCGGTGCCGAAACGTTTGAAGGCACACCGCGATACATCTCACGATAGAGCGGCGAATGCTCGCGCGCGAACCGCACCAGCGTGGCGAAGCGATCCAGGCGCGTGGAATCGATGGCCGCCACGCCCGCAGTGCGCGGCCACCAGACTTGCCAGAAGTTCGCCCACGATCGAACGTACGCGGCCGACCCGCCGAACAGCGGCAACCTTGACGCGCGTTCTGCCCGCCTTGTCATCGTCAGGCCATTTTATGTTCGCTGGAACGCTTGATCCAGCTCGCGTACAAATTCGGGCAATTCATTTTGCGGCAGGTGATTGATGCCTGCGGCGGCGACGCGGTTCGTCGGCACCCCACTCGGGCATTTACGTCTTGTGTTGATCCATCGTCCGTCGTCGGCGTGTCTGGCGGCTCTCTTCTCCCGACCAGGGACCTGAGCCGCCACCACGATCCATCGCACGACGACAATGCGTGCGGCGATCCGGCAAATGGAACTCGCCGTGCCCCCTGTCGATGGCCAACGCGCGGTCGTCCTCCGGTATCGACCATGATTCATGGACGACCTCGGAAGGAGCGTTCCAGCGCAGCGTCCACATATCCGCCTCCTGAAATATCAACTCGCCATGCTCGCCACCAGCGCCCATCAACCCAAAGCCCAGTTGCGCTTCGTTGGGCAAGCCAAAAAACTGGATGAATGGGTCCCAGCGAACGAGATGCGAGTAAGCGACACGGAGGGCCTCTTCGAGATATCGGTGCACGCGCTCGCGCACGACTCCGCTTTGTTGGGTCAGATTTGGAAACAAGATGCGTAGTTGCGCGCACGCCGACTCGGCAGCAGCGCCCCAGTCTGAGAACACCGAGTCTCGTCGTTGGATGCTGTAGCGCGCCGCGCGCTCGTTCCGTGATAGGAGGTGACCGTTCACGGCCACGAGCTGCAAGGCGCCGGGGGCGCCGACGCTATACGAAGTCCTCCGCAACACAGGCTCGCCTTGGGCGTTGCACGCCATGATCAGGTACGTGTGCGCTTCACGATCAGGTACGAGCTCATAGCCAAACAGCCCGTCTTCAACGATAGGCCACAGCTCAAGCGCGGCACCAAACGGACGCCGAGAAGCGGCCGCGACGAGGTGCCCACTAATGCGTGGAAGAAGTTGTGTCGCTTCAGAAAGTCGCGGACAGAAGAATCGATTTGCAGCTAGTTTCTTCAACGGCGCCTCGCGCTACGTTGCCTCGCGGCGGTCCGGATGATCCGTGTTGCTACTAGTTACAGGTAGTATCGGCACGCCGGGGGCCAGTTCCATCAACTCTGCGGTCGAGGACATCTATCTCGTAACTATCCACTGCGTGTCGGGGAAGGCCCATCGGCTGGCGACCGACGCCGCTGTAGGACATTCACCAACCATCGATCACTGCGATCTGTAACGTGTCGATAGCACTGCCGACGAATTCGCCCGTTCCCGCTTGCTCGCTGCGACCGCGTAGCAACGAACCCCGATGGGCAGCAGTGGCGGCGGAGTGCGGTCGATGCGCGTGCCCGCCGCGGCACTCGCATTCCAGTCTTCGTCGCGCACGTACCGTGCCGCAAATCCTTGATTCCAACACTGCGGAGTTTGCTGAGCCGCGCGAGCGGCGCGGTATAGGGGCAGATCCCGACCAGAAAATCGGTCCAGGTGCCAGTCTGTGCCAAAGGGGCGCCCGTGCCACAAGACCCCCCATGCTGTGACCCACGATCGCCAATTGTTTCGATTGCGTGCGGCCAATTGCGCGCGAGCATTTCCATTACGTCAGGACGGTCTTTCCGCGATGAGCGAGGCGGCGACGCCGAGCAGTGCATCGACACTGCCGCCGACGAGGCGGGTGACACCGCGGACCGACTTGTAAACTAGTCCAGCGATACCGCTTGTGCGTCCGCTTGGAGGCTCGCCGAGGACGCCGGGTGGGTCTGCAAGACTGCAGATGGTTGGAAAGTAGTGGACTAGCTCTGCGAAACTCTCGCATCGGCGTTCCGCTGAACCTGGCATTGGCGCTTTTGCTGATCGGCGCCGTGCTGGGCACGGCTGCGCTTCTGTCGCTTCACTATTACACGCAAACGTCGCGGCCCGTGCTCAAGGCGGCCCACAACGTATTTACGGCGATGGGTCAAGAGTCGTGCAAGAGCGGGCGCGTACGTCTGCACCCGTTCAGGCGATTATCGACGTCCTTGCGGTAGAGCCGTTCGCGTCGAGCAATCTGAACCGCACGCCTTTCGGTCCGATGATCTCGGTTCGTCGCAGCGCTTCGCGATGCGATTCGCGTGACACGCTATCGCGTCGTCGCTCCGACAATGTCTGCGGTCCTTGCGACCGTCGCGTCGAAACCGCCGCCAAGAGCGAGATGCAAATTGACGCGCTGGACGCGGCGCTCCGCTTCGACACGAATCTGTGCGCTACGCGCCGAATACAGAGAAAGCTGCTGCTGATTGACCGCGCGCAGGTCGCCCGAGCCGACGCGATATCGCACTTCGGACAGCTCGACGGCGCGCTCGTTGTCCGCGATCAGCCGGGCGAGAATCGTCGCGCGTTCGTCGAGCGTGAAGCCAGAAGACAGAGCGCTCTCGACTTCACCGAATGCGCGTGCGGCAATGCGACCATAATCGGCAACCGCTTGCGCTTGCTCTCCGGTTCGGATCTCGACTTGCGCCTGCAGCGCGCCGCCCAGAAAAATCGGCGCCAGCAAGCTCGCGCCGAAGCTCACAACGGGATTGTTGCGCTCCTTCAGCACGAACAGCTCGCTCGATATGCTGGTGATGCTTGCGGTGAGCGAGATTCGAGGCAGACGCGCGGCCTTGGCTTCTTCGATGCCGTAGAACGCGGCGGCCACACGGCGTTCGGCGGCGATGACGTCGGGCCGCCGCTCGAGCAATTCGGAAGGCAAGCCGACAGGCACGGGTGGCGGCAAAGCGCCGAACCTTGCGGGCGCCTCAATTGCCGCGGCCGGATAGCGGCCGACCAGTGTTTCGATTGCACGCAACGCCTGCAAGTGCGCGAGCTCGAGCTGCGCGACGATGTCGCGATATGTCTCGTACGCGACGAGGCTCGTCGTAACGTCGTATTCATCGCCTCTACCGATGCGCTGACGATCACGCGCGAATCCTACGATACGATCGGACGAGAGCAGCGTATCTTTGGCGACCGAGAGCTGCAGTTGCGCTTCGGTCGCAAGGAACCATGCCTTGGCAGTTTGGGCAGCGATCGATTGGCGAGCGTAGGCAGCGTCGAGCGCCGCCGAGTCATACGTCGACTCTGCTCCTTTTTGGGTCGCGCGAACGCGACCCCACAAATCAAGCTCCCAAGTTGCGGTGACGCCGCCGCCATGTAAGCCGGAGGAGTCGCCGCTCATCTTGCCGCCGCCGCGTGCGAGCGCGTTGACCTGCGGATAGAGCGTTGCTCCGCTCAGCTTGACGTACGCCGCCGCGATCTCGACGCGTGCGGCCGCCACACGCAGATCGCTGTTGTATTCGAGCGCCTCGCGAACGAGTGCATCGAGCGTCGGATCGTTGAATGACGCGAGCCATCCGTCGACAACGGGCGCGTCGACGTTCGATGGCGTCGCCCAATGCGCGGGCGTCTTCAGATTGGGCATCGCCTCTCGTTGCATGTCTGCGAGCGGTGGAGGCGGATTCAATGCGCAGGCAGCAAGTGCGGCCGACGCAAGCGCAGCGACGTTGCGGAGAGCGCGCATACGTCAGTGGAGCTTGAGAATTAGGTAGTTCATGTACGAACCGACTCGGAGGATCACCTTGCGAATTACATGAAGGAACTCGAGGTGTTCCGTATAGATCGCCGCATTCCCGACGGCGCCGGCGGCAAGGAACAACTCGCGATCGCGGTCGGCGATATTGAACTTCACGGCGAACTGTCCCGGCGGCTGATTCGCGATCGTCGACAACGGAATCGTTCCGCCCGGCGTCAGTTGTCCTTGGCCCATCGCCCAAACGACGGAATCGACTTTGCCTTTGATGATGCGCCCGGGATACGTCTCCAGCGCGAATTCGGCTTCGTCGGCTGGCTGAACGCGGGTCAGCTCGTTCTGTGCGTAGAACGCTATGACTTGGCCATCGGCTTCGATAAGCGACATAACGGGGTTGAGCGGCAAGCCTGCAACAAAGCCGCCAGGTCGCAACTGGAGATTGATCACGTAGCAGTCGCATGGCGACCGCGTAACCGTTTCGCCGAGATTCCATTTCGCGGTTTCGAGCTGCGAGCGAATTTGTGCGACTTGCGCGAACTGGCCTTCGACTTGCGCGCTCAGCTTCTGCCCGACCTGCTGCGCCGATGCAATCGATCCGACCTCGACGGCGCGTGCCTGCGCGATCTGGCTGTTCGCCGCAGCGAGTTGATTTTGCGCCTCGATGAGGTTCGTCTCCGCCTGCTCGAGATCGAATCGGTTGCCTGCGCCCGCCGCAACCAACTCGCGATTCTGCGCGACACGCTTACGCGCCAAGTCGAGTCGCGCATTGATTTCAGCGATCTTCGATGTCGCCTCCGCGATCGCCGCGCGCGCTTCGACGGTCTTGGCGTTCGCGCCTTTTTGCGATTCGAGGAGCTCGCGCTGCGATGCCTGCGCCGTCGCCAGCTGCGCGTTTAGACTGTTGACTTCGAGCTGATACGGCGTCGGGTCGATGCGGAACAACACATCGCCCTTCTTGACGAGCCGATTGCCTTCCTCGATCGGCACTTCGAGCACGCGGCCGCGCACTTGCGAGACGATCGGCACCGTGTATCGGTAGACGCGTAGCTTCGACGATGTCGGCGCAACGATGTTCAACGTGAGAATCAGCGCCGTCAATCCG
>DASXSP010000016.1:0-37310 GCA_036505865.1 Casimicrobiaceae bacterium
GCTGAGCAGAAAATGCAGAAATCGGTGGAGACATTGAAGCACGACCTCGCCAAGGTCCGCACCGGGCGTGCGCATACCGGCCTGCTCGACCATATTCACGTCGACTATTACGGCACGATGATGCCGATCAACCAGGTCGCAAACGTGACGTTGGCCGACCCGCGAACGATCGGTGTCCAGCCGTTCGAGAAGAAAATGATCCCGGTGGTCGAAAAGGCGATTCGCGATTCGGACCTCGGGCTCAATCCCGCAACGTCGGGCGAGTTGATTCGCGTGCCGATGCCGGCGTTGACCGAGGAGCGCCGCAAGGAGCTGACCAAAGTCGTGCATAAGGAAGCCGAGGCGGCCAAAATCGCAGTGCGCAACGTTCGCCGCGACGCGAACGAGCATTTGAAGAAGATGCTGAAGGATAAAGAGTGCTCGGAAGACGACGAGCGCCACGCTCAGGCCGACGTTCAAAAGCTTACCGACCGCTACATCGCCGAAATCGACAAGATCCTGCACGCGAAAGAAGCCGATCTGATGGCGATTTAGCCGTCTGCCTTCGAGCCCTCATTTCAGGATCGACATCGTGTCTCGCGAACCACCGCTCTCGCGACCGCCAAAGGTTGCGCCGCCACTTTTTACAAGCTCCACGCGCGAAGTGCCCGACGTTCTTGCGACGCCGAGGCACGTCGCGATCATCATGGACGGCAACGGACGTTGGGCGAGAGCGCGCCGTTTGCCGCGTGTCGCCGGGCATCGCAAGGGCGTCGAAGCGGTTCGCGCCGCAGTGCGAAGCTCGATCGAGCGCGGTGTCGAATATCTGACGCTGTTCGCGTTTTCGAGCGAGAACTGGCGCCGGCCCGCCGAGGAAGTGTCGATTCTGATGGACCTGTTCGTGCTCGCGCTCGAGCAGGAAGTCGCGAAGCTCAATTCGAACGGCATCCGCTTCAAGGCCGTCGGCGACATGTCGCGTTTTCCGCCGCGCATCCGCGAGTTGATCGCGGCCGGCGAAGCGCTCACCTCGGGCAACAAGCGGCTGACGCTGACCGTCGCCGCCAATTACGGCGGTCGCTGGGATATCGCGCAGGCCGCACGCGCGTACTTCGCGCTCAATCCGGGCGCGCTTCTATCCAGCTCATCGATCGACCCGGACGCGCTCTCGCCTTATCTTGCGATGAGCTACGCGCCCGAGCCCGACCTCTTCATTCGTACCGGCGGCGAGCAGCGGATTTCGAATTTCCTCCTGTGGCAGCTCGCCTACACGGAGCTCTACTTCACGGACGTCTTGTGGCCTGACTTCGGCCCGGCAACTCTCGACGCCGCAATCGCCTCGTACCGAACCCGTGAACGCCGCTTCGGTCGTACGAGCGAGCAGCTCAGCGCGGCGCAGTTCGATCGCGCAGCGCAGGGCGAGTAAGCCCTTCGCGGGTCCGCGATGCTTGCAAGGCGCATTCTCACTGCCGCCGTACTGATTGCGCTGGTTCTGGGTGCGCTGTTTTTCCTTACGCCGCGCACGTTCGGCGTCGTGCTTTTGCTCGTTGTCGTGATCGGCGCTCACGAATGGGCGAGACTTGTCGGACTCGCCGGCGTGCGCTGGCTGTTGTTCGTCGGCGCAATCGTTTTCTTCGGCATTCTTCTGCTGTTCGGGCCGTTTGGATTCGAACGTGGCTTTCCGACTGCCGTTGTGCTGTCGATCTGCGGCGCGGCGACGTTGTTCTGGTTGTTGATCGCACCGCCGTGGGTGATTCTTCGCTGGAAGCCCCACTCGCAGATTGCCCTCGCGGTGGTGGGGTGGATCGTCTTGACAGGCGCATGGATGGCGCTGGTTGAGCTCAAGGCGCGCTCTCCGTCGCTCGTGCTGGCAGCGATGGCGATTGTGTGGATTGCCGATACGGCCGCCTATTTCGGAGGGCGCGCGTACGGAAAGCGCAAACTGGCTCCGGAAGTGAGTCCCGGCAAAACGTGGGAAGGCGTCTATTTTGGAATTGCCGCCGTCGGGGTCTACGCATTGTTGCTCGCCTTTTTCGCAGAAGCGGCGGGATATCGCGGTTCAGTCGGCGCTGCGACAATCGCGCTATGGGTCGCATTCGCGGCTGCGCTGGCGGCGATCTCGGTCGTCGGCGATCTTTTTGAATCGCTGCTGAAACGGCATGCCGGCGTGAAAGACAGTGGCCACCTGTTGCCGGGACACGGCGGCGTGCTCGACCGCACCGATGCATTGCTTGCAGCGATGCCGCCTGCTGCATTAGCCGCGCTGTTATTTCTGCACAAAGGCAGTGCGTGACGAAGCGTCGACTCTCATTGTTGGGTGCGACAGGATCGATTGGCGCGTCGACACTCGACGTCGTGGCGCAGCATCAGGATCGCTTCGCCGTTGCTGCATTGACGGCGCATCGCAATTGGCAAAAGCTCGCCGAGTTGTGTCGACGGTTTCAGCCTCCGCTCGCCGTGTTGCTCGACGAAGACGCCGCACGGCTGCTGGAACGTGACATCGCGAGCGATTGTCCCGGCACGCACGTCGCTGGCGGTGCTGCAGCATTGTGCGAAGCGGCGGCGCTTTCCGATGTCGACACAGTGCTTGCCGCCATTGTCGGCGCCGCGGGACTCGCGCCGACGCTTGCGGCCGCTCGTGCCGGCAAGCGTATCCTCCTCGCCAACAAGGAAGCACTGGTGATCGGCGGCGCGTTGTTCATGACTGCGATCGAAGAAGGCGGCGCGACGCTCCTTCCAATCGACAGCGAGCACAACGCCATTTTCCAATGTCTTCCGCCGGGCTATGCGCGTTCGCCGCAGGCGGCAGGCATCCGTCGCATCGTGTTGACGGCATCCGGCGGACCGTTTCGCACGCGTGCGCCACGTGATCTCGCGAGCGTCACGCCCGATGAGGCATGCGCGCACCCGAATTGGTCGATGGGGCGCAAGATCTCCGTCGATTCAGCGACGATGATGAACAAGGGCCTCGAAGTGATCGAGGCGCATTGGCTCTTCGGCGCGCCGCGTGATGCGATCGAGGTCGTCATTCACCCGCAAAGCGTCATCCATTCGCTCGTCGAGTACGTTGATGGATCGGTGCTTGCCCAACTCGGCCATCCGGACATGCGCACGCCGATCGCGCAAGCATTGGCCGCACCGGATCGGATCGACGTCGGCGTAGCGCGACTTGACCTCGCGAAACTCGGGGCGCTGTCGTTCGAGAAACCTGATCTCGAGCGCTTTCCGTGTCTATCGCTCGCCTACGGCGCGTTGGCGTCGGGAGGCAGCGCACCGATCGTTCTCAATGCGGCGAACGAAATCGCCGTCGGCGCCTTTCTTGCGGAACACGCGCGCTTTCCCGACATCGCCGCGACGTGTGCTGAAGCGCTCGAGCGGTTGCCGGCCCGTACGATAGGATCGCTCACCGATGCATTGGGTGCTGACGCTGAGGCGCGGCGAATGGCATGCGAACTGCTCGCGCTTTCGGCCAACACGATCGACACCTTGTCTCGAGCCGCATGAGCATGAGCACAGCGGGCAACGGCGCCTCGGCCTCCTTGGCAGTCCCAAGTGAATCGCTGCAGCAACAGTCGGCCTCGTGTGCCGACTCGCATTGGCCGTCGATCCCCGCTTCGCGGGGCCCCTCGCCGGCTGCTCGCGTCACTGCCGCAAGCGTGGGGGTCCATTTTCTATGATTGATGTCGCCTACAAGATTGTCGCTTTTCTGATCACGCTCGGCGTGCTCGTTGTCTTCCACGAGCTCGGCCATTTCATTGTCGCGCGTTGGTGCGGCGTGAAGGTCACGCGTTTTTCCGTGGGCTTCGGACGGGTCATCTGGGTCCGCAAATACGGTCCCGACCAGACCGAATGGGCCCTCTCGGCGGTGCCGCTTGGCGGTTACGTCAAGATGGTGGACGAGCGCGAAGGCAGCGTCGACGCCGCCGATCTTCCGCGCGCGTTCAATCGGCAGAATGTGTGGAAGCGCATGGCGATCGTTGCTGCGGGGCCGGTCGCCAATCTGCTGCTCGCCGTATTGCTCTTCGCGGGTACGTACGTCGCCGGGATTCCCGGCCAGCGGCCGCTGCTGGCTGCGCCTCCGCCGTCAAGTCCCGCAGCGTCCGCCGGTCTTCGCGGGGGCGATCTCGTCGTCGAAGTCGACGGCGAACCGATCGCGAGTTGGCAAGAGCTTCGCTGGCGGTTGATCAAGGCACAGGGACAGGAAACGGCCGTCCTCGCCGTGGAGCGGGCGGAAGGACGCGGCGAGCGCTCGTCGCACACGCTTCCGCTACGTGGCGTCAAACCCGCCGATTGGGAAGCGGGCGCGCTTGCGATTCTCGGTCTCAAAGCCGATTTCGGGCCACCGCTGATCGACCAAGTATTGGCCGGCAAGCCCGCGGAGCAGGCCGGACTCAAGCCGGGCGATCGCATCATCGCGATCGATGGTGTGACCGTGCGCTCTCCCGCCGACGTTGCGACGATTACAAATGCGAAGCCGGGCGCGAATCTCGTCTTCCGAATCGCGCGTGACGGCGCGCAATTCGATGCACCGCTGACTGCCGAAGCGGTGGACCAGGGTGGGCGTCAAGTTGGCATCGCGGGCGTGCGCCTTCGCGTCGACCCCGCAGTCATCGAGGGACTTCAGGTCACCGTTCGTTACGGTCCGATCGATGCACTTCTCCAGGGCGCGCGCAAAACGTCCGAGCTCGCAGTATTCACCGTTCAAATGTTGGGGCGCATCGTGGTCGGTGATGCATCGGTAAAGAACATCAGCGGCCCATTGACTATGGCGGACTTTGCCGGACAGTCGGCACAGCAAGGCATCCTCGTATTCGTCGGTTATCTCGCTCTCATTTCGATCAGTCTCGGCGTGCTCAACCTGCTGCCGGTTCCGCTATTGGATGGAGGGCATTTGCTGTATTATTTTGCGGAAATCATAAAAGGCAGTCCCGTCTCCGACCGCGCATTCGAGGTCGGGCAACGCATCGGCATGGCGGTGCTCGCAATGCTGATGGCCTTGGCTCTCTTCAATGACGTTTCCCGCTTGTTCTGATCGCCGGTCTCGTTTTCGCGTCCGCCGGCAGCCTCCGAATGCGCAGCGTGCGCTCGCGGCGCTCTTTGCCGCCGTAATCGGCACGTTCAGTTCGTTCACTTCGCACGCGGCGGAGCCGTTCGTCGTCCGCGATATCCGCGTCGAAGGCGTCCAGCGGACCGAGGCCGGCACGATCTTCAGCTATCTGCCGATCAAGGTAGGCGAGCGTGTCGACGACGAGAAAATTGCGCAAGCGGTGAAAGCGCTCTACGCGACCGGCTTCTTTCGCGATGTGCGCCTCGAAGCGCAAGGCGACGTGCTGGTCGTCGTCGTGCAAGAGCGACCGACGATAAGCTCGCTCACGTTCGTCGGCAACAAGGAGTTCGACACCGACACGATCAAGAAGGCGCTGAAGGATATCGGCATCGCCGAAGCGCGCATCTTCGACCGCTCCGCCCTTGAGCGCGCCGAGCAGGAGTTAAAGCGGCAGTACATCACGCGCGGACTTTATGGCGCGAAGGTTCAAACGACCGTGACGCCCCAGGAGCGCAATCGCGTCGCGCTCAACTTCACGATCGAAGAGGGTGATGCGGCGAAGATCGCGCGGATCAACATTGTCGGTGCGAAGGCGTTCACCGAAAAGCAGTTGTTGGACGAGATCACGCTGACCACGCCCGGATGGTTCACGTGGTACACGAAAAACGACCAGTATTCGAAGCAAAAACTGTCGGCCGACCTCGAGGCGCTCCGCAGCTACTATCAGAACCGCGGCTATCTCGAGTTCAACATCGAGTCGACGCAAGTATCGATCACGCCCGATCGCGAGAACATCTTCATCACCGTCAATATCACCGAAGGTCCGCTCTTCACTGTGGGTGACGTGCGAATCGCCGGCGATTTGGTTGTGCCCGAGCCCGATCTTGCGGCGCTCGTTCGTATCAAGCCCGGTGAAGTGTTTTCGCGGGAGCGGCTGCAGGCTTCGGCGAAAGACATCAGCAACCGTCTCGGTGCCGAAGGTTATGCGTTTGCCAACGTCAACGCCGTGCCCGACCTCGATCGCGAGAAGGCCACTGCGTCGTTCACGTTCTACGTCGATCCGGGCCGGCGCGCGTACGTGCGGAAGATCAACATATCGGGTAACCCGAAGACGCGCGACGAAGTGATACGACGGGAGTTCCGCCAGCTCGAAGGCGCGTGGTATGACGGACCGCGGATTGATCGCTCGAAGGTGCGCGTCAAGCGCCTCGGTTACTTCGACGACATCAGCATCGAGACGCCGCCAGTGCCGGGAACGTCGGACCAGGTGGACATCGACGTCACCGTTACCGAAAAATCCACCGGCAACTTGCTCGCGGGCATCGGGTATTCGAGCTCGGAAGGCGTCGTGCTGTCGGCGTCGGTATCGCAGCAAAACATCTTCGGCTCGGGCAACGCGCTGTCGATCGCCGCGAACACGAGCCGCTACAACCGTACGTATGCGGGGACGTTTTTCGAGCCGTATTGGACGGTCGACGGCGTTTCGCGCACGATCGAGATCTACTACAAAACGCTCGATGCGGCTGGTCTGGCGATCGCGCAGTATGGCTCGAACACGCTCGGCGCCGCGATGGGCTTCGGCGTCCCGGTCACTGAGTCAGATACGATCAATTTCGGCGGCCGCTTCGAGCAGACGAAAATCACGCTGTTCGCCGACAGTCCGCCGGTCTATCAGAATTTCGTCAAGCAGTTCGGCGCGACGACCAATGCGTTCATCGCCTCGGCCGGGTGGTCGCGTGACACCCGTGACGACATCCTCTATCCTACGAAGGGCCGCTTGCAGAGCGTCGTGGTCGAGACCGCTTTCGGCGATCTCGCTTACTACAAGATTCAGTACGTGCAGTCGTGGTTCTATCCGGTCTACCGCGATTTCGTACTGATGCTCAAAGGCAACGTCGGCTGGGCCGATGGGCTGAACGAGAAGCCGCTGCCGTTCTTCAAGGCGTTCTATGCCGGCGGCGTCGGATCGGTGCGCGGCTACGAGAACAGCTCGCTCGGCCCGCGTGACATATTCGGCAATACGTTGGGGGGGCGGCGGCTGATCGTCGGCAATGCTGAAGTGTTTTATCCGCTCATCAAAGGCGACAGGGCGGTGCGCGGCAGCGTGTTCGTCGACGCGGGACAAATCTGGGCAACCGGCAATCTTCCGGCGGGAGAAAATCAGGCGTTCCCAGGCTCACAGGCCTTTCGTTATTCGTGGGGTGTGGGAGTCGCTTGGAGCTCTCCGATCGGGCCGCTCAAATTCAGCTATGCGATCCCGTTCGCGACCAAGCCCTACGACCGGCTGCAGAAATTCCAGTTCACCGCCGGAACGACCTTTTAGAATGCGCTGGAGAATGTCTTGAATCGTATCGTTACACTCGGAATCGCCGCGGCGTTGCTTGCGTTCTCAACGCTCGCGTCGGCCCTCGACTACAAGATCGGCTTCGTCAACACCGAGCGTTTATTCCGCGAAGCGGCGCCCGCGAAGCGTGCGCAGCAAAAACTCGAACGCGAGTTCGCGACGCGCGATGCCGAAATCCAGAAGCTGTCGAAGCAAGTGCGCGATTTGCAGGCGGTTCTCGACAAGGACGTCGCGACGATGCCTGAAAACGAGCGTCGCAACAAAGAGCGCGACCTTGCCAATCTTTCGCGCGATCTGCAACGCTCGCAGCGCGAGTTTCGCGAGGACGTGAACTTGCGGCGTAACGAGGAGCTCGCGGGATTTCAAGAACGTGCGAACAAGGTCATCTTGCAGATCGCCGAGGCCGAGAAATTCGACCTGATTCTGCAGGATCCCGTCGTGTATGCGAGCCAGCGCATCGACATCACCGAAAAGGTGATCAAGGCGCTCGCCGACAAATAGCGGCGCTGCGAGGCGCCTGCCGCGCTTCGCGTCGGCTCATAGGCTTGTTAGCCGCCATGCCGTCGAATTCGAACCCCGGAGTACGGCTCGCGGATCTCGCGGCCGATGTAGGCGCGCGCCTCTTAGGCGACGGCGACACGATGATCGTGCGCGTCGCGACGCTCGAGAACGCCGGTCCCGGCGCCATCACGTTCCTCGCCAATCCGCGCTACCGCGCGAAGCTTGCAACGACGCGAGCCGCAGCGGTCATCGTGCTTCCCGACGACGCAACGACAACGACGTTGCCGAAGCTTATTGCCGCCAATCCCTACGCTACGTTCGCCAGGGTCGCAGCGATCCTCAATCCGACGACGCGTCCTGCGCCATCGATTCATCCGACGGCGCAAATCGACGTGACGGCGCACGTCGCGCAAACTGCCTCGATCGGCGCCTGTGCGGTGATCGGTCCACGCGCGATCCTCGGAGAACGCGCCGTTGTCGAAGCGCATTGCGTCGTCGGCGAGGGCTCGACGCTCGCAAACGATGTTGTACTGCATGCTGGCGTCATTCTTTATCCGCGCACCGTCATCGGCGAGCGCACGACAATCCATGGCGGCGCCGTCATCGGCGCCGATGGCTTTGGAATGGCCGAGGAAGACGGCCGGTGGGTGCGGGTACCGCAGATCGGCCGCGTCGTCATCGGTGCAGACGTCGAGGTCGGCGCCAACACGACGATCGACCGCGGCGCGATCGACGATACGGTCATCGAAGATGACGTCAAGCTCGACAACCAGATTCAGATCGGGCACAACTGCCGGATCGGCGCGCATACGGCGATCGCGGCTTGCGTCGGCGTCGCGGGATCGACGCGGATCGGCCGCAATTGCCGGATCGGCGGCGCGGCAATGATATCGGGTCACCTCGATATCGCCGACGGCACCGTCATCTCGGGCGGCACAACCGTGTACGATTCGATCCGCGAGCCGGCGATGTACACGAGCGTATTTCCGGCGCTGGTGCACAGCGAGTGGAAGCGCGTGGCGTCGCAAATAAGACGCCTGCGGGATCTTACCGATCGCGTGCGGGCGCTCGAGCGAAGAACGAAGACCGAGAACGACGCCAGTAGCTGAACGTCCAAGGGGGAACGCTCATGCAAACGCTCGACATCGGGGAGATCCTCAAGCAGCTTCCCCATCGCTACCCGTTCTTGCTGGTCGACCGCGTCCTTTCGTGCAACCCGGGCGTATCGATTCGCGGCTTGAAGAACGTGACGCTCAACGAGCCGTTCTTCCAGGGACATTTCCCCGGGTTTCCGCTGATGCCGGGCGTTCTTGTCATCGAGGCGCTGGCGCAATTGTCGGCGCTCCTCGCTTTCTATTCGGGCGATGCGAAACCGTGCGGCAAATCCCTCATCTATTTTGCGGGAATCGACGGCGCGCGGTTCAAGCGACAAGTCATCCCGGGCGATCAATTGATCCTCGAATCCGAGGTGATCCGCGTGATTCGGGGCGTCGGCAAGTTCCGCACGCGGGCAAGCGTCGACGGCGAGCTCGCGTGCGAGGCGGAATTGATCGCCGCGATTCGTGACGCACCCGTTCCATAGAAGATGCCGCGCGTAAACCCAACCGCACAAGTCGACGCCAGGGCCGAGCTCGCCGCGGACGTCGAAATTGGCGCGTATTCGATCGTCGGAAAGGATGTACGCATCGGCGCTGGAACACTCGTCGGTCCGCATGTCGTCGTCACCGGCCGCACGACAATCGGTGCGCGCAACCGCATCTTCCAGTTCGCCTCCATCGGCGATATTCCACAGGACCGCAAATACAGCGGCGAGCCGACGATGCTGACGATCGGCGACGACAACGTCATCCGCGAATACGTGTCGATCCACACGGGCACAGCACAGGATCGCGGCACGACAACGATCGGCGATCGGAACTGGCTGCTTGGCTATGTGCACATTGCGCACGATTGCCGCGTCGGCAACGACACGACGTTCTCGAACAATTCGCAACTCGCGGGCCACGTGTCCATCGACGATTTTGCGACACTCGGCGGATTCACCGGCGTGCACCAGTTCTGCCGCGTCGGAGCGCACGCGATGGTCGCCGCCGGCGCGATTGTGCTGCAGGACGTGCCGCCATTCATGACGGTGTCCGGATATCCGGCCAAACCCGCCGGGACGAACAACGAGGGACTTCGGCGGCGCGGGTTTGCGGCGGAGGAGATCGCCGCGGTCCGGCGCGCGTACAGGATTCTTTATCGTGAAGGCTTTTCATTGGCTGACGCCAAGGACAAGCTCGCAGAATTGGTTTCAGAGCAGCCCGTGCTCGCCACGCTCGTCGCGTTCCTTGAACAACCGGGCCGCGGAATCGTCCGGTAGCGAAGAAAATGCGCAACGCTTCGGGGGGAGCGCGGCCGCTAGTCGCAGGGAACGTCACGATCGGTATTGTCGCGGGCGAAGCCTCCGGCGATGCGCTTGCGGCTTTGCTGATCCACGCCGTGCGCGCGCGAATTCCCAACGCGCGTTTTGTCGGCATTGCGGGACCCAAGATGGAGCAGGCCGGCTGCGAAGCATGGGTTTCTCTCGAAACGCTGGCAATTCGAGGGTTCGCCGAAGTGCTCGGTCGAATTCCCGAGCTATTGCGCTTGCGGAGCGCGTTCGCGCGGCGGTTGCGCGAGGCAGGGGCGCATTTGTTCATCGGCGTTGATGCGCCTGATTTCAATCTGGGTCTCGAGCGGATATTGAAGCGACGCGGTATGCGTACGATCCATTTCGTGAGCCCTTCCGTATGGGCATGGCGCCGCGAGCGCATTCGCACAATCGCGCATTCGGCGAATCGATTGCTCGCGCTGTTCCCGTTCGAGCCGCCGCTCTACAAAGGTGCCGGAATCGATGTGACGTATGTTGGCCATCCGCTTGCGCATGATGCAGCGACGCCGGGTTCGAGACGAAGCGCGCGCGAACAGTTGAAAATTCCGCTGGCGCAGCCGGTGTTCGCGCTGTTACCGGGAAGCCGCCAGTCGGAGTTGGACGCACATAGCGATCTGATCCTGCGAACCGCCGCTGCGATTTACGCACAGAAACCCGATGCCTCGTTTCTGGTCCCCCTCGCGACGCGCCCGACCCGGGACAAATTCGACACCGACCGATATCGGCTCGGGCTCGACGCGTTGCCGATGACGCTGCTCTACGGCCATGCGCGCGATGCGCTTGAAGCCGCCGACGTTGCGCTCGTTGCATCGGGCACGGCCACGCTCGAGGCAGCGCTTGCACGATGTCCGCATGTCATTTTCTACCGTGTCAAGGCATTGACGGAATGGTACGTGCGGCGCAAATATCTGCTTCCTTACGTCGGACTGCCCAATATTCTCGCAGGGAGATTCGTGGTGCCGGAGCTCTTGCAGGATGAAGCAACGGTCGAGAACCTGACGCAGGCGGCGGTCAACCTCTACGACGACACGGTAACAAGGCGCCGTCTCGAAATACTGTTCGCGGGTTTTGCGGAGGAGCTCCACGTCGATACGGCGGCTCTCGCTTCGGATGCCGTCATGGCTGAATTATCGGCAATTCAATGATGTTGCTTATCGCAGGTGTTGACGAAGCAGGACGCGGGCCGTTGGCAGGGCCCGTCGTCGCCGCCGCGGTCATTCTCGATCCTGATTGCAGAATGGAGGGATTGCGCGACTCGAAGACGCTGACGGCGGAAGAGCGTGAGCGGCTCGCGATCATGATTCGAGGGCAGGCGATTGCATGGGCTGTCGGATCCGCAGATGTTGCCGAAATCGACGCGCTCAACATTCTCCATGCGTCGCTCCTCGCGATGCGCCGGGCCGTTGCTGCACTTGCCGTCACACCGACGGAAGCGTGGGTCGACGGCGATCACTGTCCCGACTTCGGTTGTCCCGCGCATGCGATTGTGAAAGGAGACAGCAAAATTGCGTCGATCTCGGCGGCGTCGATCATCGCCAAGACGGTTCGCGATGCGATGCTGGTCGAGCTCGATCGCGTTTATCCTGCGTACGGGTTCGCGCAGCACAAAGGTTACGCGACGCCGGAGCACCTGGCCGCGTTGAATCGCCACGGGCCGTGTCCGGCGCACCGGCGCTTTTTTGCGCCGGTGCTGCAGCCCGGGTTCGATTTTGGAGATTAGAAGAGGAAGATATGATTCATTGCGTACTGCACGATCCGAACGATTCGGTTGCCGTCGTTGTCGTCGAAGGCATCAAAGCCGGCGCAACCCTGACCGGACTGATTCTCGACGAGGACCGAACGATCACGCTTGCGTCGCGGCAGGATATTCCGATCGGGCACAAGGTCGCGCTGAAGGACATGGCTGTCGGCGACACGGTCATTAAATACGGCGTCGACATCGGCAAGGTCGTCGCGCCGATCAAGAAGGGCGAACATGCGCACGTTCACAACATCAAAACGAAGCGTTGGTAATGGAACAGAGGTTCCCAATGAAACAAACGACATTTCAAGGTTATCGCCGCGAGAATGGCCGCGTCGGCGTACGTAACCATGTGATCATTCTGCCGGTCGACGATATCTCGAACGCCGCGGCGGAGGCCGTTGCAAACAACATAAAGGGCACGCTCGCGATACCGCATCCGTACGGTCGTTTGCAGTTCGGCGCGGACCTCGAGCTGCATTTCCGCACGTTGATCGGCACGGGAAGCAATCCGAATGTGGCCGCCGTCGTCGTGATCGGTATCGAGGACGGATGGGCGAAAAGAGTGGTTGACGGCATCGCCGCAACCGGCAAACCGGTCCAGGGCTTCGGTATCGAGCTCCACGGCGACCACGAAACGATCCGGCGCGCGTCGGCGGCGGCGCGTGACCTCGTGCAGTGGGCGAGCGAGCGCCAGCGAAGCGAATGTGCGCTCAACGAGCTGTGGGTGTCGACCAAGTGTGGCGAATCCGACACCACGTCCGGCTGCGGCGCCAATCCGACGGTCGGTGACGCGTTCGACAAGCTCTATGCCGCGGGCTGCACGCTCGTGTTTGGCGAAACAACCGAATTGACCGGCGGCGAGATGATCGTCGCGGCCCGCTGCCGCGACGAGAAGGTTCGCACGGACTTCATGCGCGTCTTCAATCGCTACCAGGAAGTGATTCAGCGCCACAAGACGACCGACCTCTCCGATTCGCAACCGACGAAGGGCAACATCGCCGGCGGACTCACAACGATCGAAGAGAAAGCGCTCGGCAATATTCAAAAGATCGGGAAGAAATGCATCGTCGACGGCGTTCTCGACAAGGCCGAGATGCCGACCCATGCGGGCCTTTGGTTCATGGACAGTTCATCGGCGGCTGCGGAAATGGTGACGCTGTGCGCGGCCGCTGGGTTTGTCGTTCATTTCTTTCCGACGGGGCAGGGGAACGTCATCGGCAACCCCATCCTGCCAGTGATCAAGATTTGTGCCAATCCGCGTACGGTGCGCACGATGAGCGAGCACGTCGACGTCGACACGTCGGGCCTCTTGCAGCGCGAGATCACGATGAGCGAAGCGGGCGACAAGCTGCTCGACATGATGTTCCGCACGGCCAGCGGACGGTTCACCGCCGCAGAAGCGCTCGGCCACCGTGAGTTCGTGCTGACAAGGCTCTACGAGAGCGCTTGATCCCGTGATGCCCGACGCTTCAGACGAGGCAAGCCCGATTGCGCTTCCGAACATCGACGCCATTCGCGCAGCCCACGCGCGGATCGCGCCGCACGTACATCGCACGCCGGTAGTACGCTGCACGGCAATCGATTCGGAAGTCGACGCCGAGCTGTATTTCAAGTGCGAGAACTTCCAGCGCGTGGGCGCATTTAAAGCGCGCGGTGCGTGCAACGCGGTGTTCTTGCTAAGCGACGATGAAGCGCAGCGCGGGGTGGTCACGCATTCGTCCGGCAATCACGGCGCAGCCCTTGCGTATGCCGCCAAGCGGCGTGGAATCCCCGCGTTCGTCGTGATGCCCGAAAATGCGCCGAACGTGAAGCAGGACAACGTCCGTCGCCTCGGCGCGACGATTCGCTTTTGCGCGCCAACCGTTGCTGCGCGCGAAGCCGCGTGCAAAGACGTGCAACTTGAAACCGGTGCCGTACTGATTCATCCCTTCGATGACGAACGCGTGATCGCGGGGCAGGGAACCGCCGCACTCGAGTTGCTCGAGCAAGCTTCGATGATCGACGTCGTCGTCGCGCCGTGCGGCGGGGGCGGACTGTTATCGGGGACGGCCATCGCGTCAACGTCGGTGAAACCCGGTGTGCGCGTCTTCGGCGCTGAACCGGCGAACGCAGGCGACGCGGCCGCCAGCTTCCGCTCAGGCAAGATCGAGCCGTTGCCGCCCACCGCTACCATCGCCGACGGTCTTCGCACGTCGCTCGCCCCGCGCACGTTTGCGGCCATACGTACACACGTCGCGGCCTTTGGCATATGCAGCGAAGACGCGATCGTTCGGGCGATGCGGATGATGTTCGAACGAATGAAGATTGTCGTCGAGCCCTCGGCCGCCGTGCCGCTTGCATGCATGATCGAGCGCACCCTCGACGTTGCGGGTGCACGTGTGGGCGTCATCGTGAGCGGCGGCAACGTCGATCTTGACCATTTGCCGTGGCAGCGAGGAATGCAAAATTGATCAGGTGACATGCGCATCGTCATCAGCGAATTCATGGATGAACGCGCGGTCGCGATGCTGGCGTCCCGCTTCGACGTCCACTACGACAAGACTCTCGTTGAACGCGAAGAGGAAATGAGACGGTCGCTTGCGAACGCCGATGCGCTGATCGTACGCAATCGAACGCAAGTGACGGCTGCACTGATCGATGCCGCACCCGCGCTCTCGGTTGTCGGACGGCTGGGCGTCGGACTCGACAATATCGACGCGCCGGCCTGCACGGCCCGTGGGATCGCCGTCATTCCTGCGACAGGCGCGAACGCGCAAGCGGTCGCCGAGTATGTGATCGCCGCAGCCATGATCCTGTTGCGCGACACCTATGGGGCGACGCGGGAAGTGGCGAACGGCGAATGGCCACGCTCCGCCTTATCAAACGGCCGCGAGCTTGCCGGCAAAACGCTCGGGCTTGTCGGTTTTGGCAATATCGCACGGGTCACGGGACGGCTCGCGCGTTCGTTGGGCATGCGAGTCGTCGCCTTCGATGCGAATCTGCCAACGTCTTCTCCCGTGTGGGCTGACGAGGCGACGAGTGCACGAGCGCTCGACCAACTGCTTGCTGAAGCCGAAGTCGTTTCGTTGCATGTTCCGCTCACGCCGGAAACGCGCCATCTGATCGATGTCGCAAAGCTCGCCCGAATGAAACCTGATGCAATTCTCATCAATACTGCTCGCGGCGGTGTTGTCGACGAAACGGCCGTCGCAAATGCATTGCGTGCGGGCAAACTTGGCGGCGCCGCGCTCGATGTGTTCGACCACGAGCCGCTTCCGGCCGGTTCGCCGCTTGCAGATAGTCCACATCTACTGTTGACGCCGCATATCGCGGGCCTCACACGCGAGTCGAACGTCCGCGTGTCGATGCTGATCGCCGAAAAAGTCGCCGCAGCGCTGTCTGCACGCAACTGACGAAACGAAACGGGGAATGCCGATTTATTCCGTCCCGGCACTGACCGATCTCGCGACGCGAGCGTTGTCGTGCGCGGGAGCGAACCCGTCGATGGCGGCCGCGACCGCCGAAGCACTAGTTGATGCTGAATTGCAAGGATTGGCGTCGCATGGCATCTCGCGTATCCCGCAATATGCGATGCATCTGCGCAATGGTCGCGCCGACGGCCATGCGGTTCCCATCATCGCCAGGACCAAGGGCGGGGCGGTGCTCGTCGACGCGCAGAATGGACTCGCGTTTCCCGCATGTGCGTTGGCCGTGCAGGAAACGATTCGGCGCGCGCGGGAGTTCGGCGTCAGCTTCGCCGGCGTTACGCGTAGCCACCATTTCGGCGTTGCCGCGCATCATTTGCAACCGGTCGGCGACGGCGGACTCGTCGGGCTCGCATTCGGCAATTCGCCGGCGGCGATGCCTACCGCGGGAGGACGTCATCCCGTTTTCGGGACGAACCCGATCGCGGCGACGTTTCCGCGCAAGAATGGTGCTCCGTTGATAATCGATCTGTCGCTCTCTGAAGTCGCGCGCGGCAAAGTGATGATGGCGGCGAAGGAGGGGAAGGCGATTCCACTTGGATGGGCGCTCGACCGGGACGGCAATCCGACCACCGACGCCAAGGCCGCGCTGACCGGGTCCATGCTTGCATTGGGCGGCACAAAAGGCGCAATGCTGGCGCTCATCGTCGAGCTTCTTGTATGCGCGTTGACCGGCGCTGCGTTCGGATTCGAAGCGGACACGTTCTTTGTCGACGAAGGCAATCGGCCGAACCTCGGGCAGGCTTTTCTGACGATCGATCCCGGCGCGCTTACCGGCCGCGATATCTATCTCGCCCGCGTCGAAACGCTCATCGGCGAAATGATGAAGGACGAGGGCGTGCGCTTGCCCGGCGCGAGACGTCGTGAACTTGCAGAACGGCATCGAGTCGTAGGTATTACGCTCTCCGACACTCTCGCGACGGAGATCGAGCATCTGGCCGCGGTAGAATCCCAACGATGACGTTAACGAAAACACGATCGACGGCACTGTTGTTGAACATTGCGCATGCGCTCGATCACATGTTCTTGCTGATCTTTGCGACGTCGGTCGGCGCGATTGCCGTGGATTTTGGCATCGCGCGCTGGGAAGACCTGATGCCGTATGGAGTCGGCGCGTTCGTGTTGTTCGGGTTTGGATCGCTCCCTTCGGGCCGACTCGGCGATCACTGGGGCCGGCGCAAGATGATGCTCGTGTTCTTCTTCGGCATGGGTGCCTCGATGCTCTTGATCGCGACGACGCAGAATGCGTGGCAGCTCGCGTTGGCGTTGACGCTGATGGGCGCGTTCTCGTCGATCTATCACCCCGTGGGTATTCCGATGCTCGTACGGGGTGCAACGCGTCCGGGCTTCACGATCGGAGTCAACGGGCTCGCCGGCAACCTTGGCGTCGCGCTCTCCGCAGCGACGACGGGATTTCTCGTGCAATTTGCCGGTTGGCGCGCGGCCTTCATCGTTCCATCGCTCATCGCTATCGCGTGCGGCATCGCGTTCGCACGCATCGCGCCCGACGAGCCGATTGCGCCCGCCAAACGCGGCGTCACTCAACGCGAGTTGCCACGACGGCTTCTTGCGCGCGTCTTTGCAGTGCTGACGGTGGCATCGGTCACGATGAGTCTGCTGTTCAATTTCACGACCAACGGCAACGGCGAGCTGCTGCGCGAACGCTTCACCGGAATTATCACTGATCCCGCGCTGCTCGGCTTGCTGCTCGCGCTTGTCTACATCGTCGGATCGTTTGCGCAGATCGCTGTGGGATCGCTGATCGATCGCGTGCCGCTCAAATGGCTGTACTTCGGCATCGTAGCGTTTCAGATTCCGCTGTTCGCGCTCGCGTCGGCAGCGCAGGGATGGGCGCTGTACGTGCTGATGATCAGCTTCATGATCGTCGTGTTCGGCGCCATTCCTTTTACTGACGCGATGATCGTCCGCTATGTCGACGATCGGATGCGTTCGCGAGTCTCCGGAATGCGGCTCACCGTTGCGTTCGGTGTCAGCTCGCTCGCGGTGTGGTTGCTCGGCCCAATCGTCAAGGCAGCGGGATTTGCAACCCTCTTGTTGGTGATGGCGGGCATCGCCGTCCTTACGCTATTGGCGATCATGTGGCTGCCAAGCCACGCGCGGACGTCGGCGGCGATGCGACCGATTACGCCGGAAGCGCCGCCGCAATCGCCTCGCGCAGCGGATTGAAAAGGCCCGGTGCGGCCGCAATCACCTCGTTATTGCGTAGGAATTCGCTGCCACCCGCAAAATCGCCGACACGTCCGCCGGCCTCGCTGACGAGAAGCGCACCGGCAGCGACGTCCCACGCACGCAGACTCGTGACCCAGAAACCATCGAGTCGTCCCGACGCAAGATGCGCGAGATCGAGGGCACACGCGCCTCCGCGACGAATGCCTGCGCATTGCCCAGCGATCGCGGCGAACACCGGCACATAGCTCGCGAGCTTCGGACTCTTGCGCGTCGGAAAGACCGTGCCGATCAACGCTTCGGACAATCGCGTGCATGTGGAAACACGCATCGGCGCGCCGTTTCGTTGCGAACCCTTGTCCTTGATCGCAGTGAAGAGCTCGTCGTGGAGCGGATCGAGGATGACTGCGTGCGTGATGTCGTCCATCTTCGCGAGCGCAATCGAGACCGCGAAGTAAGGAAAGCCGTGCACGAAGTTCAGGCTGCCGTCGATCGGATCGACGATCCAGCGATGCGGCGACTCCGGGTTGCCTGCTTTCACCTCACCGGAGTCCTCGGTCAGAATCGCATGGTCGGGGAACGCCGCCGAAATCGTCGCCGCGATGGCGCTTTCCGCCTCCGAATCGGCCGCCGCGACAATGTCGCCATGTTCTTTGGAGAACGTCGGCAACCGGCGCAAATCGCGTGACGCATCGATGATGACGCTGCCCGCTCGGCGCGCGGCGCGCACGGCAACGGCGAGGACGGGATCGGAGGTCGTGTTCATTGCCGCGGCGAATCACGCAACTTTCACGCCAAGCATCATGCCACCGTCTTCATGCTCGAGGTTGTGGCAGTGGAACATGTAGGTCTGCGGACCTTCGAACGGCATCGCGAACCGGATTGCTACACGAACGCTTTCGCCGGGCCATACCAGCACGGTGTCCTTGCGGCCGAGATCGGCAGCGAGCCTGCCACGCTCGTCGACCGCAAGCGTGTGAACGAAATCGGGCGACGTTTCGCGCTCGAGCACCTCGAAATGAAACCCGTGCAGATGCATCGCGTGGGGCATGCTCGTGTGATAGTTGCGCAGCAGCCATATTTCAGTCGAATCGCGCGCGACTTCGATCGGCGTTTCGCCCATCACGAACACACGGTCGTTGATTCGCCAGCGGCTCTTGTTGTAGCCCAGTCGAAACGGTCGTTCGCGGGCATTTGACGTATCGATCGGCGCGACGCCGGAGAGCTTCGATGGAATGCGCCGATCGTAGACGACATGCTCGCGCAGGCGCAGCTGAAGCAGCGCTCGCGCGGCGCCTTCCGGCCATGCGCCGCCGTGATCGTGTGCGGCGTGATCGGTCGCCGTCGCGGCCGGCATCTCCGTATGCATTGGATCAAAGAGCAGCGACTCGAGAACCAGCGTTTCACCAACCGCCGCGTCGCGCAGATCCACCAGAATGTCGAGCCGTTCCGCCGTCGCAAGAAACGCCTGCTCGGCACGCTGTGGTGACGGCAAGAGCCCGCCGTCGTTGCCGATGACGAGAAATGGAACACGCGCCGCCGACGAACCGCGCAAGGCGAGCCGCAGCGTGCGTGCATTGCAGGCATTGAGAATCCGCAATCGATAGATGCGCGACGCGACATCGAGATACGGACATCGCGTGCCGTTCACGTAGAGCTCATCGCCGAAGAAGCCGTGCAGCAGATCTGCGCGGGATGGCGTGTACGACGAATCCGCGCGGCGATCTTGCATCACCAGCGTCAGTTCCGAACGACCGGGCACGAGGTCGAGTGCTTCGCGTAGCGAATGTTCGTCGTCGTCCTCGAGCTGGAGTGCGCCGTACAAGCCGTTGTACATCTGTCGCGCCGTCTGACCGTGCGGATGCGGGTGATACCAATAGAGTGCGCCACGGTCGCGCGCGATGAAATCGTAGGCATAGCTCTCGCCCGGGGCGACGAGGTTCATACCGCCCCCGTCGTTGCGGGCGTCGATTGCGAGCCCATGCCAATGCGTGATCGTCGGCGCGTCGAGGCGATTGACGAGCTTGACCTGCATGCGCTCACCGCGCCGAACGACGAGCGTTGGATTGATGTAATCGCGACCTTCGTGCTGAGCGCGATAAGCGATCGGACCGTGGACAATGCCTCGCGGCAAAACGGCGGTTGGACCTACCGTGAGTTGCACCGACTTTCCGCGCAACGCGAGGCGTCCGAGATATCCCTTATCGCCGGGGACGAAAAGTGGTGTTGTCTTGCCGTCACCTGTCGTACAGAAATCAGCAGTGACAGCGGAATCGGAGCTCATCGGACGCGCGATTGCGGCGAGTCCGAGCGCGCTAACGCCGGACAGAAAGCGGCGACGCGATGTCGACACTGAGGCGATTGCAACGGGCACGCGGTATCGCATGGCGGCAAAGTGTAACGCGCGCGGCCGCGAGGATTGCCGGGACTCTGCTAGACGCTGAGTCCGTAACTTAGATAATAGCTGGCGTAATACAAAAAGAAAAACACAAGCAAGGCGCCGAAGTAGACGCTTGTACGAAGCGTTGCGGTGAGCGTGTTGCTGCGTCGAATGCTGAACAGCTCCGCAACGCGATTGTCACTGAAGACCAGCAGCAGCAAGACCACGATGATCACCGAGTGGCCGATGCCATCGATCACGCCGAAAGGTACAATCGCCGAAGTAAACATCATGAGCAGCACCAGTGCGGCCGCGCGTGCGGCGAGAGAGCCGGCGATCAGCAGGAAAGCCGCACAAAACTCCACGAAGCCCGCCGCTATCATATAGAACTCGGGATCGAACCCGAGCGCCAACCCCGGCCGTTGCGCCATCAGCATGAAACTCCACTCGGGAAAGGCGAACTTCTCGATTGACGCCCACAGCAGTGTGACCGCCGTGCAGATGCGCACTGCGCTCACAGCCCATTCCTGTTTCTTCTCGCCGTAAATGGAATGCACGATGAGAAATGCCGCGACGCCGAGAAATATCGGATAGTCGAGCATATGAAAAAAGCCGTATTGGCTGATGCCGAATCCGTAGAGAAAGACGATTCCCACGCCGGAAATGACCGCGCTGCGCGAGTTGAGCGCGCAAATGGCGATCGCGAGCTGGACCCAGCAGATCCACCCGGAGTGGGTCCGCAGTTCGGGCGTCAGAATCATCCAATCATGCAGGCACCCGTAGACGAAGACCGCGGTGAAAAAAGCGCTTACACCCCATCGCAGCAATAACGGAAAATGCTTCGCGACTCGCCCGACAAGGATGCCTCTGCGTCTCTCGAGCACAGGCGTTCGTCGCGTCAAATAATTATCGACGAGCGATACGACGAAGATGAGCGTGGCGACGAAAAACGCAAAAAGAATGAAGTAACGGCTGGACAGCACGCCAAACGCCGGGCGCGGCGGCGAAAGCAGGTCGTAATTGACGAACCACTTGACGTGGGCGAACGAGACGCAGGGCAATAGTCCGAGAACGGCGACAAGCAACCGTCTCCCCATCCGATTGCGTTGCCTTCGACTCACGAAAGTGTGAGCCGCGGCTATTGCTCGCGTTTTGAAGATCGCTCCCCGATGTTGCTATTGTCGACTGCGCGCGGTTGTAGCCGACACGATAGTTGCGAACCGCCACACCGTGCCTGAACCCCGCGTGCCAATAATCGTCAACGCGAAGGGCTTGTATATGACAAGGTCAACCTGCGCGTCAAGCGAACGGCCATTCCAAGCGGACCTTCTCGTTGTTTTTGTGCGACTTATCGACGACCAACGGCATTCGGTCGGTCGAATCTCGCGAAGCTCCGGTTGATTGGCACATCGCTTGCACTTGACCGCAGGTCTTATGACGTTGGAATGGAAATGCGCGTGGGCCGGATGCGGTTATTGAGCGCTTCGTGGGTCGTGGCTTTCGTCACGGGACTGTGCTCGCCGACCGGGGCCGTGGAACTCGACGAGCCGATCCGGCCGCTGCCCGCTGATCTCAAATTCGACACGCGCAAGATCGAACTCGGCCGCAAATTGTTCGTTGACGCGCGCTTGTCACAGGATGGCGCAGTGTCTTGCGCGTCCTGCCATGATTTCTCGCGCGGCGGCGCCGATCCCCGCCCGCGCTCTATCGGTGTTCGTGGAGAGATCGGCGGCGCGAACGCGCCGTCGGTATTCAACAGCGGCCTCAACTTCCGACAGACCTGGAACGGGTCAGGCGGTTCGCTGGAAGAGTTCCTCGAGCGGCTCATCAAGAATCCGAAAGTCTTCGACTCGAACTGGACGGATGTCGTCGGCAAGCTGCGTCAGGACCCTGCGCTGTCCGGTCAATTCGAGGTCGTGTACACCGAGGGAATCACGAACAAGACGGCCATCGATGCGATCGCTACATTCGTGCGCTCGCTTCTAACGCCGTCGCGCTTCGATCGCTATCTGCGCGGCGACGCCGGCGCCATCAGTACCGAAGAATTGCAGGGGTACACGAGATTCAAGAGTTACGGTTGCGTGGCATGCCATCAAGGCGTGAATGTCGGCGGCAACATGTTCCAGAAGTTTGGCGTGATGGGCGATTACTTCGCGCAGCGCGGCAACATTACGCCCGCCGACCTCGGCCGATACAACGTGACCAAGCGGGAAAGCGACAAGTTCGTATTCAAGGTGCCGAGCCTTAGAAACGTCGAGCTGACCGGCCCCTATTTTCACGACGGCTCCGCGACGACGCTGGAAGCGGCGGTCGAAATCATGTTCCGGTATCAGCTCGGCAGGGATGCTCCGCGCGAAGACAAGGCGCTCATCGTCAAATTTCTGAAGACGCTGACGGGCGAGCGCCAGCCGCGGCTCGCTTCACTCCCGGATAAACCCAACCCGCCTGAGCAAATCACAGTGACGCGCGCGAAACTATGAGCATTGCGAGACTGTTGCGGGTGATTGCAGTTATCGGCGCGGTCGCGGCGCTTTGCGGCGGGCTGATCTTTCTCTACACGAAGACCAGCTCGGTCGACGCCGAGAAGAAAGCTCAAGTCGAAGGCTACCTGAGGCAATTGAAGCAATTGGACGCGGAGTGGAATGTGGACGTGCTGAAGTCCCGCATGGAGATCAACAAGAACTACGATCCGCTGACGAGCCCGCTGTCTAAATTGACGGAATTGCAGGAAAGGCTTGGGGACGGAGTCAGGACGCTCAATCAGACCGATACCGAGAAGGCGCTAGGCGAGCTGAAGGGCGTCATTGCGGAAAAGGTCGATTTGGTCGATCAATTCAAGGCGCAGAACGCGATCCTCAAGAACTCGCTTCGCTACGTGCCTACCGCGGTAGACGATTTGCGCGCGGAGATTCGCGCGTCCCGACGCACGGCTCAAGGAATCTCCGAGCGTCTCGACATTCTGGATGCGCGCGCCAGTCAGCTCCTGAATGACGTCCTCAAGTACAACCTGTTGCCGGACGCCGCGGCAGCGGACAGCATCGAAGCGAGCCTCAACGCGATGGAATCCGCGAACCGGGCGTACCCGGAGGACATCGCGGCCTCGGTTCGAAATCTGGTGATACATACGCGCATAGTGCTGCGTCAGCGGCTGGTCGAGGGCGAGATATTGACCAAGCTATCGGCCGCGCCGATGACGCGGGCGATCGATCAGCTTGGCGAGGTATTCGATCGGGACTTCCACGCGACGCTCGCCGAAAGCGATCGATATCGCCAATATCTGCTCGCCTATTCAAGCGTCCTTCTAGCGCTCCTCGTTTATATCGGCGCCCGATTGGTTCGAAGCTACCGGATTATCGGGCGCGTCAACAAGGACCTGAAGCACGCCAACGAGACGCTCGAACAACGCGTTCGCGAGCGGACCGAGGAACTGTCGAAGGCGCTGCATAACTTGAAGGAGTCGGAGACGCATCTCGTCCAGTCGGAAAAGATGGCTTCGCTCGGGCAGATGGTGGCGGGCGTAGCGCACGAAATCAACACACCGCTGGCGTACGTGCGCAGCAGCCTGGAGACCGTTGAATCGCAACTTTCGGGAATGGTACGCGAGTTCGTCGACGCAATGGTCGCGCTGATCGCTTCGATGCGCTCCGGCGACGCCACCGACGATGAGATCGCCGAAAAGTTCTCCGTGGCGTCGAGTCTCACCGACAACCTCGGCGAATTCGCGGTCATGGACGAAATTCAGGGTCTTCTCAAGGACGGCGTGCACGGCGTCGACGAAATTTCCAAGATCGTCGTCGGCTTGAAGAACTTCAGCCGTCTGGACCGCAGTCGCATCGCGAAATGCACGGTCGAAGAGTGCCTGGAAAACACGTTGCAACTCGCGAAGAGCGTCGTCAAGGCCAGGAAGATCAAGAAGCTCTTCGCCGGGACTCCGCCGATCAGTTGCTCACCGTCGCAAATCAACCAGGTTTTGCTCAATCTGATCACGAACGCCGTGCAGGCAACGGCGGACAACGACGGCGCAATCACCGTTGTTACGCGCATGCACGGAAGGGATCATGTTGCGGTGGATGTCATCGACAACGGCATCGGCATCGCCGAGACCGTCATGCCGAAAATATTCGACCCGTTCTTTACCACGAAGGAAGTGGGGAAAGGCACGGGACTGGGACTCGCCATCGCCTACAAGATCGTTCAGCAGCATGGCGGAGCGATCAAGGTTCATTCCAAAGAAGGCAGGGGGACCAAATTCACCGTGACCCTGCCCGTCAAGGGCGCGGATAAGCGCATGGGCGAAACTGCGCAATCGCCCGGGGCCGAGCCGATGGCGATCGCAGCGTGATTGTGTAACGAGCCGCGCATTGGACATTACATCCGACTCACCGCTGCGCACCGAAAAACGGCATGAACGACTTCACTAAGTTTCGCTCACCCGCGGGCCGGTTGTCCACTGCCCAACGAGCCTCGCCGGACAGCGCAATTGAACGGGCATCAACAGCCGACGCGGCCGCCCACATCGACCGCGCGCGGGTCGCGCGCAAAACGGAAAAGCCGAAGATTCTTCTGCTCGACGACGAGGAACGGATCCTCAATGCGCTTGGCGCGCTCTTCCGCTACAAGTATCAGGTGTTCACCGCCACCGACGGCGAACAGGCACTCGCCATTTTGAAGCAGTATCACGTCCATGTGGTCGTTAGCGACCAGCGAATGCCGACGATGACGGGCGTTGAATTCCTCCGGCGGGCGAAGACGATCTCACCCAATACCGTGCGAATTCTGCTCACCGGCTTCTCCGACTTGTCGGCGGTTATCGATTCGGTGAACGATGGCGAGGTCTACCGCTTCCTCAACAAGCCGTGGGGAAACCAGGAGATTCAAGCGGTGATCGCGGATGCAATCGGCATCGGCATCGAGCTGGAGTCCGCCGAAAAAACGACCCGCACGAGCCCGGTAGGGCCGAAGGGGAAGAAGGCAACCGATGATGCGGCGTCGCGTAGCCCTGCGATCGTGATGATGCACGACCAGCGCGAGGCGTTCGACCAAATCCGACCGTTGCTGGATAACTCGCATCCGTTTGTCTATGCGCAAAATCTCGACCAGTGCCTCGATACGCTGCAGAGCCGGAGCGTCGCCGTCGTCGTGTCGGATTTGAAGATCGGCAGGCACGACTGCTCGGAACTGCTCAAGCTTCTCAAGCGTGAACACCCGCAAATTCTGACCATTGTGCTGGCGGACGGCGCGGACACTGAACGTGTGATCGAACTCATCAACCAGGCGAAAATCTTTCGTTATGTGCTGTCCCCATGCAAGCCGCAAAAGCTCAAGTTCTTTATCGATTCGGCGCTGACGCATTTTCAGCGATCGCTTGCCAACCCGGCGTTGCTTCGTCAGCAAACAGTCGACCCGGCCCCGCAATCTGGCGCCGGGTCGATGATCGTTGCCCGGCTGCGGTCGTTGCGTAATCTGTTCATCTCGCGTCCAACGTCGAGCTGACGAAGCAGTCTTTCGAGCGCTGCCTTTGAGCCAGCAGAGAGCGATGATCGTCGACAAGAGCGAAACGTGCGCCGTGCTTCGCGCTTGTGCGGCGAGCCTCGTTGCACTCACGTTAACGATGCTTGATGCCGCTCTCGCGGAGGCGGCCGAGCTGGTGATTGCTCACGTCGGGCCTTACTCCGGTTCGGCGGCGGCGGCCGGAGCCGAGTATGGCTCCGGGGCGAAGCTTTATTTCGAACATGTCAACGGCCAGGGCGGCGTGAACGGCGCGAGGATTGCGCTGGTGGCGCGAGACGATGCTGGCGATCCGGAATTGACGCGGAGCCAAGCGGCCGATTTGCTGCCGCTTAAACCGATCGCCTTCATCGGCGCAGCAGGTACCGACAGCGTCAACAGCCTCGTGCGCGTATTGGAAAAGTTGGAAATCCCTTTGTTGGGACCCATCATCGACCTTGCCGGAGTCGACGCAACAAGCGGCCGTGGCGTCTTTCATATCCGGCCCAATGCGCGGCAGGAAGTGGAAGGCCTGGTGGGTCATCTCAATGCCCTTGGCTTCAAGAACATCGCGCTATGCGACCAACGTGATCGATCGGGTATGCGTGCCGAGGTCGAAGAGGACCCTCGGCAGGCGGCCAAATTGGCCGTTATCCCGCGTTGCGGCGGCGACTCGACCGACATCGACGCAGCGGCGAGCGCAGTCATGAACGCGCGCTCACAAGCCGTCGTCTTGATTGGGCAAACCGGGCGTGCCGCGGAGTTCATCAAAGCGTTACGCGCCCAAGGAAGCTACGCGATGATCGTCACCGCGTCATCGGTCGATCCGGAGGCCCTCGCGGCAATGCTTCCGCCTGCAACAAAAGTTTGGCTGGCGGTTGCGGAGAACATGCCGAACCCGGCCGCGCGCGTGCGTTTCCATGGCGACCCCGTGGTGCAGGAGTTTCTCGAAATCCGTTCGCGTTCCGGCTCGCCGGTCCCCCTCTCGCGGACAAGTCTGGCCGGGTTTGTCACGGCGAAAATCCTCGTCGAGGCCGTCCGACGCGCCGGCATGAGTCCAACCAGCGCCGATGTGCTGAAGGCGCTGAGCGGACCGAAGGAATTCGCCATTGGCGGAATGACGTTCAATTTTTCACGGACCGACTCCCCCGCCATCATCCATACGCGAGTTGGCATCATCGGCAGTCATGGGGCGGTACTCAATTGACGGCGGTGTCTTGCTGATCATAGACCGTCATCCGCTCGCACGCTCCGCTCTCGATGGGAGCCGGTGCGCCGCGGGAGAGGTGCGCATGGGATCTCGGAGCCCGCTTTGAAGGTGCCTTCGCTGTTTTCCGCAAAAGGACAGACTTCGCTCGAGCCAGTCCATGCGATGCAGGATGAGCTCGCGAGGTGCAAGCGCGCTCTGGCCGACCTCGAAGCAAACGAAACTCACTTCCGCGCACTGGTCGAGACGTCGGGCGACCTGGTCTGGACTGTCGATGAAAAAGGCTGCTTCACGTACGTCAATGGCTCCGCGGTCGGGGCGATTCTCGGCTATCGAGCGGAGGAAATCATCGGCGTGCCGTTTACGCGGTTTGCGACGCGAGCCGCGGCCCAGGCATTCGACGACGAATTCTTCAAGTTGACCGAAACGGGCGGCCCGCTGCACGTGGAAGGGGAGTTCGTGCATCGGACGGGCTACTCGGTCTACTTGAGCGTTAGGGCCATCGCGCTCAACGATGGCGAGGACCGCTTCATAGGCGCGAGCGGCACCGCCGTGGATGTGAGTGGAATCAAGACAGCGGAAATACTGCTGCGTCAGGCGCTCGCGGAGCAGTACGCGATCCTCAATTCGGCGACCGTCGGCATCGCGATCATTCAGGACTGCGAGATCGTGAGGGCGAACGCGGAGCTGGAAAGAATGTTTGGATACGCGCCGGGGACCGTGATCGGAATGTCGATCGATGCGTTGTGCGGCGTTGAAAACAGCGAACGGTGGGTCGCGACCGTGGCGAGCGCCGTGACGGTACGAGGGCTGTTCGACGGCGACGAGGTGTGCCGTCGGCGGGACGGCAGTCGGTTCTGGTGCCGCGTCGCCGTGCGCGTATTCGATCAATCCGAGGGACAGAACGGCACGATCTGGGTCTTGCACGACATTTCCGATCGCAAACAGAAGGAGCAGGCGATCGAACACGCCGCGCTTCACGATACGCTGACGGGTCTGCCCAACCGCGCTTTGTTGAGCGATCGCCTGGAGCAGGCGATCAAGCAAGCGGCCCGCGTCAACGCGAAATTCGGCGTGTTGTTTGTCGATCTGGACCGCTTTAAGATGATCAACGATTCGATCGGGCACGAGGGAGGCGACCGGCTGCTGCGCACGGTCGCCGAGCGGTTGCGCCGCCGCGTGCGCAGTTCCGACACGGTCGCCCGCCAGGGAGGCGACGAATTCATCGTCATGTTGCCCGAGTTCGCCCAAGTCGCGGATGTGGAGCGAATCGCGGAAGCTATCCTTGCGGAGATCGCCAAGCCCATCGAAATTCTCGGCAACAATTACGTGGTGACGGGGAGCATCGGCATCAGCCTGTATCCGGATCACGGGACGGACGCGCAATCGCTCTTAAAGCATGCCGATGCAGCGATGTACCACGCGAAGGAACTCGGCAAGAATACCTATCGAATTTTCACGGAGCACCTGCAGCTGCAGGCGAGCGAGGAGATTCGGATCGAGAACTTGCTGCGACTGGCTATCGAGCGGCAACAGCTGGAAGTCTTTTATCAGCCGCGCATCGATCTCGCGACCGGTCGCGTGTGCAGCCTCGAAGCGCTGGCGCGTTGGCGCCGGAGCGCGCTCGGCTGGGTAGACCCGTGCAAATTCATCCCGGTTGCCGAGCGCGCCGGCCTGATTGGTCAGCTCGGGGACTGGGTATTGCGGCGCGCCTGTAAGGACCTCGCGCACCTTTCGGAATTGGGCTACAACGATTTGGGCCTTTCGGTGAATCTCTCGCACTGCCAGCTGTCCGAGCCGGGACTGGTCGCAAACGTGCGCAGTGCACTCGATGAATTTGCGCTCGATCCACGTCGCCTGGAGCTCGAGTTGACCGAAACTGCCATCGCACGTGACGTGGAGCAGGCGGCGGAGCTGATGAAAGGCTTCGAAGCAGCGGGGATCAGCATCGCCATCGATGATTTCGGCACCGGATACTCGTCGCTGTCGAAGCTCAAATGCTTCCCTATCCGCACGTTGAAGATCGATCGCGTGTTCGTCGACAGCTTGCCGAACGAAGAAGACGATGTGGCAATCGTGCTTGCCATTATCGCGATGGCCAAGCGACTGCGGATTCGCGTCGTTGCCGAGGGCGTGGAGACCAGTGATCAGCGCCAATTTCTGATTCGGCACCAGTGCGATGAAGGTCAGGGCCATCTGTTCGGCCGACCGGTGCCGCTTCAGGAGACCATCGATGCGCTCGCGAGTGCGCGGGGCAACGGCAACTCCGTTGTGGCGCTTAAACGCAGCCGGCGCCAGGTCGCATAGCCAAGCATGGGTTGACCGGCGAACACTTCAGTCGCGACGCGGCGGTTCGAGCGCGTAGCGCAACCCGACCCAGATCCCACGCGGCGCACCCGGCGCGCGAAACTGTTCGGCGACGGGCGGGATGCCGCTTGCGGGTCCGAATGTCCCGCTGGGGCCGGTAAAGACGTTCGCGCCGAGTAGGGCGACGCTTTGATAGCGACGATCGAACAGATTGGCGACTTGCGCAAATAGTTGCAATGTAGCCGTTGCTTGATACATCGCGTCGAGATGAACCACAGCGTAGGCCGGCAGGCGCCTATGAACATCTTGATTGTTCTCGTCGCCCAACGCGTATTGAGACGACGCGTAAACCAGCGTGACGCCGAGCGAGATTGTCCCGTCGGGGTCATACGCCACGCGAAGTTTTGCCGAGTCGCACGGAATTCCGGGAATGCGATCGCCAGGCTGCACGGTGATCGCGCCGTCCGCGTTCGCACTTGAATTATTCGGACTCGATGCGATGAACGTCGATTGGAACGTCGCGTCGATGTGGTTATAGCGAAAGTTGAACAACCAGTCGGCGAGCCGCGTCGCCGCATTCAGCTCGATGCCTTGTCGTCTTGTGCGACCGACATTCTGAAAATAACCGGTGTTGGTGGCCGCGCTGCCGCTCGCGATGAATGCGATGTCGTCATCAAGCTCCGTGCGATACAGAGCAAGCGACCACGTCGTCGCAGCACCGAGCTTGCCACGCGCGCCGCCTTCGATCGTTTTCGCGACCACTTTCTTGAGCGGCGGGTCGGCCAGAAATTGATTCGGCAGCTTGCACGGCGCCGTCGGATCGGCGCAGGTGAGCTCGATCGGCGTGGGCGCGCGCATGCCTTCGTTGTAGCCGGCGTACGCGGTGAGCAATGGGCCGGGGTTGAAGTTGATGCCGATGGCAGGATTGAAGCGCGAATAGGTGTGGGTGCCGTTAAGCGCTTCGTCTTCGCCGGTACGATCGTCGATCGAGATGCGCGCATGGTTGTAGCGACCGCCGATTGTCATCGTCCATTGCTCGGACAGCACGACGGTGTCAGTCGCATACACCCCGACATAATCATTGCTCAAGTCGACGTCGGTTTCGGTGCTGAACGGGCCAGCGGCAACGGTTCCGCGATCGGCGGTGAAATTGGCCGGCTGCGCTTCCTGCGTGAACCGCGTGCGTCCGAAATCGCCGCTTGCACCGACAACGAGCTGATGCGAAAAGCCGGAAACCTTGCCATTGATCGTGAGCTGTCCGCCGATACCCCAACTGGACTGGTCGATCGATGATTGGTCGTTGACAGCTTCGTTATTCTCCGGCACGCCGGTCTGCGGATTTGGCTCGCCGTAATCGTCATTGACGTTGCTGCTGAAATTCGTCGAGCGCAGGCGGCGGTAATACGCATTGCCTCCCAGCAGCATCGCATCGCTCAAGAAGCGACTTCCCTTGGCCGCGACAAATGCGAGCCGATTTTGATTGATGTCGGGATAGGTGTACGCCTGTCTGGGATCATCGAGCATCGATGGCGGCAACGTCTGCGTGCCTTGCAGCGTGTTATCGGCAAGCGTCGTGCTGACATCGAAGTCCGTGCGGTCGTCCTGGTACCCGATCTTGCCGAAGAATTGCTTGACGCGGCTCGGATTGTGTTCGGCCCAGCCGGCGTCGTCCTCGAAATGGCCGGTCGCGTAGTAATCGATGCGATCGCTCTTGCCGCCGTATTCGAACACTGCATCTTTGCGTCTGAACGAGCCGCCCGAAATTTCGACCGATCCGCCGGGATATTGCGCGCCGCTCTTCGTGTAGATCGCCAGCGCACCGCCCAACGTGTTCAATCCAAATGCTGAAACGGAGCCTGGAATCAATTGCACGCTTGATATCGCCGTCGGTGGAATCAAATCCCAGTTGACGACGTCGCCGAATGCCTCGTTGATCCGAACACCATCCTGGAATACCGATATCCCCTGCGGCGTTCCAAGCAACGGCGACGCGGCGAAGCCGCGAAAGCTAAGCGACTGCTGGAACGGATTCCCTTGCCCCGACGCAGCATTGACGCTGTTCGCATTCTGGTCGAGAAACTGCGTCAGCGTCGGTGGCCGCTGATTGGCAATTGCACGATTTCCGAACACCTGCACGTTCGCGGGTACGTCACGGAGCGGAGAGCCGAGGCCCGGCAGCGGCGTCGTGCCGATTACCTCGACCGCGGGCAACTCGAATACTTCTGCAGGGTTGTCAGCCGCCGCTGCGACAGTCGATGCGCCGCTCGCCAGCAGCGCCGCAACAAGCGCGCGGAAGCGACGCCCGCCCGAGATGCGCACGTCAGCGTATCGCGACGCCCCAAGGCAATGAGCCCACGGGAATCTCAGCGATTTTCTTGTTCGTTTCGGTATCGATCACGGCGACCGCATCAGAGCGGCCGCATGCAACGTACAGTTTTTTCCCGTCGGGCGTAATCGCCATGTTCCACGGCCGCTTGCCGACCTGGATCGTCGCGACGATCGTGTTGGTTCCCGTATCGATCACCTGTACAGTGCCATCGCCGCCTGACGACACGTAGACGTACTTACCGTTGGGATGGACGGTTACGCCGTTGCTGCGCTTACCGGCTTTGATGCGCGCGATGACGTCGTGGGTCTTTGCGTCGAAGACGTTGACGGTGTCCGCGTTTTCCACTGCAACGTACGCGCGACTGCCATCGGGAAGGAAGCCGATTCCGCGGGGCCGGTCACCAACCGTCACCGATTTCACGACTTCGCCACGAGCAATGTCGACGATGTCGACGCTGTCGGCTTCCTCGGCGCTCACATAGAGCCACTTGCCGTCCGGACTGAAAACCGCGTGCTCGGGATTCTTGCCTTTCATCTTGAAGCGTTTTGTGACCGTGAGCGATGACGTGTCGATCAACAGCACCTGATCGTTTTCCTCGATTGCCGCCGACAACCACTTGCCATCGGGCGATACGTAGATCGCTTCGGGCGAGTCGCCTAACGCCACCCGCGCGGACTCGGCGTTCTTGTCGATGTCGATAACGCGAAGGGAGTTCGCTGTCTGGTCGCTGATGTAGAGCCGCTTGCCGTCCGGTGAAATCGCAATGCCGCGCGGCTTCTGTCCGATCTTGATTGTCGAGATGACCTTGTCGGTTGCGGTGTCGATAATCGAAACGGAAGCCGATCCTTCATTGGAAACGTAAGCGGACGGTGCCGCAACGGCTGCACCGACGACAACGTTGCAAAAAAGCGCGATGATTGTTCGAGGCACTGATGACCGCATGCAAATTCTCCGATCGCAGGGACAAATTGGGCGCCGGATGCGCTCCTGCGCGCTTGCGCACTCAAAATTGGATATCCTAACGGCGTTTGCCTGCGATCATAACGAAAGCCACAAGCACGGCATGTCAATTGGCATGATTCGAATCCGTTGCTGCGTCGGAGGAATTCTTCTTGCCTCCGCCTGGACGGCTTGCGTTTGGGCGCAGTCGCAGGATTCCATTCCGTCGCTCGATCCGATCGTCGTTACGGCGACTCGCCACGAAGAGCGCGCGTTCGACGTGCCGGCGTCGGTCGACATCATTCCCGGCAGCGTGATTCGCGACGGCCAGCCCGCCATCAATCTGTCTGAGACGCTGCCGCGGGTGCCCGGCGTTTTCGCGGCGAATCGCCAAAACTACGCGCAGGACTTGCAAATCAGCTCGCGTGGTTTCGGCGCGCGCGCGGCGTTCGGTGTGCGCGGCGTGCGCCTCTACCAGGACGGTATCCCGGTCACGATGCCGGACGGACAGGGGCAAACCGGCAGCTTCAGTCTGCTGTCGGCGGAACGTGTCGAAGTGCTCCGCGGACCTTTTTCGACGCTATACGGCAATGCATCCGGCGGCGTGATCTCGGTATTTACGGAGAATGGGACACCAGAACCCATTCTGACGGTGAACGGCGGCGCGGGCAGTTACGACTTGTGGACCGCCGGCGCCAAGCTCCGCGTCGCCGCGGGTAATGCCGGTTACGTGGCAGCGTTTAGCGAATTCCAGACTGACGGGTACCGCGATCACTCTTCGGCGCGGCGCGATCTCTTTAACCTGAAGTTGAGCTTCGATCCCACCGAGGCCACGCGCGTCACACTGATCGGCAACTATCAATACCAACCCGAAACGCAGGATCCGCTCGGACTGACGCGCGCACAGTGGGATGCGAATCCGCGCCAGGTCGATCCGTCGGCGCTCCAGTTCGACACGCGCAAGACGATCGACCAGACGCAGGGCGGCGTGGCGGTCGATCATCAGTTCAATCCTGACACGACGCTTCATGTCGCCGCGTACGGCGGACGTCGACTGATTCGGCAGTATCTCGCGCTCAGGGGCGAGGTGCCGGCCACGTCGTCCGGGGGTGTCGCCGATCTCGATCGCGATTTCGGCGGCGTGGGCGCGCGGATGACGTGGCGGACGCAGGCTTTCGGTGGTCCGCTCACGTTCACGCTCGGTGCCGACACCGATCGGATGAAGGAGCATCGCCAAGGCTTCGTCAACAACAACGGCGTGCTCGGCGCTCTGCGCCGCGACGAGGACGACACCGTACAAAGCGTTGACGGCTACGCCGAAGCCGAATGGCAATTCGCGCCGGCGTGGGCGGCAACGCTCGGTGTGCGCTCGAGTGCCGTGCGTTATAAATCGGACGATCACTATGTCACGCCGACCAACCCCGACGACAGCGGCTCGCGCACATTTCGCAACACGAGTCCCATCGTCGGGCTGGTCTTTCGTGCGACGCCGGACGTCAACCTGTATGCGAGCTACGGTCAGGGCTTCGAGACGCCGACGTTCGCCGAAATTGCCTACGTTCCCGTCGGAACGGGGCTCAACTTCGCGCTGGACCCGGCCACCAGCAGCGCCTACGAGATCGGCCTCAAGACGGTGTTTGCGCGCAGCCAGCGGATCAACGTCGCGTTGTTCCACATCGACACCGAAGACGAGATCGTGACCGACACGGCCACCGGTGGCAGGAACACGTTCAAGAATGTTGGCAAAACGCGGCGCAACGGTGCCGAAGCGCTTTGGGACGGCGATCTGCCCTGGAGGCTGCACGGCCATGTCGCCCTCACCTACATCAACGCGAGATTTGCGCAGGAATTCACGAGCGGAACGCCGCCTCAGCTCGTGCAGTCGGGCAACCGTCTTCCGGGTGTACCGCCTGCGCAGGCATACGGCGAGTTAACATGGACGCCGGGCGGTTGGGGTGGCTTCAATGCGGCTGTGGAAGTGCAGTATGTCGGCAAAATCTACGTCAACGACCGCAACACCGATGCTGCGCCAGCTTATACGGTGACGAACGTACGCGCCGGTTTGGCTCAACGTGCGGGTCGCGCGACGTTCACCGAGTTCGTGCGCGTCAACAACGTGTTCGATCGCCGCTACGCCGGATCCGTGATCGTCGGCGATACGAACGGACGCTTCTTCGAGCCGGCGCCGGGTCGCAATTGGTTCATAGGTGCAAGCATCGATGTCGCCATCTGACCGTTACACACGTACCGCGGTGATCTTGCACTGGCTAATCGCCGCGCTGTTGCTGATCGAAGTCGCGCAGGGGTGGTGGATGCAGGAGATTCCCAAGCAGCCGCCCGGTTTGCGCGCCGATCAGTTCAACCTTCACAAATCGTTCGGGCTCCTTCTCTTTGCGCTGGTGCTAGCGCGGCTCGGCTGGCGATTGTTGTACCCACCGCCGCCGTTGTTGGGCGTTGCGCGCTGGCAATTGCGCGCTGCCAAGACCAATCACGCGATTCTCTATATTGCGATGTTCGTGTTGCCGCTATCGGGCTATCTCGGATCCGTGTTCAGCGGTTATCCGATCAAGTGGTTCGGCGTTACGCTGCCCGCTTGGGGCGCGCAGAATCCCGCGATCAAGGATCTGATGAGCACCGTGCATTGGGTCGCGAGCTGGGTCTTGGTCGCGTCGACTGCGTTGCACATCGCCGGCGCGTTCAAGCACGAGCTCGCGGGGGAGCATGTGATGGCGCGAATGTCATTTCGCCGCGCTTCACGACGCGCGACTCGACCGGCGCCGCTCGCGACGCCGCCGCCGGCCTGACCGCGCTACGGTCGTTCAGCCATCTGTGCTAATAGCCGCGCCGTTTCCTCGTGCTTCGCTTCGCGCGCGATATCGGCCGCCGTTTTGCCGCGGTTGTCTTTGAGGCTTGTTTTCGCGCCCGCTGCGAGAAGTGTCTTCACGGTTTCCGTTTGGCCGTAGCCGGCGGCCCACATGAGCGCCGTCAGATCGTTCGCATAAACGGCGTTCGGATCGACACCCTTGTCGAGCAGCAACTTGACGATGTCGGTGCGGCCTTCCCCCGACGCATAGATGATCGCGTTCTTCTTCAAGCGATCGACGGCCGCAATATCGGCGCCCTTGGCAACGAGCGCGCGGACAATTTCGGTATGTCCGCCGTAGGCGGCGGTCATCAGCGGCGTCACACCATTGATGGCCGCTTGATTGACGTCGGCGCCGGCGTCGAGCAACACGCGCGCCAAGTCGACTCGATCCTTCTTAAGCACGACGATGAGCGCGGTCTCGCCTAAGCGATTGCGTGAATTGACGGCGGCACCTTGCTGCAACGCGCGTGCAATCGCGGGCCCATCGGCATTGCGTGCCGCGACCAACAGCTTGGCGTTCAGCGGCAAGTCGTCGTCGGACGCGCGCGCATTGCTCGCTGCGATTCCGATCGCCAGTAAGAGGATCGACGCAACGATGCGAAGCGCACCATGGCTGTTGCGCTGCAACAGACTTCGCTGGCCCCAGCTGCCGCGCGCGAATCCTCGCGTAAACGTCCGTGAAATCATCGAGTTCCTCGTATGAGCTTTCCAAGAGCCGCGGCACCAGCCGATCTGTAGATTGCAACCTGCGCCAAAACTGACTATAAACCATGCTGCATCACGGCCTTGGGGGACTTCGCGCGTTTCATTCGCGAAGCAAAACGTTCGTAAAAATTGTGGAGGGTGAGATGAACCACCGAATCACGATCGCCGGCGCCGCCATCGCGTTTGCGTTGGGAGCCGCCGATTTGAACGCGCAAGAGACCGGTGTAGCGACGACGAGCGCGAAGCCGATGTCAGGCAATCTCGTATCGATTACCCCTGCGATGCTCGAGAAGGCGGACAGCGACGCGAAAAACTGGATCCATCCGAACGGCAATTACGCGAATACTCGCTATTACCCGGGCGCACAAATCACCGCGGCCAACGTCGGCAAGATGACGCCGAAATTCGTCTTCCAGACAGCGGTGCTGGAGTCGATGGAAACCGCACCGATCGTGATCAACGGTGTCATGTTCCTGACGACATCGTTCAACCACGTCTACGCGATCGATGCAACGACCGGCGAGGAGTTCTGGCACTACAAGCACAAGATGGGACCGATCACGACGTTCTGCTGCGGTCCCAACAATCGCGGCGTTGCCGTGTCGGGCGACACGTTGTACATGGGGACGCTCGACGCGAAGCTCGTCGCGCTCGATGCCAAGACCGGCAAAGTTGTGTGGGAGAAACAGATCGCCGATCCCGACAAGGGCTATTCAGAAACGATGGCGCCGGCGGTCGTCGACGGCAAAGTGTTGATCGGCACCAACGGCGGCGAATATGGAGTCCGCGGCTTCGTGAAGGCGTACGACGCCAAGGACGGCAATCTGCTGTGGACCTTCTACACGATTCCCGAAAAAAGCGAAGGCGTCTGGGCCGTCAACGACGCGACCGGACGCAACATGCACCGGAACATCGAGGCCGAGAAGGCAGCGTACGCGAAGGACAGCTCGTTCTATCAGACGCTCGGCGGCGGCGTGTGGATGACGCCCGCGGTCGATTTGAAGACGCGCACAGTGTTTTTCGTCGTCGGCAATCCGTCGCCCGATCTATACGGCGCAATCCGGCCCGGCGACAACCTTTATACGAACTCGATGGTGGCGGTCGACCTGGACAAGGGCACATATAAATGGCACTCGCAGTACATCGCGCATGACGTTTGGGATCTCGATGCCGTGAGTCCGCCAATCCTGACGCAGGCAAAGGATGCAAGCGGTAAGATGGTCGACGTCGTGATCCACGGTGGCAAGACTGGCCACGTCTACGTGCACGAGCGCAGCACCGGAAAGCTGATCCGCTTTTCGGAGGCGATGATCCCGCAGGAAAATATGTGGGTGCTGCCGACGAAGGAAGGCGCGCGGATGCTGCCGGGCGCGAACGGTGGCGTCGAATGGTCGCCGATGGCGATCAACCCGAA
>DASXSP010000017.1:0-91244 GCA_036505865.1 Casimicrobiaceae bacterium
CTTCGTGCGACGCTGGAGCGGTGTTCATCAGTATCATCTGCGACACTCGCGCCGGGTGGTGAAGCGCATATTGCATCGCGACGTGTCCGCCCCAGGAGTGCCCCAAAATTGCGACGGCGTCCAGTTGGAGGTGGCGCCTCAGGGTGTCCAGATCTTCGACATATTTTTCGATATTGACGTCTTCCAGTCGTAAATCGCCTCGCGACTTTCCTCGTCCTCTTTGGTCGTAGTAGATCAGGCGATACGAATCCGACAGCCGGTCCAGATCGGGCAGCAGATACGTTCGATCAAAATCCGGGCCGCCATGGATGACGATGATCGGTCGTCCCTCGCCGACTTCGCGATAAGACAGTTCGGCGTTGTCGACTGTGACAAAGCCTTCGCGGGCAACGCGTTGGCTGGGCTCGATGTCAGCGGGCACGTCGGCTGATAGGACCTTACGTTCGACGCGGGCGCGAAGATCGCGAAGGCAATCGCCATTTTCCAACACTTCTCCGTCACTTCTCCGCATGCAACGATTTTAATCAAGCGCAACGAAGAACGCTGACGTCTACCGCGTGCCCACGAAGCCCGGCTGATGAACGGCACTTGACCGACGGTTCTGTCGTCAACATAATGCCGACCGGCTTATGCCATTGTCATATTCGCGCTTGAGCCGAAGGACTCCTGTTGCCAACTACTATGCGAGGAGTAATCAGTGGAAGACATCAAGCTCAAAACCATTACAGCTGCTATCGCGTTAGCCGCTTGTACTTCTGCTCCAGTCTTCGCCGGAAACGGCTTGGACGTAAATGGCAGCCACTATAACCTCAACATCGTCGGCAAAGACAATTGCGCGCCCGTTCCGCTCACGGGTTCCAATCGGCATGTGATTCAAGTTCTGCTGAATTTCAATGATGGCAGCCAAAACGGACAGGCAGCAGCGACATTGGATCGGAAGAACAAGATCTTTCTATCTCCCGGCGATTTTCAGGTGACCGATGGCAACGCTTGCGATAAAGACGGCGCGTCCTTCACCCTGCCGGCGGGCGGCTACAGCGTCTGGGCGCGCGCGTTGGCTAAACCAGGCGGCACCGCCACCATCACCCTCTGCGCGGTCGACACGCTCGGTACGGCGGATCCCTCGGACGATTTGATCGTCTGCAACACCGCACCGGACATCGTTTCTCTGGAACGGAAAAGCGGCCAGCCGGTGTTCTCCAACGTCACAAAAGAGCTCACAACGTTGACGATCGGCACCACTACGTCCAGCTTATTCGACGCGCCGTATTACGGCTACTTCTGGGATTACGACAACAACGGATTGCGCCTCACGCAGCTCCGCTTCTATCCGAACTAACGGCTCGAAACTAGCAACGTTCTATTGGCACTGATTCTTCGCTGCCAGGATGCGGGCCGAGACGCAAAGCGTCTCGGCCCATATACTTGCTCATGCCATTAAGCTGTGTCGAATTGCATCCCCGGCTGACTGTATTTCTGTTGCTATTGTTTTGTCCCGTCGCCTGCGCCGTCACGCAACCGAAGGCGCTGCTGGACGAGACAGCGTTCGATTTTGGAGAGAGCGTTCAAACGACGCCAATCCAGCACGAGTTTCGGTTGAGAAACATGGGCAGCGCAGCATTGCGCATTGAAAAAGTGGCTCTGACGCCGCCGCTGCGAGTGCTCCGCATGCCTGCGCAAGTCGCGCCCGGCGAGGAAGCTGGCGTCACAGTGGGCATGGATACCTCGGCGCAGACGGGGCGCTACGCGGGCCGGATTATCATCTATCTCAATGACCCGGCGCTCGCCGAAGCTGAATTGACGTTCTCCGGCAACGTCGTGTCGCCCGTAGAAATTTCCCCCGGACCGTTTCTCTTTCTCGCAGGCCATCGAGGTGAGAGCGCCACCGCAGCAATCGAGATCATCAATCGCATACCCGAACCCTTGCGACTCAGTGAACCAGAACATCCGAGGACCGATCGGTTCACTAGTCGACTCGAAACGCTGGACGATGGCAAGCGTTATCGGCTCACCATCGCATTGACAGGGTCCGGGCCAGGAGGAAAGCACGCAGACGAGATTCTGCTGAAGACCTCGAGCAAGATGGTGCCCGTGCTAAGAATCCCGACCAATACATACTTGCGTGAGCGGGTATACACGTTCCCCGACGCAGTTGACTTGGGTGCCTTACCGCTTGCCGACATCAACTCCAATCCTGGATTGTTGAGTAGGAATGCGCAGACGTTGATGGTGTATCAAAAAGGCGGAACCGATTTCAGGATTACGGCCCGCGCGGATATCCCGGAACTGGACGTCAGTGCAGAACGCGGCCCCGTAGGGGACCGCCACCAACTTACAATCAGCCTAAACCCGAATATGCAGCTGAAGTCCGGCGCTATCCGGGCCACGATCCTGATTGAAACAAACGACCCCGAATTCCCGCGCTTAAGCGTGCCGGTTTCCGGTCAACTTCTCGGCCGTTGATTTCAGTCCAGAGCGCCGCTACAACTGCTGCTCCGGCACGAACGGCGCCAGCAGCATGTTCTGAAATCGCGTGAAGAATGTCGTGTCCGGCTCGGCGACGAGCACAACTTCGCCGTCGTCGTCCATCGTCAGCCACTCCAGCGCCTCGCCGTCGGGACCGAAGCGCAATCGGTACGCGCTCTGCAGCTTGCTGATGTGGATCACGCGAATCACTTCCTTTGCGAGCGGTGGACATTCGGCGATGATGCCGAGCTCGGTGTTCTTGCTCGCCGAGCGCGGATCGAGGTTCATCGAACCAATGAAGACAATCGAGCGGTCGATGACGGCGGTCTTCGCGTGCAAGCGCCCGAGTGACGCGCCGGGAAGCATCAACCGCTTGTTCTGCAGGATTCGTGTTGGACTGAGCTCGTAGAGATCGACGCCCGCCTTCAAGAGCGCCACGCGGTAGCGCGAATAGCCGGTATGGACGACCGGTTCGTCGTTCGATGCGAGCGAATTGGTCAGGATCGTTATCTTGACGCCCCGCTTGCGCAAGTCGCCGAAGGCGAGAACGCCCGTCTCGCCCGGAATGAAATAGGGCGACGAGATTACGACGTCTTCGCGCGATTTCCAGATCAGGTCCATCACGTTCATCGATACGCTCATCGAGCGCGCCATCTCGTCCGAAGTCGCGGTGACTTTCTCAGGCGAGTCGGCGAACGCGGTCGCCTTGCCCCACACGAGACCCAGCCGTCCTGCGTCGAGGTCCTCGCGGATCGGGCCGTAGCCGAGAATGTCGACCGGAGGCAGGTTGACCGCCATCATCTGCTCGCCTTCGTCGACGATGCGGTCGAAGCGGCGGCGCAGCTCCTCACGATCGGTGTCGCTGGCGAGGATCGTCTGCACCGGATACACGTGCGGACTATTCCAGTACGTATCGAATATGCTTTGAAGCTTCGGTACGACATCGCCGACGACGAGAGCGTCCATGTCGACAAAATTGTCGGTCGCGCTTCGCATGAAGTACTCGTCTGCGATATTGCGGCCGCCGGCGACGACCATCGCGCCATCGGCAATGAACAGCTTGTTGTGCATCCGGTGATTGAGCCTGCCGAAATCCGCGAGCGATGCGACATATTTGCTCGTGAGGCTTTGGCGTCCGCAGCAGAACGGATTGAACAGACGCACCTCGACATTCTCAAAAGCGGCGAAGCTCCGGAACATCTCATCGCCGCCGGTTGTGTACAGATCGTCGACGAGGAGGCGAACACGCACGCCGCGCAACGCCGCGTCGCGGAGGTTGCGCATTAGCAGCCGGCCCGTCATGTCATTCTGGATGAGGTAGTACTGCACGTCGAGCGAGTGCTTGGTGCGCTTTGCAAGCTGCACCCGCGTGTCGAGCGCGTAGCTTCCGAGCGGCATCAGACGGAATCCGGTGAGCTCGGGTGTTGGGCGTGAGCGTTCGGCGATTTTCACAAGGTCGCTGTCGGGCGATGCCTTCAGCGCCGCCGTTGGTGTGCGTTCAGGCAGCGGAGGCAACATGCCGCAACCTGCGATCGCGAGGGAAGCGACGAGCGCGAGCATCGCGCGCGCTGCATGCAAGCGGCGTCGAGATAGAATGGGAATCGGCATTTGACGGAGAACGGAATGAAACGGCTGGTCGCTTTAGCCTTGGTCGCTCTAATACCGTCAATTACTTATGCGGCGCTCGACATCGGGGAACGCGCGCCCGATTTCGCGATCCCGGCTGCGCTCGATGGAAAAGTGTACAAGTTTTCGCTAACCGAGGCGCTTAAAAAAGGCCCCGTCGTCCTCTATTTCTTTCCCGCCGCCTTTTCGGAAGGCTGCTCGGTCGAGGCGCACGAGTTCGCTGAAGCCAACGCGCAGTTTGCGGCGCTCGGCGCGTCGGTCGTCGGCGTATCCGGCGACGATATCGACACACTGTCCAAATTCTCCGTGCAAGCCTGTCAAAGCAAGTTTGCGGTCGCGTCGGACCAGAACCAATCGGTGATGAAATCGTTCGATGCCGTGATGCAGACGCGGCCCGAATACGCGAACCGGATCTCCTACGTCATCGCACCGGACGGCTCAATCGTCTACCACTACATGAGCCTCAATCCGATGAAGCACGTCGAAAAAACGCTCGGCGCGCTGCGAAGCTGGCAGAAAAAGTAGCGATCCGCGCACATCACCGTACGTCCATCACTGAATCACCTCGTCGGCGCGCAGTAGCAGCGACTGCGGCATCCTGAGGCCGAGCGCCTTGGCGGTCTTGAGGTTGATCACGAGCTCGAACTTGGTCGGCTGTTCCACGGGAAGATCGCCGGGTTTCGCGCCCTTGAAGATCTTGTCGATAAGACTTGCGAATCGGAAATAAAGGTCGGGATACTTCACCGCGTACGCCATCAATCCCCCGGCATCGACGAACTCGCGTGCCGGATAGGCTGCGGCTAGCCTATTGCGGGCCACCAAGTCGACGATCGTTCGTTGATGCATTTGCGTAAGACCGTCTGCCCCGATGACAAGCGCATCGACATGTTGTCGGATTGCAAGGTCGAATGCGCGGCTTAGGTCGCCTTGGCTCCGCGCATCAAGAAGCTCAGCTTGGAGACCCAGCGAGCGGGCAGCGATCTTTATCTCTTCCCATTCGGGTGGAGCAGCTGGATTGCCCATGTTGTGAAGCAATCCGACTCGCGAGACATTCGGAACCAGCTCTTTGAGAAGTTCAATCCGTTTCGCTGTCAATTCCGTGCTGAAAGTGGTCACCCCCGTGATGTTGCCTCCAGGGTGCGCGAAGCTCGCCGCGATGGCACGCGGATCGCCCATAGTCGCCATGACGACTGGAATTGTTCCGGTGGCATTCTTGGCCGCCCTCGCGGCAGGGGTGCCCCGGGTCACGATCAGATCGATCTTGAGACGCACCAGTTCGGATGCAAGCTCCGGGAACCGATCGGCGCGACCATCTGCCGATCGATATTCAATGATGAGGTTTCGCCCTTCGACGTAACCGAGCTCGCGCAACCCTTTGCGCAGAGCGTCGAGATTGGCGGAGTCTCGTTGATGACTGATAGTCCGACAATACTATGTCCAGACAAGGATTCGGAGGCGTCGACGTGCAGAACTATATCCTCGAGCCTGTAGGCGTGATTCGGGCTCCCATTAAGGATCTCGGTGACGCGCCGCTGTTCTATACCGAGGGAGCACCCAACGCACGCTTGGAATTGTCGCCAGACTATTTGGAGGGACTCGATCGGATGAAAGTCGGCGATGAGATCATCATCATCACTTGGCTGCACCTTGGGCGCAGAGATGCCTTGAAAGTCCATCCTAGAAGCGACGCGAGCAATCCGCTTACGGGCGTCTTCTCCACTCGATCCCCAAATCGCCCCAATCCTCTAGGTCTGCATCGCGTTAGGGTTCTCGCGATCGATGCAGATGGCCTGAGTATCGGTCCGATCGAAGTGATCGACGGCACTCCCGTGGTCGACATAAAGCCCGTCGTTGAAGAAGCAGACGACTATTAGCGACCGTTCGATGCAAGCATGACGCCCGTCCCAGATCGCGGGACAGTTGCCATAACGGGGGCCTCCGGCGGTGTCGGTTCTCGCGTCATCCGAGCATTGACGAGGATCGACCCGTCGCGGACTGTCGTCGCATTGGCGCGCGATCCATCTCGCGCTGTGGGATCCAAAAGCGGAACCGTACGCGCCGCGTACGCGGACTATGACGATCTTGACTCGCTGGTTGCCGCTCTCAATGGTTCGTCGGCGCTGATCTTCATATCAAGTGACGGCGACATCGAGACGATGACGCGGCATCATCGAAACGTTCTGTCCGCTCTTCTTGTCAGCGAGGTCGAGCACGTCGTCTACACGAGCATCATCGATATTGGCGCCCACTCACCGTTCTATTACACGCCGGTTCATCGCGAGACCGAAAAGTTGCTCAGAGATACCGGAATTTCCTTTTGTTTCGCGCGGACGTCGGTGTTCGCCGACTTCTTCTTCACGACGTTTCTAACTCCGGCTCTCGAAACAGGCGCCGTTGAATTGCCGCTCTTGAAGGGTTCGATCTCATTGGTGACGCGTGATGATGTTGCCGAAGCACTTGCGGCCGCGTCGTACAGGAAAGTAACAGGGGAGCTCACTCTAACTGGACCCGCGGCGCTTGACCGACAAGAGATCGAACGGGCGATGCAAACAGCAGGTGCTCATTCAGTCTCGCTTTTGACCGTCGATGATCAGCGCTACCGTCGAGAAGCCCAAATCTCCGGTATGCCGCCGTGGCTCATCGAGGCGTTCTCCAGCCCGTTTCGCTCCATAGAACAGGGCGGATTTTCTGAAGTCAGCGGAGATATAGAACGCCTTTTGGGACATCCGCCAGCGATATTTTCGTCATTTCTTCGCAGGGCGCTGACTGGCGGTTGACGCGGCGCGAATATCAGACAAACGTGTACATGTGCGATAGCGCGCGCCTGATAGTCGCTCGTGGTCTCCTCGCTTGATCATATGGGTTGGACGGCGACAACAACGTGTGCCGAAGCTCAGGCGCACTTGATAAGGAGCGCATTCATGAACATCAGACTGTTAGCGGTTGCTTTATCGGCGGGACTCTTGGCAGCCGGACCGCCCGCGATTGCGCAAAGCACTAAGGTGATCACGATCGAAGTTTGGGCGAACGACACTGCGTCTCACTACGAGGGGCGTATCCCGCGGACCGTCTATCTCGAAGAGATGGGCAGGCGTTACGATGCAGACGGCAACCGTGTCGTAACGCGGGAAGTCTATCTGAACGATTGGCGTACTCGTTGGGACACGATGGACCCCTATGGTCGTGGACTTAGTCCTGCGGAAGTGAGCAATTTGACCCACAACGTCGACTCAAGCACGTCGGGTATCCCAAGAAGCGGCGCGGGCGTACAACCCGGGAACATGGGGCCGGCAAACTCCAAGGGTCAGTAGTCTTCTTACGTATCACGCGTCGCGATGACAATGGCGGCGCCAGCCATTGCGGTTCCCGCGCAACGGTTCATGAGTCGAACCGAACGCGGTCGCCGGAAGAACTGTCGAGCTTGCGTCGCTGCAAGCGCGTACGCGCCAAGCACGAGCGGAAGAATGACGACGATCGCGGCAACGATTTCCAGATAATCCGCGGGTCCGAGCACATCCAACGGCACGACGATCGGCAAGAGCGCGAGAAAGAACAACATCGTTTTCGGGTTGCCGAGCGTCAGTGCAAGCGTCCCGAAAAACAGCCGCGAGTTGGGCTGCGAAGGTGCGATGACAGCGCCATCGAGAGGCAGCGCGGGCGCGGTCCATAGTCGATACGCGAGGTAGAGCAGGTAAAGGACGCCGGCGTACCTGACGACAAGAAATGCGGTGTGCGCCACTTGGGCCAGCGCCGCGAGACCGGCGGCGGCGAATGCGAACCACACGAGGTCGCCGACTAAGAATCCGGCGATGAACGCGGGCGCGCCGCGCATGCCGTGGCCTAACGATCGCGCGAGTACCGCGGCAACGCCGGGACCGGGAGACGCCACCGCCAGCACGTATGCGACACAAAACGAAAGCAATCCGTAGAACGACATCGCGACACCTCGCCGCTTATTCAGCCTTACGCACTAATTAAGATTACCAGGACCGCAGGGAACGCGAAATCGCTCGACAATCGCGCTTCCAACCGACGCGTGGCTCGCTTCAGGCGTTGGACTCCCACCGACCACGTAAACCGCGTCGTCGAAGATAACGGCGCGAGCGAAGTTGCGCGGTGTCGGCATCGACGATACCCGTTCCCACTATGGCTATACCTACTACACGGGGTTCCCGAACAAATGGATCGGCGGTACGGACAATCCAACGTGGCAAGGCAATTACCAGCTCTGCCACGATTCTGCGCAGGCTTACGGCGACGTGCTGGCCGCGACGATCGGGGCATTGCTGACAAAGTTTGCCTGCACCGGCTCGACGTACGATAACGGAATCACGTTCGATCGGCGCGCGGGCGGCGTGCTGTTCGACCGGCCCAGTTCGGTAACTGGTTGGGGATGACCAACCTCAACAATCAACAGCGGCGAGATTGCGGGCCATTACAAGAGCCTCGTGGTGGCAATCAAGGATCGCGGCATGCGAGGGGGAAAGGTTCCTCGGATCATCTTCACTACCTATCATCAGCCGCTGCCAAGTCCTGCCCAGTCCGACGAATGTCTCGATCTCGGCGATATCTCACGCGACGAGATCGACTACCTGATCACGTTGGAGAACGCGCTGAAGAGCACGCTTCTCGCTGCAGTTGGCGGACTGGAGGACTGGAGGGCGTGACCGTCGCGGACATCTCGAAAGCCGTGCAAGGTCACGAGCGGTGCACCAACGATCCGTGGACGTACGGCTTGAGCGTTCTACTGGTTAACGACGACAGTCTTGCGCCGTTCCATCCCACGCCGCAAGGTCAGGCCGCCATCGCGGCCGTTGTGCAGCAAAGCGTGCAGTCGCCCCAAGCCTCGATGTACGGCAAGCACGAGCCACGCTCTCGATAGCGAGCGCGGCGCGCTCACCCCGCTACCGAGAGCATTGCCGTTATCAAATGTCTATTGGACTGCTGGCAACGCGTTTTGGTCTCCAGTCCGGATGCAAGTCGGATGACCGAACCCGCCCTTGCTTACGCCGGTTCCGCCTGCTGGGTTCGGGGTAATGTCGTAGACGATATTGTCGGGACGCGCGGGATCTCCACTGACGCCGCCGATACCCGCAAGATGGTCCAGCCCCAGATTGTGTCGAACGCGCCAGCCGATCATATGGTCTGCGCATGACGTGTCTCCGCTGACGCCGAGACCGCCGACCACCTGTTTGCTCGCGTCGTACAGCGCAAATCCGCCGCCGAACACGTTCACGCCGCCGATTTTTTTGTTAACCATGAAATCGCTCGGCGTTCCGTAGTGTGCCGAGTTTCCGCCGTAGGCCACTTGCGTGTCCACTGGATTGCTGTGCTGCAATCCGTACAGGCTTCCGCCCGGCTGCACCGCCGAGTAGAGATTGGCAGTCGATAAGGCGAGACCGCCCGGAAACACAATGCTGGCGATCGGCGAACCGAGACTGAACGCGTTCCCAGTGTTCGCCTTCTGCGCGGAAATCACCCGGCTGCCTGGCCATTGGGATCCGCGGTTTGCACCGGAAAAAGCAACTGCGCAGACGATGCCGTCGCGATCGACGATCGTCGCCCACATCTGAAAGTCGAGACCGCTGCTTTCTGCGGCCACAGCTGCCAAGAGTGCGGATTTCAATTCCGATTGCGTCGGCAGCGCGTTGCAGTCGGCGATAGCGGGATTGGAAGCTACTCCGAACGCCGCGCTGCTCGCGGCCAGCAAGGCAATGATTAGTGGTTTCATCGTTCCCTCCTTGGGTGAACTAATCGATTCCGATCGGGGATGATCGGGAATACCGCGGGAAGACGACGGCGACATGACCGGGCTTGGATCTCGCTGTGATCATCACGCGCGAGCGAAATATCGGCCGACTCACGTCCGCCGTCAACATCGCAATAGCGACGGCGCCAGACCAACTGAAGGCGCCACATACAGTGAAAATTTTGTCGAAAATATTTACGGTCGCGATTGTTTGCTGCGGGTCACGCGTTCCAGGGTGTTGTATCAATTGACCAAACGTTTCTGCCACGCAATTTGCTTGCCGTGATCGTCTGCGGTACCTCCCAACCCGTAGATGCAAGGAGGCAATCATGAACGTGCAGTCGGTGCTTGGACTGATTTTGTTGTCGGTCGCGTCGGGTGCGGCATTTGCTGGCGTGGTTCAGCTCCCAGAACCGGGCATCCTGGAATTGCTGGCGGTCGGCGCGGTGGCGGCGGTGGTTGTCGCCATTCGTAAGCGCCGGAAATAGGCGCCGCCGAAGATTGCAGCGTACCAGCGGCGCCTCTGAATCCGACCCCATGACCGACTGGCTGCTTTCCCACCAGTCTCAGCTGCAAGCGTACCTGTTGCTCGGGAGCTTCGGGGCCGTTGCAGTTTGGGAGTTATTCGCGTCGCGGCGTCCATTCGCAATGCCGCTCAGCAGCCGTTGGTTCAACAATCTGTCGCTGGCCGCGCTGGGGCTACTGCTTTCCCGGTTGTGCGTGCCGCTGGCGGCGTTCGCATTTGCCGCGCTGGCAGAGCAGCAAGGATGGGGGCTTCTTAATCATTGGGCCCTACCGCTTTGGTTGTCGTGTGCGCTCGGCGTGATCGTTATGGATCTTGGTAGCTATGGCCAGCACCGGCTGTTCCATGCGCTGCCGCTCTTCTGGCGCTTTCACAAAATTCATCATTCCGACCTGGACGTGGATTGCGGAACAGCGCTTCGTCATCATCCGGTCGAAATCTTGGTTGGGCTTGCATTCGATTTCGCGATCATCGCGGTGTTCGGAATTGCGCCGCTCGCCGTTTTTCTTGGTGCCACGCTGATGGGGATGGCCTCGGTATTCAATCACGGCAATGTTGCGTTGGGGCCCATGGCGGACCGCCTGCTGCGCCCGTTCGTTGTAACGCCGGACATGCACCGCGTTCATCACTCCACGAGTATGACGGAGAGCAATCGCAATTTTGCCAACCTGCTGCCGTGGTGGGATCACTTGTTCGTGACCTACCAGCGCGAACCTCGGCTCGGTCACGCGCGGATGGAATTGGGCATCACCGAAGCGCGAGCAACGAGTGACGTGACGTTGTTGAAGCTGTTGCTGCTGCCTTTTCGGCGCGTGCACGCGCCGCCACTGGCGGAGTCGACCTAACGGTCAATCGGAGAAGGGGAAAACATGCGTATAGGACAACTGATGGTCGCGTCGCTACTGATGGCTATATCGGTACCGGCTTTGGCGGGGCCCGGAATACCGCTGCCCGAACCGGAGACGCTCGCGCTGCTGGCGGTCGGCGCGGCCGCTCTGCTAATCGCACGGTGGAAGAGACGCAAGTAGCGGTCTTCGGCAGCACCAGAGGCGGCTAGCTCGGCGACGATGTCGCGTTTGATCCTTGCCATCGATCATCGCGAAACAACGAATTAAGCTCGTTGCCGGACGCCGCGTTCGCGAACCCATCGAACTTGCCTTGCTCCGCAATGAGCGTCGCCGCGCGCATGAATCCGGCCCATGCCGAGCGGGCAAGCGCACCGCCAACGCTGACGCGCCGCACGCCGAGCTCTGCGATCTGTTGCATCGTGAGCTCGCTCGCCGATCCGATTAGAAGATTGACGGGCTTCGGCGCGACGGCTGCCACTACGGCGCTGATTTGTTCGCGGGTGCGAATACCGGGCGCATAAAGACAATCTGCACCCGCGTCGGCGTAGGCCTTAAGCCTCGCGATCGTTTCGTCGAGATCGGGCCGGCCGACAAGAAAACATTCGGCGCGTCCGACCAAAAGCGTATCGCCGCCTGCCTGGTCGATGGCTCGCCGCGCCGCGCGCATTCTCTCGACAGCATCGCTGATTTCATAGAGCGGCTTCGCCGCATCGCCGGTGGAATCCTCGATCGACAGCCCTGCGACCCCTGTCCCGACTGCGCGATGAACACTTTCCGCGACGCCGGCCGCATTGGGCGCAAAGCCGCTTTCGAAATCCGCATTGACCGGTAGATCGGTCGCCGCGACGATGTCCCGCAGGTGAGCGAGCGCCATGTCGCGAGAAACGGCGCCATCAGAATGGCCGCGTGACCAAGCGAACCCGGAGCTCGTTGTCGCAAGCGCCTTGAAGCCAAGGCTTTGCAGATAGCGCGCGCTACCGACGTCCCACGGATTTGGAATGACGAAGCATCCGCTTGAATGCAATTGGCGAAAGGCGCGCCGCTTGTCGGCAATGGTTGGGCGAGTCTCGGTCATGCGTCAGCTCCCGGTTGGTTGCGGAGAGCAATTTTGCGCGCAAATCCGCTCGCCGAGGCTCGGCCCTTTGCAGCCGCGGTTCGAGTCTTATTGCGAGACGCCCAGCGCCGATAACGTTTGTTGATCCAGGTTACCGGTCGGCGCAAGGCGGTTTGCTTCCTGGAATTGCCGCAGTGCGCTTTCGGTGTTCGGACCCCAGCGTCCATCCACTGCTCCGGCGTAGTAGCCCTTCTGGTTCAACAATTGTTGAACCGAACGAACGATGGCCGATTCGCTCGTCGTGTCACCCACACGCGCGCTCGGACTGACCGTATCTACGCGCCTCGCGCTAACCGATTCGCTGCGGCTCGGCTGCCCGGCACCCTCATGGTGTCCAGCGTACCCACCAACGCCCGCTCCGACGAGAGCGCCGACCGGGCCGCCGACAGCGGCGCCAACCACCCCACCACCGGTTGCGCCGACGGCGGTTCCCTTTTCGGACCGATCCATCTCGCTCCAGGTCGCACAACCTGCGCACACCGAAACGAGCGCGATCGCACTCGCTCGGCGAATAATCTCGAATGATTTCATCGCTGACCCTCCTTGTCCGGTCTGCCGGAAAATAAAATACCGCTCGGGAGTCGTGGTTGCCTGTCGGACGCCGCATGATTAGCAGGTAAGAAGCGCACCGAAACACGCTTTTTATAGACGGAGATATCACTGATGCCCTCAGGATTCGCTCTCACCTATTCGACGATGTTCGATCCGCCGCCGGAGTTCCATGCGCGATTCGAGGATGCGCTGGCTTCGGTGCGAAGCTTTCTCGGCGCCGAGCATCCGATGCTGATCGGCGGGCGCGACCAGCGCGCGCTGAGGCAGTTCAACGTGAAGAGTCCCATCGACATTCGGATGCAGCTCGGCCGATTCGAGGCCGGCGACGCAACGCATGCGGCGGCGGCGATCGATGCTGCGAAGACGGCGTTTCCGACATGGGCCGCAACCCCATGGACCGAGCGCGTAGCGCTGCTGCGCCGCGCGGTAGCGCTCATCGAGGAGCGCGTCTACGAAATCGGCGCTGTGCTCGCGCTCGAAGTCGGCAAGAACCGAATGGAAGCGTTGGGCGAAGCTCAGGAAACGGCCGACCTCATCGCGTATTACTGCGATCAGATGGAGGCGAACGACGGTTATGTGCGGCCGATGCTGACCGATCCGCTGTCAGGATTCACGAGCGAGAACACCAGCGTGATGAAGCCCTATGGCGTGTGGGTCGTGATCGCGCCATTCAACTTTCCGTTGGCGCTCGCAGGCGGCCCGTCGGGTGCTGCGCTCGTGGCGGGCAACACCGTCGTCTTCAAGCCCGCATCATCGACGCCGTGGAGCGGTCGATTGCTCGCGCTGGCGATGCGTGATGCCGGCATTCCGGCGGGCGTGTTCAACTATGTCACGGGACCCGGCGCAAGTCTCGGGCAGGCTTTGATCGAGCACGCCGATGTCGCCGGCGCAACGTTCACCGGGAGCTTTGCTGTCGGCATGCATTTGTATCGGACGTTTGCGCAAGGCCGCTGGCCGCGACCGTGCATCGCCGAAATGGGCGGCAAGAATGCGACGATCGTTTCGCGTCATGCCGATCTCAAGGACGCTGCCACCGGTGTCATGCGATCCGCGTTTGGACTCTCGGGACAAAAATGCTCGGCGTGCTCGCGCATTTTCGTCGAGCACACGGTGTTCGCAGATTTCGTTGCGACGCTGCACGGCCTGACGGTAAAGCTTTCAGTCGGCGATCCGACGGATCGGCAGCACTGGATGGGACCGGTTATCGACGGTGCCGCCGTCGCGCGTTACGAAGATGCGGTTGCGCAGATCAAAGAGCTCGGCAGCGCAGGCAACATCGTCGAAGGCGGGCGAAGGCTCGACCATGGCGATCTCGCGCACGGACATTTCGTCGCGCCGGCGATCGCACGCGCACCGTACGACCATCCGCTGTGGACGCGCGAGCTCTTCGTCCCCTTCGTTCTTGTTGGATCGGTACAAGACGTCGACGAGGGTATCGCGCGCGCGAGTGCGGTGGACTACGGTCTCACGGCAGGCTTCTATGGATCGCCTGACGAGACGGAGCATTTTTTCGATGGGATCGAAGCCGGCGTGTGCTACGCGAACCGTCCGCAGGGTGCAACAACGGGCGCGTGGCCCGGATATCAACCGTTTGGAGGCTGGAAAGGCTCGGGCTCGACCGGCAAGGCCGGTGGCTCGTTATATTACGTGCAGCAGTATCTACGCGAGCAGTCGCAAACGCGTGTCCGGCGCGGATAGCATGGATCAGAGGCGACTTCTTCCTGGATTTTCCCGGCGATTTCAGATCGCCGAGTTGCAGGCCGAAAACCGTTCCGCGCCGATCCGGTCGGCGTAAACTATTGCGGCGGGGCCGGCTTCGTACCGGCTCTTTGCGACATCCGTGGGCGGCTATCTGCCGCCTCTTATTGGCCGATATCGCATGCTCGGCAAAGATCCACCGGGCTTCCTTCGATGACGAACGGCCCTCTATCCGTTATGGACTGGCGAGCGCGTGTGGCCTAACGATAGGAGTCTCACCATGAGCAAGAAAGATGAATACTTCGCGATGATGGAATCGCAGATCAAGAAATGGGATACCGAGGTCGATAAGCTGAGAGCGAAAAGCGAACAAGCGGGCGCTGAGGCACGCGCCAAATTCGATGAACAGCTTAAAGCGATGCGCGCGAGCCGCGACGCCGCGAACAAGAAGTTGCAGGAAATGCGCGCGGCCAGCGAATCGGCGTGGCAGCACATGCAGGCCGGCGTGGACGCGGCATGGGCGTCGATGAAGAAGGCCTTGGATAAAGCATCCTCTCAGTTCAAGAAATAGGCTGGACCCGGGCCGATCGAACGAGCCACGTCTCACCGACACACAATCATCGGCAGCGGTAGGCCGTATATCTCGAAAGGAGAGCAACCATGGCAACGTACATCATGCTTTTGAAGTTCACCGATCAGGGTATTCGCAGCGTCAAGGAAACGACCAAACGCGCCGAAGCCTTCAAAGAAAAGGTGCAAAAGCTTGGCGCAAACATTAAGGATATCTACTGGACTCTTGGCGAGTACGACGTTATTGCAACGTTCGAAGCACCTGATGCCGCGACTGCGACAACGGTTGGCTTGAGCCTTGGTGTGGCAGGGAACGTGCGCACGCAAACACTTGCCGCATTCTCAGCTGATGAGATGGGCCAAATTCTCAGCAAGCTTTAGCCAAGAATCCTGATGGTGTTTGATCTCATTGTGACCCCGCTTCGGCGGGGTCTCTTCATTCATCCGCGCCGCCCTCACTACCGCGGTGCCGGCTGCGCGACTGTCTTCCTAATGCCCTGCGACACGATGACCGTCGCCAGAAGCGCCACGCCGATGTAGTCGAACATCGCTTTCGGATAGACGAGTGCAAGGCCAGCAAGGATCAACAGCCAGCGCTCCACGACGGTCGTCTTCTTGAACAGGTAGTTTTGCATCGCGCCTGCCAGCGCTGCAATGCCGATCATCGCGGTGATACTGACAACCGCAATATCGAACCATTGCGCGTCGGCCAGTTTCTTGAATGATCCCATCAGCAGCAAGCCGAGGCCCGCCGGATCGAGCACGAACATGAACGGCAACAGGAATGCGGGCATCGTGTATTTCCACGACTGCAGCGTCGTCTTGTACGGATCGCCGCCGGTGATCGCGGCGGCCGCAAACGGCGAGAGCGCGGTCGGCGGCGAAACTTCGGAGAGTACGGCGTAGTAGAAGATGAACATGTGCGCGGCGAAATTCGCAACGCCCAGCGCAATCAGCGCCGGCGCCGCAATCACCGCGCAGATGATGTAACTCGCGGTTACCGGTACCGCGAGTCCGACAACCCACACGATTAACGACGTGAAGATCGCCGTGAGCAGCAGCTTGACGTCGTTCAGCAACGCGGGCGTCGCAGCCGCACCTACCGCGACAAGGCCATCGTAGATCGCCCGGCTGCCGCCGTCGGCATACTGCAGTACGATCGAGCTGAACTTGAGTCCCAATCCCGTCAGTGTGACGACACCGACGATCAAGCCCGCAGCGGCGCATGTTGCGGCGACGCTCAGTACGCCGATCGACCCGGCCTCGAGCGCCTTCACGAGCCCCGAATTCCATAAACCACGTCCGAGCGGCTTTCTACCGCGCAACACATCGTACGGAACGAGCGCGCAATCGACGTGCAGAAAGCTGAACACGACGGCAACGACGGTCGCCCAGAGAACGGCCACCGTCGACGAGAACCCGATCACCATGAACACGATAATCGCGATCAACGACAGAAAATGAAACCAGTACTGGCGTGTGAGCGCGCCTATCCTCGCATGCTCTTCGATGACGACGTTAGGCATCCCAAACTTGCGCGCATCGATCTCGACCATCAGGAACAGCGCAAAGTAATAGAGGAGCGTCGGAATCGTCGCCATCAGGATGACGTCGAGATACGAGATGTTGAGGAACTGGGCGATCAAAAATGCTGCTGCGCCTAAAACGGGTGGCGAAAGAATGGCGCCCAGCCCGCCTGCAGCGAGCAATCCTCCGGCGGCATTGCGACCATATCCCGCCTTGACGAGCATCGGATACGCGACGGTGCCCAGTGTCACGGTCGTTGCAACGCCGCTGCCCGAAGGCCCGCCCAGCAGGAACGACGCGAGCACGACGGTTCGACCTGCGCCGGTCGGCTTGCCGCCCATCGCCGCGAACGAGAAGTCGATGAAGAACTTTCCGGCGCCCGAAAACTGCAGCACCGCGCCATAGATCGTAAACAGAATGATCAGCGAAGACGACACGTCGATCGGCACGCCGAAGATGCCTTCGAGCGTCATGTACATGTGCCCGACGATGCGGCTCACGTCCATGCCGTAGTGCGTCCAGGGCGGCGGCAGATATTGGCCGACGACCGCGTAGACGAGGAACCCGACGCAAATCGCCGGCATGATCCAGCCGGAGCTCCGACGTGCGGCTTCGAGCACCAGCAGGATCAGCGCGATTCCGAAGAATTTGTCCCATCGATCGGGACTGATCGCGCGCTCGAGAAAATCGTCGCCGCCGGCCAGCATGTAGCCGATGGTGGCGAGCGCCGTTAGCGCAGCGACCCAGTCCCACCAGCGCACGCGATTGCGAAAGCGTTTCGCGACCGGATAAAGGAGAAAACAAAGGAACAGCACGAACGCGACATGGACACCGCGCAGCACATGCGTCGGCATGATGCCGTACGCAGCGTACAGATGGAAAATCGACATGATCACCGCGACCGCGGTGACGAAAGTCCCGAGGGCACCGCGAAGCTTGTTGGGCGCGCCCCCCTCCTCCTGCTCGACGTACTCCTCGGCTTTCTTGAGCGCGTCGGCAGAGACGTGGACCTCCTCCTCCTCGATCGAGGGTCGGGTTATTTCGCTCATGGCGTGTGGGAGCGCCGCCGCGGGACGCTGCGCTCGACCTGCTTCGTCTTTTGTTTAATTCAACGCGACGCCCTTTTCGGCGAAGTATTTCTTCGCACCAGGGTGGTACGGAATCACCGCGGTGGCGTTGCTCTGGTTCTTGAGATCGAAGTTCTTCGCCTCCGCGTGCACGCGAATGAGATCCTCCTTGCGATCGATCAGCGTTTTCACGATGTCGTAAGCGAGTTGATCGGGAAGCTTCGCATCGGCGACCAGCACGTTCCACACGGTAACGATCTGCGCGGGCGTTTCCTGGCCGGGGTACGTCTTCGCGGGAATCGTGTCCTTGACATAGAGCGGACCGTATTTCTTCACCATTGCATCGAGCGCATCGGAGTGATCGATCAACTTCAGCTTGACTCCGGGCGTCGCACCGAGGTCGGTCACCGCCGGTGTCGGCAAGCCGCCGACCCAGAAGAAGGCGTCGAGCTTCTTGTCCTTGATCGCGTCGGCTGATTTGCCGGGATCAAGCCGTTCACGAATGATGTCCTTCTCGGGGTTGAGGCCAGCCGCCTCGAGCACGCGATAGGCCATGATTTGCGTTGCGCTGTTCGGTGCGCCGGTGGAAACGCGTTTACCCTTGAGATCGGAGACCTTGTTGATGCCCGAACCCTCGACGGTCACGATGTGCATCCGATTGGGATAAAGCACCATCAACGCGCGCACTTGGACCTGCCGATCCTTGAACTTTTCCGCGCCCTTGTAGGCATCCCAGCTCGCGTCGGCCATCGAGAGACCGATATCCGCGCGGCCTTGCTGAATCAACAGCAGATTGGCCATCGAGCCGTCGGTCGTGCCGGCCGTAGCGTTGAGCCCAGGAATATTCTTGGTGAGAACGTCCGCAATGCCGCCGCCAAGCGGGTAATAAACGCCCGTTGTCGGGCCGGTTGCAACAAAAATGTTCGTCTTGGTTTGGCTCTGCGCAGGCAACGAAAAGATTGCGCACGCAGCGAAGGCGATGCCGATCACGATCCGTCGCATGTTCCCTCCAAAAAATGAGCGCCGCCGGGCCGCCCCAAGGCGCGAATGCTCCCCCTCTGGGGGCTGCGCAGCGGCGATAGCCGCAAGCGTGGGGGTCCTCCATCTCGCCGGCGAAGATTATTCCATCATCGGATCGTGGTCCACGGTAGCGAGCGATTGAGCGCATAGTGCTTCACCGCCTGCTCGTCGAACGCGAAGCCGAGGCCCGGCGTTTGGGGAAGCAACAACGCGCCTTCGCGGTGTTCGAGCTGTCGATCGATCAAACGACGAAAATTGAGCACCCGGTCGTCCGGAAAATACTCGACAAATCGCGCGTTCGGCGTGGCCGCAACGAGATGTACATGCACATCGTGGAACCAATGCGGACTCACGGTGACGCCGTAGCTTGCTGCCGTCGCGGCGATCCGTCGCCACTCGGAGATGCCGCCGCAAACGAGCGCATCCGTCTGCAGAATCTCCGCCGCACCTTTTTCGAGCAGTTCTTTGAAATACCACCGCCCGTAGCCGATTTCCCCCGTTGCAACGGTCGTAGCGACCGAGCGTGCAAGTCGTGCGTGCAGATCGATCTCGTCAGGGCTGAACGGCTCTTCAATCCAATACGGATCGTACCGCTCGTAGCGGTCCATGTAAGCGAGTGCTGTGGGCAGATCACGCCATGCGTTGTTCGCGTCGAGCATCAGCAGCACGTCGTCGCCGACCGCTGCGCGCGCCGCCGCAACCCTCTCCTCCTCCTCGGCGAGCGACAGTCGGCCGACCTTCATCTTGACGGCCGAAAATCCAGCCGCGACGTAAGAGGCGAGCTCGTCACCAAGCTTGCTCGGCGTTTTACCTTCGAGGTAATAACCGCCGCTCGCGTACACGGGCACCTTGTCGGTAACCACACCACCGAGATACGCGTGCAGCGGCACGGTGGCCATCCGCGCATTCAGGTCCCAAATCGCCGTGTCCAGGATGCTGATCGCACGCATCACAACCCCCGCGCGGCCTTGAAGCAGCGAGTCGGCATACATCTCTTGCCAAAGTCCTTCGACGCGCAGCGACTCCTGTCCGATCAGCTTGGACGCGAGGAGCTCCTCGACCGCGATTTGCGCCAGGCGTCCACCCGCGCTGCCTACGTAGCAAAATCCGATTCCTTCGTCGCCTCCGTCCGAGCGCACCTTTACAAGGCAGTAGTCACGCGCGCTGACCGTTCGTGTCGCGAACGACGTGACGACATCGAGCGGAACGCGCGCGATACAGACGGACACCGATTCGATTCTGCTCACGCAATTCTCCGGACGTATCGACCGAACGAGTATATCGGCCCCGGCTCGAATACACTTGTCGGCCAACCGGGAGACCCAAGTCCATGACCGATGTACTCGCAATGTGTCGCGATTTGCCGGAGATACGTGTCGCCAAGGGCGACAGCCTGATCGAGGAGGCAGTCCGCACCAATCGGCTCTATGTGCTCAAATCCGGTGCGTTCGAGGTTGTGCGCAATGGTGTTCGCATCATTTTGATCAGCGAGCCCGGCTCCTTTTTGGGCGAGATTTCTGCGGTGCTCGGATCCGCGCCGACGGCGAGCGTCGTGGCCGCGCAAGACAGCATCGTTCATGTGGTGGACGACGCGTCCGCGTCCGTGCAGAGGCGTCCCGAGCTCACCTACGCCATTGCGCAGCTCCTGGCTCGGCGGCTGTCCGCTGTCACGGCCTATCTCGTCGACATCAAACGCCAGTATGCCGACAGCAACACGCATCTGGCATTGATGGATCAGGTCTTGGGCAACCTGATCGCGACGCATCCAAGCGTCACCGAACCGGGTTCTGAACGCACCGATGTGCCCGACTACTGAAGGGCTTTATCTTCGATTCCGGCGAGCGAGATCCAACGTGCTGCCTGCTGTGTGAAATCGATCTCGATTCGAGCCGGGACGTCGCCGATCTGCCGACCGGCATTGAACAGCCAGGTGTCGCCGATGCGATCGATCCACGATCCGCCGGTCTTGAAAGGCGCCTCGTGAATGTGTCCGCATAAAACCGCAGTGGGCGAATAGCGTTTGATCAGCTCCGGCAGCACGGCATCGCCGTAGTGGCGTTTTCCCGTCCAGCTCAGCAAGCCCTCGGGCGGTGCGTGGTAAACCCAAATCCAGCGCCCGTTACGCTGCTGCGACGCGCTTTCCAACATCCGTTCCACGCGGACGCGCGCGTACGGCCCGTCCCACCAAGGGCACACGGTGAACAATGTATCGCCAACGCCCATGGTATCGCCATCCACGGCGAGCGCTGCGCTGCGGACGGCGTCGAGCCAGTCCGCCGTCTTCTCGCCCTCGCCATTTCTGGCGTTGAGATCGTGATTGCCCGAACACACGAGCAGGCGGCTCTTTTGCGCCACCGCGGTGAAACTGGCCGACAGCGCCGCGATCTGCACGATGCTTGGAACGGGCAGCATTGCATCGATGTGGTCGCCCGCAATGACGACTGCATCAAAATGTGCCGCCGCGCCGATCAACCAGTCGTATTGACGGAGCTTGTAGTGCAGATCCGAGGTCAGCAATATACGCATGGGGACGAACGGTAGCAGAAAGCATTCCGGCGTTGCGACCCACCCACATCAATGATCGAACCCCTTTTACTGACGGCAACACGCGTCTTCACCTTCGAACAGCAGCAGGTGCTGACCAATGCGAGCGGATTTTTCTTCGAGCGCGATTCGCGGTTGTTCCTGGTGACGAGCCGTCACGTGCTGATCGACGAGCCGAGCGAGCACCTTCCCGACCGCGTCGAGATCGAGCTGCATATCGACCCGGATAACATGGCGAGCTCTACAGGGTTCTCGATTCCGCTGTACCGCGATGGCAAGGCCGTCTGGCGGCAAGGGATCGATGCCGGCGGACAGATCGATGTCGCGGTGCTTGAAATCGAGCGTGGTGCGCTCCCGCAAACGACCGTTTATCGAGCCTTCACACCCAAGCACCTGTACGACCCGCTCGCGGAGATCGCGGTCGGGACGTCGCTCCTCGTCGTCGGATTTCCGCTCGGCTTCCACGACACGCTGCACCATATGCCCGTGGTGCGCCACGCTGTGGTCGCGTCTGCATTCGGGCTGCGCTTTCAGGGCCAGGGGTTTTTCCTCACCGATGCGCGCACACACCGCGGCACGAGCGGAGCGCCCGTCGTGATGCGCGCGTTGAAGCCAGAACCAACGCACAATGAAATGCCATGGACGCTTCTCGGCGTGCATTCGGCGGTATTCGATGTCGGCACGCGGGACGTGAACTTGGACGAGGCGCTGGGATTGAACTGCGCCTGGTACGCCGACATCTTGCTAACATTGACCGACGCCTAACCGTCCGCTTTGAAGCGCCTGCGGTTGGTACAACGTGTGCTTCTGATGTCACGTTTCAAGGCAACGCTGCCTTGAGTCCGATTTTGCAAGGGGAAAGAAGCTGATGGAGAAGGTCGAGCACCCAAACTTCAAGCGCTGGGTTTTGACGCTGCCTTGGGCGCTTCTGCGCTTCTTCGGCAGAATCGTCAGGCGTTTCTTCGTCGCCGTCGGCGTACTCGTCGCGGTGGCTGTATTGGGTTATGTCGAATTCGAAGACATCGTCGAAGCGATCGATGCGCGGTATTCCAACCAGATCGACGCCTATCTGGGCACCGACAAGAACACGATATCGCGATTGCATGACCCGGCGTACTTTGCCGAACAATCACAGATTGTCTCAGAGGACCAAAAGACCGTTGCCTGCATTTCGTCGCCCGAACATCGTATCCTCATCAACGACCCCGCTGACATCCCGCCGTTCTTCACCAGCGCAATACTGGCTTCCGAAGACAAGAACTTCTTCACGCATGAGGGCATCGACAAGGGTGCGATCGTGCGCGCGCTGGCGAAACGGATGCTTCAGGAGAGCCGCTCGGGCGCATCGACGTTGACGATGCAGATCGCCAAACATCTTCGCGACGGCACTGGCCGTGCGTCAACGGAGATGGAAAAAATCGGCGACATTGTGATGGCGCTTCGTATCGAGCGCGAGTTTTCGCGGCAAGAGCTCCTGCTCAAATACGTCAACATGCCGTATTTCGGCCGAGGACAATACGGAATCGAGGCAGCGAGCCGCGCGTACTTCGGAAAACCCGCCAGCGAACTCGCACTCCATCAGGCTGCGTTCATCGTGGCGCTGATCAACAAGCCGGCTCTTCCGGATCGGCCGTTTGCGATGGACCCGCTGCTCAAAACGCGCGAAGAAATTCACGACGCGAATTGGGCTGAAGCCGCACGGGGCACCACGCGCGTACTGAGCCTTATGTTGGATCAGGGCGTGATCACGACTGTGGAGTACGCACGGGCTGCGAATCTGGTCGAGCGATCGCTCCGCAAGGAAATCGTCTCGTCCGTCATCGGTTGCGGCACGCACGATCACTTCCTCGAGCGCGTGCGAATTCACTACAAGGATCGTTTCCCGATCACCAAGGGCGGGCTCACCATCTCGATCACACGCGATGACGGCCTCCAGGATGTCCTCGCCAAGGCCGTCGATCTGACGCTGCAGACCTATCTCGCTCGCCATCCAAACGACCCCGACAATAACCAGTTGCGGGCGGGGGCATTCGCGGTCGATTTCACCGGCGACGTGCTCGCCGAGGTGGGCAATGCCAACTTCAAGCAATTGAAGTACGACGTAATCGCAACCGGTTGGCGCCAGCCGGGATCGACGTTCAAGATCTTCACCTATGGAGGATTGGTCGAGCAACTCACGCGAGAGGTGCTCGCCGCCAAACCGCCGCCGGAGACGGTCGAAGCGATCGCTGCGGAGGTGCTTGAGCGTTGTACCGTGCTCGACGAACCGATCTACGTTTCTCTTGGTCGAGGACGCGGCGCCAAGAAGATCGAGAACTTTCACTCCCGATCGGAGCCCGAGTATCGTGGCCTCATCAGCTGTCGCATCGCGTTGGGCGAGTCGCGGAACACTGCGGCCATGCGCGCCGGTGCGCGTGCTGGAATCAAGAAGGTGATCGATCTCACGTATCGCTTGGGAATGCCGAGGGACGCGAAGCACGTCCTTCAGCCGTATCCGACGACGGCGATTGGCGCCTCCGAAGTCAACCCTTTGTCGATGGCATCGACCGCCGCATTCTTGAACGGTGGATTTCGCGTGACGCCGCGCTTCGCCAACGACGTCTGCCGCGAGGGCAAGTCGCTTCTATACAACGACGATCAGGGGCGTCCGAAGGATTGCGACATCAAAGGCGAAAATCGTCCACCGCAAGAGCGCCTCATTCATCCCGCCGCATCCGCGGCGATGACCGAGCTCCTGAAGGCGCCGCTGGATATCGGCAGTACCGGCACCGCGTCAGCACTCAGAAGCGGCGTCATCCCCGGAATGGATCCCTTGAGCGATGCGATCTGGAAGTTGAAACCCGACGAAAGGAAAAAGCGCTCGCTTGCATTTCCTCTTGCGGAAGCAGGCGAAATCGCAGGAAAGACGGGTACCGCAACCAACGCGGACGGAAAGACTTCGGATGTGTGGCTCCTGTTGTTCGTCCCTGGTCCACCCGAGCATCCGGAGCGAGGCATCGTCCTCGGGTTCTGGATGGGAAAGGATTCGAAGGATCATGCGTTGGGTGACCGCGGCTCGACGGGTGGCCCCGGTTTCGCTGAATCGGGCGGCCGCAATTGGGTGCATTCAGCGGCTACGGTACTTGCGTTTCTGCAAAAAGAGCGCGGACTGTTGAAGCCAGGATACAAATTTCAACCGATCACTCGCGACGCCGTGCTCGCGAATTTCGACGCAAAGAAATCAGCGCGTTCGGCGAAGGAGATCATTCCTGTGTCGACGACGGGAACAACCGTCGGTCCAACTGATTCAGACACACAGCCTAAACCCTCAAAGGCGGATATCGCCGGGTAGTCATTGCCGCCGCCCGCACTTCCTGCGATTGACGCCTTCTCCCAAGGAAGCGAGCCGCTTATGAGCGTATCGACCGATGCGAAGGACGCCGACATCGTGACGAAGCATGCGCAAGTCGCGTTCACCGTCAACCGTCGTGTGCGACAACTGGAGTTGGATCCGCGTACATCGCTGCTCGACGCGCTGCGCGAACATCTCCACCTGACGGGCACCAAGAAAGGCTGCGACCACGGGCAATGCGGAGCCTGCACCGTGCTGATCAACGGCCGGCGCATCAACTCGTGCCTGACTCTCGCGGTCATGCACGAGGGTGACGAGATCATAACGATCGAAGGTCTGGGCTCGCCGGGCGCGCTTCATCCTATGCAAGCCGCCTTCGTCGAGCATGACGGCTTCCAATGCGGCTATTGCACGCCCGGACAGATCTGTTCGGCCATCGGCATGCTGGCCGAAGCGAAGGCCGGTTGGCCGAGCCATGCGACCGCCGACGTGGCCGCGGAGATGACGAAGTTGACCGACACGGAGATCCGCGAACGAATGAGCGGCAACCTTTGCCGGTGCGCCGCTTATCCGAACATCGTCGCCGCCATTCGCGAAGTCGCGGAAGGAGGCGATCGATGAGGCCCTTTACCTACGAGCGCGCGAATGACTTATCCGCCGCAGTCGCAGCGGTCTCCAGAGCCGGCGCGAAGTTCATCAGTGGCGGAACCAATCTGCTCGATCTGATGAAGCTCGAGATCGAGCGGCCGATCCATCTGGTCGACATCAGCCGCTTGCCGTTGAAGCAGATCGAAGAGTTGCCCGACGGCGCGCTGCGGATCGGGGCGCAGGCGGCCAATTCCGATGTCGCCGCCAACGCCCGAGTGCGCACGCGATACCCGGTCCTTTCGCAAGCGCTGCTTGCCGGTGCATCGGGCCAATTGCGGAACAAGGCATCCGTCGGCGGCAATCTCTTGCAGCGCACGCGCTGCCCCTACTTCTACGACACGGACGCGAGTTGCAACAAACGCAATCCCGGCTCGGGCTGCGCGGCGATCGGCGGCATCAACCGAGGTCACGCGATCCTGGGCGCGAGCGATGCCTGCATCGCCACCCATCCCTCGGACATGGCAGTCGCAATGGCGGTCCTCGACGCGCAAATCGAGCTGATTGGCGTCAAGGAGGGGACACGCCGCGTCGCCATCGGGGATTTCCACCGCCTGCCCGGCGACACGCCGCACATCGAGAGTGTTCTCGAGCCAGGCGAGATGATCACGGGCGTTGTTTTGCCCCCGCCTCCGCCTGGCAAACAGCTCTACCGCAAGGTGCGCGACCGGGCGTCGTACGCCTTTGCGCTTGTCTCCGTGGCAGTCGCGGTCGCGTCGGAGCGGGGAACGATCACGTCCGCCCGCGTCGCTTTCGGTGGGGTCGCGCACAAGCCGTGGCGTTCGAAAGAGGCAGAGGCCGCACTTGCAGGAAAGCCAGCTTCGATCGCCACCTACCGAGCCGCCGCCGACGCGGCGATGGCGAACGCCATCGGGTATGGCCACAACGATTTCAAGATCGAGCTCGCCAAGCGCACGCTCTGCCGCACGTTGGCCCAGGTGGCCGAAGCCGCCTGAGGAGACCGCGATGACATCGATTGGACAGCCTATCAACCGCGTCGAGGGTCCGGTGAAGGTGACGGGCCAAGCTACCTACGCCTACGAGCACTGGGATGTCGGCCAGCCGCTGTACGGCTTCATTGTGGGTGCCACCATCGGTAAGGGCCGCATCTCGCGGATCGACACCTCTCGCGCAGAGCGCTCGCCGGGTGTGCGCCTGGTGATGACCCACCGCAACGCACCGGCGCAAGGCGCTCCCGACTTGTCGATCCCCTCGCAGTACTCGCGGGCTTACCCGGTGCTGAGCGGACCCGACATTCACCACTATGGCGAGCCGGTTGCGCTCGTCGTCGCCACGACCTTCGAACAGGCCCGCTCGGCGGCGAGTCTCGTCGACGTCGAATACTCCGTCGAGCCTGGACGGTTCGATTTCGCCAAGCGCCTGGACCAGGCGTACGCGCCGAAGGCGGTGAACGCAGGACTTGCGACCGACAGCGCCGTGGGCAACTTCGATGCTGCGTTCGCGGGCGCCGAAGTCAAGATCGACCAGATCTATACGACGCCGTATCAGTTTTCACAACCGATGGAACCACACGCGTGCATGGTGGTGCCGCAGGGCGAGGATCTGACCGTCTACGTCAGCGCCCAGATGCTCGCCGAGGCGCGTAGCGCGATCGCCAGCTCGCTTCGGACTGATCCGAAGCGCATTCACCTCGTCACGCCTTATGTCGGCGGGGGGTTCGGCTCCAAGCTCGGGATTCACAACGAGACGATCCTGGCCGCGTTCGCCGCCCGCGCGTTGAACCAGCCGGTGAAGATCGCGATCACCCGGCAACAGATTTTTCATCTCGTCAGCGTGCGCCCGGCAACGAGCCAGCGGGTGCGGCTGGGTGCCGGGCGAGACGGGCGACTGGTCGCGCTCGGCCACGATGTCACCATGCATACCAGCCCTCTCGTCGAGTACGCTGAGCAGACGGCCACCTCGGCGCGCGGCCTTTATGCCGCCTCCAATCGACTGACGCGCCACCGACTGGTGTCGCTCGATCTGCCGCGCGGCGAGGACGTGCGTTCGCCCGGAGAGGCGCCGGGGTTGCACGCGTTCGAATCCGCGATGGACGAGCTGGCCTATGCGCTCGGCATGGACCCGATCGAGCTGCGAATCCTGAACGAGCCCACGGTCCATCCGGAGCAGGACATTCCTTTTAGCGACCGCCGTCTGGTCGAGTGCATGCGCGAAGGGGCGCGCCGATTCGGCTGGGAGCGTCGCCCGGCAAAGCCGGCGAGCCTGCGCGATGGCCGGTGGCTTGTGGGCTATGGGATGGCGGCCGCGATCCGAGGGCAGTTCCAGATGACCAGCACGGCAAAGGTACGGATGGGGCCGGACGGGATTGCGGTGGTTCAGTCGGACATGACCGACATTGGCACCGGCACCTACACGATCGTGGCTCAGGTTGCGGCCGAAGCACTCGGATTGCCGCTCGATCGCGTGCGCGTCGAGCTCGGGCGGTCTGATTACCCGGCGGGCGCGGGCTCCGGCGGCTCGTGGGGTGCGTCCAACACGTGCACCGCGGTCCATCGTGCGTGCAAGGCACTACGAGAGAAGTTGGGAACCGGGCGCGTACATCCCGAGGGTGTGGAGGCGCAAGGCGAGATTGCCTCCATGTCGGACGAGCCGAACTACAAGAACTATTCGATCTTCACCTACGGAGCGCACTTCGCCGAAGTGGGTGTGGACGCCGATACCGCCGAGATCCGACTCCGGCGGATGCTGGGGGTCTTTGCGGCGGGCCGCATTCTGAACGCCAAGACAGCGCGCTCCCAGCTAATCGGCGGCATGACATGGGGCGTGAGCTCGGCGCTGTTGGAGGATGGCACGGTCGACACGCGCACCGGTGCTTTCGTCAACCGGGATTTCGCCGAGTACCTGGTGCCGGTGCACGCCGATATTCCGGACATCGACGCGATTCTGCTCGACGGTTTCGACGGCAAGGCAAACGAGCTCGGCGCCAAGGGGTTGGGTGAGCTCGGCAACTGCGGCGCCAACGCGGCCGTTGCGAACGCAGTGTTCAACGCCACCGGCGTGCGCGTACGTGATTTTCCCATCACGCTCGAGAAGCTGCTGCCGGGATTGCCGCGCGAAGCTTGAATCGCGCAATAGATCGAACGTCGGTCGGCGCAACTACGTCGTTGCCGCAAATTTCCCGGACTGGTAGTCCTGCACCGCCTGGAAAATCTCGTCGTTCGTATTCATCACGAACGGACCGTATTGCGCAATCGGCTCGCCCAACGGCTTGCCGGCGATCAGCAACGCGCGAGCGTCGTCTACGGCCTTCAGCACAACGCCATCACCGTCAAGGTCGTTCTTGAGAATCGCCATCCGCTGCACCGGCACTTGCGTACCGCTGATTTGCAAGCTGCCCCGGTACACGTAGACGAACGCGTTGTGCGACGGCGGCAATGCCTGCGTGAACGTCGCACCCGCCGGAATCTCGAGGTCGAGATACAACGGTTCGGTCACTTCGCGTTGCATGGCGCCCTCGATGCCATGACTGCGACCGGCGATCGCACGCACATTGACGCCGTCAGCGGTCGTGAACTCCGGAATCTCCGCGCTCTGGATGTCGCGATACCACGGCGCTAGCATCTTGTCCTTGGAAGCGAGATTGAGCCAAAGCTGAAAGCCTTCCATCCGGCCGTTCTCCTGCTCGGGAAGCTCGGAGTGGATCACACCGCGTCCGGCCGTCATCCACTGGACGCCGCCATTCTGTAGCAGCCCCTCGTTGCCGGCGCTGTCGCGATGGCGCATGCGGCCGGCAATCATGTACGTCACGGTTTCGAAGCCGCGATGCGGATGATCGGGGAACCCGCCGATATAGTCCTGCGGATTGTCGGTGCCGAACGCATCGAGCATGAGAAACGGATCGAGCCGTCGCTGCAGCGGCTGCGTGAGCACGCGCGTGAGTTTCACTCCCGCGCCGTCGGACGTTGGCTGGCCCGCGATCAGTCGCTCGACGGACCGTGGTCGCGTCACAATTTCGACGCGAGGATTTGTAAGCGTGGTAGTCGTCATTGCGTTCTCCATCTAACGGACCTAAACAGGTTCTCTGCGATATGTGAGCTTCGCGCTGGCGCCGATTTGTTACGCCGCCACCGCTTCCTCGATCTGCTCGTAGGCGGAAGTGATCGCGGTCTGTTCGGCGTCGGCGCCCATCGAAAGGCCTTCGGCGTACACGAAGTGGACGTCGGTAAGGCCGAGGAAGGTGAACACCGTCTTCAAATACGGCACTTGCGTGTCCGCTGGCGTGTTCCGGTATTTGCCGCCGCGCGTCAGCGCCACGTACACCTTCTTGCCCTTGAGCAACCCTTCGGGGCCCTGCTCCGTATAGCGAAACGTTACGCCGGCGCGCGAAATCGCGTCGATCCAATTTTTCAATGGCGCCGGCACGCCGAAGTTGTACATCGGCACACCAAGCACCACGATGTCCGCTGCCTGGATCTCTGCAATCAATGCGTCGTCGAGCGCCACGCGGGCAGCCTGTTCCGCGGTTCGCTGATCGGCTGGCGTGAAGAGCGCGCCCAGCGCGACTTCGTCGAGCACCGGATGCGGAACAGCATTGAGATCGCGCACGGTCAGCGTCGCCTCCGGGTCAGCTTCGCGCAGGCGCTGAACGAGTCGGGTGGCGAGGCGCGTCGAATGGGACGCTTCGCGGCGGGCACTGGAATTGACTTGCAGGATGTTCATCGTTCGCTCCGTCGGTTGGGTGGTGACGAAAGAGAATATAATTGTTGCTCACCTAAGCCGGAAGACGGAAAAATGGATAATATTGTTCCTGCACAGCAACAATGTGGCCATGACGTCCTACCGCTGACAGCCGAGCGACCCGGTGAACATCGAGCCTAACGATCTCCTCCTTTTCGCGCGCGTCGTCGATGAACGCAGCTTTTCGCGCGCGGCCGCGCGACTGGGGCTCCCCAAGTCGACCGTGTCGCGACGGGTGGCCGCTCTGGAAGCACAGCTCGGGGAGCGACTCTTGTTGCGCACGACACGCAAGCTCACTGTCACCGATTTCGGGGTTGCCGTGCTCGAACATGCGCATCACGTCGTCGAGGACGTTGCCGCAGCGGCCTCACTCGCGCAGAGCCGGCAACTCAAGCCGAGCGGTCGCCTTCGCGTGACGATGCCGGGCGACGTTGCTAATCTCGTGCTCGGGCCGTTCCTCGCCGGGTTTGTCCTTAAGTACCCGGCGATCACGCTGGAGCTCGACCTTTCCGCGCGCTTCGTCGATCTCATCGGCGAAAGCTTCGACGTTGCGATCCGCATGGGGGAATTGCGCGACGACGCGTCGCTCGCCGCACGCCGCATTGCCGTCTTCAGCGTCGGCCTCTATGCGGCACCGGCCTACTTCGCCCACCGTGAAGCGCCGTCTGAGCCGGAGGCGCTGATGGAACATGACGCGCTCCGCATCCTCGCCCGCACCGGCGATGCGATGCCGTGGACTCTCACGCGTGGTGATGCACGCTGGGAAGGCATTCCCCCTGGGCGCGCGACGGCGAATTCACCCGAGCTGCTCATGCGCATGGCGCTCGCGGGCGCGGGCGTCACCGTCATCAATGATTATTTCGCCTTGCCATATCTGCAACGCGGCGAGCTCGTGCAGGTGCTACCCGATTGGCATTTGCCACCGGTTTCCGCGTGGGCGGTGTTTCCGGGCCGCCGTTTGATGCCGACGCGCACGCGTGTGTTCCTCGATGCGCTCGCCGCCAAGTTCACGGGCGAGGAGTGTCATGCGATCGACGCGAAGGTGCAGAAGGCCAAGGCGCAGTCGCGCCGAACGCCGGCTTGAATTCTGGGCAAATTGATTGACCGCCCGCGAAACCCGGCGGCGCCGGCGCGACTCGAAGCTAATTGACCACGCGAAGGAGATCCAAATGGCGCACTACGTTGATGGATTCGTTGTACCGGTGCCACGCAGCAAGCTCGACGACTACCGTCGCGTTGCCGAGCACGCCGGCAAGATCTGGATGGAGCACGGCGCGCTTCAATACTGGGAATGTATTGCCGACGACGTAAAGCCCGGAAAGGTCACGTCGTTTCCGCAAAGCGTGCAGCTTAAGGACGATGAAGTCGTCGCGTTCTCATGGATCATCTACAAGTCGCGGGAGGACCGCGACAGCATCAACGCCAAGGTGATGGAAGACCCGCGGATGAAAGACATGATGGATCCGCAAAAGATGCCGTTCGACGGGAAGCGCATGTTCTGGGGCGGATTCAAGAGTGTCGTGGAGCTCGGATCCAGTCCAGCGCCCACCCAGTAGCCCGACGCTCCGCAGCCGTCATTCGGCGGCATGTTTTCTCAACAGCATTGGAGCGACAGATGCTGCAAAAATTTCCGTTGTACGCATACATCCCCGCGAAGGACGTCGCTCGCGCGCGACAGTTCTACGAAAAGAAGCTCGGCTTTCAACCAAAACGAGAGGTGGCGGGCGGCGTCGTTTACGAATTCGGCGACAAGACTGGGTGCTTTCTCTACCCGACGCCCAATGCAGGCACGTCGCAGGCGAGCCAGGCGTTTTGGCAGGTCGATGACGTCGAGCGCGAAGTTGCCGAGTTGAAGGCGCGCGGCGTTGTATTCGAGAACTACGACATGCCCGGCGAGAAGAGTCCCAGCGGCGTTGTGACTGCCGGCGGGGCGAAGGCGGCGTGGTTCAAGGACAGCGAAGGCAACATCATGGCGATCATTCAGAACGCGTGAGCGTTACCGGTCGCGGCAAGGGACCCGGCCAATTCGCGCAGCGTCTGTTGAGGATTCGTTTCGATCGCCTCGCCGTGCGAGACCACGATGCGCTTCAGCGAATCCATCCCGGCCCATTGCAGGAGTTGCGCGCGCAAGGCGTTCGCGTCGTCGACGAGATTCCACTTCACCACTCTCGGAATCTGCGCCGACTTGCCGGCAAAGCCGGCGAGTCCCAGCAGCCACCCGGTGATGCCGGACGCATCGCGAATATTGCCGACGAGATCGTTCAGCACGAGCGTCGTGCCATTTTTTGTGCGCACGGTAAGCGATGCCTCGCGGTCCTCGGTGCCGGGCACGGTCGCGAACCGCACGTTCGAGTCGCCGAAATCCGGCGCCGTCGTGTCGACCGGCACTACGTTCTCGACTTTCGCGCGCGAGCCTTGCGGCGCGACAACCTTGATCTGCGGGTAGCGCTCTTTCCAGGCCTTGGCGTCGAGCCGGTGATGGTCGTTCGGCACGACGAGGAACGCGGCGTGGCCGAACGCTTCGAACCTTGCCATTCCTTTTTCGTCGAGCGCGATCGCGCTCCATACGACGAGCCGCGAATCGCTCAGGCGAACGACGGTCATCCGTCTCGGGAAGGTTCCGAGAGGCATGCGAATCGGACCCGTGACCGTCAAAATGCCGTCATCGATCTCCAGAAGATCGCCGTGCGGTCGGACCTTCCAGTGTTCCTGCGGTCTCGTCATTGCGAGAGAGCACGCTGCCGGACTAACGCCGTCCGAGCAAATCTTCGCGCACCGGGGTAAACACGTCGATCAGCGTGCCGGGTTCCAGCGCCGTCGCGCCGTGCCGCACATTGCTCGGCACATAAATGGACTGACCCTTCGTCAACACATGGGTCTGCCCATCCAGTGAATATTCGAATCGTCCAGCGAGGCAATAGCTGATCTGCTCGTGAACGTGATTGTGCACGTAGCCCTTCGCATTGCCGGCGAACTGCACCTCCATCAGCATGAGCTGACCTTGCGCCTCGAGGACTCTCCGCCGAACACCCGGCTCCGCGTCTTCCCATACGCCAATCTCGGCCATATCGATCTCCGGTTGGGACGAGACGCCATTATCGCGGCGATTCACCGGGAGATCAGGTCACGCCTATCCCCTTGAGCCGACCCATCAACGCCCGCTTGATTTCACGCGCTCGCCTCGCGCGTTGAAATTTGCGTATGGCATCGGACGCGGGCAATGCGCGAATGCGCGGCGACCGCGCGAACGCGAGCCCGCCAAGAAACGCGACCAGCACGACCGCGCCGGTTACCGCCAACGTCGCGCCGGGAAACGAACGTACCGTGTTGACAGCGATCTCGTCGGCGCGCGGCCCGGCGAGCTCGAAGCGTCGTCGCGTCATCTGTGCGCCGAGCTCGTCCAGTCGGTCGCCCAGGACACGGTCAGCTTCCGGCAGCAAAATCGTTTCTTCGTCGGCGACGTGCCGCATCACATCGCGCATCAGTTCCATCACCGTGCTATCGAATCCCTGATCTGTGGGTTGTATTTCGCGCAGACGCGCAATCAGACGCCGCATCTCGTTGTGCTCGGGGACACTCTTGTCGACGAGGTCCGCAGCATACCTGCGCATCGCGGGATAGAAAATTTCTTCTTCCAGCTTCGCATGGATCTCCAGCGCCATGCTTATCGTGTCGACAAGCATTCGCTTCTTGTTGGGAGGCGAGTCGATGCGATACGAATGGAAGGTGGATAAGACATGCATGTGGTCCATGCGGATAATCGTCGTCGCGCTGGGCGCCAACCGCAACATCATCGCCTTCATTTGAGCCTCCGTTAGCGATAAGACACTGCCATCAATGGGCGTGTCCCGCCGATGATGGCGATTTCCGGTAATTGTTTCCGACTAACGCGAAAAGGGGCACTGCAACTTTCACTTAACGGATCGACATCACGGGCCGGCGGCGGTTCAGTAGAAGAGGAATTGGGAAAGGCATTGGCGCTGTTGAACGATACATTCTTTTGCGCTTTTTCCTGTGCACACCTTGCCATTCCTGATGCACAATGCGAAGGCGCCGGACACAGAACCCTCGGGGCAACGAAGCGACGAAAGCTCCGCGCCGATTGACCGCACGATAGCGTCACGCTTCGCGTACGAGGGACCCGTCCTTGGCGCTTTGCATTGCAGGCGATAGAGCCGCGCCACGGCGCACGCCGGTCGCGTGGCCTCTATGGGTCGAAACAGCGCTGGTTGCCGCCGCAATCGGCGCGCTGCTCCCTTGGTTCGACCGCGTTGCAACGGACGACGTGGGTCGCGACCGGCGCTTTGCCGACTCCATCATCGCTGTCCAGGGCTTGCCCGAGCCCGTGTTGCCGTCTCTTTGCGCGTCGCATGGCAGACTCGCCGAACCGCTTGTCCGCGAGCGGCTTTGTCGCTCGATCGACAGCGAATTCGTGGCTGCTGATGTCGGCCGCATGCCGTTCGCGTTAGCCGATGCGCGAGTCCGCGCCTGGACCGCCTTTCTCGCGCCGCTCAACCAAGCACAAGCGCGCCTTTCCGAGCTTCGCCTGCAGCAGCGCGAAGGCCTGGGCGATTTGCTGTCGCTCGACAATGCGATCGAAGCGGCTGAGCGCGAGGTGCAGCCCTACGTCAAGCGCTACGAGCTCGACGGACCGGACGGCGTCGGACCCATGCCGCTGGCGTGCGCGTTCGACATCGTCGATGGCGCGCTGGCGCAATCGTCCGCGCGTGCCGCGAATGCCGAGCGCGATATCGCGCGCGCCAACGCCGTGCTGCTTCTGGGCGCCGCGTTTGACGGGCATCCGGGTACTGCAGCGCTTGCCGACGCCGCCGTGCTGCCGGTCGTGTCGATTGCCGGCAAAGGGCCGTGCGGCGCCCTCGGCTTAACCGAAGCACTGGCCCGAAGCGCCACGCTCGCCGCCAACGCGCGACACGCGCCCGCGATGGCGACGAAAAATGAGGCGATGCGCGGGTTATTGCATTCGGCCGGATGGCAATGGGCCGGTTGGATGCTCGCCGGATTTGGATTGCTGCAGTTGGCCCGGCGATCGATCGCGCCCGCGATCGGCGTCGCATCGGCGTTCGCCGTCTGGGCCGCCGCCGCATGGCTCGGTCGCGTTCCGTGGCCGTTCGCAACCGATCGCGCGTTCGTGCTCGGCCGCGAAGGTCCGTGGTGGTTCACTGCGCCTGCGTCCTTCGTCGTGTGGTTGCTCGCGATTGCCATGGTCGTCCTCGTGTCGTCGCCGTGGCTGGGCCGAACGTTACCGGCGCGGCCGCAGACGATCGCATCGCGCATCGGGTATCCGGGTCTCGTGTTCTTGACCGGCATCGGTTGGTTGCTGCTGCTCGATCTTTCCGCCAACGGATACATGGGCAATCGTTATCTCGCGCTCTATCACCAGGGGCATCTTTGGCTCGCCATGCTGATCTTCAGCGTGCTCGTGTTCCTGCGCCAACCGTTAGGCCGCGCGCTCGCGTGGTGCCTGTCGCTGCTGGACGCCGTGGGAAACGCCATCAGGCGGCGTCTCGGCGCGCGCCGCGCGGCGGTCGCGTTCGTTCTGATCGTCGGTGCACTTGTCGCCGTTGTCGGGCTGCTGTTGACGAACTTGCGGCAATTCACATCCGAAATCGGCCGCGTTTGGCTCATTGTCGGCGCCGCGTGGTTCTTCTTTCTGCGCGGTACGCCGTTGGCCGAACGCGTTGCGAGGAGCGGCAACTCGATCGTCTCACTCATCCGTTATGTCGCGCCGCTGGTGTTCGTTATTCTGGCGCTGATCGGCGCGATGTTCGTGACGCGCGACATGGGACCGTTGCTGATCGCGGGCTACGGTACCGGCGCGTTCGCGGCCGCTTCGGTCGCGATGTGGTGGCACGCGCGGTATCGGAAAACGCGCCCGGCGTTCGCGATCGCGATGGTGCTGTTCGTCGCGTGGATCGTTGGACTTACCGCCGCGTTGTTCGAGCTCGGCTCGATCGACGACGTGACCGCGGCCCGACTCGAAAACCTCGCGGCGCCGCTCGCTTCGGCGAACGATCAGCTTGCGCTCGTCACGTGGTTCCAAAGCGCCGCGCCGCCTGCAGGCTTCGGATTGGGCAACGTTCCGTGGTGCGGCTATTCGTTCGTGCACACATGCGCCGGCGTCCCGGCGCAAATCCAAAGCGACTACACATTCACTGCGCTCGTCGGCGCCTTCGGGGCTGCGTTGGCATGGTCAATCACGATCGGGTGCGCCGTATGGCTGCACCGGTTGATTCGACATCACGGTCGCGTAACGCGTGGCGAGCCCCGCTTCATCGCCGCACAGGGCCGCGTGACGACCGACGATCAGGCGTTTCTGAGCTGGCTTTCGGTCACCTGGGTCGTGCTGGCGCTGTGCCAGCTCGCGGTGACAGTGGCCGGCAACCTCGCCGTCATCCCGCTCACCGGCGTGACGTTTCCGTTCGTGAGCTTCGGCATGACGTCGCTTTGCGTCAACATGGCGCTCTTTGCGCTCTGCCTGCATATCGACGTTCCTGAGCGCGCCGCCAATGCCTGAACAGCGATCTGTCACGCTTCTAAACCTGGCGATCGCCGCGAGCGCTGCCGTCGTTCCGGTGTTGCTGATCGTGCTCTTGATCGTGGCCGAAGTGCGCCCATCGGATCCGTCCATCAGCGCGCAGCGCAACGGCGATCGGCACGTCAGCATCCGGCAAGTCGCCGCGCTCAAGACATTCGAACGCGCGATCGTGCGGCGCGATCATGTTCGCTCGGCATTGCCGAGCGCAGATACGCTTCTCGAAGGCGTTCCGCAGTGTCGCGCCGAATGGGACGGTCGCGGCACTGCGCTGCAACAGGTAAGGCGATGGCTCACCAAACCACAGGCTGCCCATCTTTCGCCGGCGCAGCGACTAGCGGCGCAACTCGAGGAGCTCGACGTCGCGCTGCTGCGCTTCAGCACAGGCGCAAATCGTCGCGTAACGGACGCCGTAGGTTTCGACGCGTCGCGCTGGTTCGATTCGCTGCAAGCAACGTTGCAACTTGCGGTCGAAACGCCCGACTATCCGGGCCGCAGGTTCACGGTGCAGTGCGCGGACATCGCGACCGCGGTCGCGACGCTTGCGCGCGGCGACGGCCGAATGCTCTCTACCCTCGCCTGGCGCGGGACCGTCGTCGATCGTGCGCTGGCGACCTGGCGTCCCGACCAATACGTGGAAATCTCGGCGCGACAGATCGCGCGGCGAAATCCATGGACCGGCTTGCCTGGTTGCGTCTATATCGGCAACTCGGCGCCGCACCGCGACGCGGCGCTCCCCACATACTTTGTCACGGGGACACGCCGCGCCGACGCCGAACTTTGCAGCCGCCCCGAGATGTTTGGCCTTGCCGGCGATGATTCCCAAATGAAAACGCTGCAGCCGATCGTCGGCGAGGCGAACGACGCGATCGCGGTCGACGATGCGCGGTGGAGCGTTCCACCGTCGCTTGGCGCGATGCTACAGCCGCTCGCAACACTACAGCGTCCGACCGGCGCGCTGTATCGTTTGTATACGGATGCACAGCCAAATGCGAGTGCGCTACCGACCAGCTATCGCTTCGGCCCCAACAGAATCGACGTGCACGGATCGCCGGTCGATGTTGGCTTTTCGATCGACGTCACGATCGATCCCGCCGTGCAAGCACTCGCGCAGCGAATCGCCGCCTGCTACACAGGGCGCCAGGATGTCTGCCAGTCGCTTCGACTGCAACGCAAGGAAGACGGGGCTCAGGCGATTGGCCATCGAATGCTCGAGCACGCCGTCGTTCGAATGGCCGCCGTCGCGATCATCGATGTCGCGACCGGTCGCATCGAGGCGCTCGCCGGCACGCTTTCGCCGTGCACAAGGCAAGAGTACGACGGTCCCGGCCGCGCTGCACATTGCGACAAGCGTCTTCCGTATCCGATTCGCTATCGTCCCGATGCACTGCTGAACCCTGCGGTCTTCCACGACGCGATGCCGGCGTCGGTCATCAAACCGATCATGGCTGCGGCGTTTCTCTCCGATCCGATCGTCGGCGCGCGATGGCTCGGCATCGAACGCGCCGACGTCGCGCGCGGTAAGACGCCGGCGCTCGATTCGCTGCGCGGGCAGTTGATGCGGTCGAATTCGGCACGCTTCCTCGATCGCATGTTCTGCGCAGATCAGCGATTCACCAATTGCCGGCGTCCATGGGAAGTGCAGTCCGCTGCCCTGTCGTTCGGCTGGAACGGCGGATGCACGGTGGCCGACGACGATTGCGGCAAGCGCGATCTGCTATTTGGACGTGCTGTCGATGCAAGCGACGAGTCGGGTGTCGTCACGCCACTCGCACTGAATGTCCCTTACGGACGACTGCTCGTGGAGTCGGTCGGGGACAAAATCGGCGCGCCGCTTCGCCTGCGCACCGCGACGCAGCTCGACGCCGCGAAGGTTGAACGTTGCGCGGCGGGTGCGGACGGCGCGCGCCTGACGAGCGACGACTGGGAAAAGTGCCGTGGCCGCGGCGTCGTCGACGTCGTCGCCGAAGGATGGGGACAAGGTCAGGCGCGCTCGACCGCACTGGGCGTGGCGGGCATGATGGCGGCGCTCGCCGCGGCCGCGAATGGTCAAACCGCAGTTGAAAAGCCGCATCTCGTTCATGCACTGCGCGGCGTCGGTCCCGCTGATGCGACGCGTCTCGAGTCAGCGGTTCTTCGTTGGAATCTTGCGGCACCTGAGCGGATCAAGATCGCGCCCGACGCCGCGTCGATTATCCTGAGCGGGCTCTCGTACAGTCATCGCGCGGGGACCGCCCGACTCGCCTGCGAGCAGGTGTTTGATGCGACCGCATGCCGCGACTTCGACTGGATCGCCGGAAAGACCGGGACGCCCACCTTCCCCAACGATGGACGGTCGCTTGACGAGATCGCGCGCCTTTGCGCCGGAACGACGGCCAAAGGGCACGGCGATCACAGCGCGTGCGGACCGCTCCGGCCGTACAAATGGTATACGGCGGCGTATCGTACCGATCGAAACGACGCGCGTTGGACGAAAGTGATCGGCGTGCTCACCGAACGCAACTGGATCGCTGACAGTGGACGTATTCACGGCGCGGGCGATCTCGGGCCCAATCCGGCTGCGGAGATCGCGCTGCAGATCGTGGCGCGTCATGCTGGATATCTTTCGGGGGACGGCAAGTGAAGCAGAAGCGCAACGGTCACCGTGGCCCGCGACGAGCGACAGCACGCGATGATCGCGTCGAAGCGCCGCTCGTCTGGACATTCGATGGACCGTTCGCGCAATGCCTGCAGGACATGGAGGACACCTTTCGTCGCGCGATCGTCCAGGTCGGCGGCGTTTCGCGGATTCTCGTGCAGATCGATTTGTCGCTGCCGGCGTTGAAGCCGCGCGTCGACGCCGGCGAAGCGATCCAGCCGGCGTGGGGACAATTTGTCGATCGGCTGTCGCATGGATATGGTCTGCCGGTAGCCCCGCGCGTGCGACATTTGAGCGCGAAGGGGCCGCTTGCCACGATGGTGATCGCTTATCGGAGCTGAAGACATGGCGCTCAAGGGTTGGGTACTCAATCGCGTAAACCGTTTGTTCACGCGCGTCGATTTGCCGCCGCGCCCGACATCGTTGGGTCAGGCGGTGATGCGGCGCACGCGAGATCAACGGACGGACGGCGTGCGCAATGGCGGCGGGCACGAAGGACTTGTGGGATCGCAACAGCACCTCGGCGCGTACGCGCCGCTGATCGGTGCGCTGCGCCAAGAGCTCGAACATTTCGTCGCGAGCCATGTCCGCATGCACCTCGCAATCGCGGAGCACGATCGTTATCTGCTGACATCGATCGCCGTTGAGTGCATGGGCGACGAGCCGTCACGCGAGCTGTTGCAGCGCTTCGTGCGCGAGTTCAAGCCCGAGCAGATCAAGCAATATCTGGCGAAGGAAGTGATCGGCCGATTGCCCAACGCGAGCGCGATCGATTTGTCGCATTTCGGTGGACTGAACGCAACGCGCGATGACCCGGCCGCGGACGAGACCTACGGTGAATTGTTATCGGAGCTCCGGCGCAGCGAGCCGCGCGCGGGCGAGCATCCCTACAAGGTGAGTCTCAAGGGTCGTTGGTCGGAGCACGGCGTTGTCGCCGCGACGGACAAGGGACGCGGATTCGAAGTTACGCGCACGCCCATTGCAGGCCGAACGCTCGAAATCGAAATCGACGACGCGAACGGCAACCGCCGCGTGACAGTGCCTTCGGTGATTCCCGGCCAGCGTTACGTCGTCGGTTGCGGCGAAGGATCCGACATCGTCGTCAACGGCGAATACGCAAGTCGCCGACATTGCGAAATCTGGTTCGACCGAGGCGCCTGGTGGGCGACCGACAGCGGATCGACGAACGGCATTCGCGTCGAGTCCGCGAACAAGGTGCTGGGACGCAGCGGCGCGCATGCGGCGCGTTCCGGACATGGAGCATCGGTGATCGAAGTCGTCGCCGGCGCACGCATCGTGCTCTCCGCGGTCGCGCGCGGCGAACCGGCGCACTATCCGCAACTATTGCTACGCACGCGCGGTGAAAGCGCTGCGCTGACAACGCCGATCGCGCCTCCGGTTCATGCGCCAACCACGCCGTCGACGCCGATCGTCGTCGCGCGTCGCCGCGGCAGCGGCATGATGATGACCGTGCGGATGGCGTCCGGCGAACGCATCATTGAGCTTCCGGTCGCGCCGCTTCCATTCGGCGTCGGCCGCTCGCGCAGCCAAGGGTTGGTCATCGATTGGGCGCATGAAGACGTCTCGGGACACCACGTCGATATCGTGAAGCTCGACGACGCCGGCGCCGACGTGATCGTGCACGGCGACAATGGTGTGAAGGTCGCCGGCGTCACCCATCCGGTACAAACGCGATTTCGATGGAATGTCGGCGAGCCGATGACGCTCGGCGGCGAGTCAGGAAGTGAATCGGAATGCACGCTGACGTTATCGCGCCGCGCGTGAGCAATCGATGAGCCTGGTCACACCGCGCGAACCCGATATGTCGTCACGCACAGACGGCGCGCAACGTAGCGGCGCGATCGTCGCGCAGCAGGCGGTGTTCGCGGCGCGTTCAAGCGAGCTCGAGCTGGCGGCCGCGTCGGATTGCAGCCGGCGTCGCGCGGTGAACGAGGACTCGCACAGCGTTCTCCCCGGTCCGTCTCCCATTTATGTGGTCGCCGATGGCGTCGGCGGCGGCGCGATGGCGTCGTGGACGAGTCGCGAGCTCGTGCAACGGCTGCACGCATCGCTCGATCAGCGGCGCATCGATGCCGCTTCAATCCGCGCTGCGCTCCTCGATGCGGATCATGAATTGGGCCGCGGCATCGCTCGTGAAACCGCTGGCTCCGGCGCGGCGACGGTCGCGCTGTGCGCAGGCATCGGCCCTTCGCTCGCCGACTGGCTGATCGCGTGGGTCGGCGATTGCCGGATCTATCGCACGCGCACGGCGCTTTCCGATCCTGCCGAGCTTTTGACGCGCGACGACACGTATGAACATCTGGGCGAGCAGCCACCGCCCGGTGGTTCGCCGAACGATCCGGCGCGAATGGTCGGCAACGGCGCTGTCGTCGCGCCCAATATCGAAAGTGTCACGCTGCGTGACGGCGAGATGCTCGTGCTGTGCAGCGACGGTTTGCACAAGCACGTCGACCCGAATGAAATCAGCGGCGCGCTGCGAACGCACGCGCCGCTGTCACATGCCTGCGAGCGACTGCTCGAGCTCGTGCGCTCGCGGGGAGGCATCGATGACGCGACGCTGCTCGTCGTCCGTCGGAAGCCGCGCGAGCGCCGTCGCTTTGCATGGATGGCGATGCGATGACGCCTGAGCACATCGATCGTGTGTTCGGCCGTGGTCGCCTGAAAATGGCGACGGGTGAGCATGTCGAGGTGTTTCGCGAAGCAGTCGTGCCGGGCGAACGGCGCCGCTACACGAAGCGCTTTCTCGACACGACCGACGGACACTTCGGGCACTGGACCGAGCGCGAGTGGCGCATTCTCGCCCGCCTTATCGGACACGGCGTCGACTGCGTGCCCGACGTGGTGCAGTTCGACCGCGGCTCGATTGCGGGTGCGCAGCTTGTTCAGACCTACGACGCCGGCGTGACCGTCGATCAATGGGCCACGCTGTTGCCGCTGATTCGCGACGGCCGCGTGTATCGCCATGCGTTCGAGGATTGCGCACATTGGTGGGCGCTCGCGCATCACTCGCTGATCGCGTTGAAGAAAATCCATCAACTGCAGCTCGTGCACTTGGACGTCAAGGGCGACAATGTCTGCATTCCGCTCGGACCTGCGAGCTTCGACTGCGACGCGCCCGACGAGCGTCTTCATCCAGTCTTCGAACAGCTCGCGCTCATCGACTTCGCATTCGCGCTCGTGTCGGGAGAAGCGCTCACGCAACCGCTTCCGATCGGCTGGCAGCGCGAGTACGACTACCAATCGCCGCGGCTGTTGAAGGCGCTCGAGGAAGGCCGTAACGGCGATCTCGCACTGACGCGGCAGCTCGACTGGCGCTGCGACATGTACAGTCTGGCAGCGATGCTCAAGCGTTACCTGCCGGACGAAGGCGCCGTGCGCCAATCGGCGGCAACCGGCTGGACCGGTGAGCGTTACGACGCCGCGAAGTCGCTGATTCTCGCGCTGCGCGAGCATCACGATCGCGGCGCGCCGCAAGCGTATCCGCATGCGGCGTTGATCAACGTGACCGGCGCGCGACTGCGTCAGAAGGATCTTGCGTCGTCGCTCGCATCCGGTTGGACGCTGGCGCGCGACATCGACGTCGTATCGACGGGCGCTTCTCCGCTGACGCCGATGACGCGGCTTGCGCCTTCAATTCGCGTGTTCCTGTCGCCGCACGAGCGCGTGTCGAACGATTCGCGGATCACCGTCGCGGCAAGTCGCGACACGGTCGTTCCACTAATGATTCCGCCGCGTGATGATCCCGCTCGTTCCTACGCGCGTCGTGGTATGTCGCGCACAGGGGCCGCAGCTTCCGTGCTCGTCATCCTCGCGCTTGCATCCGTTGCGACGTCGGCTTTGTTCCCCGATGTCGCGCGCGCGGTCGTAGATCGATCGCAGACGTGGTCGCGCGCGATGTGGCCGTCCGACCGTGTGATGACATCGTCGTCGGACGCGTCTAAATCGGCGACCGGGCCAACGGTGCCGAGCACAGCGCCGGCACAGGTCCCCGATGCGGCACCTGTTGCTTCTGCAACGCAATCAAGCGCTGCGAACGAATCGCTTCCTGCTAAGCCCGCTGCAGCGGAGGGACACTCGACTTCGCCGGTGTCGGACAGCGAATCGCAATCCGCCTCGTTCCGCGCGCCCGTCACACCGAGAAAAGCGCTGGACGTCAACAAGACCGCAAGTACAAGCGGTAAAAAAGCGAAGGCGAATTCGGCCCCGTCGTTGGCCGCACAATCGTCCAAAGCGACGCCATCCACCAAGGGGACGCAACGGACGTTCCCTATTTCATCGGTCAATCGAATTGCCTCGAGCGCGCACAGCGTGTCACCGACATCGAGCGGCGCAAAGGCAGGTTCGGTGCAGACGCAAGCGCTCGCGCTAGCAGAGTCGCGGCCCGCGCCGACACAGGTTGCGCTGGCGGCGCCGTTAATCGAACACGACACGGCTTCGCGACCGTCATCGTCGAACGCGCCGTCGAACACGGAGACGAATCGACAAGAACCGTCCACGTCCCCGCATTTCGCGGACGCGCCAACTGCGCCGCCTCCATCACCGACGCATGAACGGGCGCGTTCGTCGCGTGTCGAACGAAACTCGGAACCGGGTTGGCTTTCGCGCGTGTTGCAACTCGTTGGCAAGAAGGCAGCACCGATCGAGGATCGACGACTGCAGGCGGCGGCGCCCAAGAAGCCGGTGACCGAAGCGCCGGTAAAGCCATCGACTCCTCTACAGGTCGCACAAGCGGAGCCGCCGCCATCGATTATGGAAGGCAAGGCCACGATCGCACCGTCCCCGCCTGTTGTTGCGACGCCTGCGCCACCTACGCAGGGGATACCTGCGGATCTCGCGCAGGCTGAGCCCGTCGATCGCGAGGATGTATTCGCGAGCGAAGCGCGGCGTGCGCTTCGCCAAGTCGTTCCGCGAATTGCGGCGCAAGCGCAATCCGAGATCGCGCGCGTGTTGTGGGTCGCAGAGAGCGCCGACGATCCGATGCAGGATGGCTCGGTCATCGAGGCGGCGCAATCAATGCGGACGGTGGACGGCGGATCAATCCACGCTCCAGGGCTCGCACCGGCTGAAGCGCGGCGACTCAACGACGAGGCGATGGATGCCTATTGGTCGCGTCGCAACATGGCCGAGGCATTCGATCTGCAGTTGAAGGCGTTCGGCGCGAATCCGTATGACGCAGAAATCGCCGGTAATCTGGCGTTGCTGCATCTTAAGCCCAGTCGATTGCAGCCCGAGACGGCACGCCAGCTTGCGTTGGTCGCGCTCACTTATCGCGGCGGACGATCGCGCACGGGACGTTTTGAGGATTGGACGACCTATGCGATCGCAAGCGCGTTGACGGGCCGCGTCGCCGATGCGAGAAACGCGTTATTCGTCACCGTTGCATTGTCGCGCAACATGGAGCGGACCTGCAGATCCGCGATGGGAGCGCTTTCGAACTACGGCGAACGGCTGCGCGAGCCTGTCGAGGCGATGTTCTATCGAATCCATACGCAGGGACGCGCGCTCGAATCGCCCTATTGCTCATGGCCGCGCAAGTGGGCGATGGGTACGCGGTTGCCGTGAGCGGCGGACGACGTCGATTCCTAAGATCGCTCGCTGCCGTCGCCGCGGGACACGCCTTGCCGCGCATCGCGACGGCCGAGTCGCAAACGCCAATCATGCGCACGATTCCGGGCACCGGCGATCGTCTGCCGGCCATCGGCCTCGGCACCTGGATCACGTTCAATGTTACGCCCGATCTGACGAACGAAGCGCCGCTGGTCCCCGTGATGCAGACGTTCTTCGCGCGCGGCGGCGCAATGATCGACTCTTCGCCGATGTATGGATACTCCGAAGCGGTGATCGGCGACCTGCTCAAGGAAACGCCAAATCGCGGCACGCTGTTCTCCGCGACGAAGATTTGGACGCCCGCCAAAACTGTGGGACGCTGGCAATTCGATCAGTCGCGACGCCTGTGGGGTGTGCGGCGCTTCGACCTCGTGCAGGTCCACAATCTCGTTCAGTGGGAATCGCATCTCGAAACGCTCCAGGAACTCAAGGCGGCGGGCCACATCCGCTACATCGGCGTCACAACTTCAGAAGGACAAAAGCACGCCGAAATGGAGCGTGCGCTGTTGCGCGAGCAGTTCGACTTCGTGCAGTTCACCTATAACTTCGCCGACCGCCGCGTGGAAGCGCGGTTGCTGCCGCTGGCTGCGGAGCGCAAGCTTGCGGTCGTCATCAATCGACCGTTCGATGGCGGCAAGCTGTTTTCGGCAGTGCGCGGCAGATCGCTGCCGGTCTACGCGCGCGAGTTCGACTGCGCGAACTGGGCGCAGTTCTTTCTCAAATTTGTCGTATCCCATCCGCTTGTGACATGCGCGATTCCGGCGACATCGAAGTCAGCGCACATGGTTGAGAACATGGGCGCGCTCTACGGCCGTCTCCCCGATCCGGAGCTAAGGAAGCGAATGGCGAAAGACATGGAATCGGTTTAGGCCCTAGAAACCGAGTTCCTCGAGGAACCGGCCAACGGGCACGGACCAGAGGCGACTACCGCGCGTCAACAACTGATGCCCGTCGGCATTGGGCACAGCGTCGGTCATCACGAATTGCGTCGAGTTTTCGTTTGTGGCGAATGCACGATGCCACGCGCGCGGCCGGTCCGCACCCCAGAAAGAATCGTTCTGCGCATAAAGCCACAAACCGGGCACACGCGCCGTCTTGCCGTATGACGACATGAGCGCGGGCATCATCTCTAAACCACAGCTCTGTTCGGGCGCTCGCTTCCCATTACCTCCAGTACCACCGGAAAAGTTTATGTACGCAACGACGCCATCAGGATTTGTCGCAGCGCTTGCGATGGAAGCCAAGCCACCCATCGACGCGCCCATGAGGACGATCCGCTTTGCATCCGCCCAAGGCTGCAACCGCGCCCATTTGATTGTGGCCAATACCGCTTCGCTTGCCGCGGATGCGGAGCGTTCGAAGTTAGGTTCTCCCCAACAGTTGCCGAAAACGTCGTAACGCACGCCGGAGTCTTCGCGATCGATGCCATGCGTTTCACCGTAGCCGGGTCGTATCGCGGCGACAACCGCAAATCCTTTTCTGATCCAGTAGCGAACATGGCCGCGTGAATCGGGAATTTTGGTGAAGCTGCGCTCCACCTCGGTTCCTGACCGTCCATGGGAGTAGATCAAGACAGGAAACGGTCCTTCACCCGGCGGTAGGAACACGCCTGCGACCATGCCCATAGTCGAAGCATCCGCGCCTTCGAACGGGATGTGAACAATCTCGGACGGGAGGTCGGCAGCGTAGCTGCTACCGAAAGTAAGGCAGAGCAGCAGCGAAAGGCTAAGACGAAATATGCGCAGTGGCCGACTCATCAAACAGCTTTGTCATGGATTGCATCCGCGGGCCGGCAGCATAACCTCGTTCGGGGACATCGTCACGTAGTAGGTCCGCGCCCAATCAGAGAATCGGTGCAATTACTCGGTACGCGCCGGCTGCTTCGCAATCGCCTTGGCGAACGGTTGTTGCGTTCCGGTGTAGCAGTCCTCCTGCAGCGGCGACGAACTCGCGAACGCATCGACATCGCGTCGTGCGATTTCGTCGTTGTACAGCGTGAAGTTGAGCAGGAATCCACGGTCCAGGTAGGCGCGACCCAGATAGAACCCGGGCCGCACCATCCTGATTTCATCACGCACGCGCAGGCCGCGGCGACCCGCCAGGAAATCCGGTTTCTCCTGATAGCCGGCAATCTCGTCGCTGAAAAAGTAATCGATGATGATCGACTCGCGCCGCGCATCGAGGAGGCTCTGCCCGCAGTAGAGCTTCGCCGGAAAGAGGAGCCATGTTTCTTTGTCTTCGACTGCGTGTTTGCGCGGCTCGGGTTCCACGAGGCCGATCGTCTTCAGCACGTCGAGGTTCTGTATCCGATTGCGGAGTACGCCTTCATTGCGGTAGAACACTTTGCCTTTCCATATCGCTTCTCCGAGCGATTCGATCTCAAGTCCCTTGAGATGCAGCGCGAGCTCTGTGAAGCCGCCGGCAATCTCGGCGATCCGCAACTTGCCGCTCGCGCCCCGCGGCAGCAAGATTGTTCCGTCGAACGGCCCGTCCGGAATCGGCCCGGCGGTGAGCCGCGCGTAGATCTGGTCGATTTGCTCTTGGTCGAGCGCCGCCAAGTGTTCCGGCGCAAGGCGCGCTCGCTGCGATCGCGTCAGCGGATAGCGATATTCGACCCGAGCGAAATCCGGCTTCGACGCGTACGACTTGTCATACGGGGCGAACGTAAGCTCTGGCCGCTTAGACTCCAACCATTCGCAGCCGCCCAGCATGGATCCAATCGCGACGAGCATCGCAAGCTTGGTGTGCATACGTACAATCATGATTAGCAGTTCGTCAAATTCTGTCTTTGTCATCCCGAGCGCAGCGAGGGACCTGCTTTGGTGTCGAATGACAGGCCAGCTGTTCAGAGCGTAGCGAGGAAGGCGGTCAACGCCTTCTTGTCGCTTTCGGAAAGATCTTCCCCGAAGCGGTGCCCGCCGTTCTCGATGTAGTCGAGGCAAGTCGTGTAGTTCTGCCGGACGAACTCGCGCCTCTCCCTGAGCACATCGACAAACTTCCCTCGGCTGCGAACAAGCTCGCTCGCGATGTCCTTGAGCTCCGGGACGAGATCGGCTTTGCCCGCAGCCTCCAGCTTCGACGGATCGCGCATAGCGAGATAGAGATCGTCGATCAACCCTTTGTGCAGCAACCCACCGATCGTGCCAACGCGCGTACCCGCGGGAATGCGTAGCTGCCCGGAACCCGCCAGCGCGCGCTCTTCCCTGCCGTTCCATGTGCGGATGCCGACGTCGATGACGATATCGCGATCGGTCAGCGTGACTTTCGTGCTGCGGTCCCGCGGATGCAGCAGGTCTTGCATCGAGCGCTTGTAGAGCTCGAAACGCCCTTCGACGCTCGGGTCATAAGATATGCAGGCAGGCTGGTCGGTCTTGAGCTTGCCGTCCGAGTCCACATACCGCGCGCGGAAGAAATCGTTGTCCTGATTGTGCGGCTTCCCGCAAATCTCGGGGCCGATCGCGTTGTTGTGCATGAAAGGCGCCGTCGCCCACACGTTCACGAGCGAGATGTTGCGGTAGTAGCCGCGGCCCCCGTCCTTGAACGCCTTGTGCTCCGGAAGATCCGCGACGATGGGGCGCTCGTGCAACGTTTGCGAAGCGTATTCGTGATAAAGACGCCCGGCCATGTGGTTGGAATGCAGCGCCCGGCAGTGGAAGGTGCCGATCTCGGTGACCGGCGTGGACTGATCGTTGCCCAGGAAATCGGCGCGTGGCTTCCGCGGGTGCGAGTCGTTCACCGCGTAATAGTCGCGGCTTTCAAACGGTCCGCCGAGCGTTTCGGAAATGCTCGAATGGCAACGTGCACAGTTGCGCGCGAAGATCTGCTTGCCGCGAAGTACAGCCCCGCGCCCGAATTCCTTTTCGAGATCGACGATCAGGTCGGCGCGCGTGTATTCCGGCGCGCGTGGGTTGCGCATTTTGCGCGCATGATCGCGCGCCACGTGAAGATCGGTCGCGTCGCCTTCCGCGGAGAGAAAGAAGTCCGCGATGTTGACGAGCCGGTCCTCGAGCGCGCGGAAATTGGGACAGTCGCGCCGACATTGACCAATGTCGAACGGCGTCTGCCCGAATCCACGCTGCTGCGGATCGACCTGGCGCATGTCGGTCAGATGATTGACCCAGCACGCCTCAGCGCACGAGCCGATATTCAAGTACACGCGTTGAATCGCCTCCAGCACGCCGATGCTGTCCTCGCCGCCTTTCAAGATGTGGTGGACCCCCGGCAACGTTACCGCCTTGCCTGCGATCCGAACGATCGTCGCGTCGTCGTTTCGCGTGCTTTTGCTCCAACACTTTCCGTCGCGGCCCGGTTCGCACCAGCATTTGTCCTCGTCACGCTCGGAACCGCAGGTATCCGACTTGCGCCACTTGCTGAGAACTCCGCCGGGGAACGTGGGTCGCTGCGACAGGTTGATGATCGCGTTGATCGTGCCCGGGTTGTTGATCTGGTCGTGCGAGATCGCGGACGTGTCGGTCACACCCGGCCGCGGATGCGCGAACATCTGCCATTCGAGACTGGTGCGGGGCATGCCTGACCCGAGCACTTCCGACATCCGGGTGTACTGGTTGCCGATCAGGCCCTTGATGTTTTCCCATCGCGGATGCGCAGGGTCGGCGGGCGGATTCCGCGGGTCGAAGGCGATATGGCACGATCCACAGGTGGTGCCGATCAGGAACGGCGGTTCGACCGAGGCATCGGCGAGTTTGCTCACCCGCTCGTCGGACGGGATTCCCGTGGTGGAAGCCATCGTCCGCCGAAACCCGTCCCATGTTCCGAGCGTTCCTCCGTTCAATGTCCGCCACCGCTCCGCATCGAACCGCGGGTTCGGGAACTTGCGAAAGCCCAGGGCACCGGTCGAGGTGCCGAAGCGAAGGTCGCATGGAGAATGTCTTAGGTCGATCTTGCCGCCGTGCGAGTGCGGGTCAGAGGGATCGAGCGGCGCATCCTTGAGGCTGCAGGCGGGGTCGATGTAGCCGGATTTGCCGACGTACTTCAGCAGCACGTCGTCACCCGGACACCAATCGAATCCGTAGGTCTCGTTCGGCGATCTCGCCGGACAATCCGGGTCGCCGGGCCGACAACACGCCGGGTCGTTGATGATGCCCCACGCGCGAAAGCGGTCGTCGCGGTGGTCGGCGCGTAGAACCCGGTACCAGTCGACGAGCACGCCAACGCGCTGTTGGAACGTGTACGTGTGGAAACGCTCGTTGCCGCCAGTAGCCTTGAACCAGATCAGACGGCCGACGCACTCCGAATCGTTCAGTCTCTGGCGAGCGCAGGCCTCGTAATAGGGAGCATCCTGGTCGACGATCGACTTCTGCGGCGTCGGGGCCGTGGTCGACTTGGCCGGATCGCCCGAAACTGCTGCGACGACGGTCGACTCCAGCGATACGGACCCTTCGAGTCGCGTCAGGGCCAGCGCGCAAGCGACGGCCAATCCCGCCCCGATCGCCCACGGCACGAAACGCTTCATGGCACCCTCCCGACCGGGCCAATCCTGTCGATTCATCCTACTTGTAGCGCACATAATTGTAAAAGCGTAATCTGCCCGCACGGTATTCCGGCAGAGTCGCGAGCCGACGGGCGGGCCCCATGGTCTTGCGCAGGGAATGCGTCGCGAGCGGTACGCAGCGGCGGCCCGTTTGGCAATGGTCGCGTTGCGGCCGTGCGTCGGTCATGTTCTTGGCCGCCGCTTCGCTTTCGATCGTGGAGGTAAACGCGCAGCCGATACCGGCGACCCACGACGCCGTCTTGACGCATACCGATGAAGCAGCGTGGAGCGTTGACGCAGCCGACCCGGGTCCCGATGTTCCGCCTGTCGGACGATCGTTGTTCGATTTCCTGTTGCTCAGCGGCCATTCCGCGCGCGTGACGGAAGGCGTTCCGTTTCCCTTCAGTGCGCTTCTGAACCGGATCGGTTCTTCATCGATCGACGCCGTGTTGATCCCGCTCGGCCGCTCTTTGCAGCGCAACGCCGCAGCTCCGGCATTCTTTGCATCGCCTCGCGTTGTCGTCGCATTGGATCGCGAGCCGCGTGGCGCCGTTGGCATGCTGCCGCTGAAAGATCGGCTCTACCTGGGCTACCAGCCGAGCGCCGACGCCATCGAAGTGATCAGCTACAACGAGGCCGCGGGTCGCTTCGAATTCCAGGTGGTGACCGACTACCGTGCGGGTGGCCGCGCGAAGGTCACGTACGCGCGGCGCGTGCTCTGCATGGCCTGTCATCAAAACGGCGGTCCGATCTTCTCGCGCGGGCTCTGGAGCGAGACCAACGCGAATCTGCGCGTGGCGGCCGTGCTGCGCAACGTCGCGGCGCGTTTCGAAGGGGTCGACGTCGAACGCGGTGTCGACATCTCCGGCGCGATCGACGCGGCGATCCGTCGCGCCAATCGCCTCGCCGGTTATCAATGGTTATGGCGACACGGGTGCGCCGCGCTTGGTACCGGCGCAATGGAGGCGCGCTGTCGCGGGCAGGCCATGATCGCGGCGCTGCAGTACAAGCTGAGCGGAGGCCAGGCGTACGACGCCGCCTCATCTGCGTATCGCGAGTGGGTTCGCGCCGCGATGGTCGCGCTCGCATCGACTCAGCGTGGCCGAGGGCTTGCGATTCCGGATCCGGGTCTGCCCAACCGCGATCCGCTGCTGGAGCACAGCGGCGACGACGGCGCGACCCCCAATTACACGGTCGATGCGAATGTGGCGGCAGTGTACGACCCCCTTGCACCACGTCCACCACTCGAGACGTGGTCGTGGGACGACCCCGACCTGCTGTCGCGCCGACTCGTTGCGGGACTTGCGGAGTTCTTCACCGATTCCGATGCGCGTCGCCTCGACGCTCAGCTTTATCGCAGAGCGATGGAGAACAGGGCGCCGCGCCGGCATGCGACCTTCGTTTGCTCTATCGGCATGACGCGCATCACGTCAACGCGACAACGCGTCTCGTTTGTCTGCAACGCGTCGGAAGTCGCACGCGGCTCGCCGCCGCGGCTCGAGGGATCGCTGCTGATCGACGGCATGCGGATTATCGGCGGCAGCGTCGATCGCGTGACGTTCGCGAACGAGCATGGTGAGCCCGAAGTGTTGCGAAACAACTCGATCAATCGTGGGTCGCTCGTCGCGTCGCGATCACAGATGGACGCGACGCTGCGCATCACACGCGACGGAGCGCATGTTCGGCGCGGCGACGGAAGCGCTATCGAAAACATCCGATTGACGTGGACGATTCCATCCAAGGGGTCGGGTCATTCATCGAATGGCGAAGCCATCGTCACGATCGCCGAGGACTTCGCCCCGGTACTCGACGTAGCAGCCGCTCTGCAACAGGAAGCGAGCGCGGATGCGCTGTCAGCGCGGCCGTTTCGTCGCGCGGCGGTGCTCGCTGCGCTGGAGCGCGGCCTCGGGTTGCCACCGCGCCCGTGGTGCTGTCTCGACGACCGGAGCATTGCGGCCGCGCCGAAGGCGGAAACGGTAGCAGTCGAAACCGAGGACGCGAGAGTCGTTACTAGCGAGGTAAGCGCGTTCTACGTTCATTGCGCGCAATGCCACCGTTCGGGTGACCCATCTCCGGCCAACTTTCTCACGGGAACGCCGCAACAGGTGCGGACGAATCTCGCGCATTGCGCTCCGCGCCTTTATGTTCGGCTCGCGATGTGGGATCTGGTAGCCGACGACCGACCCAAGACCCCGATGCCGCCGATGACGGCCTTGCACGGCGCCAAGACGAGCGAAGCCGAATGGCGCGCGAGCGGATCGTTGGCGACGATGCGCGCGTATGTCGGGAAAATCCTGCAGGAGGAACGCGGAAAAGTCGATCGCCCCGGATCGTTGTCGAGAACAAACTACGAGCGTCTGCGCGAATGTGTGCCGCGAGAGCGGCCGAGTCGCTGACGAGCAATGTCGCTTTGGGAGGCGCCATGGCAAACGAATCACAAGTCTTTCCAGAGGAGACCTGGAACGAGCTCCTCAACCTGATCGAGCTTCGAAAGGTCGTTCCCATCGTGGGGCGCGCGTTGTCGCTCGTCGATGCAGGAGATGGCAAACGCGTGCCAGTCCTCGATGCGGTTGTCGATCCACTCGCCAAGCGGCTTGGCATCGCACCCCGTGACACGCCGTGGACGCTGAACGAGCTGTTCGTCGAGTCAGCGCGCACGACCGTCTACAGTGCCGAGTCGTTTCACCTGATGCTGCGCAACGAGCTCGACCGCGCGACGCCGGCGCTGGATCCCTTGAAGCGGCTCGCCGAGATCGACGATTTCCGGTTGTTCCTTTCCACCGGGATCGACGGATTCCTCGAACGGGCCGTGGCTGAAGTACGCCGCGCAAAAGGTGACACCGTGCACACAATCTCCTTCGCGCCGGACGGTTACCACGACCTGCCCGGGCCGCTCGAGGACGCCGACGGCGTAACGGTCTTCAAGCTGCTCGGCGCGAGAGAGACCTGCCCGAACTGGGTGGTCACCGTAGAGAATTCGCTGGAGTTCGTATTCGCACTGCAGGGTGAGAAGTATCGCCCGGTCAACCTGCTGGATGCGGTCAAAGATCGCCACCTTCTCGCGATCGGTTGCAAGATCCCGGATTGGCTCGGTCGATTCTTTCTGCGCAGCCTGCGCGGCGGCCCAATTTCCGCGCAGCGCTCGAGCAACTTCCTGGTTGAAAACGTCGGCGATACCGACGAGACATTCTCGGCGTACCTGCGCACCTTTGGACGTCGAGCGTTCGTCGTGCCGGGCGACTCTGCAGGATTCGTCGACGAGCTTCACCGTCGCTGGAAAGAGCGGCAAGCGGGGCGGTCACCGGTTGAAGAGCGCACCGGATCCAACGCTGGCGGACCCTCGTCGCCTCCGCCGACACGGGACGCTGCGCACAAGGTGTTCCTGAGCTACAGCCACGACGATCGCGACAAGGCGGAAAAGCTATTTACGTTTCTCTCCGAGCGACGCATCGATGTCTGGAAGGACGACGCGGGCGGGCTCACAAAGGGCGCGAACTGGGACATCGAGATCAAGCATCGCATCGCGGACTGCGCCTGCTTCGTTCCGCTCGTGAGCCGCAATACGGCACGCGAAAGCGACTCCTATTTTTGGCTTGAGTGGAACGGCGCCGCGGAACGCACGCTTCGGATGGATCGCGCCAATCGCAAATTCATCTTCCCCGTGCTGAGCGAGAACGGCGTGGAAATCCCGGAAATCTTCGGTGCCATGCAGGCTACTCGGTTGTTCGATCCCGCCGACATGAACGCACTGGCGGACGGCCTGCGCATGGAACAACAGCGCTTTCGCAAGGAACAGCGGGCGCTGTCGTAGCCATGGTCGAGGCCGGCGCGCTCTCGGAGCGGACGCTCTCGAAGGAGACGCTCGCAGAACAGGCGCTCCCGGAGCAAACGCTCGCGGAGCAGAGGCTCTCGGAGCAGAGCCCGTGGCCGGGCATGCGACCCTATCGCGAGGCCGATACCCACTTCTTCTTCGGACGCGATTCGGAGATCAGCGACCTGCTCGCGCGAACGAACCGTTCGCTGCTGACGCTGCTGTACGGACGCGCCGGACTCGGCAAGACGAGTCTGGTGCGCGCTGGCCTCGCGCCGCGATTGATGGCCCGCGGCTTCTTCCCCGTGTACCTGCGTCCGCGCGCGTTGCTCGAGGACGGCCGCGACCCAGTGGCCGAGGTCATCCGCACCGTGGCGGCTGCCGCGAAGGCGCACAACGTCGAAGCAACGGGCACCTTCGAGGCGCCGTCGCTTTGGGAGCTGTTCCACCGCGAATCGTTCGACTTCTGGGATGCCAACAATCGAATCGTCACTCCGGTGCTCGTGTTCGACCAGTTCGAGGAGGTGTTCCAGATTCTCGACGAAACCAGCGCAGCGGTGCCCAAGATCAAGGCCCTGCTCGACAGCCTCTCCGAGCTCGTCGAGAACCGGGTTCCCGCGCGCCTTGGGGCGATGGATCTTCCGAATAGCGACGAGTATCGGTTCGAGATGGCCAGGGCAGATTACCGCGTCATCCTCTCGTTTCGCGAGGACTACCTGCCGCAGGTCCGGCAATTGCGCACGATCGTGCCTTCCGTGATCGAGAACCATCTGCGCCTCGAGCCGCTCGACGGAGAACAGGCCCGCGAGGTCGTGCAAGGCGCGGGCAAGATGCTGGTCGATGCCACGGCGGCCGCGCTGCTGGTCCGCAGCGTGGGTCATCAAGCCGGTTTGCTGCAGCTTTTGCTAGGCAGCAGCGCACGCGGCGCGAATCCCTCGGAGTCCACGTTGCGCGATCTGGTCGTCGAGCCCGCCATCCTTTCCGTGGTCTGCTTCTACTTGAACACCGAGCGGCAGCTTCGCGGACAGCAGACGATCGACGTCGGTCTGGTGAAGCTCAAGAAGCCAGAAGATATTTTCGACGAGTATTACCGCTGGGCGACCGCCGGCGCCGGGCCTGCGGTGCGCCGATTCGTAGAGACGGCGCTCGTGACGGCTGACGGTCAACGTGTGCTTTATCCGGTCAGGGCGCTTGATGCTCAACCCCCCGCCGTCAAGGATGGTGTCGACAAACTGCTGGAGCGCGGTGTACTGCGGCGCGAGTGGTTCGGCGGCGAGGAGCGGCTCGAAGTGAGTCATGACCTGCTGTTGCGGCCGATAATGGACGCTCAGCAGAACACGTTCCGTGATCGTGATCGGAAGCGCGCAACGACGCGCTTCGGAGTGGCAGCGGTGCTGATAGCGTTCGTCCTCGGAGGGGCATGGTACGTCAACAGCGCTGAGCAGCGTACACAAGCGGAACGTAGCCAGCGCAAAGCAGCCATAGAAGCGGCCATGGTTGCGACCCTGCCGTCCTGGGACGGGAAGAACGAAATGGCCGGACTGATCGATGCCGCGCACGCAGCGCGCACACCAGATGAGCGCGCGAAGGCCCTGGAACAGGTGCTGCAATACGCCGTGACGAGCGGGTCGAATGAAGCCACCCGTGCGTTGCCAACCTTTGCCGCAACCTACGCTCAGCTGGAAATCGATCGCGAATCAAACCGTCCAGGATCCTACAGCGCAGTCGTCGCAAGGCTCCGAGGAATCATCGCCAGTGCCTGTCAAAAGGGTTTCATGCGGCCGGACGACCAAGCGGTGCAATGGTTCAAGGAGCACGGTGGAATCCCCACCGAATGCAAGTAAGAGCGCACAACTGCGCTGCCTTGACTGGAGGCGAATTATGCTGATTCGATCATTGATCCTCGTTGCGAGCCTTTGCATCTCGCAATCGGCTGCTGCCGTTTGTTATTTCGAGGGCAAAGCCTATCCAACGGGCGCAATCGTCAACAATTACCAGTGTCAGCCGGACGGTACCTGGCGCAAGGTCTCGCGTCAGATGCAACTGCCGCCACGGGCGTTGGAGGCTATGGAAATGTCTTCGCCGCTGGTACGGCGCGCATATCGCGACGATGTCGCGTAGCGCGCCGCCCAGCTCGGATCAAGTCAGAGGGTGAACGGTGTCTGCTTGGCGAACGCCTTGTCGACGGCGCCGGCGATGAAGTAGTTGGGCGTCTGATCCGGCGGCATCAGATCGACGATGGCACGATGGAAGCGCGGATACGATTTCTTGAACTTGCCGTCCTTCCACACTTCGAGCAGCCGTGCCGTGAACAGCCCGTTAAACTCGCCATCCGACGAGAGCTGGTTGTCCTGGCAGCCGGAGATCAGAAGGACCGACGCGCCGATGTCGCCCGTTTCGGTCTTGCGCTTCTTCCCCGCCTGAAGCTCGTCGTAGAACTTCTTGTGCGCGCGATAGACCCGCAACGCCACGTCACGCGGCATGTTGCGATAACGGACTTCGGCGCCCTCCGTGCGCGTCATCGGTTTCGCGCGATAGTACATTTCGCGCGTAACCGTGCCGCTATGGCATGAATCCGACAGCACCAATATACGAACACCGGGCTTGAACTTGCCGAAGGCATCGAAGAGCTCATCATCGATAAGCTCGCCGTCGAACAAGCACCAGGTTTCGTCCATCCGATCGTCTTCATCGCCGTTGACGTCGGGAACTTGACCTCCGTGCCCCGAGTACGTCAGAAAAAAAATGTCTCCGCTCGCGAGCTTGCTCGCCGCCTCAGAGAGGCCATGCATTACAGCGCGGCGAGTCGCGTGTTTGGTCAAAAGCTTGGTGGCAGCAAACGCCTTGCTTTTGGCGATGGTCTCCATGTCGTCGGCGTCGGCCTCGCAAGCAGCTAACTTTCCACTCCACCCTTGGTAATGATCGGGATCGACAGCGTTCAATCCCAAATGCATCGACATGCCCTTGGCCATGGTGTCGTCTCCTTTCGCAATGGGTGCGAAGGATTGTAGATCACATCAATTCCCACAGTGAAAGCGAATATTCGCCTCGATGCCTCCGATGATGTCATCCTGAGCGAAGCGAAGGACCTGCTTTTTGTTTGGGCGCCGAACAGCAGGTTCCTCGTCGCTGACGCTCCTCGGAATGACAGATCGACAGCTAGTTCCGAGGCGCGACCAGTGAAACGGCGAGACCCTGCGTATCCGCTTCGGGAAAATGTGCCGCATACGAATATTTTTCCTGCAGATCCGGTTGCGCCCAGACGTCGTTGTAACGCGTGCGGTAATTGAAGTGGAGCGTCGGTCGCGCGCCGCCGTATTTGACGATCCGGCCGATCGCCTGCCGATCAGGATGACAGAAATAATCGCCATTCGTCGACAGCAGGTAGTGTCGACAATCGAGCAGCGCGAGAAGATCCTTGTTGAGATTGTTCTGGCTGCCATGGTGAGCGAGCTTGAACACGTCCACCTTGAGGCGGTCGATCCCGCGTTGCTGTAGCAGCCGCTTGATAGAAGCGGCGAGCACTGGCGCGTATGCGTCGGCGCCCAGTACGGCGGCGGCCCCGCCGAATTCGGCGAGCAACGCGATGCTCGTTCCGTTCGGCGCTCCGGCATCACCGCTGAACGGAGCATCGGCGAGCTCGTCCACGTTCGTCGATGTCGACGGCGTGCCTTTCAGGAATCGGCTGTAGTCGACGCGCGAACCGGGTTCCAGCCCATAACGTTTCAGCTCCTGCACCCACACGGGCGCGAGCTTCTTGAGCTCGCGCGGCGCTGGCGAGAGCAACGTGAGCTTCATTCCGCCGGGCAGAACGTGCTCGGGAAGCGTCTCGCCATCGATCGCGATGGCGTTGCCCTCGCGCCACGCGTTCCAAGGCAATCTGAGATCCTCGATCGCGGTCGAAAAGGCTTCACCCTGACGCGCGCCGAGGCGACCCGAAAGATGTCGCCAGCCGTTGAACCACACATCGCCGAAGCGCAACCCCTCTCTCGCGGCGCGGAGGAATGGCAACGCCCCGCCGATGTGATCGGAATCGATGTGGGTCATCACGAAAAGCTCGAGCATCCGTTCGCTCTTCGGAATCTGCTCCACCCTTCGCAACAGGTTGGGTGCCGTCTGCTGGGTTCCGCAATCGATCAGCCAGCGATGACACACGTCGGCGTCGCCGTACTCGATCCAAAGCGCATCGCCATGGCCAGCGGGGAGCATTTCGATGTCGAAAAACGGGCCGTTGCGAATGCGGGGCGGCGCGCTCGACGTCGGAGATTGCGACTTGGGCCGTTCAACCCGCAATGCTGGCGGCGGCGTGGGACGCGGTTCGGACGCGGGCCGAGCGGTCCTGCGCTCGAGCCTCCGTATGAGATCCTGTGCGGTATCGATCAACGCGTCCCAGGATGGACGCGGCGATGAAGCCCGCTCAGCAAGGCCCTGCTCGAAGTGCGAGCTCCCCCACCATTCGATATAACGTCGAAACTGCCGCAGCGTCGATGTCACGGGAAATTCGGCGCGCGAGGGATACGCCGCGACCAACCTGTTCACGTGCTCCAGCGCGCACGCAGCGAACCGTTGCCGTTGGGTTTCGCTCGATTCTCGTTGGCTCAACTTCAGCAACCAGAGCTCGGCCAGGCTTGCGTGCGCCCATGCGCGCTGTTCGGGATCGGTATGAGCCGTGTACAAATCGGCGCTGAGCTTGGCCGCCATCCAGCGCTCTTCCACATCATCGCGGCCCAGCACCGCCGCCAGACATATCGCTTGCACGAGCACCCAATGAAGCGTGGAGACTCGATAAACGGTGGTCGCGTCGCTGACAAGCAGACGGCGAACTGCTTCGTCATAGTCGACGTATGCCTGCTCGAGCAGATCGTAGGTATCGCGGCCGCGCAGGTCCGCTGCCTTTACTGGGCTCTCGGCCGTCAGTGCAAACGCGGCGTAAGCGAGTCGCTTTCTTGCGCTGGCACGCAATCCCAGACATTCGACCGCGTACTGGCCGTTCAGCGGAAGCCGTTCGACCGCGCGCTCGACCGCTTGATCCAAGGTCTCGAGCAACTCGCGAGGCGACCCTGCGCTCACCGCGTCATGCTTCGCGTGGATCACATCGTCGATGCGTTCCAGCGCAGCTTCGATCGCGCGCTTGGTCTGAAAATACCGGAGCGCGTCCAATTGTCCGCCGAGCGCCTGTGGGAGGGCTTCGTACACGACGAGGCTCGCCCAGTCGTGCCACGTCGATGTGTAGCGTGCGTGCAATTCGGAGCGCAGCCGCTGCAGCAGGACGAGCGGGTGCTCGCCCCACAACAAACCCTGGAACAGCGTGCCCGCCAGCGGAAGCGACCCTTCCATGCTGAGCGGAAACTGCGACGCGACCACCAACGCAATGCCCGCTTGGTGCAGCGCATGCGCGAAGCTTGCGCCAGGAATGGTCACCGTGCCGATGTTGGCGCTATCGCAGCTCGCGACTGTCACGACGGCGGGACGGCGAATGGCATCGCGACCGATCGACGTCAGCGCGCTCGCGAACCGCTCTCCGATGACGACATCGGGCGCGCCGTCCTCGTCGCGCAGCACCAGCCCGTAGCTGTCACTCGACGTTTCGTCGCCATGAGTGAGGATGTGGACGTGCGTGTAGGAAGTCTCGTGGCACTCGCGCATCACCTCCGCGAGCGTCGGATTTTTCAAGATCGTCAGCAGATCGCCGAATTGCTCGCGGGCGCAGTCATTTGTCATCGATGGATCGTCATGCCGGGGACGCCGGAAGGGTTCGATCGCTTCGACCAGCGCGGCACGGTGTGCCGAGAACGGCACGTTGTCGGGGTCGCCGGAGATGAAGAGCACGCGTGGGTGATGAGGCCACACGACGCCTTCGGGCGAAACTGTCCGGATGTTGCGCGTCAGACATACCGGAGGGCGCGTCCGGATCGACAACCAGTTCTCGGTAATCGCGCCCGCGCCCGCCGGCACCTTGGCCAGCTCGAACGGCAGGTGCGCAAGCTCGGACGCCGACAGCGTGAGCCGAAGTTGGATTAGCGTCCCCGACTCGTTGGGATCGACGGTCAGCGCACCGGGAAGTCCTGGAACGGCGCCGAGGATCTTGCCCATATCGGCGCCGACGTCGTGCAGCATCGCCAGTCGATCGTCAGGGTCGCCCGTTTCGTAGCGGAGCTCCTTCAACCGCCGCTCGAAGGCCGCGTGCTCGTATGGCACGGTCACAACACCAGCGCCTGCGTCTCCACACACCGCTAGATACTGCGTCAGCGGGGACAGGAGCTGATTGTGCGGTGGACCAGGCCGCAGGAACTCGACGGCTACGAGTCGGATCCGGATGTCGGCCATGACGGAGTCAATAGAACCCAAGTGAATGCTACGCCATCGATTTTCTCGCGTCCGCAACGATCACGTCGGACGCCTTCTCGCTCGCCATGTACACCGCCGAGACAATGAAGAATCCCGGAATCTTCGGAAAGATCGATGCGTCGACGACCCGTAGATTTCGCATTCCACGAACCCTGAACTGGCTGTCGACCACGGCTGTGGCATCGCTCGCCGCGCCGATCTTGCACGTCCCGCACGCATGGTGACCCCACGCGCCGTCCTTGATGAACTTGCGAACTTTTTCCCGAGTGTCGACCTCCTTTCCGGGAACGATTTCCTCCTCGACGATCTCCCGGCAACGCTCGTTGATGTTGCGCACCGTCTGCACGCCCTCAACAACGGCCTCCAGATCCGCGTCGGCTTCCGGACCCGCCTCGAAGTATCGGAAGTCGATCTCCGGCATGTCGCGCGGATCGTTCGAGCGGAGACTTACGTGGCCGGTGTTACGTGTATGCGCCTTGAGGATCGCCCATGTGAACACGTCTTGTTCTTGCGCGATGTCTTGCGCGTAGCCCGGAAAATAGCCCTTAAACGAACCGAGGAGACCGAAGATGAACAGGTCGGGGTCGGGCAGGCCCGGCGCCGATCGCTTCACCATCGAAACGACCGCCCCGTTGCTGGTGTACGGACCCCTGCCCTCGAGCCACGCGCGAAACTGCGGATCGGGCTCTTCGCCGGGCAACGGCGGGCGCAACTTCATCCCTTTCATCAGCGAAAAATCGCGCGTCATCCGGGTCACGACGGAAATCTCGTAGCGATCCTGCAAGTTCTCGCCTACGCCCGGGAGATCAACCCTGACCGGGATGCCATGGCGTTCCAATTCCACCCGAGGACCGATGCCGGAAAGCTTGAGCAACTGTGGCGTATTGAATGCGCCGGCACAAAGAATCACCTCGCGCTTCACCGTGACATGGAGTCGCTGCGGCACACTCGCTTGCTCGAAGCGGGGGTCGGCGCGATACAAATGCGAGCCTGCGAAGTACTCGACACCGGTTGCGCGGAGTGCGTCGTCGAGCACAACGCGAGTCGCCAGCGCATGAGTGCGCACGACCAGGCGATCCCCGCATGCGCGTTGCACGTTGCGGATGTACTCGCGAGTCCCAACGCGCCGCCCTTCGTGCGTCGTAATGGGTGTCATGCAAAGACCTTCGCCGCGCTCGCGGACGAACCTCCATCCGTTGGGATCGATGCCCTTATCGAGCCGTCCCAGAGCTCTGGACAGCCATCCCTGAACCGTACCGAGCGACTCGATCAGTGACGCGAACAGCAGTTTCTTGAGGAGGCGATCTCGCGCAATGAGCAGCGGATCGGCAACATTGGTCGTGAGCCAGCCCTGAAAGCCATGCCGGCTGTCGGGCTCGGGACGAGCGTACTCGCATCGTTCGAGCCGTTCGAAATAGTGCCGCATGTTTTCGCTGGCCCACGATGGATCTCCCGTGATCGCAGCGATGTGGTCCCAGTCGCTGTCGTGCGGATAGATCAGGATCATCGCGTTGTGGGCGGTGCAGCCGCCGAGAGTCGCGCAACGCGGGTAGAGCACGCCGTCGCGCTCGGCGCGGAATTTCGGATCGCGGCGCTGCTGCGCATCGTCCGCATAATGGCGAACGTAGAAGTTCCACGCGAAGTGTTCGTCCTCCGACGCCCGTGCGTGAAACGCGGGAACTTCGTAGTCCCACGATTGCTCGTCGCCACCGGCCTCGAGCAGCAGCACCTTGAATCCGGCCAGCGCAAGATTGGCAGCGAGCGGGCCGCCGCCCGCGCCCGAACCCACGACAACATAGTCGAACGCGTCGTCGCCATCGGAGGATGCGCAACGAAGCGGCTCCGATGGTGACGCCGCGTCGCTGCCGCCGAGCAGTGAAGTGCACCCGCTTGCGAGCGCCCCCAGTGTCGAAAGCCAAACGCTGCAGAGTCGAAAGAAGCGGCGCCGGGTGATGCCCGCAGTGGGCGCAGCCCGCCGCTGCACCATCACAGCGTCTTGAGAAACGAGATCAGCGCGCGCTTGTCCTGGTCGCTCAAGCCGGTTTCCTCGGCAAAGTACTCGGTCCCGAAGTAGTGACCGCGATTGACGACGAAGTCCGGGCATTTGCTGACCGCGAGCATCGGATCGACGAGGGACGCGAACGCTTTTCGCGCCTCGTCGTCCGTCGCGCCCTGCGGCAGTGCCTTCAGAGCGCGCGTGGATCGCACGACGACGTCGAGAACCTGCGCCCTTTGCTCGAGATCGATGTTGGAGAGCAGATTGATGGGCGTGCCTTGAGGGATCGGCCCGAGCTCGATACCCCCTTCGCTGAACAGCCACGGTTGCGCGTAGCTCAACGGCCCCACCAAGGGCTGCAGGAAGTCGGGCAGGTAGCCTTTAGGAACGCGCAGGTAGCTTCGCGCCGAGGTAACGTCGATGTGACCCGGCACTTCCTTGCCGGATGCGGTCACGTATTTTCTGGAGCCCTTTCGCTTCTCTGGCCAGAGCAGTTGCTCGATACCGCTGTCGAACGATTTCATCCGATCGGCAACCGAACCGCTCCAATAGAAATCGCCCAGCGAGTTATTCAGTAGGAACGGCGCCGAAGACCAGAGACTCACGAGCGACGGCGGACGAATGTAGCCGCGCCCGCCAGCCGGCATCTCGTACTTGCGCGGCTCGCCGGTGATCGGGTGGTGAATGGTGATCGTTCCGACCGACGGCAGGCTTTTGTACGTGGTCGATGAAAAGTTGTCCCAGATGTCGCCCGCGAGCGCGTTGGTTGCGAGCGACGAGCACGCGTTGGTCTCTAGCAAGGTGACGGGCACGCGCAGCTCGGTGGAGAAATAATTATTCGACGCGAAGTCGTCCGCCAATGCGATCGTCGTCATCGCGCTTTTGAACTCGCTCGATTTGGTCCAGCCCCAATAATCGTTCCAGCACTTGAGGTAACCGGCTCCGCCGCACGCCTCCACCTGGAAGAACTGAAACGCCTTCTCCGGAAGCTTGCTCGAGTGGCAGCGCGCACAGCGTTCGGCGAACACGGTCTTGCCGCGGCGCAACTCTTCCTCGCTCGCGGTGAGGTAGGCGCGACCGCCGGGCGCATCCTTTAGGAGGTCGGGTTTCGCGGTGGCGAGAAAGAACAGCGCCACGTCCGGTGTCTGCGCCTCGGTCGCCTTCCAATAGCTCGAATTCTTGTCGGCGACTGCGATCTCGAACGGCGTGAACTGCCTTCCGCCGATGAACGGCCTGAAGTGCTCCAGCCATTCCTCGCTGAACAATCCGATGTTGACGAATACTCGGTTCAACGCGCCGAGCGCGCCGACCGAGTCGGACCCGTCCTTGAGAACCCGCGGCGTCCATACGGTGTTCGGCGCTTGATAGAACTGCGTCAGGGGACCGGCGGAAACGTATTTGTTGAGGTGCTGATTGTTCAGCTCGCCGCCGGAGAGCTTTTCCTTCCCCCACTTCAACGCCAACGCCATCCGCGCCCCGAAGTTGTACAGCGAATTCATTGTGCGCGGGTTGTTCATATAGTCGGTGGACACGAACGACGTATCGAGCGCGCCCGGGCGCGAGGTGTGGAAGAGCTGGTACGCGAAGCTCGATTCGGTCACCTCCCAGACGAAGATCCGATCGACCCAGAAATACTGCGCCCCGGGATTCGAGTTGAGATTCTCCCAATTGGGATGCTCCGGGTCCTTGGGCGGGTTGCTCGGGTTCGGTCCGACATGGCAGAAGCCACAGGACATTCCAACCCGGTAAGGCTTCACGAGGTTCTTGTCGTTGTAGTAGCTCGGATCCGTGTAATAGCGTTCGGGATCCCATCGCTTCGCGGCGGCCTCGTCGAAGTCGGGATTGGGTAGCAGACGCAATCCCACGATGCCCGTGGCGTAGCCGTAATACGACCCGACGGGAACGGTCTTACCCCGCGCGCCGATCTCGACGCCCGGATATTTGGTCTCGTTTTCGAACGGATCGGGAGGACAATCTGCGCGACGCGTGTCGAGCCACAGGCCGTAGCGGTCCTTGCGTGGTCCGGCGCCTTTCTCGAAGCACGGCTCGTTGATCAGCCCGAGATATCGCCAGCGGTTGTCGCGACTGTAGTCCTTCAGGCTGGGGTGATTGGACAGGATCTTCAAGAAATCGAGGATGCCGGTGCTTCGCACGGAAAGGACATCCCACAAGCGGTCATCGCCCCCCGACCAGACGATCCATGTATTGCGCCCCTTGACCGCTGCCGAGACGGCTTGTTCGGGTGTGATGCCCGGAACATAGGGGGCAAGCGCCGCGGCGACTTGACTCGGAGTCCGTGTGACGCCGTAGTCCATGTCCCGGAAGTAGTCCTCGTCGGCGGCAGGAAAGGTCTCGGCAGTGCGGCCTGCGCACAACGCTTCATCGCGAATATTGCCCGCGCCGGCGCCGCACGAATGTAGCGACGGAAGCGTGCTGCAACATGCGAGGATCAGGGCGCTCAATGCAGCACACAGCGCGGCGAGCCGTTTCGTGGTCGTCATGGCTGAACCTCAAACGTGATCGCGTGCGATGGGCCGACCGCGAAGCGAGACATCACAGCGTGGCCCATGCACGAACTGTCGTGCACTGATGGAGCGAAGGACCGTGCCTGGCGGGCGTTGCAATCCTGAACCCCTTGTCTGACAATTTCAAGATGCAAGGAGGCAACATGACTTACGACGTGCCGCAATTGCTGACCCTGTCGCAGGCTCAACTCGACGAGTTGTTCGACAACAGTCCTCCGGGCGACATCCCGGACGGCGAAGCGGCAGGCACCGCGATAATCGCCGCAGGTACGCAATACACCGCCCAGATCGCCGAGCTGATCAACCATTTCGCGTGGCAAGGAAAGATTTTCGACGCCGCGCACGGAACGTTGAAGAATCGCATTCTCGCGCTCGGACTCCAGGCGATCATCGCGAAAGTCTATAAAGGCGCAAGCTGGTTGGACGGCAAGGAGTGCATCGTGCTCGATTACTCCGAAACGTCGCTCGTCGCGCAACGGATCCGCGACGAGATCCGGCTGATCGCGCCCGGTCGATACTTGGGCGTCGTCTACTGGGGAAAGAAGCGTCTCATCAATTTCGCGCTGCAGTTCTGACGCTACCGATTTTCTGCGCGCGCGAAATAGCGCAAGGCGGCAAGCCCCGGAAGAAAGAAATAGGCGCCGCCGCGCACGGTGATGAATTGCGGCAGACCTGAGAGGCGACGCCGCAAGCCGTCGTTCTTCTGCAGCGTGAAATCGGCGGTCGTCGGACATCCCGCTATCGGCTCGCGATTGCCCACCAACGGATCGCTTTCTCCCGTCAAGCCGGAAAACTTAGTGTTCATCGTCCAGGCGTTTTGCAAGAACTCGAATTGACGCGAGATATTCGCGTTGAGACATATGAAGTGCAAGCCGTGCTCGTCGGGATCGGTCGATCGCGACGGCGCGAGCGCATCGGCCGGCGAGAGTCCGCTGCCGTATTCACGGCCGCGCCGCAGAATGCGATGAAAGCGAACGGGGGACATCAGATCGTCTCGGAAACCTCCTGGACCAAAACCGAGCATGGTGACGAGCTTTGCGAGTCCGGTCGGGCGTCCCGGGTAATCGGTGTTGCGCGGATTCTGCCGATGTACATGAGCGCCAAATGGACATCTCGCTCCCATCGGATCTTTGGCGAACGTGAATTGATTCTGACGAATTTGTTCCGGGTCTGGTCCGACGCCGGGAATCGGTTGCTCCTGCGTCGGCACCAATGGATCGCCTGCTCTCGTGCGGCCCACGAACGCCGCGGCAAGCTTGTCGGCCTCCGCAGGATTTCCACCGGCTTGCTGGTTGATGAACTGCCAGAAACCCCGGACGTCCTGACGCAACTGGCGCATCACGAGATACGTTCCGTTGCGACCGATATCCTTTTTCCCCGGGACATCTTCCGCGGCGGGCAAGCCGCTCGCGTCGGAAGAATCCGCGCCGATCAGCGGCCGATCGGTGTACTTGTTGTACTCGTTAGAGTATCCGAGCAAAAACTCTCCGAGCGCAACCACGTTGCTGTAATCGATTTGCGGGCGAGTCACATCGCGCTGCCGCTCCCAATCGATCTGCGGCTGGCTGATGCCGTCGGCGAAACCAAAAGGTTCAACTCCATCGAGATCCGCCGTGCCAAGCCAGCGCTGCTCCTCGAATGCTGCATTCCATGCGTTTCCCCTGGAGTCCTGGATCAAGGGCTGGAGGCGGCCCGGCTCGGCGAAGAACATCACCATGAGATGAGGCACGCTCGTGGCGTAGCCCCATTCCCACTGCGAGGGGGCGTTGTTTCCGACATCACCCAGGCGGCGGGCACGATTTTCTTCAGTCATTCCCGTCAGGAACTCCGAAGAGAAGCCCGCCAGGACCGAGCGCGGTACGCCGAGCGCCTCGAGACCTGCGGCAGTGAAAGCTACCTGCATCGCAGTAGACGGGGGAGGCGTCATGGCGACGGCGCAGGTGACGGGGGCGCTCCGCAGCCAAGTGCGCGCCGCCATGACATCCTTGACGCGCAGGTGAGCATACGAGGCTTCCGTCATTTTCCCGTATCCGAAGCGGACCAAGCCCTGCACGTCGCTATAGTCGACGTCGCTCGGCTTCATAGGAGTGCGAGCCATTCGCGCGTTTCCCGTTCGCTCATCGACGACGACTCCAATCCGTCACGGATGCGTCGATTCCTCTCCAGATCGATCGCCGTCAAGCCAGGATAGGCCTTGTACCAGACCTGCGTCGGAAGAGTGTGACGACGCAGGAAGTTCCTGTACTTCTGTTCGTCCTCACATCCATCGCGCACTAGCCAATTTGTTCTGGGATAGCCGATGGCGTTGCAGAAAATCGCGTTGAGACCGAAACCTGCCTTGTTGATGAAATCGTCCATGTAACTCTCGACTGTGCCGTCGTAATTGCTGAAAAACGTTCCCCGCTTCCTGCCGTCGAGCAACACCCAGCGAGCGAAGTGAATCGTCCGTATGCGCCCCAAGCGGCCGTTCCTGACAATGTGCCGCGCCGCGTAGTCGACGGTCGCAAGGACGCCGAGCAGCGTCAACAGCCGCACGAAGCCCGGTTTCCGACTTGCCATCGCGTTGAACTGATTGGTGACGTCGCGATCCTCCAGAAGCGACAGTCCGTCAGAGTGTGCCTGGTCCACGCGCCCGCACAGCTCGACATCCGTTTTCTCCAGGCGCCGAAGCCGAATGAGAAAGAACGGTGCGATCACGATGAGCAAGGGCAACGCAAGCAAGAAAAGCAGCGGCACACCGATCAGATGCAGCGCATTCCTGATCGACCAACCGATTGGCGTGGGACTCTCGTCGGACAATGCAAGGCGTCCCGCCGATTTCTCCGCCGCGACGAACTGCTGCAGCTTCGACAAGATCTCCCGCGGCGGAATGCCGGTCAGAACGGTCGCATGTCTCTGGACGTACTCTTCGAGCGCATGCTTCAGCGCCTCGTCTTCGCGAATCCGGCGCACGGTCCGCCCTCGCCAATTCACGTAACTCGCAGTGGGACGGACACTGTGGCTCTTCATCCAGCCAGCGAGATCGGTATCGCTCGCGAACCCTTCGCAACACGAAAAAATCGAGCGCAATCCTCTCTCCGCCCGTTTCGCCAGGTTTCCGAGAAAGGCATTCGGATCGCCGTCGATGTCGCCCAGGAAGGCAAGATAGATCGGATAAATGCGAACCGGCATGCCATGGACGCGAACGTCTTCCAGCGTCTTGTCGTCCAGAATGACGAATCGAGCGAAATGCAGCGTGTCGAACTGGTCGAACGGTATCAGCGCGTTGCTCGGATTCACGCGCCCGGGCGCGTCGTTCATCGATGCGAGCAACCGGCGAAGCTCCGACTCGCGCTCTGGAACGATCGGCGCGAGGATCATGAAGCTCGCCTGCGGCGTCATCGTGCGCTACTCGAAAACCTCGTCGCCCGTCGGCTCGTAGTGGGGCACGTTGTTCATCGTGTGCCGCAGCTGCGAAAGCTCCCAATACATCCTGCGTCGAGCCCGGCTTTGATTGCCCAACGGGCGATGCTCGGCGATGCAATGCCACGGGTTGAACGAGAGGCGTTTGGCGAATTCAATCTGCGCGCGCGAGTTGAAGACCTGGCGGGGAATGCGCAGCGTCGCCACCGAAACGCGGGGGGAGAGCTTCTCCGGCCAAAGCACGGCGTTGTTCTCGATCGGCATGAGGTGCGGGTCGGTCTGGACCTGCAGTCGAACGTCGAGCTCGACGTCCTCCTTGGCGAGCGTAGCGACCATCGCATCGCGCAGATAGTCGTCCGGCGGGCGTAACGGCAGCCGAGGGATCGGAGTCCGCTTTTTCGTCTTCGGCCAGAACGAATACTGCATCGCCTGCCCCTCGCCGAGAAGGTACGGAACGCAGCTGAAATAGGGAGCTTCGAACGGGCTGCTCTGCACCTTGATCCACAGCCCCTGCATGATGAGATCGAGGACATGCGACTCGCGGAAGTTGACGAAATAGAAAATCGGCGCGTTCTTGAGACTCTGCTTTTGCAATTGCGCGTTCGCTCTGGTATCCGGCGTCACGAACGTGGGCGTGGAAACGCCGAACATGTCCTGCGTGAACTTCTCTTCGTCCATCAGCTTAGGCCCCGGTACGCCCAGGAGCTTGACGCTGATGCTCATGAACCCCACGTCGTCGATGTCCGGTGTCACATACGGACCGGGACCTGAAAAACGCACCCATGCCCGGTACGTTTGGGGACGCGCATAGATGCCATGCCGCAGCTTCGCGGGAAGATCGTCGTGAACGATGAACTCCGCGCGCACGATGCCATGCGTCTTGGTGTTTCCACCGCGCTCGAATCCTCCCGGCTTCCACAGCTTGCGCATCTGCGCCTCGAAGGTCGTGATGATCGACTGCAGATGCGCTTCCTCATCCGGTATCGGCCTTTCCTCGGCGAGCTTGAAGCCCTCGTTCGGACGCCTGCGGTTGATCAACGCGGTGACCAGCCTCGCGATGGGATCGCGGAGCACGGCGTCGAGCACCGGGCGGAAGAAGGGCTCGACCCGGTGTTCCAGCTGCAATAGAACCAATGAAGCGTCGCTGAGCCCGTTCAGGATCACCGAGCCGGTATCGGCTGGCGGAGCGGGGCGACTGGCGTTCGAGTCCAAGGTCGAAGGCAATCAAATCGCGCCGACAACACTTAGCACCGTGCGGTCGCCCGGAAGCCGCGCGCGCTGGCGACATTGCGACAAGGGATGCATTACCTGAGTCTCTTCCATGCGTTTTATCTCGTACGCTTGCGCTACGTGACGCCGCAAGCGGAGGGGAAAGCGGACCCGGGAAATTCCACCGTACCTCATTGCGTCCCGGCTGGCAATCCGACAGCGAATCGCGCTCTTGTCAGCTTGCTGTCGCATTCGCCAGCCCTTCGACATGGCGCGTGAGCGCCGCAACCGCGTTCTTTTCAGCGGTGGTCGCGCGCGCTGCGTATTTCGGCAGCACGAAGCGAAGCTGCTCCAATACCGGTCTCCACATCGAAGATGCATTGATGCGCACGTGCAGATCGTCGTACTCGCGAATGATCGAGTCGAGCTCGGTTGCGAGCTTGCGCGCAGCCACGGCCTGATAGACGCGAAGCTCTGCGAGCCCGACGACACTCCAGAAGTCGGGGTCGTCGCGCGCGTTGGCAGCCAGATTGGCTCGAACTTCTTCGAGTGCAACTCGATCGAAGCCGCGCCATCTCGGCTTGCCCGCATCCACGATGAGCTCGGCGGCCATTCGATTGAGCGCCGGGTAAAAAAGCTTGTCGTTGCGATGGGCGCGGGCCATCTGTTCGGCCTTCGTGTAACGGTCCCTCATATTCTCGAGCGCTTTTGCTTCGTCGCGAGGACGTCGTGCCGCCGCTTCTAGCATCGCCAGGCGCTTCCATGCGGAGCCGCACAGGCTTTCGCGCTCGGACGTGGGCGAAAGCTCCGCGGCGCGTTCGAGGAGCGCGCGCGCCGCCTCGATTTCTTCGCGCGCGCGCCGGAGCCCGGCATCGCGTTTCTTGCCTTCCTTCATCGCCTCCTCCGCCATGTCCCATCCGTTCTTGACGCGCAGGTTCCCGAGCTGCTCGACCGCCTTGAGCGATGCGGTACCGTCGTTTGCGTCGAGCGCGCGTTCGTACCACTTGATCGCAGCCGTGCGGTCGCCCGCCTCCGCCCACGCCCGTCCGAATCCTTCCGCAACCTCGCCGATGTGGCCCCAAAGCGATTCGAAGCGCGCTTCGAGGTGACGGATCTTCTCCCGTTGGTCGCCCTCCGGCGCCTTCTGGTATTGGCTCTTCACGGCGAGCGATTCGAGCGCGAGGACTAACGTCTTCGACGCGGCCACGCCCGCGAACTCGTCGGCGAGTGGCGGCGGGCGTTGCGCGTCGCCGACGTCGGCGATGAAGCGCCAGTCCGGGTCGCCGTAGCACTGATAGGCCGCCCAGGTATTGCCGCCCGTTGCCCATGCCGCTTCGCGCGCGTCCGCGACTGCGTCGATAAAGCGTTGACCGCGCAGCAGCGACTCGTAGAACGACGTGGCGAATGCGCCAGCGGCAGCGTCATCGATCGCCCACCCGGCGGCGATGACGCAACGAACGCCGATCTTGATCAGCTCCTCGGCCACGCCGGCGGCGAAACGTGCGGGATCGGACCGCGCCGAATACACCGGACGATCCGCCCTCAACAGCTCCGCCGCATCGCGCGCGCCGAGGTGACAGCAGTTGACGAACACGAGCTCCGGAACCACGCGCATGTTGTGAATCTCGCGAGGGCCGAGAAAGGTTCCGTCGGAGAGCACGACGCCACGCGGATCTCCATCGCGCTGCGGTGGGTTGTCTGCCCCTTCTGGCACGGGATCCGTCTTCTCGGGAAGCGCCCCATGCCCCGCGATGTGCACGATGCGCCAGTCACGGCCGAGCAGGGCACTGACGATGGTTTTCGCGTTGGGGCCGAACCCCGCCGGGTCGTCGGGGCTGATCAACGACATGACGCGTTGCGCGCCGAGCGCTTTGGAAGCACTCAGGCACTCCGCGACCTTGATCGCCTCGTCGCGCGCCCCGGGTAGGCGCGGATAAAGCGCAGGGTCGCATGCGGGCTCGCCGATGATGAGCGCGCTCGCCTCGGCGCGCGCATCGGAGACTTGCGAGCGAAAATCGGCGGTGCGCAGCTTGCGCAGCAGCTTCGCGCGGATGGCCCACGGCCTCGAATCGCCGCCGCCGGGCGTGTCGCTGTCGAGCAGCTCCCATGGGATGCCGGCGGTGCCCCCGTCGACCTCAAGCTGCATGTCGGTGGTGCCGCCGAGAAACGGTTCCATCTCCAGCGGCACCAGCAATTTGCACAGTGTGCGTCCGATTTGTGCGTCGGTGTTCTGGTCGCTCGACGCTTCTGCCACGAGCTGTCGCAGCAGCTTGCTTTGCGTCTGCTGTGCGCGGACTTCGCTGCGAGCTCGCTTGGTATCGAGCGTGTATTGGATCAGCGATTCGCCGTTCTTGTCCTGCTCGGTCAGCGCGGAGATGAAATCGTAGTCTGCGCCTCGATAGCCTGAGTCCAGCAACCGAGGCAACGCCCCTGGCCCGGGCCTCACCGCTTGCGCGAGCTCGTATTCGCCCGGCGCTGCAGCGACCTGCACCTGCAACGCGCGCCAGACGTCGCCGGCGCGATCGAGATACAACTCGACGAGCTGCAGATGGCTGACGAGCGGCAGGGCGCCTTCGGCCAGACGCTCGTTGGCTTCGTGCACACCTTGCGCGATGAGCCTCGCCGCTTGTCCCGCCGTGATGCCCACGCCGCCGCTGCCGATCAGCGTGGACGCCAATTCGAAGACCGCTGGAGCGCCACCCGGCATTTCGGTGAGGCGCTGCGCCCAGGCGATCACGGCCTGCCTGACCGTTAACACGAGATCGGCGGCGCGCAGTTTGCCTTCTGCGCCGAGTCCCACGACGATGGCCGCTTCGGGGCGCGGCAACTGCAGAGGATTGTCGCGAGGCGCGCAGGTATTGACGAAAACCTGATGCGCTCCGGGGCTCTCGGGATACAGACCCGCGGCGAGCGACGCGTTCATCGCGCCGCCGAGCAAGTGGTCGACCACGCGCTCGGTGCCGGTCAAACGCAGCGACGTGTAGTGCCCGAGCAGCAGGGGCTGACGCACGAACATGAGATCGCCGTTGACGACGCTGATCCTGAGCGCCGCGCGCGTCGCAGTAGAGCTCACGACCGGTCGCTTGTCTTGGGGCGTGAACACGTCACGTGCGGACCCCGGCGGCTCATTTACCGCCCGCGCGCGTGAAGGCCGGCTGTGGACATGCGTTGCTGCGATCGCCTCCGCACGTCCTCGCATCGGCGCAGCGTCCGTTACCGGCACCAACAGGTCGGTCGTGCCGTTGACCAGCAGTTCGAGGTACGCCGCGAATGCGTCTTTGCGCGCCGGCAGATCGCCGTGCTCGCAATCGATCTGCCACGTGCGCACGCCGGGAATTCGCGCACTTGCGAGTGTCACGCGGCCGTCGCCCGCCTCGGGTGCATCGAGATATTCGAGACCCGCATCACCGATTTCATAGCCGTCGGGCGTGAAGCGCGCCCTTCCCGTGACCAGCAGCATCTTGTCCTTGAACGGATCGAGGTCGTGATCGCGCTGCGCGTCGAGGCGCCCGCGTAGCGTTACGGCGCGGTCGATCACGTCCTGCGGCGGCACCCCCCATCGATACACGTTGAGCTGGATTTCGTTGCGATGCCATTCGTTGAACATGCGCACCTGCTTGAGGTCGTCGTCGGCGAGTTTCTGCCAGGTGGCGTGCCGGTCGAGCGCAAGGTCAGTGTCGGCAAGGGCCGCCTGCAACTGGATGAAACCGGGAAACCCAGCCATGACTTGGCGCGCCTCATGATCCCGAAACGGGGCGCCGACAGCGATCAGCGCGTTGCCGAACGTGTCGTCGCCCGAGAGGACTTGCATCGGCGCCCACGAGCCGCCGTTGGGCGTGCCGAGCATCAGCATGCGCGCGCCGGTGCGCGCTATCATGCGTCGCCAGACCTCGGGGCGCTCGAGCTGCATCGTGCGCGCGACGAGGCCGCCCATCGAGTGAGCGACGATGCGTACCGGCTGGCCGCTTCTCTCGCGCGCCGCGAGCGCTTCCTCGATCGCGTTGGCCAATCGATGCGCCTCGCCTTCCATCGGCCGCCGCCAGTCGTACGCGAACTCGATCACCTCGTGAGTCTTAGCGAGGAAATCCTCGAAGGCGTCATAGGTGAGACCGATAGCCCCGTCGGGCTCCACGCCGTCCGGCGCTCCAGCCTTGTATTCGAGGCGCATGAGGCCGTTGATCAGACGACCGCTTAGCCAGATGCGCTTGCCATCGGCCTTGAGATTGCTCCCGAGGATTCCGGGCAGCACGAACACGGCGGGTTTGTCGGAAGCCGGTGCACCGTCGCCCTCTCCTCGGCGTGCTGCCCGCACGCCGGTGGACGATTGGCCCGCCCACGAGAGCGGCCCGATGACGCGAAAGCCTTGCGGCGCATCCTGCAGCAGCGCGTCGACGACCGCGTCGGCGGTGCGCTGGTTGTGGAAGTAGTTGAAGTGCGAGACCTTGCCACCCTGATCGAACACGAACGTTGCCCCTGCCGCGCGCGGCGCGCCGCCGTACATCGAGCGCGACTGCACGACCAGATCGTGATCGGTCCAGTAAAACGCGTCGGCCACGAGCGTCTTGAGCCACGAGCTCACCGAGTCCCCTTCGATGTCGCCTGCGATCACGCGCAAATCTCCGGGGATCGCGTCGTCGACGGCATGCAGCCATCGCACCAACGGACTGTCCGGAATCTGAGCAGCGAGACCAGGGAGCGACTCCGGGTCGGCGCGGCGCCGTGCCACTTCCCCCAGAAATTCGACGATCGCGGGTGCGACCGGAACGGCTGCGAGCTCCAGCGCCCATTTAAGAATCGAAACGTAAGCATCGAGCCGCTTCGACGCGAGCAGCGTTCCGCGCGCCGGACAGGCGACGCGCACGACGCGCTCGACGCGAAGCTTGCGTTCCGCGATCACTTTGCCAAGCGCTTTCAACGCGTCGCGTTGCGCCCGATAGGCGTCCCCCTTGAAGAACGCGAAGTCGTCGGCGCCGAGCTTGGGGTCGCCACAGACCCGGGCGAGCACTTCCGCCACGAGCCCGCCGCGAGAATGCGTAAGAAGGTGCAGCTGTGCTCCGGCCGGACAAGCCGACGCGAGCATCAAGGCATTTTCGATCGGGCTCGCGCCGAGCGTCGGGTGATCGAAGCCGAATATGCGGCCGTGGTAACGATCGAAGAGCGACCGGACATGCCGCGGGTGCTGCACCCACAGATGCTTGAACCCGCTGCTGGTCTCGGAAAACGTTCCATGCACGAGCACCAGCAGCGGCCCGCCATCCGGCGCAGCGGGCATCTGCGACAAGGGCTGACGTGTTCCCTTCAGCTTGGACAGCGCATCAGCCGAAAGCGGGTACACGCCCGCCTCCACTTGTGCATCGACCTGGCGCACGACGCTCGACGCGACGAATTCCGCAGCGGGATCGGCGCCTATTCCCGTGACGATCTCCACGGCCGAAAGCACAACATTCCCTAGCATGTCGCGCTTGACGCCGCGCTGTGCCAAATCCGATCCGAGCCCGGCCCATTGCAGTGTCGCGGGAATCGTGACTTCGCGGATATCGCCGCGCGCGCGTTGCGCCCCGTGCTGGGCACGAAGCAAGTCGCGTGCATTCTCCGGATGCAACATAAGGACGGGACCTCCCGCGACGTGCAGCACGACCACGTCCTCACCTGGAACGGCGCTCACGCGGAATTTGTGACCGCCTCCTCTTTGCGCGCTCACGCGCACCGAGTGCTTGATGGTTCCGCGCACGAGCCCCGCGGGGAGAGGGGGCGCTGCGGCGCCGCGCGATGCGAAGGCGGGTGCCTGCGGCCGCGACACGCCGGAGACGATGAACGTAATGGGAGCGGGTGTGGCGCGGGCCATCGACGCGTCTCCTTGTTTTGTCATCCCGAGCAGAGCAAGGATCTGCTTTCGTGCCGCATCAATCACTTCGGAAAAGCAGGTTCCTCGTCGCTAGGCTCTTCGGAATGACAGACCGCTTCTACACCGCATCGGGATTGCAAGCTGGCAGCGTATACGTCGTCTTCGAATTCCGCACGCCGAATATTCGCCGTTGGTTGCGGGGCTCGAATCGTTGCGGTCTACTTCGAATGCGGGGGGCACGCAACGATTTTCGACCACGAGCCGGGGGGAGGCATGATTGATTCGATCATCGATCTCTATCACTTGAATACGGTCAATCTCGCGGCCGCCAAGGCGAGCGGCATCGCCGCCGTTATCCACAAGGCGAGCGAAGGTGCGACCGTACAGGACGCCGAGTACCGCAAACGCCGCGATAAGGCCCGCGCGCTGGGGCTGCTCTGGGGCGCCTATCACTATTCGTCGGGCGCGTCAGTCGCCGATCAAGTGGCCAACTTCATCGAGCACGCGGAGCCGCGCGAGGAAGAAGTCATCGCGCTCGACTGGGAGGCGAGCACGAGCGGGCCCGACATGACGCTCGATCAGGTACGGCGGTTCGTCGAGATGATCAAGGGCGAGCTGGGCCGCTGGCCGATCGTCTACGGCGGCCGCTTGCTACGCGAAACTGTCGGCGCAAAGCGCGATCCTGTTCTTGCCAACTGTCCGCTCTGGTACAGCCGGTATGCGTCGGCACCGATCGGCATTCCGACGGCGACCTGGCCCATGTACACGCTATGGCAGTTCACCGATGGCAACAGCGGTCCGACGCCGCATACCGTCAAGGGGATCGGCCGGTGCGACCGCAGCCGCTTTGCTGGAACGCTCGACGATCTCAAGCTTCAGTGGCCATTTTCCCGCCGCGAGGAAGGCGCCGTATTGGGTCCGGGAGGCCAGATTCTCATGGCGAGCATCGAATCCAACATCGCGCAGCCCAAAACACGTGCACGGAGCGCGCATGCGCGCCTTCCTCGTTAGGCCGTTCGGCCTCAAGGAGGGCATCGACTTCGATCGCGTCGAGCGCGAGCTGATCGCGCCGGCGCTCGAGCGGATACGCACGCGCTACGACATCGACATCGACGGTGGAACCACCGGGGAATTCATCCACCAGGGCAACATCCGCGAAGAAATGTTCCGCTTGCTCGTCACCGCGGATCTCGTCGTGGCCGATGTATCGATCAACAACCCCAACGTGTTCTACGAGCTCGGCATCCGCCACGGTTTGCGCGAGCGGCACACGTTCCTGCTGCGCGAGAAGTCGACCGTCGCGCTCTACCCGTTCGACCTGCAGACGGACCGCTACTTCGTCTACGACTTCACCGACCTTGCGGGAAGCGTGAACGCGCTCGGCGATGCGTTGCACTCGACGCTCGGCGCCGAGTGCGGTCGGAAGGACAGCCCGGTCTTCCAGCTCCTCCCTGCGTTGAAACCCCATGACCGCGCCGCGCTAATGCCGGTCCCGCCCGATTTCCAGGACGACGTCGAGGTGGCGCGCAACGGCGGCCAGCGCGGCGATCTGCGCCTGCTCGCCGACGAAGCGCAAGGGTTCGATTGGGAATCGGAAGGCCTTCGCTTGGTAGGGGAAGCGCAATTCAGGCTCAAGGCGTTTCGGGGCGCGAAGGACACGTTCGAGGCGCTGCGCAGGTCGCTGCCGGACGACGTGCAGGCGAACCTGCGATTGGGTACTGTCTACCAAAAGCTCGCTGCGACTGCAGCCCCCGAACAGCGGGAGGATTGGCTGACCCGTTCCGATAGGGCGATCAGGCGCGCACTCGCGGCCGCGACCTCGCCCGACGATCGCGCCGAAGCCTTCTCGCTTCTTGGCAGCAACGCGAAGACACGCTGGATCTCCGACTGGCACGATATCGCCGCAGATGCGCGCGCCGGCGCCGCGCTCGCCTCCGCCTCGCTCGCCGACTCGCTGAACTGTTATCTGAAGGCCTTCGCCGAGGATCCGACCGGTTTCTATCCGGGGACCAACGCGCTGGGCTTGCTCAAGATTCAGCAGACCCTCGCCCGGGCCTCGCCCGAAGTCTGGGAGGCGAGCTTTGCGGACTCCCGTGCCGCCGGCGCCGCGCTGGAAGATCGCGACGCGTGCGCAACGCGGATCGCGGCAGCACTCTGGTTGACGCTCGGAATGGATCCGGTGCTTGGCGCCAAGCCAGGCGATGTCGATCCCTGGGTTGCCATCGCGCGCGCCGATCTGCTGTTCATGACGATCGACAAGCCAAGGCGCATCGAGAGGGAGTACCGAAACGCGTTCGCGCTCGCGAAGAACGACGCGTTCGCGCTTTCGGCTGCACGGCGCAACATCGAGCTGTTCGAAGCGCTGGGCATGGTGCCCGAGAACGTCAAGGCCGCCTTCGGCGTCATCGACAAGGCGCTCGCGCAAACCACGGGGGCGCAGGAGCGACCGGCTCGCGTCGTGCTCTTCACTGGCCACATGGTGGACAAGCCCGGGCGGCCGGCGGACAAGATGCGCTTTCCGCCCACGGCCAAGGCCGAAGCCGCGGCGCGCGCGATGATCGAGCGCACGCTAGGCGCGGAGCTTGCGCAGGAGGGCGGGATCTCGCTCGGCATCGCCGGCGGCGCTTGCGGCGGCGACATCCTGTTCCACGAAGTGTGCGCGGGGCTTGGCATTCCCACCCGCCTCTACCTCGCGCTGCCCGAGGACGAGTTCCAGGTCACTTCGGTACAGCGCGGCGGCCCCGATTGGGTCGAGCGCTACCGCAAGTTGTGCGAGCGCGCTCCCCCGCGCGTGTTGCAGGAATCGGAAGCGCTGCCGCGCTGGTTGACCGACAAGCCCGGCTACGACATCTGGCAACGAAACAACCGCTGGCTGATGTTCAACGCACTCGCAACGGGCGCCAAGAATGTCATCCTCGTCGCGCTCTACAACCGCGAACGCGAGCCCGACGGCCCCGGCGGCACGACGCAACTCGTCCGCGACGCGCAGGCCTGGGGCTTCAAAGCGATCGAGCTCGACGCGCGCGCGCTGTTGGAAGACTAAACGCAATCACTGCACTCGATATTTGACAAGCTCGTACGTGTCCTCGTCGAGCCGATTGCCCGAAGTTCCGTAAACCGTGCGCACGAGCTTGACCACGCGCTTCGTGTCGGGCGCGAACCAGATGACATGCAGTATCCGAACCGGCTCGCTGGCGCGCATCGCCACGCTGCCCGTGGGGGCGCGGTTGCTGTTGATCTCAACGCGCATCGCCCGGAACGTTCCCGCGGGAACCGACACCGAGTCCCAATCCGCTGCGCGCCCATGAGTCGACCAGTTGCCGAAGAACGGATCGTCGACAGGGATGGCGAGCGACTTCCACGCGGTGCCGGGCTGTAAGGCCCCGAAGGCCCCAATGAACGGATTGAACTCGACGAAAGAATAGCCCTGGCCGCGCCACTCGACGAAACGCGTTTCCGGGTTGAACGATTTGCTTTCGGAGATCTTGTCCCCGCTCATCGTCTCGCGGATTTCGCGCTCGGAGACCGCCGTCACCTGATGCGTGTAGTTGCGCGCGGCGACGTTCTTCCAGATGCTCCGATAGCGATACTCCCAGGCGTCGCCAACGCGTGGCAAGGCCGAAGAAGCAACGGCAGCCGGCGCCGGAGCGGGCATGATCTGCAACGTGACGCGCCCTCCGGACTTGAGGCGCTCGCCGCCTTTCGGCAACTGCGCGACAACCGAGCCGACCGGTCCCGACGCATTCGGATCGAGCTTCTCTTCGACGATGCGAACTTCCAGACCGGCCTTCTCGAGCTCCGCGACCGCGTCGCCGCGCGATTTTCCGACCGCGTTCGGGACGGTCACGAGTTGCTCCGGCGGCGGGCTCGGCGCAGCCTCGACGGTGAGCGAGCGGGTGACGGCGACTCCCGCTGCGTTGCGCGCGGTCAACGTGTAGGACCTGGCGGCGCCTGCGGCGACGGGCACGCACTCTTTCGCCGATAACTTCACTTGGCCCGGCGACGGTGTGATCGTGGCGCTCGCGGCATTCTCGACCCCATAGCAGAGCTCCGTCTTCCCGTCCGCAGTCCGCGCTTCGAAACGCAGAATCTTCGCGGGCGGGGCCAGGACCGGGATCTCGAGCTTGGGCACTGCTTGCGGCACTGCAGGCGCTCGCGGCGGTGGTAAATCCGGCGCCTTCTCCGCCGGAGGCCGCGCGGCCTCGGCGAGCGCCGGCGCAGTCCCGCGTCCCTGGATCGAGACGACGGCCGGGTTCGGCCCCGTGTCCGCTGGATCGGTGTTGAACGCGAGCGTGGCAGAACGCAAGCCCGTGTTCTGTGGGTTGAAGATGATTCTCATCGAGCAAGAGTTCGCGGGTGCCAACGTACGGCTGCTGCATTGATCGTCGCGGAACTCGAACTCCGTGATCGCCCCATCGAGCCTCGGACCGATGACGCGCAAGGGTCCTTCGCCGTCGTTTCGAAGCGTAATCGTCGCCGCGGGTCCTGGAACGCGCTGCAACTGGTCGGGAAACTCCAGCTTGCTCGGCGCAACCACGAGGTGACCAGCGCGGGGTACAGGCTTGGTGAACTTGCTCCACGGCACTGAAAGGTAGACCGCGACCCCGAGGACGAGTCCGGCGCCGATCCACCAGTTGCGTCGGATGAATGCCAGAACTCCGCCGGCTCCCGGTGATTCCACCTCCGGCCGAAGCTCGGGCGTCGCCGACGGTGAGCCGGCGTCGGGCGCAGCGGCGCTCGCGCTTTGCGGCTTGTTCGCGTTGAGGATCTTTTCGAGCGTGCGGATCAGTTCACCCGTGGTGGCGTCCCACTGCTTGTGGCTGAGCTCGACCGCCTGACGCCGCGCGAGCGGTGCAAGCGGAGTCGGCAACTGGTCGGCGCGCGGCATCACTGCGCCTTCGACGAGCACGGGCAAAACGCGGATGCCGCGCGTAAGCGCCGCAGCAGTCTCGATGCGAACGAAGTCGCTGGGATCGTCGAGCCGGCTCTTGCCTTTGCTGTCGGTGGCAAGCCATTCGTTGCCGATGATGACGATCAGCACTTCGCATGATCCGACCGCGCGGCCAATCGCATCGATGAAATCGGTGCCGGGCTCGATGCCCTCAACATCCATGAACACGCGGTCGGCGCCGAAATGCGCGGCCAGCCGGTCGTAGAGACGGCCGGCATAACCGGCGGAGTCCTCACGCCGGTAGCTGATGAAGATCCCCTTCATGGACTGTCGATCTTCCCCACCAAGAACAATCGCCATTGACAGCGCGTCTGAAAGTTGTACTTTACAGTGGCATTGCCGAGGAATGCATCGCCAAGCGTCGGCGCGGGCGCCGCTTCGAGCGGCCCGTGAGACTCGTGGGCTCGCCGACTGACCGTACGAAAGGAGATGACATGGACTTCATCGAGCGGATCTTCGGGATCGCACCCGACGGCGGATCGGGCGCGTTCGAGCTTCTGCTATTCCTGATTCCCGTTGCCGGAATCCTCGTTCTCCTCGAGCGGCGGCGCAGGCGAACTCCGCGCAAGTAAGTCGCACGCGCTCATATCATGGCGGCAAAGAGCGCATCCACGCGCAAGCGCGCTGCTTCGTCACGAACGCCTGGCCCCCCTAAACAAAAGGGTCCTCCTCCGGACGACCCGATGCTTCGCCAAGTGGCGGATTCCAGGACCCGCAGCGCGGGCACGATGACCGACGAGCAAGCTGCCCGCGCGCGGCTCGAGGCACTGCGCACGACGCGCGGCGGTCGGTCGAAAGACGATCCAGCGAAGAGTTAAACGCGGTGCGGTCGCGCCGCGACTCGAGCAACGCCATTCGCGGAGGTTCCTAAATGGCCATCAAACGGCGGGCAAAAAAGCAGGCCTCGCAGACTTCCAACATACGGGCCAAGGCGAAGCTCCTGAAACGTGAGGCGGCCCGCCGCGCGCGAAAGCCGGGCTTTCCGCCGCCCGACAACCCGTTGATGCGTCACGAGGAGCTCGATGAGGACCGCCGGATCATCGGCGAGGCGCGAGTTCCCCGAAGGGGCCGTGCATCGGTCGCCAAGGCCGCGCCCGGCGAAAGAAGAACGCAGATGGCAGCACTGCGGCTCCGAGCGATCAGCGAAGCGCGCACCGATTCATCGCTCGCTCGGTCGCTGACGCGCGACGAGGCTGGTGCGGAAGCGGACCAAATTCCCGCCCCTTCTCCGATGGCGCCCGCCGTCGGCGTCAGCAACTGGGTGCAGCTCGGTCCCAGCGCAATCCCCAACGGCCAAACGTATGGCGGCGGGCGCGTCCTCGTCACGGGACGTGTGACCGCGATCGTCGTGCACCCCACCTCCTCCGACACGGTCTATGCCGGAACGGCGCAAGGCGGCGTCTGGAAGACCATCGACGGCGGCGCGCATTGGAAGCCGACGTCCGACAACGAGTTGTCGCTCGCGATCGGCGCCCTCTGCATGGACCCGAGCGACGCGCAAACGCTGTATGCGGGGACGGGAGAAGGCAACTTCTCCCAGGACAGCTACTACGGCGCGGGCGTGCTCAAGACCACCGATGGCGGCAACACGTGGACCGCGCTCGCCACCGCGACGTTCACGGGCGCGCGATTCTGTCGGATCGCGATCACGCCCGGAACGCCGAGCCGCTTGTTCGCCGCGACGAGCGCCGGCCTCTATCGAAGCATCAATAGCGGGGCCGTCTGGAGCGCGATCAGTAGCGCCCCCATGCCTTCTTCGTTCGCGGTCGACGTGGCGATCGATCCCGCAACCCCAACAACGGTCTACGCCGCGTTCTGGGGAAACGGCATCTACAAGACCAACAATGCCCAAGCGGCGAACCCGACGTGGACGAAACTTGCCGGCGGTCTCCCCAGTGCCACCGCTGCCGCACCGGCGGGCTTCACCCGGCTCGTGCTCGGGATCTCCGCGTCCTCGCCGCAAACGCTCTACGCGTTGTTCGCGAACAACCGAACAACACCGGGCGCCACCGACGCATATCAGATCAACAAGCTCTTCGTCACCACTGATGGCGGAACGTCGTGGACCGCGATTCCCCTTCCTGGCGGAAACATCGGCGGGCAAGGGTTCTACAACCTGAACATCGCCGTCGATCCGACGACGCCGGACATCGTCTATTTGAGCGGCATCTCGCTGTGGAAGGGAACCCGCAATGCGGCGACCGGCGCCTGGACGTTCGTCGACATCGGAGGCGCGTTTCATCCCGACAACCACGTGTTGGCGTTTCATCCGACCAACCACTTGGTCGTCTACGCGGGAAGCGACGGCGGCATCTACCGTTCGACTGACGGCGGCGCAAGCTGGGACGACAGCATCAATAAGGGAATCTGCATCGCGCAGTTCGAGTTCATCGACCAGCACCCGACCAACGACGCCGTTGTCATCGGCGGCACGCAGGACAACGGCACCGAGCAGTTGCGCAACGGTCCCGTCTTCTATCACTCGGCCGATGGCGACGGCGGTTTCGTCGTGATCGATCAGACGCAGCCGCGCAACGTTGTCCACACGTATTACGGCCCAAGCCCGGAACGCTCGACGCTGGGCGCCAAATGGGGTGATTACACCTCGACGACGCACATCGACTGGACCGATGTCAGCGGCGGCCTCTTCGGCGCGAGTCTGTTCTATCCGCCGATGGCGTTGAACCAGGCGAATCAGAGCAACATCGCGTTCGGGACCGACAGGATTTTCCTCGACGCGACGCAGGGTACGGGAGGCTGGCCCACGCAGATCCCGCTTCCGGGTCCCGCCGATCGCATCTCCGCGATCTGCTACGTCGACGCGACCTTAATCTACGTTGGAACCGAGGGCGGACGCGTTTTCAAACTGAGCCGCAGTGGCACGACGTGGAGCGCGACCGCACTGCATGCCGCGCCGCTACCACCGTCGTTCATCTGGGACATCGCGACGATTCCGGGCGATCCGAAGACGATCGTGCTTGTCATGTCGGGCTTCGGCATTGCACACGCTTGGCGCGGCGTCGTGCCGACACTCGGCGCCGCCACTTGGACGGACATCAGCGGGACCGGCGCTGTCCTCACGCCGACAACACCGGGGCGCCTTCCGGACATTCCGGTCAATGCGCTCGCGATCGAGCCGGGCATGGCGACCACGCTCTATGTCGGGACCGACGTCGGCGTGTTCACCACGAGTAACAGCGGCACCACGTGGTCGCAAATGAGCGAGGGATTGCCGAACTGCGCGATCTTCGATCTGCGTTTGCACAATCCATCGCGTCTGTTGCGCGCAGCCACGCATGGGCGCGGCTTGTGGGAGCGCAGACTCGATGTCGCCTTGATGCCGGCAGTCGACCTTTTCGTGCGCGATCACCTGATGCACTCCGGCAGAGCTACCCCCTCGCCCGCCAATGTCGCAGCCGCTTTCGAGGACCCGCTGCAGTACGTCAATCTCGGCGACACGCTGAACTGGTGGATGTGCGCCGATATCAAGGTCGACGCGCTCGGAGGAGCGCCACCCGCATATCAGATGAACGTCGCGGACGTCGACTACGTGCGCTTCGAGAGCCGGCTGCAGCATCGCAACGCCGCGCGAGGGCGCGTCAACCGCGTCTATGTGCAGATCCACAATCGAGGTTTCCAATCCGCGAGCAACGTGACGGTCAAGCTCCTGTACGCGAACGCATCGCCTGGCTTGCCAAATCTCCCTGCGGATTTCTGGACGGCGTTCCCGGGCGATTCAACGACCTCTTCCGCATGGGCCGCCATCGGTCCCGCTCAAACCATTGCGACGCTGTCGCCAACGGAACCCTCGATTCTGGAGTGGGACTGGACGACGCCGAGCACCGCCGCCGACCATACCTGTCTGCTCGCGGTGATCGACTGCGCAGCCGATCCGATTCCTGCCGCGGCGAAGATCTTCGATGTCGGCCAACTCGTTCGCGACGAGAAACGCGTCGGACTGAAGAATCTGCACATCGTCGATCCGCCGCCCGGGACGAGTGCCTGGACGATGATCGACTTTTTTCCTTCGAGCACCAAAGCGCAGGCGATCCGGATGCTTCCTTCGACCGCGCGCGGTTGGACGATTGGATTACTGTTTCCGAAGGGCACCGTCGCGGCCGAACCGACGCAGCAGGGATTCAAGCCGCGCAAGCCGACGCAGGCGGCGTTGAAGCAGCTGAAGGCGCGAATCCAGGACAGCGTGAGCGACTACGACACGACGCGCCTCTTCATGCTCGCCGACTTCGAGAAAGGCGCACTTCTCGACGGGGTCAAGCTCGCCAAAACTGGAACGCGTGTCTTTCTCTGGATCGAGGCACCCGCAAGCACAGACCGTTCAGCATCGCTCACGCTGGTTCAGGAACAGGAGCAGCAGCTCATCGGCGGTAACACCTTCGTGCTGCGGGGCGCATCGAAGACGAGAGTTGCGCCGGCGCGCAGGAGATCGCGGCGACCTAAGCGATGAGGGCGGCGTGGATGCGCTTCGCGACTTCCGCGTCGTCGAGATACCCGGCGATCCCGTGACGGTTTTCGGTCTTGTTTCGAACGTCGCGCTTGTTTTCGATCGCCGGAATCGTCGGATCGATGGGGAAACTGGCGTCGTCGAGCGGGTACAGCGCGACGACGTCGCGCTCGTCGAGCGCGTTGAACCATTCCGAAACGCCCTCGGGACAGCGACAAGGTGCGAGGCTGCGTAGCGTCTTGCGGATTTCGGTCACGGCGAGCGGCGAGCCGACCGTCACGAACAACGGGATCTTCCACCCGCGTTGGTGCGCTTGTTGCCGCAATAGGTTGTATGCGACTACCGTACCGAGCGAGTGCGAGACGACGACTGTCTCGACGCCGGGTGTCATGGCCGCGCACACGCCGTCGTCGATCGTTTGCCGGATCGTCGGGTTCTTGAGATACAGATACACGTCGCGCGTGAAAAGCGCGATGCTGGTGCCGCTTCCGTTCGGAACGTAGCGATCTACCGCCTGCAGGACTCCCTGGACCCACGCCCAGTTGAGCGGCCCGCGGTCGACCACCTCCTGTCCGGCAACGGCCGCGAGTTGCGCGTCGGTGATGCCGGCTTTGCGACGAATCTCCTCCAGCACGGCACGCGTGAAGCGCTTCTCATCGTCGTTGGCATTTTCGCCGCGAACGATCACGGCGGCAGCCTGCTCAGCCGAAGCCCCGCCCGCCATCTGGTAGAGCGTGTCCCCATAAAAAGGAAACCGCACGTCGGTCTCGGCGATCGGCAACGTGAGACCGCTCTTCGCCAGCCCTTCCTGCAACGCCTTCAGCCATTCGGCCTTGAGCGCGACGGAATCCTTCTCCTGCTGCGCACGACCGTGCACCAGAACGAGTTGACGTGTCATCGCACCTCCCCTGTTTGAAGGGCGTCTTTCAGTTTTTCCAACCCCTTGCCGTCGTACAGCGTCCAAAGCGAATCGCGAACCGAACGCTCGATACCGCGCAGCGCCGGATGCAGCTTGACGCGATGCGCGCCAAGCAGTGCCCAGCCCTGCGCGAGCAGCGGCACGAACGGAACGATGAAATCCTTCGCGCCGATGGCCTTGTCGATCAGCGAGCGACTGAGCAGGGCGAGATCGAAGAACGTGCCGCCGATATCGCCGCGCAGAAAGTCGGACATCTCGCGGATGCGCGCGATCGCCTGCAGATCATGATAGGCGTAAGCGGCATAAACGGCGAGCGTGGGATCCACACCCTTCGCGTATTGCATCTGCTGGGCGATGCGGTTCGGATCCTGCTGATCTAAGTGGAATCGGCCGTGCTGCGACGACGATGCGGCCAATGCGCGCAGTGCGCGCACCTCGCCGGCGCGGTTCTTGTAGAGATCCCAGCGCCAGTTGTTGGCGGAAGGCTCGTACGCGACGTCCACGAGCTCGCCGTCGTCGAACGACAGCGCTGCGATGAAGCCCGGGATCGCGGGTATCACCGTGCCGACGCCGCCCTCGAAGAGAAGCACGACGCTGGCCATCGGCGCTTCGACGCTGTCGATGCGCAGGATATCGCCCTCGACGCCGAGCAGCGTGCCGCTCGCGCGCGGCGCGAAGAAATCGACGATGCGGGCGCCGCGCGTCTTGATGCCACACTGCGTCTCGAAATGATCGGGCCCGAAAGGCGCGGCGATCCGCTCGGTGGCATCCACTAATTCGGCCGCGCCCGTCGTGACGGCGGTTCGCGCCCGCCGCATCTGTTGATCGAGGCCCGCCTGATCGCCGGCGGCCGCCGAGCGCACGAGCGCTTGCGTGACGACCCGCAGATTGTTAGGCGCTGGCGGCGCGGACAGGAGCCCACCACGCGTGACCTTGGGCTTTGCCACCGACGCCGGATCGAGACGCGAGAGCCAGCTTGCGTCCGACGTGATGATTGCATCGGGATTCTGGTTGACCTTGAGCTCGAGGTTCAACACCTTGACGCGGCGCGGAACTTCGACCTCGAGATAGTTCTCCAGCTTGCGTGGTCGCACGTAGAGCGCATTATCCCCTGCGGCAGTTGCAGGCTCGAGAATTTCGGGGTGTGCGCCTTGCAGCGCATCGAGCAACGTGTTGGTGTACAACGCTGAGAAATTTTCCGCGGCGATGGCAGGATCTTTGATCTCCGCGGCAGTCCTGCCGAGAAAGCAGGCGAAGAACTGGTCGACCGATTTGGCTTTGTCGCTCGCGCCGTCATTCGGAAAGACGTCGACGCCGCGAACGTTCTGCGCCTGGATCCCTTCGGGCGCAACCCGGCATGCGTCGGAGATGATCACGACGTGACTGATCCCGCAGTAACGGGCGAGCTCCACGCTCCCCGACACGTTGACGGCCGCGCTCGTCTTGACGGGCGCATCGCTCAGGAGCCACTGCTCGCTGCGGCCGATGTTGACGCCGTGTCCGGCGAAATAGACGAGCAGTTGATCGACGCCCGGCCCGTCGATGATCGCCTTGATCGCGTCGTAGATCGCGTCCGGGCTCACCTTCGCGCCATTGGCATCGGTGATGAGCTTGGCATGACTTTCCTGAGTCATGCCTTGCGCAAGCGCCCACTCGTACATCCGCTTGGCACCGGCCGCGGCATCGTTGAGACGCTGCAGGTTGCCGGTTTTGTCGACGCCGATGAACACGCCTGCGCGCGCCATGAGTGTTAGTCCTCCTACGCTTCTTTCACGATAACGCGAACCTGCGAAGCCGGAGCCACGCATCTATCGGCTTCAAATCCACCGAATTTTCGCTTTGCAGTCCTCCGCGTCGATGCTAGCGTTGTAGCCGACAAGTTCAAGTTTGCTTATGCACCGAAGGATGTCCATAGGCATCCTCTATGGACGCCAAGGCGCGGGGAGGCATGCGATGCGCGTGGACCGTCTTGTTCATCGTCTGATTTGCCTGATCGGCGCACCGCTGTTGCTCGTCGGTTGTGCCGCGCAGATCGCGAAAATGGAAACGCCGCGAACCAGTGACGAGCGTCCGTCGGCCGCCGCGGAGCGCGCGGTCGCAGAGTACAAGGCTCGCGACCCCGACGCTTCCTTTACCTTCGTCGCGGGCAGCGTGGATGCATTTGCCACGTCGGCCAAGGCGCAGGTCCCCGATTATGCGCTACCGGTGCTCGCGAATCTCGGCCTTTCCACAACCGCGCGACCTGTCGTCAAGCTGTTGACGCCGATGCAGGGGCCGATCCGTTCACGCGACCTCGACGCCACCGACCAAGCGCTGCCGTTCGTGCGCGAAACACCGAGTCCACCGGTGCTCGGCCAAGGCACACCGGATGCGGCGGATGCCCGATCGGACAGGACACCGCCCGCAGAGACGCGCGTCCAGGCTACGCCCGACGCAGAGCGCATGGTCGAATGGACTCATCCCGACCGCCGAACGCTGGCGCTCGAACAGCAGGCGGCGGCGCCGATCCTCAAAGCGTTCTTGCAACGCAATGCGCAGCTCTTCGACGTCGATCCGTCCGAGCTCGAGCGAACCCTGAGGGCGACCACGTATCAGTCGTCGGCGTACTTCCGTAAAGCGACCTTCGACCAATACGTCGGTGGCGAGAAAGTGCTCTACGGCCGCACGCTGGTCCATTTCGATCTTAACTGGAACGTCATCGGCATCAGCCGGATGATCATGACGCCGTCGAAGCTCCGGCTGCAGGCGGGCACCGCGGATGCTGCGGGCGGCGTCGATCAGCAAACCGCGACACGCGCCGCGCTGGCCGTGCCGCCCCAACGCGAATGCCAAGCGAAGGCGGCGCGTACGGTGCGCGTCGAACGCGCGGTGGATATCGTGCGCGGCGTGCGCGTCTACGACGTGGAGCTCGCCTCCGCCGACGGCGACTGCCATTGGCGCACGATCGTCGATGCGGCGAGCGGCCGCGTGCTCAACACCACCGACCTCGTCGACCGCGCGTTCACGGACGCGCGCGTCAATCGCTGGCGTTTCAGCGGCGGCGACCTGTTCGCGCCGAACGAGATCGTGTCTACCAGCCAGTACACGCGCAACGACCGGCGTCTCGAGCACGATTTCTTCTACATGATGAACGACCACCGCTGCGAGGGCGCCGCCGAGACCGCGTGCACCGAGACGGGCTTCACCACCAACTGGTGCGAGAAGGCCTATGGCACGACGAGCGGCAGCTCATTCGTTCGCGCCACGCGCCGCACCGACCGCGACTTCAGCAGCTATTTTCCGGGCGCCACGAGCGAGACCTTCGCGGAGACGAACGCGTATTACTGGGCGCGGCAGTTCGCGCAATGGCTCAAGCCGTCGCTCGACGCAATGGGCGTGCTGCCCGGGTCGGCGAACGATTATTCGCGCGTGCTGATGATCACCGATGCGTGCCGTTCGGGCTCCGTGCACAACGCGTCGTTCGCGGTGACGACGGAGGACGATAAGGGCGAAGGCACCAACGTAATCCGCATCGCGCACCGCAACCCCGCGGGTAGCGCGAATCACAACGCCGCGTGCGAAGGCGGCGGCTGCTTCGACAATCCGAGCAACTTGCATCACGAGATGAACCACTTCTTCCTCAAGCGCTACTACGACGTGGGCTCCGATCTCGATTGCGGCGGCGCGAACCAGCTCAAGTTCATCCACGAAGGCGCGCTCGGCACTGCAGTCCCGCAAGCGTTCTGGCACGGGTACTACGGCGTCGGGTACAACCCATCGAGCACCAACAAGCTCTACTTTTCGAACTCGAACATCGGACGGGTCCACACCAACGACACAAATCGGATGACCATCGGCGGCTTCCTGTGCGTGAACAATACCGATGATCCTTACGTCGCGGGCCGCGTGGTCGGTCAGGCGCTATGGGAGTTCTATCACGGCATCAAGGTATCGGGCTCGAGCATGACCGGCACCTGGCATCCCACGACCGATACCGACTTCAACTGGATCGTGTACTGGGCTGCCGACCTGATGGCCGCATCGACGTACAAGGATCGATACGAGTACGCCAATCGGCTGATGGAGATCCTGGACAAGCATACGAATTGGTCGAGCGACGGCAAGCGCGACTATTGCGAGATCTTCGAGCACCACGGGCTGCGCGATTACGTCAACGCGGACTATTGCAGCTAAGGAGGCGTGTCATTCCGAGGAGCGTCAGCGACGAGGAACTGACACGTTGCAACAGCGGTGTCATTCCGAGGTCACGGTTTTTTCGACCGAGGAACCTGCTGCTGTAACGATTGCAAGCAAAAGCAGGTCCCTCGCTGCGCTCGGGATGACAGCGACCGAAATTCAACGAACTGCTGAAGGAGCGAGTGATGGCCGACGAGGAGACCCTTCCACCGCCGATCGAGATCCCTTGGAAACTCGCGGCGACCACGCAGCCGTTGAGCGCGGGCGAGCCTGCGCAGACGGCGATATCGCTGTTCTTCTTCGAGCCCGACGACGCGACGCTCACGAGCCGCTTCCCCGACGATAAGCTCGTCTTCGTCAAGTTCACCGCGTCGATTTCGCCCGCGTCCTTTCCGCCCGAGCTCTCGCGTGTCGCCGCGAGCTTTCTCGGCGAAGGCATTCCCTGCCTGCATCTCCTGCTCGATCTGAAGGTGCGCAACGCTGCGGGCGATGTGGGCACGATCCGGCCGTACTTCCACGCCGCTGCGCCGTTGTCGCGCCGCATGGTGCAGACCGGCGTGGTCGGCGCGGACGCCTACGAAGGCGAGGCCGATGGGCTTGCGATCGGCAAGAGCGGTGCGCAGATGAACGAAACGCTGCGCAGCCATTCGAGCACGACGAGCTCGAGCGCCTCGGCCGGATTGACGACGATCTCGCCGATCCCGCTGTTGCCCGGCCTACTCTCGCTCGGCGGCTCGGTGCGCAGCACGTCGACGGACGTCTCCAGCGACCGCGCCGTATCCCAGAGCGTGGACACGATGAACCGAGAGGCTTCGGAGGAACGCCGCGAGCTGATCAGCCACACGACGCGCGTCGAGAACATCATATCGCTGCTCTCGGCCAAGTACATCGGCACGCCGCATTTGAGCTTCTCGGTGTCGCCGCAGCCGCTGCAGCAGCTTTCGGTCGATCCGTCAGACCCCAACCTCTGGTTCCAGCAATTGCTCGCCCGGCGTTCGAGCGGCATCGAAGGCATCCAGGAATTCACGGCGGTGATCGTCGTGCCGAAAGGCACGGACTTCTGCATCAACGCGCGTCTGCGGCGCGTCTGTCTGCTCGACAGTCCGCCGGGGCCGTTCAGCTTCGACGAACGCTTCACCGGCACGCTGCTGCAGTTCGCGCGGATGGTCGACTACCTCAATCGCACGTTCCCGCCCGGCACGCCGCTCGAGGAGCTCGACATCGACATCATCGGCGGCCTCACGAGCGGCACCTTCCGCCGGCCGGTGGTCGAGCTGTGGGGGCTGCGGCTGCTCGAGAACCTGGTCGTGGC
>DASXSP010000018.1:0-5496 GCA_036505865.1 Casimicrobiaceae bacterium
ATAACCGGTTGCGGCTCTCGCATGGTTCGGCTAAGATCGAACCATGAAAGACGGCCCGAATATCGTACGCGTCGCCGCATTGATCGGCGATCAAGCGCGCGCCGAAGTCCTTACCGCGTTGATTGGCGGCGAGGCGCTGACCGCGACGGAGCTCGCGCAAGTCGCGGGCGTCACCAAACAGACGATCAGCTCGCATTTAGCGAAGCTCGTCGACGCCCAATTGATCGCCGTCGAAAGCCAGGGACGCCATCGCTACTTTCGACTCGCCGATCGCGATGTCGGCGAGCTGCTCGAAAGCCTGATGGGCGTTGCCTACCGAACCGGGGCGGTTCGTCTTCGCGCCGGTCCACGCGAGCCTGCGCTACGACTCGCGCGCGTCTGCTATGACCATTTGGCCGGTGATCTCGGTGTGCTCGCGTTTGATTCGCTCGAGCAACAGCGCGTACTGAAATCGGGCAGCGACGGCCTCGAAGTCACACCGCGCGGCAGCGAATATTTTCGCGAGCTCGGCATCGACATCGGCGATCTTGCCCGCGAACGCCGCCCGCTGTGCCGCGCCTGTCTCGATTGGAGTGTACGTCGCTATCATCTCGCCGGCGCGTTGGGCGAAGCGTTACTGCGTCGATGCTTCGAGCTCGGATGGGCGCGGCAAGCAAAAGGTTCGCGCGTCGTGATCTTTTCGGCTGCAGGCGAGCGCGCGTTCCGAGAGCGCTTCAAGACGCGCAGTCGGTCCGCGATTCCCGGTTGACCTACGCCAATTCCGGAATCAGCGTCAGGACGCCTTTGCCGGCGAACCAGGTATCGAGATTCGCCTTGCACAGATCACCCATCGCCTTACGCGTTTCATGCGTGGCGCTACCGACGTGCGGCAACAGCACGACATGATCCATGGCAAGTAGCGCCGCCGGAACGTGCGGCTCATCGGCGAACACATCGAGACCCGCACCTTTGATCGTGCCGTTCTGCAGCGCATTGACGAGCGCCGGCTCATCGACGATCGAACCGCGCGCAATGTTGATCAGAATCCCTTTCTTGCCAAGCGCCGTCAGAACATCTGCGTCGACGAGGTTTCGCGTCGCCGCACCGCCGGGACATGCGACGACGAGAAAATCGGAATCCGCGGCCAATGCTTTCAAATCGGGCAGGAAGCGATACGGAATTTCCTGGGGCCTTCGACCGGTATAGGCGACTTCCATGCCGAGTGCACTCACGCGCGACGCGATCGCTTTGCCGATACGGCCGAGGCCCAAGATGCCGACGCGCTTGCCACCGAGCTTCGTCGTCAATTCGATGTTGCGCTTTTCCCACTCGCCGGCACGGACAAACCGTTCGAGCCGCGCAAAGCCGCGCCCCGTCATCATGATGAGCGCCACGGCAACGTCGGCAACGTCATCGGTCAGCACATCAGGTGTGTTCGTGACCTTGATGCCGCGCTTTCTGCAATAGTCGACCGGCACGCCGTCGTAGCCGACGCCGAATACAGAAATGATTTCGAGGTTCGGAAGTCGATCGAGCAACGTCGTCGCCGTCACGGTCCCGCCACCTTGCACCAGTCCCCGCATATCGCCGCCGTCAGCGGCGAGCAGCCGATCCTTGTCGGGCGCAGCGTGATAATCGTGACATCGATAGTCCGCTTTGAGTGGGTCGTAGAGAAACGGCGGCAGCGGTGCGGTGACGATGATGTCGGCTTGCGGCATGAATTCAACCCTGCTTGACGATGGGATGTGCAGCGAACCATTCTAACAATCCCGCGACGAGTCCCGCATCGCCGCCGGCAGCCGTCGTCACAACGGGAAGACCCGCGACACGCGCGTGATCGGCGACGCGCGGATGCGGCACGAACGCGGGGATTCGCGCGAGAAGCGCTCGTCCTTCGATGCCGACTGCGGCCAGCAGATTGTCGACGCCTTCGGCGGAGCTCAGCGTGAGGGCGTGCGCGCGACCGTCGCGCAATGCCTGAAGCAACCCTTCCGTATCGGAGCTCGGCGCAACACGGCGATAGCACGATACGTAATCGACGCGTGCACCGCGTTGGATAAGCGTTCTGCCCAGGAGCTCGCGGCCGCCTTGCCCGCGGAATATCAGCGCGCGAGTCCCGTCGACGTGTTGCAATTCAGGCAGCGCGAGCAACCCTTCGCTATCAAACGTCGTCACGGGAATTCGCACGCCCGTCAATCCGACTGCTGCCAACGCCTCGGCGGTGCCAGGCCCCGGCGCGAATACGCGGAGCTCCTGCGGCCAACGTGACGGATCGGGCACGCCGTACTCGACCGCATTGGCGGAAACAAACACGGCGATATCGTACGAATCGAGTGTCGCGTGTGCATGTTCGAGCGGCGCGCGATCGAGCGGCGGCAGAATGACGATCGCGGGCCATAGCAACGGTGTCGCACCGACGGCGGCCAACTTTCGCGCGAGTCCTGCCGCCTGCCGTTGCGGTCGCGTCACGATCACGCCGATGCCGTCGAGAGGGCTTAGTTCGCGCTGCGGCGCATCGAGCGGATGGATATTCACAGACCCGTCAGCACGAGGCGTGCGGCGCCTCGCGCGAGAAATTCGTCGGCGAGGCCCTGCCCGAGCGCCTCCGCTTCTTGATCATCGGCAACTTCCGCCTCGCGTTCGCCGCGCAATGCCTCGGTACCGTCGCGGCGCGCAAGGTAACCGCGAATCCACAGGCGCCCTTCCTCCCACTGCGCATATGCTGCAAGCGGCGTCGTGCAGCTTCCCGCCAACGCGCGCGAGAATGCGCGTTCCGCCGTGGTCGCAAGTACGGTTCCGGGATCGGAGAGCGGCAGGAGGGCTGCGATGACGTCGTTGCGATCGGCTCGGCATTCGAGAGCGAGCGCGCCTTGACCCGGCGCCGGCAGGCTGTCGTCGGGCTCCAACAGCGCACGGATTCGGTCGCCGAATCCGAGTCGCTTCAACCCCGCAACCGCGAGGATCATGGCGTCGTAGTGTCCGGCGTCGAGCTTGCGCAAGCGCGTGTTGACGTTGCCGCGAAGCGGCTCGACCTTGAGCTTTGGATATCGTTCGCGGAGCTGCGCCTCGCGCCGAAGGCTCGACGTACCGACAATTGCGCTCGCCGGAAGCGCTTCCAACGATGAATACCGAATGGACACAAACGCGTCGCGCGGGTCCTCGCGTGCAACGATCGCCGCGAGCGTGAATTCTTCCGGCAGCTCCATCGGTACGTCTTTCAACGAATGGACGGCAAGGTCAGCACGCCCTTCGCTCATTGCGACTTCGAGCTCCTTGACGAAAAGGCCCTTCCCGCCGATCGCCGCCAGCGGCCGATCGACGACGCGATCACCCTGCGTCGTCACGCCGAGCAGTTCGATCGCGCTCGTCGGATAAAGCGCTTCGAGGCGCGTGCGCACGTGCTCCGCTTGCCACAACGCAAGCGCAGACTCGCGCGTCGCGATCACGAGACGGCGCGGCGCGTGGAAATGATTCATCAGGAAGGGAAAGTGGCGGGGCAGCGACTGTCACGACGACAGGGCTGCTGGCAACCCTGCGTGAAAAATTCTAGCATCGAAGCCAAAAGCGCGCCTTTCGGCGCTCACTTCGCTCGCCGTCACGTCCGGCGCCGGAACCATCCGGCGATCGACATTCGGCGCCGCGCCGTGAGAAGCACTTCGTGCGCAAAGCGATCGGAGAGAAACGCGACCAGCGTGCCCCCTTGCGGAAGTACGTCGATCGATCGATTCGCGGACAAATAGAGACGCAGCATGCCGCCGTCTTCGGTACGCCACCAATCATTCAAATATAGGACGATCGACAGTACGCGCGCGTCATCGCCACGGAAACGATCGACGTGCCGTGCATAGTGCGTGCCGACCGGATAAATCGCGTAGTGCGCCTCGAGCTCGAGCAACCCGAGATTGAGCTTGCGGTTGGCGACAACGCGAAGTGCTTCCAGCGTCGTCCGAAGCGCGCGCTCGCCGGCGTCGTCCGCATCGTCATCCAGCCAGCGAATGTGGTCGCCGCGAATATCATTGCGCTCGATGCGCGCGCGACCGCGGCCGACCGCCGCAGGTCTCAGCAAGCCAGCCTCGTCGAATCGAACCGCCGTTGCACGCAACGCAGCGACGGTCGTAAGGTCGATAAAGCCCGGCGAAATGGCGTAACCTTGCGCCGCAATCATTTCGACCACGCCCGTCAGCGTGCCTGCGTCGACGTCAGCAATCAGCATGCGGTTATCATAGCCGCAGATTTTTAGAAAACGCACATCCAATGCGCATCGTGATCACCGGCGGCGCCGGATTTCTGGGCTCTCGCGTCGCACGTAAGATTCTCGAACGCAGGTCGCTCACCGACGCACGCGGAGAGAAACGCGAAATCCGCTCGCTCGTGCTGCTGGACGTTGTCGCGCCCAGTGTTGCGATCGACGATTCGCGGGTCACGTCGATCACCGGCGATCTAGCGGATCCCGCTGTCGTCGCTCGCGCCGTGATGCCGGATACTGACACCGTATTTCATCTCGCCGCGGTCGTAAGCGGACAAGCCGAGGCCGATTTCGACATCGGCATGCGCGTGAATCTCGACGCAACACGCGCACTGCTCGAACGCTGCCGCACGCTTGCTGCTCCACCGAAGTTCGTGTTCACGAGCTCGCTCGCCGTATTCGGCGGTCCGCTGCCCGATCCGGTACCCGATGATGCGCCTTTGATGCCGCAAGCGTCCTATGGAACGCAAAAGGCGATCGGCGAATTGCTTGTCTATGACATGACACGGAAAGGCTTCATCGATGGGCGGTCGTTACGCTTGCCGTCGGTCACCGTGCGACCCGGCAAACCGAACAAGGCCGCGTCGTCGTTCGCGAGCGGGATCATCCGCGAGCCGCTGTCGGGTATCGATGCCCAATGTCCGGTTGCACCGACGACGCGGATGTGGGTGCAATCGCCGCGCACCGTCATCGAGAATTTGATCATCGGGCACGAAGCGCCGGCGAGCGCGTTCACGCATACGCGCTCGATCAACGTGCCCGGTATCTGCGTCGGCGTCCGCGATATGGTGAGCGCATTGCGCGCCGTCGCCGGCGATGAAGTCGCCGATCGCGTCAAATGGAATTACGATCCTGCGATCGACCGGATCGTCGCGACATGGGCGCCGAATTTCGCGCCGAAGCTCGGACCGGCGCTCGGGATGAAGTCCGATAGCGATTTCGAGAGCATCATCCGCGCCTACATTGCCGACGAGCTGCATCAAGCTGCGTGACGGCATTGCGCGTATGAATGCGGTCGGCGGCCTTACACCGTCGCTTCCTCGGAAAATCTCGGCTCGACGACCGCGAACGCGTCTTCTAGCACGCGCACGTCCGAGCTCTGCAACTTGTCGGCGCCGGAGAGGATCCGGCGAAACAGCCGTCCATTCGACTGGCCATGATAGAGGCCGAGCATGTGACGTGTAATTGCGCGGAGCGGCGTGCCGCGCGCCGTTTGCGTGCGCGCGTACGACATCATCGCGTGGAGCACTTCGGCGCGGGACCGCGGCAGC
>DASXSP010000019.1:0-27233 GCA_036505865.1 Casimicrobiaceae bacterium
CCGCGACCGATCGCAACCATCGCGAGGCCAAGAATTCCGATCGCGGCGAATTCCTGATCGTGCAAATCGTGAGCCAACGCCACGACTTGCTCATAAAGCGGCTCAGCCAAATCGAGATTGCCGTCCAATCGATTCAACTGGGCGAGCGCATTCGACGCCACAGTGATTTCGCGCTGATTACCCGACTCGCGGGCCAGCTCAAGAGCTTGCTCGCTGTGAACGCGAGCGGCGGCGCGATCGCCTTGTCCGAGCGCCGCCAATGCAAGATAAGTGTGGACAGACGCGATCATGGACCGATCGTCATGATGTAGGGCGATCGCGAGGCTCTCCTGCAAATGCCGTTGCGCTTCTGCATAGCGGCCGGTATAGCTGCAAATCTGTCCAGCAACCCACAGCGCCTTGCACCGCAGGAGGCTGTGCGGTCGAAGCGGTGGATTGGAGAGGGCTTCGATCGTCACACGATGGCCAAGGTCGAGCAATCCTCGAATGAACCAGTAAAGCTTGATCGCGTGCACCAAACGATAACCCGTTTCTGCGCCGTCTCGCGTTCGTAGGCACCACGCGTGAGCCGAGAGCACGTTTTCGCGGTCGGCATCGAGCTGCTCGAGCCTGGTCGACTGGTCCTCCCCTATCAGGCCCGCTCCGGCCTTCTCGACAAAGGCAAGATAGAAATCGAGGTGGCGTCGTCGCGTTTCTTCGTCCTCGGCGGTCTCCGTCAATCTCTCTTCCGCATACTGGCGGACGGTTTCAAGCAAACGATAGCGCGCGCCTTCGCTGGAAATCACCACGAGCGATTTGTCGACGAGCTCGCCCAGCAAGTCGAGAATGTCCTGTCCGGAAACGCTGCCGCCCGCTGCAACCGCCTCCGCCGCCTCCAGCGTCCATCCGCCTGCGAAGACGGCGAGCCGGCGAAAGAGAATTCGCTCGCTTTCCGCCAATAGGTCGTAGCTCCAGTCGATCGCCGAGCGCAATGTCTGCTGGCGGCGCACCGCCGTACGATCGCCCGTGGTGAGAAGCCGGAAACGATCGTTGACACGCGCTGCGATTTGCTCGACCGACAACGCGCTCACGCGCGCAGCGGCAAGCTCGAGCGCAAGCGGAATACCGTCGAGGCGTCGGCAGATCTCGACAACTGCGGGCACGTTGTGTTCGGACAGGCTGAATGCCGGCTGCACGGCCATCGCGCGCTCAACAAAAAGACGCACCGCCTCGAAGCCCAGCATCGCATCGACGGCTCGTGTACCTTCGTGATCCGGAATGGAAAGCGGCGATAACGTATAGACGCGTTCGCCCCGGAGATTGAAATGCTCACGGCTGGAGGCCAGAATCTTCACGTGCGCGCCGGCCTGCAGAAGTTGCTTCGCGAGCTCAGCACACGCGCGGATCACATGCTCGCAATTATCGAGTATGAGAAGAAGCCGGCGGTCGCGCACGAACGCAATCAGCGCCTCCCGCACTGGCCGACCAGGCTCTTCTTTGACGCCCAGGACCGAAGCGACCGCCTGCGGTACAAACGTCGCGTCGTTGAGCGGCGCCAATTCGACGAACCAAACTCCGTCGGGGTAATCGAGACCGACGATAGCCGCGACCTGCAACGACAGACGCGTCTTGCCGAGGCCGCCGACCCCACTCAACGTGAGGAGCCGCGTCGCAGTCAGCGCGACCCTGATCTCCCGCTGTTCGCGCTCGCGGCCCACGAAGGTCGTGAGCTGCAGAGGCAAATTGTTCGGCATGCCTTCCAGCGATCGCAGCGCCGGAAAATCGCAGCGAAGCTTGGCATGCTCCACCTGATAGAGATGTTCGACGCCCGACAAGCCGCGCAACCGCACCGCACCGAGATCGCGCAACGAAACGCCGCTCGGAAGACGATCGCGAATTAGATCGGCAACCGTTTGCGATACGAGCACCTGGCCCCCGTTCGCCGCGCTCATGATGCGTGCCGCGCGGTTCACAACACTTCCGAAATAATCGTCCTCGCTACGTTCGCTCACGCCCGCATGCATTCCGCAACGCACGTGCAGCGCAAGACCTTCGGTCGAGGCGTAGTCAGCGAGGGCAATCTGTGCTTCGACGCTTGCGGCGACTGCGTCGTGAGGGTCCTGGAACACTGCATGCACACCGTCGCCGGTTGTCTTGACGACGATGCCGCGCAGACGCTCGACGGCTTCGCGAAGAATCTGGTCGTGGCGAACGAGCGCGCGTTGCATCCGATCCGGCTCCTCCTCCCAAAGGCGCGTGCTGCCCTCGATGTCAGTGAATAGGAAAGTCCTGACGGCGGGTTGTTCAGCCACGGCGACGCCCGGTCGTGATTGCGTTTTTGACAAGGATATCCGATGCCGCAAAGCGGCGAGGAAACGCTCGCTCGGTAGAATAGCGCCCATCCCGAGCGCACTCCATGCCCGACTACGCCAGCATTCCCGCCATTGCCCATGCGATCCAGCTTTCGATCGCCCCCGTTTTCCTGTTGACGGGCATCGCGGGACTTCTCGGCGTAATGGCAAACCGTTTGGCCCGCATCATCGATCGCGCACGACAGCTCGAACAGAATTGGAGCGAAATGGATGATGAAGCGCGCGTTGTGGCGCGCGGGGAAATAGGGGACCTCGAGCGGCGCCGTCACTTGGCGAGTTGGTCGATCAACTTTTGCACGGGGGCGGCGCTGCTTGTCTGCATGGTCATCGTGTCGCTGTTCGTCGAAGAGTTCTTCGCGAAGGATTTAAAGTGGCTCGCCGGCGTGTTGTTTGTCTGCGCCATGCTTGCGCTGATCGGCGGACTGTTTTCCTTTCTGCGCGAGGTCTATCTCGCGACGCACGTCGTGCGCTTCGATATCGCTCGTTTCGGGGATCGCGCAGCGAAATAGATCGCGGCGGCCGGTCAAGAACGCCTACTGCGTGGGACACGGCGAGCCCGCGTCCACCCATGTCTTGAACGCGGCGGCCGTTTCGGTCTGCGTGGCAGGCGCCGGCGCACGATTACCGCCGGGATTCCAGCCCCATGCGACGAGCTTGTCATCGCGCAGGTGCACGTACATCGCCGTGAGGTCCTTGCCCCCTGTCGTCCGCTGATTTTTGATCGTCTCGCACAGCTGGCGCGGACTAAGGCCGATGAAGACCATTTTCGTTTCAGGCGGCGGCAGATGCCAATTCGGTGCACCGGGCGGCGCACGATCGCCATAAGACGCGGGTCGGTTGGCATCACCGTGACAGGTGTTGCACTCCATCGCGATCGCGCCGTGGCCGGTCGGTCCGCGCATTACATACTGCGCATGTCGGAGACCCTCGTCGTATTGCAGCGGCGCATCACCCGGGATGTGGCAATTCTGGCAGCGTGGATGCTGAAGCACCGAGCGAACGAGCTCGAATGCAACCAATCCGCCATCTGCAGGTTGAGCGCTTACGGGCGTGTAAACAAATAACCACGCGGCGCCCGCGAAAAGAAAGGGGCTTGCCCGCAGTCCAGCGATTGATAGGCCGGTGCGCATCGGTGAACCTCGTCGAATGAATGCGTTTGGAACTCCACCACGGGTTGCGCACGAATTCCGTAGGACTTCGCCCAATACCGATGTCAGCAAAGCGCTGAGGCGCAGCTACAATCATCAGCGAGCGCACAATTCCTTTCGCGTCAGGAGAACGATCGTGTGGGCATCGATACTTGCGACGTTGCGCGACGAATTTTCCGATCTCGGCGACGCGTCGCAATTCACGCGCGTGGTCATACGTCTGCTATTGGCCGTCGTGCTCGCCGCGGTGATCGGCTACGAGCGCGAGCGTCATCGCCGTGCTGCGGGTCTGCGAACGCATATGCTGATCGCGCTCGGCGTCGCGTTGGTCGTGGTGGCTGCCGAACAATCGGCCATTCCCATCGCCGACACGAGCCGCGTTTTGCAAGGGATATTGGCGGGTATCGGCTTTCTCGGGGCCGGTGCGATCCTCAAACAAGGCGAGCCGGAACACATCAGAGGCCTGACCACGGCCGCATCCGTGTGGGCAACCGCGGCGATCGCCATCGCCGCCGGATTGGGCCGTGCCATGACGGCAGTATTCGCCACGATCATCGCGCTGATCATTCTGACGCTGCTCGTGCGTTTCGAGCAGCGGATGCGCACGAAACCAGGCGGCGACGAACACTCGGCGTGACAACGGCGCGGTTTGGCGCGCGATTATTCGCTAACGCAAGTACGCGAGGAGCGGCGATCCCACTTGACGCTTGATCAGCGCATCTTCAACCGCTCGGGCCTCGCGCGCTTCGAGCTCGACGATCCACTGGATTTCGCCGCTGACGAGTGCAGCGATGGGAATGCCATCGCGGTACAGCACGCGGTTGTTCGTGAGCGCAGATACTTTTGGTCCGGGTACCACGAGCCCTACCAGGTTCAGCGGATCGGCACCACAGACCGATACCAACGTTCCCGTTGACGGCGCCCGCCGCGTCTCGCGCAACAATCCCACCGCTTCCGGCAACGCGAATTGTTCGCCGGTGACATTGGCGACAAAGCGGCCGCCGCGAATGTCGCCGCGCGCTTCGAGCCGCCGCAGCGCTCGTAACAACTCTCGCCACGGTGGAAGCCACGCTGCTTCACGTTGGAGCACGCGCCAACAGACGACACCGTAACGGCGGAGCAACGTGTGAACGATGTGCTCGACGATCTCGGGATCTTGTGTCGGATAGCCGCGCGTGGCGGTAGTCTCACTGGCAGAACGTTTGAGCAACGCCCAACGCCCGGCATCCTCGATCCCGAACATCGAGCGTCGATGCCGCTTGCCGCCGCCGAGCGGCTTGCGCTTTTCGGACGGCGTCAACAGCGCTCGCAGTCCCGCAAAACTATCGGAGCTGACGAGACCGAGTGCGACGAGCTCGGCCAGTGCGTCTTCGACATTCGTCCGCAACAATCCCGTCGCCTCGACGATCTCGTCGAAGAACGAGGCGCCGTGCGCGCGCAAGTGGTCCGCGACGGCCTGCGCTCGCGAGCTCAACTGCGGCGTTGTTGCTGAAGGCGCCGCTGCAGCGCGTGTCCAAATCGTCCCGCTTCGGCGCGGGAGCAGCGTGACCGGTGTCGTCCGGATCGGTCCGGGATTGTTCGCCGTTGCACCGCTCCCCGGCAGCGTGAGCCGCGTCCATACGGCGCGACCAGACAAACACAGATCGTCAAGCCACGTGAAGTCATAGTTCTCGAGACGCGCCGGCAGGATTTCCGACTCCCATGCGGCGGCGGGGGCTTCGAAGCCTTGCAGCTGCGCGATGACGGCGTCGAGCGCGTCCGGTCCTTGTCGCCGCTCACTGGGCACGACGTGCTGCCAGCGAATGAGGAAGCGAATGTAGTCCTGTCCGGTGACCGGCTCGATTTCCTGCCGCAGTCGCTTGACCGTGTAACGATGAATGCGTGCGAGAAGTGTTCGATCGCACCATTCGGCTTGCGGCGCATCGGGCGTGTAAAAGCCGCGCATCGCGACACCTTCGGTCGCGAGCTTCGCAAGCGCCGCTTCGATGTCCACAGCAGGAACCCCGATTGAATCCGCGATCGCCATCGCGGTAACGGGGCCAAGCCCTTCCAGGCGGCTTCGCACAATTTCGACGAGCGCTTCCTCACGGGACCATGAACGACGTGCGAATTCATCGGGTGACGCGATCGCAGGCGCGTAACGTGCGCACGGGAAAACCGTCTGGAACTGCGGCAAGCGTTCGGCGGCGACCCATAATCGTTTTTCCGACGCGCCTTCGCAATCGACAACGCACATCGTTGCCCGTCGAGCATCTGCAAGCGCAGCGAGATGTGTGGGCCACCCGTCTTGTTTGTTCGCTTCATCGTCGGTGACAAACGCAAGCCCGAGCAAGGCGTCGTGCATCTCATCCACGTTGCCGGCTTCGGGCCACGCCTCTTCGCGGACGCGCTCGATTGCAGCGATGTCCAGGCGGCCGAGGTCGCCCGCCGTTTCCTCATCGAGCCACCGCCGGCTCATCACCGCTTGCGTGCGGCGCTCTTCAAGCGGCGCGTCATCGAGATACGCATAAGGCCGCGCGGTGAGGATCTCGAGCGCGAGCGGCGACGGCTGTGTCAAATCGCGCGCGACGATTTGCACGTCGCCGTCTTCGATTCGTCGCAGCAGTGCCTCCAACCCGTCGATATCCATCGCTTCGTGGAGACAATCGTGAATCGCCTGCCGGACCAGCGGATGGTCCGGCACTTCGCGTTCGCCGACCACGTTTTCCGCACACGCGATCTGGTCGGGGAAAACTGAAGCGAGCAAATCTTCCGCCCGCATCCGCTGCAGCGGCGCGGGAACTTTCTTGCCGCCGCCAAAGCGCGGCAACGCGAGCGACGTCGCCGCGACCCAGCGCCAGCGTGCGGCGAACATTGGCGCGTCGAGCAGCGCCTGGATCAACACGCTCCTGACGCTGTTGCTGTGCAGATAATGCGAGACCTCTTCGAGCGGAAAACTGTGAGAGGTTGATAGCGACAGAACAATCGCGTCTTCCGTCGCGGCGGCTTGCAGCTCGAAATTGAACTTGCGGCAGAAGCGTTTGCGGAGCGCGAGTCCCCACGCGCGGTTAATCCGGCTGCCGAACGGCGAATGGATGACCAGCTGCATGCCGCCCGATTCGTCGAAGAAACGCTCGAGTACGATAGTCTCCTGCGTCGGCAAAACGCCGAGCGCAGCGCGCGCTGACGCGAGATAATCGACGACTTGTTCTGCCGCCGCCGCCGAGATTTCGATCGGTTCGATGACGTTCGTGCGGGCCGACGACGCGTCGGGTTGCGTCGCGAAGTCTTCGCGGAGCCGCGACACCGCCTGCGACAATTCGCTGCTCCGCGCCGGCGCTTCGCCCAACCAGAACGGAATCGTTGGCGGTTGGCCGTGCGCATCCTCGACGCGAACGCGCCCCGCTTCGACGCGCAGGATCCGGTACGACGTGTTGCCGAGCTGAAAGATATCGCCAGCGAGACTTTCGACGGCCCAGTCCTCGTGCACCGTTCCGACTTGCTGGCCCACGGGTTCCAGCACGACGTCGTAGTCGGCGGTATCCGGAATGGCGCCGCCGGACGTTATTGCGGTCAAGCGAGCGCCGCGCCGGCCTCGCAACATGCCGTTGACCGCGTCGCGATGCAGATACGCGCCGCGATGCCCCCTCCGCGTCGTGAAACCGCCAGCCAGCATCGCGACGACATCACGATATTCGTCATGCGTAAGCTGTGCGTACGGATACGCGCGTTTCATTCGCTCGAACAGCTCAATCTCAGGCCATTCGCGTGCGGCGACTTCGGCGACGATCTGCTGCGCGAGCACGTCGAGCGGTTTTGCGGGAATCGAAAGACGGTCGAGCTCACCGCGCCGAATCGCATCGAGCAGCGCCGTGCATTCGACAAGCTCGTCACGCGACAACGGAAAGATCCGCGCTTTCGGGACGCCGCCGACTTGGTGGCTCGCGCGTCCAGCGCGTTGCAGAAATGTCGCAATCGACCGCGACGAGCCCAGCTGACAGACGAGCTCGACGTCGCCGATGTCGATGCCAAGCTCGAGCGACGCGGTCGCCACGAGCACTTTGAGCTCACCATTTTTCAGCCGCTGTTCCGCCTTGAGGCGAAGCTCCTTCGCCATGCTGCCGTGATGCGACATCACGTGCTCGGCGCCGATCAACTCGGATAAATGACGCGCGGCGCGTTCGGCCATCCGCCGCGTATTCACGAAAATGAGCGTCGTGCGGTGCGCTTGTGCGAGCTCCGCCAAGCGCGCGTAGACCTGCTGCCACACTTCCTGCGACATGACCGCGGAGAGCGGCGATGAGGGAACCTCGATCGCGAGATCACGCGGCCGGATGTGGCCGGTGTCGACGATCGCGCAGGTACGCATTACTTTGTCATCCTGAGGCAACGCGGAGGTGCGTTCCGATTTGTCATCACGAGGCGAAGCTGAGGGACCTGCTGTTGGAGACGAAACCGGAAAAGCAGGTCCCTCGCTTCGCTCGGGATGACACGGGGTAATGCCGACCAGAAAACGCGCCATCTCCTCGATCGGCTTTTGCGTCGCCGACAGGCCGATCCTCACCGGCGGTTGCGCAGTCAATGCAGCGAGCCGCTCGAGCGTGAGCGCCAGATGGCTACCTCGCTTGTTCGCCGCGAGCGCGTGAATTTCGTCGATGATCACCGTGCGGGTCGTCGACAGCATCTGCCGTCCGGATTCGGACCCAAGCAGAACGTAAAGCGACTCGGGCGTCGTGACGACGATATGCGGTGGCCGCCGGCGCATGCCGGCACGCTCGGTTTGCGGCGTATCGCCGGTGCGCACCAGCGTCCGAATATCGACGTCGGCAAACCCCAGCGCGGTGAGCTCCGCCCGTACGCCGGCGAGCGGCGCGGCCAGATTCTTCTGAACGTCGTTCGAAAGCGCCTTAAGCGGCGAAACGTAGACGACAAACGTCTCGTCGGTGAGCGGATTCTCCACGCCGCGGCGCACGAGATCATCGATCGCCGCGAGGAATGCCGCCAGCGTCTTGCCGGAGCCCGTCGGCGCCGCGATCAACACGTTCTGGCCCGACTGGATCAACGGCCAGGCCCGCGCCTGCGGCTCGGTCGGAGCCGGAAAATGCTTGTGAAACCAGGCGTCGACGGCGGGATGGAACAACGCAGTGGCGTGCATGAGCCGGACCATTGAGAAATAGGATGAGGCGTCTTAGATCAGGTAAAAGCGCGAAAGTGCAAGGCTGCGGCGCGGGCCGCATCGGCGGTCGTTACCCACGGATAGGATTGCACCTTTCTGCAACGGCCCCATCTTAACGTGTGATTCCCGGAGAGTTCGACCCCACGCCGGCAATTGCTTCCGGAGGTTCGACCCATGCAGTCTCGCGACCGAGGTATCTGGATGTGGGAGCAGGCATTTGACCTGCTCGAGCGGGCTGATCGCCTGCAGCGGCATTTTTTTCGGCTTGGCGCCGATCGTTCGCAGGGACCGTCCTGGGAGCCGCCGATCGACGTCATGGAGACCGAGCGCAAGCTCGTCTTAATCGTGGCGTTGCCTGGTATTGCCCCCGAGCAGCTCGAGATCGTCATCAGTGATTCGGCGCTCTCGGTCGTCGGCGAACGCGCGGTGCACCTGCCCGTGAACGCGCTGATTCACAGGCTGGAAATTCCGTACGGTCGCTTTGAGCGGCGAATCAACTTGCCGCAGGGTCGTTTCGAAATTGAAGAACGCGCGCTCGAGCACGGTTGCTTGCGGCTCGTCCTGCGCAAGATCTGAATCGGACAAGAGATTGTGAATATGGAGATGGAACAGGCAACGACCGCCGCCTATAACGCGACGGCCGACGAAACGCGGCGTGGACCGGAGAGCGCATTTCCCCCAATCCCCGACGATGCGCTGATTATCCTGCCGACTCGGAACCTCGTGTTGTTCCCGGGCTTGGTCATGCCGATCAACGTCGGCCGAGAAGCATCGGTTGGCGCTGTGCAGGAAGCCGTTCGCAGCAAGCGGCGGATCGGCATCGTCTTGCAACGGGATCCTGCGACCGAAAACCCGACGCCCACCGATCTGCATGAGGTCGGGACCGCTGCCGCAATCGTCCGTTACCTCACGACGCCCGATGGCACGCATCATCTCGTGTGCCAAGGACAACAACGCTTTCGCATCGTCAAGTTTCTGGACGGCTATCCGTTCCCCGTCGCGCGGGTCGAGCTCGCGCATGAAACGGACACGATCACGCCGGAGATCGAAGCGCGAATGATCCAGGTGAAGGAGCGCGCCGGCGAAGCGCTGCAGCTCATTCCGCAAGCGCCGGCCGAGCTCACCGTCGCGGTGCAGGACATCAAGCTTCCGGGCGTGCTCGCCGACTTCATCGCCGGCTTGATGGATATCCAGCCGGAGGAAAAGCAAGCCGTTCTCGAGACCGCGGATTCGCAGCGCCGCCTCGACATGATCTTGAGTCATTTATTGAGCCGAATCGAGGTGCTCCGTCTGTCGCGCGAAATCAACGACCAGACGCAGGAGCGCCTCTCGAAATCGCAACGCGACATGCTGTTGCGCGAGCAGTTGAAGACGATTCACGAGCAGCTTGGCGACGGCGAAGAAGGCGGCAGCGAGATCGCCGCGCTGACGAAGGCGATCGACGAAGCGAAGATGCCCGAGGAAGTCGACCAGCACGCCCGCAAGGAGCTGCGGCGTCTCGAGCGGATGCAAGAGGGCAGCGGCGAATATCCGATGCTCCGCACGTACCTTGAGTGGTTGACTGAAATACCGTGGTCGAAGTCGACCGAAGATCACATCGACATCACGCGCGCACGCGAGGTGCTGAATGACGACCACTTCGGCCTCGATAAAGTCAAGCGGCGAATCCTCGAATACCTCGCCGTGCGCAAACTCAATCCGCAGGGCAAGAGTCCGATTCTATGTTTCGTCGGACCGCCCGGCGTCGGCAAGACGTCGCTCGGCCAAAGCATCGCCAAGGCGACCGGACGCAAGTTCGTCCGCGTGAGTTTGGGCGGCATTCACGACGAAGCGGAGATCCGCGGCCACCGCCGTACCTATGTCGGCGCACTGCCGGGCAACATCATGCAAGCGATGCGTCGCGCCGGCGCGCGCAACTGCGTGATGATGTTGGACGAGATCGACAAGCTCGGTCACGGCATTCAGGGCGATCCGTCCGCGGCGCTCCTCGAAGTGCTCGATCCGGAGCAGAACTCGACCTTTCGCGACAACTACCTCGCGGTGCCGTTCGATTTGTCGAAGGTGATGTTCATCTGCACGGCCAACATGCTCGACACGATTCCGAGTCCGCTACGCGATCGAATGGAGGTGATCGAACTTCCCGGTTACACGGAAGCCGAGAAGGCCGAGATCGCGCGGCGGTATCTGATAAAGCGTCAGCTCGAAGCCAATGGGCTCACGCCGGAGCAGTGCGAGCTCACCGACGCCGCGGTGCACGCGATCATCGTCGACTACACACGCGAGGCGGGCGTGCGCAATCTCGAGCGCACGATCGGAAGCGTATTTCGTCACGTCGCGATGCAAATCGCCGAAGGCATCGCGCAGAAAGTGACGATCGGTCCCGACGAGCTTCGGAGCATCTTGGGCCCGCGCAAATTCGAGAACGAAGTCGCGATGCGCACGAGCCTGCCCGGCGTTGCGACGGGACTTGCGTGGACGCCGGTCGGCGGCGATGTACTTTTCATCGAAGCGAGCCGCACGCCTGGCAGCGGCAAGCTGATCCTTACCGGTCAACTCGGCGACGTGATGAAGGAAAGCGCACAAACGGCTCTGACGCTGGTCAAAGCACGCTCTGCTGAACTTGGGGTAGCACCGGAGCTATTCGAGAGAAGCGATATTCACGTTCACGTTCCTGCGGGCGCCATTCCAAAGGACGGTCCGAGTGCCGGCGTCGCGATGTTCACGGCGCTGGCGTCGCTGATGACGAATCGGCCCGTACGTAGCGATCGCGCGATGACGGGAGAGATCAGCTTGCGTGGTCTTGTGCTGCCGGTCGGCGGTATCAAAGAGAAAGTGCTCGCCGCACTTAGGGCGGGGATCAGCACGGTTCTTTTGCCGGCGCGCAATAAGACCGATCTCGAGGAAATTCCTGAGGACGCGCGCAAGCAACTCGAATTTGTTTGGCTCGAAACGGTCGGTGACGCGGTGAGTGCTGCGATCATGCCGACGTGACAGCGGTACATTTGTCATTCCGAGGACAACGCGCTCCCCCATATGTCATTCCGAGGACAACCCTATATCGTCCGAGGAACCTGCTTCTTGCCTTAAAAGCAGTTCCCTCGCTCACGCTCGGGATGACGAAATGAAGCAGTTCCCTAGCTCACGCTCGGGATGACGAAATGAAACAATTCCCTCGCTCGCGCTCGGGATGACAAAATGACGCAGTTCCCTCGCTTTGCGCCCGGGATCACAACATGAAGAATACGTTCGCAATCGCTCTCGTCGTCGCATCGCACTTATTTTTGTCCAACAGCGCCGACGCGCAATTCAGCTCGAAGCCCGAAGCGGTCGCGCCGTATGCGGCAACCCTGACGCTCGTGGTCGATGCAATGTTGAAGCTTGCCGACGTCGGTCCCGATGACTTTGTCGTTGATCTCGGCTCGGGTGACGGGCGCATCGTCATCGCCGCTGCGACAAAGTTCAAAGCGCGGCGTGGGCTCGGCGTCGACATCGAGCCATCACTGATCAAATTCTCAAACGACAGCGCCGCGCAAGCGGGCGTTTCCGACCGCGTGAAGTTTCGCGAAGAGGATCTGTTCAAGACCGACGTCAGCGAAGCGACCGTCGTGACGGTCTACCTGCTGCCGCGCGCGATGCCGCCGCTCGAACAAAAGCTGTTGGCCGAGCTTAAGCCCGGAACGCGCGTCGTCGTACAGGATTATCCGTTTCCGACGTGGCGTCCCGAGCGCGTGGTCGAGCTCAAGACACCCGATAAGGAAACGAGCGCAGGTTTACCCTACGCGCAGCTCTATGTTTACAAGGTGCCACCGCGGAAATAGCGAACCGTCACCCCGTGCCGGCGGTGACACGCCAAATCGTATTGCCGACGTCGTCCGCAACGAGCAACGCGCCCCGCTTGTCGACTGCCACGCCAACAGGGCGACCCATCGCCTCGCCGGCATCGTTGACAAAGCCGGTCAGCACATCGACGGGCGCTCCGCTCGGCTTACCATCGCTGAAAGGCACGAAGATCACGTCGTAGCCGCTTCGCGGCTTGCGGTTCCACGAGCCGTGTTGCCCGACAAACATGCCTTCCTTGTAGGGTGGCGGCAAACTCGTACCCTGCGCAGCGGCGAGGCCAAGCGACGCGGTGTGGGGTCCGAGCGCATAGTCAGGGGTAATTGCGCGGGCGACGAGATCGGGACGCTGCGGGTTGACACGCGTGTCGACATGCTGGCCGAAATAACTGTACGGCCAACCGTAGAAGCCACCCTCGCGCACCGATGTCATGTAATCGGGAACGAGGTCGCTGCCCAATTCGTCTCGTTCATTCACCGCAGTCCACAACGTGCGCGTTCGGGGTTCGAACGCCAAACCGTTCGGATTGCGCAATCCGGAAGCGAATACGCGATGCGCGCCGGTCTTCGCATCGACCTCCCAAATGGCGGCGCGCTCTTCTTCCTTGTCGAGACCGTTCTCGCCGACATTGCTGTTCGAGCCCACCGAGACGTAAAGCTTGCTGCCGTCTTCGCTCGCGACCAGATTCTTCGTCCAGTGATGGTTAAGCGGACCGCCCGGCAGGTCGCAGACTTTCGTACCGTTGTCGGTGATGCGGGTTTGCCCGGTGTCGTAGTGAAAACGCATCACGGAGTCGGTGTTCGCGACGTAGAAATCGTCGCCGACCAACGCCATTCCGTACGGCGAGTTGAGCCCTTCGAGAAAAGTCGTGCGCGTGTCGACGATTCCGTCGCCATTGCTATCGCGTAACAGCGTGATGCGGTTGGCGCTGGGTTGACTCGCGCCGGCGCGCTTTTGGGCCATTTTGTAGAACCAGCCCTTGATGCCCTTGCCATCTTCCGGCTTAGCCGGCGCCGCGGTTTCAGCAACGAGCACGTCGCCGTTCGGCAGCACATACACGGAGCGCGGATGCTGGAGACCATCCGCAAATCGATTGACGCTCAACCCGCTTGCTGCAACGGGCTTGGCATTTTCCGGCCAACCCTTTGCAGTCGCGATGTCGACGGTCGGTATCAGCGATTTTTCCGGCTCCGGAATCTGCGGATTGGGCCCGACGCCGGCGGAGACCGGCAGCTTCGCCATGTCGCCGCAACTTGCGAGCCCTATCGCAATGGCGGCTAAAAAGGTCGCTCGAAGCGCTCGCGACTGCGTTACGGCGTGAACCGCGATCGAGTCGGTGAAACTAAAACGGTCGGTAAGGTTGTCCATGGCTTGCTCGACATTGTCGATGAAAATTTTGATCGAGCCAGTGCCCGCGAGTTCGCGGCGCCGCTGTTGCAAAAGCGTCGAAAGTGGTTTCGCTCATACACTATCTTTAGTGGTGGGTATGGCCAAAGGACACAATATGTTGTAAGGTGGCCTGCAATGGTCCCAATGCACGACCTTGGGCAGAAAAGTGAAAAGGCCTCGCCGGCACGCGGGGCCTTTCGTCTTTATGAAGCGCGGGAAATCGACGAGCGACCGAGCAACACGTCGTCCGGCGTCAACGATGTAGCGCGGTCCCGCGTAGTGCGAAGCACGACGGGAGGTACGGCATGATGGTATCGACGTGGTGGCTGATGGTGGCGTTCGTGGTCGGCATCTACGCGGGCGTCTCACTGATGGCGGTTCTCTATTTTGCGGGGCGCAAAACCGACGACGTCACGGACCTTCCAGACGTCATGCATCCATCCTAGCGTTTCAGCCGTCATTCCACCGACGTCGATAGCGGCGTCGATGTACGGTGAGGGGCCGCGCCCTAAGGGGTAGCGGCCCCTTCGTCTTTACGCGGGCACTTTGTCGCGCTCTTCGACGGGCTTCGCAGGTTCCTGACGTTTCGCTGCCGGAGCGGGCGAGGACTGCTTATTCAATGCATCAATATTTTCTTGCGCCTTGCGAAGCTGCTTCGCGCGCAGTTTGTCGAACCATCCACTGTATTCGTAACACATGGCGACTCCTTTTTCGAAAATCGAGTCTCCCTGTATGTCGTTCGAGTTGTTTCAATCGATGCTACGCCGCGACTTTGCGGATATCAAGAGCGTGTCATGCAATTTGCATATTCGATCTCGCGCAGTCCTACACGCGAATCAGACTTCGCCGATCGTTTGGCGCCCCGAGCAAGCGGATAGTACGAACCGTGGCAGGAAATTCCCGGTGCACTGTTTTGGTCGACGGGTCCACAACGGTCGCATTCACAGGGAAGTTTCCTGCCATTCTCATTTCTCGTTGAAGAACCCCCGCGCTTGCGGCTGACGCCGCTGCGCTGCCCCCTGAGGGGGCGCAGTTCGCGCGTTGGGGCGGCCCCACGGCGCTCACGTCGCAAGGCAACCGATCGTCACCTTCGTTTGGCACGTAATTGCGCCTTAAGCGCTTCGATTCTTTGCATAAGTCGCAGCACGACGGCGAGCGCGTGCGTGTCCTCGAGTGCGAACTCCTCGCGCAGCCGATACGCCGTGCGGGCCACGACGACACAACGCGAGCTGAATGTCCACGTCGAGACATCGAGGGGCGAAAAGGCGCCCGACTCCATCAACTCACGGAGCTCGTCCTCCGAGAGCCCGGAACGCTCGGCGAGCTGGACGAGCGTCACGACATCGTTCTCTTCGAGGAACGTTGCTTCGGCGATTTCGACGTTCATCGCGGAAACTCCTGTTCAAAGTGTGCGCGCGGGTTGAAGCTCGATGCGCTCGCGATCTGCCGATACAACTCGCGTTGACGCTCGTCGACAACCGTCGGCACCACGATCTGTACGTCGGCATAGAAATGACCGCTCGTTCCATCGGGCCGCTTCAATCCACGACCTGCGAGCCTCAGCTTTTGACCCGCACGAGTGCCCGGCGGCACTTTGAGCGAGACGGTTCCCGCCGGCGTCGGCATCTGCACGCTGGTACCCAATACCGCTTCCCATGGCGCGAGCGGAAGGTTTATATAGAGATCGAGGCCATCGGCGCGATAGAGCGCATGTGATTCGACGCTGATGTCGAGGTACAAATCGCCATCACGCCCACCGCGCAGTCCTTTGCCGCCCTTCCCTGGAACGCGGAGCTTCTGTCCGTCGACGACACCGGGCGGAATCCGGACCTTCAGCCGATGCGGAACGCGCTTTGCATTACCATGTTCGTCGTATTCGATGGCCATCAAGTCGAGCTCGATCTCGGTCCCCTTGTACGCCTGAGCGAACGTGAGACGGACGCCCGCCTCGTAGTCGGCCCCACGAATGGGACCCGACCCGCGGCCCGTCCGCTGGCGCCCCGCGAGTCCTGCGAACAGGTCCGCTAAGTCGAGGTCGTCGAACGAGAATTGGGCGCCGCCGAACTCCTGCTGCCAATCGGGCGGCGGTCGAAAGTCTTCGCCGGTGGAGTGACGGCCGAGCTGGTCGTAGGCAGCGCGCTTTTCCGGATCCTTGAGCGTTTCATATGCCTCGCCGACTTCCTTGAATTGCTCCTCGGCGTTGGCCTCCTTCGACACGTCGGGATGGTATTTGCGCGCGAGCTTGCGGTACGCCTTCTTGATGTCGTCGTCGGTGGCGCCGCGCTCGACGCCGAGGATTGCGTAGTAGTCCTTGTATTTCATCGGTTGAACCTTCGCGGGGTGCGCTCCTGATCTTCTCCTGGTTCTCCTCCGAAGCCAACGGTTTGCCTCGCTTGACGTTGGCGACTATTATATCGTACGATATGTTTTTTGATAGTCAAAGAGGAGCTTCCATGCATCACGGATTCGGACGTTGGTTTGGAGAAGCACGGCATTGTGGGCCGCGCATGGGTGGAAGACCCTTCGGATTCTTCGGCGGCATGATGGGCCGCGGCGGACGCGGCATCCACGGCTTTCGCGCGGGACGAAAGTTGGGCAGCGACGATTTGCAACTCGTCATTCTCGCCCTCCTCGAAGAAAAGTCGCGTCACGGATACGAAATCATCAAGGCGCTCGAAGAGCGTTCTGGTGGCTTCTACAGCCCGAGTCCGGGAATGGTGTATCCGGCGCTTACCTATCTCGAAGAGCTGGGGTATGCCGTCGTCGAAGTCGAAGGATCGAAGAAGCTCTACAGCATTACCGATGACGGTCGCCGTCATCTCGACGAGCGGCGTGCATTCGCCGAGGCGATTTTTGCGCAGCTGCGCTGGATCGGCAGCAAGATGGAGCATGTTCGCCGCGCATTCGAGGGCGAGAATGCAACGTCGGCGACCGACAGCGATTCGACACCAGGGCACGGCTTCGCCACGTCTTTGAACGACGCTCGCCGCGTGCTGCGCGCCGCGCTCGTGTCGAAGTTCGACGCCGATGTCGACGAGCAGAATCGCGTAGCGGAAATTCTTCGCCGCGCGGCTGACCAGATCGTCGGCAAGAAACGCTTATAAACGGCATGCGGCGCGCTAAGGTTGCCGAGTGCGAATGCTAAGCGGCATTTCCTTCTCGCGCCTTGAGGGCAAGGAATTCACGACGCGTCTTCGGGCCGTGCGTGAGAAAGCTGGGGTCGGCCCGCTCGCGATAATCGATTCGCTCCTGCGTGACCCGATCGCGCGGCAAGTGCTTCTTCAGCACGTCTTCGCTTAGCTTGTAGATCTTGACGGCGTTGCGGCCGAACACTTTCGCGCGCAGCGCGGGAGTGATCCGCGGATAGCCGTGCTTTTCGGCGAACGCATCAGAGATTTGGAACGCGCGAAACGCTTGAATCTGATCTTGCGGCGAGCCGTACCAGATCGAGTCCGTGCCCCACAGCACATTATCCTGACCGACGTACAGGAACAATTTCCCGAGTGCATGCGCGGCGACGTCCGGGTCGCGCATCAGAAAACGCCACGTCGAGCCGAGCTCGGCATAAACGTTGGCGCCGGGCCCGATGCCATTTTCACGCAGGCTCGTACATAGCGCGTCGATGCCGTCACGGCGCTTTGGATCGTAGGGCCCCTCTGCTGCACCGGCGACAAAACCCGAGTGATAGATCAGAAAATTGACGTCCGGGAAGCGTTTTGCAACGCGTCCGATGTCGACGCACGTCGAATGTTGATAGGACTGCGGACCAAACGGCAGTCCCTTGTGAATCGCGATGTTGCGAATCCCGAGCTTGCGCGCTTTCTCGATGAAGGCAATACCGACATCGTCGTCGAGGAAGAAACCTTTTCCGTCCGGTCCCCATTGCGTATAGGTCTTCCAAGCGGCGATCGGATAACGCTCTGCGAGCGTGTCCATGCTCTCGAGATCGCCCGTCTGGTTGGGATTGACGCGTCCGTGCAGCAGCACACGATGCGTTCCCTCCATCTTCTCGACGATGCGCGCAGTCGCCGCAGCCTCTTCAATGGTCAGCGGTTCGTCGTTACGCGTCGAAGGGACGAACGACAACACGATCACGTCGGTGTCTGAGTCGAGGAAAATATCCTTGATGAATTCGTCGGGGCCGAGACATTGCAAATAGCCCAAACCCGGCGAATTCGCAGCCGCGCAGCCCTTGAGCTCGGTGAATCGCAACGGCTGCGCGCCCGGCGGCAGTGCTTTCGTCCACGCGCCCGTCGGATTGACGAAATGGCCCTGCACGTCGAAAACGAACTCGTTGCGATCGAGCGCGGACCGCGCAACGTGCATGTCGAGACCCGCCTCCTGCGGTAAATCGAAATAGCCGCCGCGCCGGCCTGCAGCGGCGTAGGCCGCGTTCATCCCCAGGAGCGTCGTCGCCGCGCCGCATGCCGAGACGAGGAATGCGCGGCGCGTGAGATTGAGGCGCCGGGCGTTTGTCGTCGCGTGCTCGAAGGCAAGACGACGCGCAGCGTGATGCACGGGCGCGAGCGGAATCGGGGCGAACTCGCCGTTCGTCGTGGCGTCGAGCTTGATCGGCAACCGCGTGCCGTCGGGGTCGTGTCGATAGCGCATGGCAGTGTGTACCCCCACGCTTGCGGCCTCAGTGGCCAATGAGGCCGCTGCGCTGCCCCCGAAGGGGAAGCAATTCGCGCCTCGGAGCGGTCCTGCGGCGCTCATATCCGCACTATTGCAATTTGATTTCGCCGTCGAACTTCGCGTGGATCTTGAGACCGGCGACTTCGAGCGTCACGTGTGCCGGAAACGTCTCGGTGCCCTGGATCACGCCGTCGTTGACCGCCTGCACGACCGCGCGTTCGATCTCGCGCTGCGAATTGATCCCGACCATTTTGAGGAACTTGCGAATGCTGAGGTTGAACACTTCTTCGTTCATGGCTTGTTCCTTTCCTGGTGAAGCGCGGCAACGGCAATTGTAGGCCCGCGGTACCGCCGGCTGGAACACGCACTGCGTATTACGGATGGCGGGCGCCGTTACTTCGTATCGGCGCCCGGGCGGCACTCTTTCGGCAAGTAGTACCGAGGGATATCGACGGGGATGCACGTCCAATGAATGCGTTGGAGCCAGTCGGTGGCAGGTGCGAGAAGAATGGTCTTGCCCCAAAGCTCGGGTATCGAGGGGCCGAGACCAACGCGCAGTCGTCCGGTGATCGGATTAATGGTCACGTCGTCGAAGAACTGCGTCCAACGCCGGGCGACGATCGCAGCATCGGCTAATGGTCGCGGCATCGAGGCGAAGTAAGACCACTGTTCCTCGACTTCGCGTTTGAGAGGCGTCAACGCCGACAAGCTCGCCGCGATTTGGGCGCGAACGGCGTGTTCGGCGTAGGCGGTGAGCATTCTAGGTGCGACGGGCGATAGCGCGACGACCAGCGCTCCGAGGCCGAAGATCAGCGCCGCGATCAACGACGTCGATCGATGCGAGGCGAGCAAGGACGCGGCGTGCGCAGGATCGCCGGCAACGCGCTCGGCACGCCGCACCAGCCGGCGAATGCGTCCATACAAGAGGGGCGTCGACAAAACGGCGGCGATGACGCCGGGAATGAGCCACATCGAAACGGCCGCGCACAACCACCACGGCACGCTCCAATCGTCGAGTGTTTGCGCGAACGAGAGAAACGCCAGCGCACCGGCCGCCGGCAACAGCGCGTAAAAAATGCCGGGCAGCCAAAGCTTGCGATAAAACGCCCAGACGCTTTGGAATAACAGCGCCGGCCAATGCCATCCGGGCGCGCCGTGGCCAGCGCTCTCGTACTGCAGAAATCGCGGCGTATAGTAATCGGCCGCCGGGCCCACGGCGAGGCGAAACAGCACGGCGAGCGTGGGGCGCACGACGCGTTCTTGCAGATCGCCCGGCATCAGCGCCGGAAGCTCGACAGTGTCGCTACGAAGCGACACCGAGCGCGAGAGCGGAGCTGCGTCGATCGGTGGAAGCGCGGGGAGGTCTTTGTTGCCGCAGACGGCGCACGTTTTAGCGTCAAGACTGAATCTGAAACCGCAGCGACGACAAGCCAACGATCTTCCTCCGGCGAAAAAACGTTCATGGGCCGCGCGCATTTTAACAAGCGCTGCACGTGTATCCAACAACTTTTTTGAAAACTTTTCGATGCTTGTAGGACAGATGGAACTCGATGCGATCACCGCACGCACGCTCGCGGACTACGACCGCAGCGCCGACGCGTTTCGCGAGGGGACACAGAATCATGACGTAAGTCAGAACATCACCGCGATGCTGACGCACATTCGCGCGGCGCCGCCGTTCGTGCTGCTCGACTTCGGTTGCGGTCCGGGTCGCGATTTGAAGATATTGAAAGCGCTCGGGCACCGTCCGATCGGCCTCGACGGTTCCGAGCGCTTCGTCGCGATGGCACGCGAGTCGAGCGGATGCGAAGTGTGGCAGCAGGACTTCCTCGCTCTCTCGCTGCCGCTCGACTATTTCGACGGCGTGTTTGCGAACGCGGCATTGTTCCATGTTCCACGGCAGGAGCTTCCGCGTGTATTGGCACAGCTTCACGGAACGCTGAAGACGGACGGTGTTCTGATGAGCTCCAATCCTCGCGGCAACGACGAAGAGGGCTGGCGGCGCAATCGCTATGGCGTCTTCCATTCGCTTGAATCGTGGCGCCGCTTCATGACGCAAGCGGGATTCACCGAGCTTGCGCATTACTACCGACCCGCCGGTTTGCCGCGTGAACAGCAGCCGTGGCTCGCAAGCGTGTGGCGCAAATCGCGACCGATCGCTGCGTGAGCGGACCGCATCAAGCGCACGCCCCTCGCACCTTTCCGCGCTCATCGCTTGCGGTCTTCGCCGCATTTTTGTCGTCATGCGTCGTCCTCACGACGCTCCCTCGTGCAGTCGTTCAGAATGCCGACGGCAGCCTCGTCGTGCGTTCGATACCGTGCAATACCGCGGCCAACGCGACGCCGTCAGCGCGTGATGCCGCGAGCTCTCAGGTCCTCGATCCACGCGCGATACGCGTGCTCACGTGGAACATTCACAAGGAGGGCGACGCCGGCTGGGATCATGATCTCGCGCGCTTCATCGCAGAGAGCGATCTCGTCCTGTTGCAGGAAGCCGTCCTCTCGACGCCACTGCTCGATCTGTTGGCGTCTCAAAATCTTCGCTTCACGATGGCGAGTTCGTTTCTATATCAAGACACCGACATCGGCGTGTTGACGGCAGCGCGCGTACTGCCGCTCGCAAGTTGCACCGAGCTCGTCGTCGAGCCGTGGCTGCGGATTCCCAAATCGGCGACCGTCTCGTGGTTCGCGCTCGAAGGAACAACGCAAAGTCTCGCGGTCGTCAACGTCCATGCGGTCAATTTCGCGCTTTCGCTCGACGTGTACCGCGAGCAATTCGCCGCGCTCGTGGCCGCGCTTCGCGAGCACGATGGTCCGATCATCTTCGCGGGCGATTTCAATACATGGACCGACGACCGGCTCGCCGTCGTGCTCGACGCGGCGGCAAAGCTTCGCATCACTGCGATCCCGTTCGCCGAGGATCTCCGCTCGCTTTTCCTCGGCCATCAGCTCGACCATATGCTGGTCCGCGGACTCGACGTCGTTCAAGCGGCAGCGATCGCGGTCAAATCCTCCGATCACAATCCTGTGACGGCTACGTTGCGCCTGCGTGTGCCTTGACCTGCGGCCACTTGGGCATAATGCTTCTAGACTCCGTTGGATTGAGCCGACCTTGAACGATAAGAACTTGTGGAGAGCGTGGCATCCAAATTGCGGACTGACATGGCGGATGACGTCGCACCGTTGACCGTTGACACGAACGCACCGCCGATCACGCGCACGCTCGCGGAGTTTGTCGCGACGCATCCTTCGCGCGGATGGGACGATGGGATCGAACACGAAGCGCGGCGCACGGTTTTGAACTGGGTGGGCTGCGCGATCGGCGCTGCGCACCATCCGGCAGCCGACGCTGCACTTGCGGCAGTATCGGAGCTCTCTCCTTCTTCGCAGGCCACGATTCTTGGCCGCAGCGAGCGGGTCGACATTGCAAGCGCAGCGCTCGTGAACGGGATCACTTCGCATACGTTCGATTTCGACGACACGCATTTGAAGACGATCATCCATCCCGGTGGGCCGGTCGCGTCCGCCGCGTTCGCGCTCGCCGAACACTCGGGCGCCAGCGGTAGACAGTTCCTCGACGCTCTCATTCTCGGTGCGGACGTCGCGTGTCGCGTGGGCATCGCGATCTATCCGGCGCATTACGATCGCGGCTGGCACATCACCGGATCGACCGGCATGCTGGGTGCGGCCGCGGCGTGCGCACGCTTGCTGGAACTCGACATCGAGCAGACGACGATGGCGCTCGGTATCGCTGCGTCGCAACCAACGGGTATGCGCGAGCAATTCGGCTCGATGGCGAAGGCACTGCATCCGGGCGCTGCGGCGCGCGTTGGATTGATGGCGGCACTTCTCGCACGCCATGGCTATACGGCATCGGCTCGCGCGCTGGAGGCGCCGCGCGGTCTGTTACAGACCTACTCGACGCAATGGAATTGGGACCCGATCGTCGACGGCCTGGGAGAGCGTTTCGAAATCGGCTACAACACGTACAAGCCATTCGCGTGCGGCGTCGTCATTCATCCCAGCATCGACGGTTGCATACAACTCGCGCTAGCGCATCGTTTGCAGGCGCAGGACATCGAGCGAATCGAATTGCGCGTTCATCCGCTGGTGCTGGAATTGACCGGCAAGAAGACGCCCCGCAACGGACTGGAGGGCAAGTTCAGCGTCTATCACGCCTGCGCGGCGGCGATCATCTTCGGTCAGGCAGGTGAGCATGAGTTTTCCGATGCCATCGTTGCGCGTCCCGACGTCGTCGCATTGCGCGCTCGCATCGCGGCAACCATTACGAGCGACATCGCCGAAGACGCCGCCGACGTGACGGTCCACTGCAACGACGGCCGGCGACTGCACACGTTCGTCGAGCATGCAATCGGTAGCCTAGAGCGGCCGATGAGCGACGCCGATCTCGCACGGAAATTTCATGGCCTCGTTGATCCGGTGCTCGGCGTCGCGCGCGCCGGCGAATTGATCGGCGCATTTCCCACACTCGCGGATGCAGCGGATGTGCGCGGGCTCGCGACGCTGACGCGGCCATGAGGATTTTCCGTTTTGTGCTGGCCGTTGCGGCGATGCTGTGTTGTCACGCGTTGCACGCGCAGGACTACCCTGCTCGCCCCGTGCGCGTCGTCGTTCCTTTCTCTCCGGGCGGAGCCGTCGACGGTCCGATGCGCGTCATCGCGCAAGAATTGAGCAAGCGCCTGGGACAGCAAGTCTTTATCGAGAACAAGCCGGGTGCAGGCGCGACGATCGGCAGCGAGATCGTCGCCAAGTCGGCGCCCGACGGCTACACGCTGCTCCTTGCGTCACAAACCAATGCCATCAGCGCGTCGCTCTATCGCACGCTCTCGTTCGATCCGGTCGACGACTTCGCGCCCATCGCGCTCATCGGACGCGAGCCCGGCGTACTGGTTGTGCACCCGTCGCTTCCAGTCAACACGCTGGCGGAATTCATTGCGTACGTTAAAGAGCGACCCGGCAAAGTGGATTACGCGTCGTCGGGTAACGGCAGTGGCCAGCATCTCTTCATGGCGCTGCTCGCATCGATGACCGGCATGCAGGTGAATCACGTTCCGTACCGCGGTAGCGGACAGGCAACGACCGATCTCCTGGCCGGTGTTGTGCCCGTTTCGATTCCTGGTACCGCCGGAATGGTGGGACACATCAAAGCAGGCAAGCTTCGAGCGATTGCAGTGACGGGCGTCAACCGCTCGCCGCAATTGCCCAACGTGCCGACAATCGCCGAATCGGGTATCCCGGGTTACTCAGCGTACGTGTGGATGGGGCTGCTCACGCCGAAAGGGACGCCGCCCGCAGTCATCGATCGATTGCAGCGCGAACTGACGCAAGCGCTCGCGAGCCCTGAAGTACGGAGCTACATGGACACGGCGGGGATCGAGATCGTCGGCTCGACGCCCTCCGAGTTCGCGACGTTCTTCCGTGCGGAGAAAGAGCGTTGGGCGAAAGTGATCAAGGAAACCGGCGCGAAGATAGACTGATTGTCATCCCGAGGCGAAGCCGAGGGAACTGCTGTTGATTGGCGCGAGGAAAGCAGGTTCCTCGCTCAAAAAGGCGACGAGCTCGGAATGACCTTACTGGACGGACACGTCATCGGCCAGGAACACTGGGCGCGCAAAGGCGACGTGCGCCTATTCCTCTGGGAGAAATATGTCGATTCGCGCGAGGGAAAGCCTGTGGTGCTATTCGTTCACGGCTCCTCGATGGCGTCGCAGCCGACATTTGACCTCACTGTGCCGGGGCGCGCCGATTCTTCGGTCATGGACTGGTTCGCGAAACGCGGCTTCGTTTGTTGGTGCGTCGACATGGAAGGCTACGGTCGCTCCGACAAATCGCGCGACATCTACTGCGACATTGCGAACGGCGCCGATGATCTCACCGCCGCGACCGATTACATCAACAACGAGCACAGCATTCGAAGCTTCCTCATCTATGGGATTTCGTCGGGAGCGCTTCGCGCCGCGTTGTTCGCGCGGCGGCATCCTGATCGTGTTGCGCGACTCGCGCTCGACGCGTTCGTGTGGACGGGCGAAGGTGCTCCCACGCTCGTGGAGCGCCGAAAAAAGCTGCCGCAGTTTCTCGCGCAGAAACGGCGACCGATCGATCGCGCGTTTGTCTACTCGATTTTCGAACGCGATCATCCGGAGTGCGCCGAAAAAAAGGTGGTCGACGCATTTGCCGACGCGATCCTCGCGCTCGACGACTCGATGCCCAACGGCACGTACATCGACATGTGCTCGAAGCTGCCGATCGTCGATCCGCAGCAGATCAGGATGCCCACGCTGCTGCTGCGCGGCCAATACGACGGCATCGCGGCGTTCGACGATCTGCTTGAATTCTTCAAGCGGCTCCCCAATCCCGACAAGCAATTCACGGTGATGCCGGGCATTTCGCACGCGAGCTTCCAACAGAAGAATTATTTGATGGTCTATGACATCCTGCACGCGTGGTTTACACGCACGGAGCCGGTCTATCGCTGAGGCCTCGGCGGCAAAATTGCGGCGGGGCGTCCGATCTCGCCAGCCGAAACGGCCGCGCGTATGATGCTGCGGTCCCGGGTGGCGATCGCCACGTTTCGGGCGCCCTACTCAGGAGGAGACGATCATGGCAAGAAAGCCGCGCGCCACCGACGGTGTGTACCGAGTGATCGATGTCATCGGCACGAGTACCCAATCGTGGGAAGACGCCGCCGCCAGCGCGGTGGCGACCGCCAGCAAGTCGCTGCGCGATTTGCGTATCGCCGAAGTATCCAAGCTCGACGTGAAAATCGAAGACGGTAAAGTCGTCGCGTATCGTTGTCGCGTCCAGTTGTCGTTTAAATACGAAGGCTAAAGCACCGACGCTTGCGGCTACTTCGTTCGGTCCGCGGCACGCTTCAATGCGCGCCTTGGGCCTGAGGCACTCATCGTAAGGAGGGCCCATGAAAGCGTGGACCATCGGCGTCGCTGTGGTGGCCGGTATCGCCACCAGCGCGCTCGCTGCCGACATCATCGTATCGGCGCAGGATGGAAAGTTCGTTCGCGTCGATGGCCGCGCGACATTTCCGGAACCGGCGCCGCCGGACAGCCTCGTCATCATCGATGCGTCGCAATTTCCCCCAAAGGTGAAAGGCACGGTCGAAGGGATCGCGCACACGGTGCAAGGTCCGCCGCAGGCCGTCGCGGTGACACCGGACGGCAAACTCGCGATCGTGGCGGCGCCGACGCGTTACGACTATGCGGCGAAGAAAGAGCTGTTCGACAATTTCCTGCAGCTCGTCGACATCGAGTCGTCGCCGCCGAAAGTCATCGCGAAGGTCGACGTCGGCGCGCATGCCAATGGGTTGACGATCAACCGCGACGGCACGCTATTGCTCGCCGCAGCGCACGACGGGACCGTCAAGGTTCTGGCGATCGACGGCAAGAATTTGCGAATGCTGGGCGACGTCAAGGTGGGCGAAAAGCGGCTCTCCGGCATCTCGTTCACGCATGACGGAAAGGCGGCAATCGTCGCTCAACGCGATGAAAACGGCGCCGCGGTGCTCACCGTCGACGGCGCGACGGTGAAACTCACGAACGAAAAAATCTCGACCGGCGTCACACCCTACGCGATCGACGTCTCGAGCGATGGGAAGTGGGCCGTGATCGGCAACACCGGCGTGCAGGGCATGGCCGGTCTCGCGGGACGGACGGCAGGCGATGCCGACATTGTTACGCTCGTCGACGTTTCGCAGCGTCCGTTTCGCGCCGTGCAGCAGATTTCGGTGCCCAACACGCCGGAAGGTGTCGCCATATCGCCGGATGGACGTTATGTGGCGGTGTCATCGATGGCCGGCTCCAATCTCACGCCCGATAATCCAGGGCGCAACAAGCTCGGCAAGGTGACGCTGTACGAAATCCGCGACGGAGCGGCAGTCAAGATGAACGACGTCCAAGGCGGTGAAGCCGCACAAGGCGTCGTGTTCACGCAGGACGGTCGCTACGTGCTGCTGCAAATGAACGTCGAAAGGGCGATCGCAGTCTACGCGGTGCGCGACGGCAAGCTGGTCGATACCGGCGAGCGCATCAAGCTCGCGGCCGGACCGGTTTCGATGCGCTCGATGCCGCGTTGATGATGCGCGTACCGGCGTCTGCGGCCGTGTGCCACCACGATCGGAGCAGCGCATACGCATACGCGCGCCGCATCGCGCGTGCTTCGCGTTCAATCATGAAATGGTCGTATGCCGTCCAGAATTTGCGGTCGGGTGCGTCGTCGTCAAGGTTTAATGCCATGCCGTCACCTCAATAACAATGTCGTCGTGCGGGCGTTTCTCTCCCGTACGAGCACGTTATCGAAGCGCGTCGGCGCAATCCAATCGTATCGGCGGATCGCGCCGATCGACGCCGGCGATCAGAATACTTGCGTAACCTCTAACGATGATGTCTTCAACTTCAGAATCCGACAACACGCAACCCGAGATCGACCGGCTCGTCGCCGAGCTTGAAATAGCTGAAGCCTACGAAGTACGGCTGCGACAGTTTTTCGTCGACATCAAGGCCGAGCTTGCGTCCGGACATACGGCAAACGCGATGTCCATGTTGAACGAGGCGCTCCGCTTCATCGATGACGCGACCGACGTTGTCGCTCCGCACCGCGAACCGTAAAGCGCTCGCGATGCCGCGTCGGTGAATCTCTGACAGCCGTTGTAGGCGCGACGCTGATTCGGCGCCGCGAGAGCCGCAC
>DASXSP010000020.1:0-30877 GCA_036505865.1 Casimicrobiaceae bacterium
CCAAAATTATCCGCGATCAGCGAAAACGCCGTCTACGCTGGACCATTACACGCGTCGCAAACTCTGCTGAGCGCCATTGCAAAAGATAAAGGCCGACGGAGGATCGTCGGCCTTTGAATTCGTTGGTGGAGACGAAGGGGATCGAACCCTCGACCTTCGCATTGCGAACGCGACGCTCTCCCAGCTGAGCTACGTCCCCACAGCAAATAATTATAGCGCCAAACCGGCGCACAGCGAACGCTTGCGCCGACGCGCGTCCGCTCTATCGCGGTCGTGCTAGATTGGTTATTCGCCCATCGTCCACGCTTGGAAAAACGCCATGACACGCCAACCGATCCAGACCGCCGATGCGCCCGCCGCAATCGGGCCGTACTCGCAAGCCATTCGTACCGGAAATACCGTTTACCTTTCCGGTCAGATCCCGCTCGATCCCAAGACCGGTCAATTGGTCGAGGGCATTGATGCGCAGGCACACCAGGTGTTCAAGAACTTGCGCGCGGTGGCGTCCGCCGCGGGCGGATCGCTCGACGATATGGCGAAGCTGTCGATCCTTCTGCTCGATCTCGCGGACTTTGCCAAGGTCAACGAGATCATGTCCGGCTATTTCAAGGCGCCCTATCCGGCGCGCGCGACCTATCAGGTGGCCGGACTTCCGCGCGGCGCGCGAATCGAAGTCGAGGGCATTCTGGTGCTCCCCGCAACGACGAACACCGCGTCGGCGCAGACCGGTTGGCGCGAAACCTTCGATCAAACGAAGGGGCAGTAGGCGATCTCTAGCCGTTGTTGATGTTCAGAATGTTGCCGTCCGCGTCCTTGAACCATGCCGTTTTGAAATCTCCAAAGACGTGGATGTCACCGTCCAGTCGGCCGCCGGGCATGTCGTAGTGTTCGAACGCGACTCCCGCGTTTTTGAGGGTCCGCACTATCGCTTCCAACTCGTCGCCGACGTCCCACGTAGCAGCGGTTGCCTTGTTGGTTCCCGCATACTGCGATTTATAGACGACGATCGTCGAGTTTCCACTCTTGTAGGTAATTGCTTCCGCATCTTCGGGGCCGGACTTCTGGAGTTGGAGCGTGCCCTCGTAGAATTTGCGGGCCGCGGCCAAATCCTTCACCGCAATCGTGGCCATGGCATTTCTGTTTGCCAGCATGTCGATTCTCCTGTGCTTTGAGCTCTCCTTTAGACGGGTCCACATGTTCGTCACCAGCACCGATCACTTTGTTCCGATCGGTGACGGACGTAACGGTCCTCGCGTTGCACTCTGCACGCCGGCACACCACATCAAGTGGCAATGAGCGCGACGATCGAAGCGAAGCCGCGCGCGAAACCGGGGGACGCACTCGCGGCCAAGCTCGTCCGCCTTGGGATCTTTCGCGACGAAGACCTGATCCTGCATTTGCCGCTGCGCTACGAGGACCACACCCATCTAACAGCGCTCGGCGATTTGCGCGCGGGTGACACCGCGCAGGCCGAAGGCATCGTTGTTCGCTCCGACATCCAATATCGGCCGCGACGCCAGCTCGTTTGTCTGCTTGAGAACGAAGGGCCGCGCGGCGCGCGATCGCAGCTCGTCTTGCGTTTTTTTTCTTTTTACCCGAGCCATCAAAAGGCCCTCGCCAAAGGCAACCGCGTGCGCGTGTTTGGCGAAGTGCGCGACGGCCACTTCGGCCTGGAAATCGTGCATCCGCAATTCAGGGTCGTGACCGGCGACACGCCGCTGCCCGATCGGCTCACGCCCGTCTATCCGACAACGGCCGGCCTTTCGCAGGACACGCTACGCAAAGTCATTGCGCGCGCAATCGCTGCCGACCCTGGGCGAACCGCCGAAGTGATTCCGGAAGAGTTCATGCGCCGGCGCGATTATTGGACGTTCGCAGATGCCGTCCGCTTTCTGCACGCGCCGCCGCCGGGATTATCGAAGGTCGCGCAAAACGCATTGGAGGCGCGTACGCATCCCGCCTGGACGCGTCTCAAGCTCGACGAGCTTCTGGCGCAACAGCTTTCATTGAAGGCGCATCGCAAAGCGCGCGCAGCGCGGCGTGCGCCCGTATTGACGGGCACCGGAAGGTTGACCAACGAATTGCTGACGCGCGTGCCGTTCAAGCTCACGGCGGCGCAAGAGCGCGTATGGTCTGAAATCCGTCGCGATTTGAAGCGCGCGACACCGATGCAGCGTCTGTTGCAGGGTGACGTCGGATCCGGCAAGACGATTGTCGCGGCGCTCGCTGCGCTGCAGGCGATTGAAAGCGGTCGACAGGTCGCGTTCATGGCGCCGACCGAGATTCTCGCCGAACAGCATTTTCGCAAGCTTTCGGTTTGGCTTGCGGGTCTTGGGACCGACATGGTCTGGCTCTCGGGTTCGCTGCCGGCGAAGCAACGGCGCAAAGCAAGTGAGCGATTGGGAAGCGGCGAGGCGTATTTTGCAGTCGGAACCCACGCGTTGTTTCAGGAAAGCGTCGAGCTCCCGCGCCTCGGTCTTGCGATCATCGATGAGCAGCATCGCTTCGGCGTCGCGCAACGGTTGGCGTTGCGCGGCAAGGGCATGGCCGAAGCGCATCAGCTGATGATGAGCGCGACGCCGATTCCTCGTACGCTCGCGATGACCTTTTATGCCGATCTTGATGTTTCCGTGCTGGATCAAATGCCGCCGGGGCGAACTCCCGTGCAAACCCGTCTCGTGAACCAGAAGCGCCGTCGCGAAATCGTGCAATGGATCGGCAAGGCTTGCGCCGAAGGGCGTCAGGCTTATTGGGTGTGTCCGCTGATCGAGGAATCGGAAAAGCTCGAGCTGCAAACGGCAGTTGCGCTGCATGCGGAGTTGACCGCTGCGTACGCCGACAACTTGAAAGTCGGTCTGATCCACGGGCGGATGAAGCCGGATGCGAAGGCGCAGACGATGGATGCATTCGTGCGCGGCGAAATCAATGTGCTCGTTGCGACGACGGTCATCGAGGTGGGCGTCGATGTCGCCAACGCGTCGATCATGGCGATCGAGCACGCGGAGCGTTTCGGGCTCGCGCAATTGCACCAGCTGCGCGGACGCGTGGGCCGCGGGTCGAGGGAAAGCGTATGCGTCCTTCTATTCGAAGAGCCGCTCACCGACACGGCGAAGCAGCGGCTCAAGGTGATCTATGAGAATAGCGACGGCTTCGAGATCGCGCGACAAGATCTGCAGATCCGTGGCCCCGGAGAGTTTTTGGGCGCGCGCCAATCGGGCGTCCCGTTGCTGCGCTTCGCCGATCTCGAACGCGACGTTGCGTTGATCGAGCAGGCGCGCGATATGGCCGAAACGTTGCTGGCGAAACATCCGGGCGCCGCACACGCGCATCTGGAGCGGTGGCTCGGCGGACGGCAGGAGTACATCAAGGCCTAAGGCGCTCTTGATCCGTCGCCAGATTTGATCGGCATCAAGACCGCTTCGCCGAGCTCGTCTTGCGCACGGTCCGGAGGGGTGCGATCGGGTAAAATTTGCCCTACAAGGCATTATCCCGGTCATGTCCCTCTATACGCTCGGTCTCAACCACACGACTGCGCCGCTTTCCGTGCGGGAGCGGGTTGCTTTCGCGCCCGACACGTTGACCGATGCGCTCCGCGACCTTACCGGCGCGCGGAAAGTGAAGGAGGCGGCGATCCTGTCCACCTGTAATCGGACGGAGGTCTACTTTCACGGCGACGATCCGCAGTGGGTGACCCGCTGGCTCGAGCGCGTGCAGAACCTCTCGCGCGATACATTGGCACCCTATGTTTACACGCTGCCGCGGGAACAAACGGTGACGCACGCATTCCGGGTCGCAAGCGGCCTCGATTCGCTGGTGCTGGGCGAGCCGCAAATCCTGGGCCAGATGAAGCAGGCCGTGCGCTCGGCGGAGGCGGCGGGTTCGCTCGGCGTCATCTTGAATCGGTTATTCCAGCGCACGTTCGCGGTCGCGAAAGACGTGCGCACGCAGACCGATATCGGCAGCGCTTCGATTTCGATGACCGCTGCGGCGGTGAAATTGGCGGAGCGCATTTTTCCTTCGATTGCGGAACAGCGGGTGCTGTTGATTGGCGCCGGCGAAATGATCGAGCTCGCCGCCACGCACTTCGCCGCGAAGAATCCGAAATCGATCACGGTTTCCAATCGTACGATGGAGCGCGGCGAAAAGCTCGCCACACGTTTTTCTGCCGAAGCGATTACGCTCAATGAATTGCCCGAACGCTTGCCGCAATTCGACATCGTCGTGACCTGTACGGCGAGCACGCTGCCGATCATTGGAAAGGGATTGCTTGAACGCGTGACCAAACAGCGGCGGCATGCGCCGATCTTCATCGTCGATCTCGCCGTACCGCGCGATGTCGAAGCCGAGGCGAGCGTGCTGCCCGACGTTTTTCTCTACAGCGTCGATGATCTGGCCGAGATCGTGAGGGACAATCTGCAAATCCGTCACGAAGCGGTCGTGCAAGCCGAGCAGATGATCGCCGAGCAGACCGCACACTTTTTGCGTTGGCTCGAGGGGCGGAGCGTCGTGCCGACGATCGCTGCGCTCTCCGATCATCACGATGCGCTTCGCGCAATGGAGCTCGAACGCGCACGCCGGTTACTCGCTGCCGGAACGCCGCCGGACGAAGTGCTCGAAGCGCTTGCGCGCGGGCTCACCAACAAATTTCTTCATGCGCCGCTTGCGGCGCTCAACGGTGCCGGAGATGCGGAGCGAGCAGAATTGATTGCTTCGCTGCAACGCGTTTACAAGCTTCCCGATTCTTCGTCCGGCGAGTCGTAGCGTCCGCCGCTCACAGGCGTGCCGGCCGCTTCCGCTGCGGCTCTTATCTCTTCCAACGTGCGTTCATGAAGGCATCGCTTCGCTTCAAGCTCGACCAGCTCGCATCGCGACTGGCCGAGCTCCATCATCTGCTCGCCGCGGAAAACGCGACGCGCGACATGGACCGCTATCGCGCGCTCACTAGAGAGCACGCCGAGATCGATCCGATCGTCGAACGTTTTCGCGAGTACACGCAGGCGGAGGCGGATCTCGCGGCAGCGAATGCGTTCGGCAGCGATCCGGAAATGAAGGCGCTCGCCGACGAGGAGCGCGCCAGCGCGCAATCGCGGATCGAGCGCATCGGCGGCGAGTTGCAGGCGATGCTGCTGCCCAAGGACCCGAACGACGAACGGAGTGTTTTCCTAGAAATTCGCGCCGGCACCGGCGGCGAAGAGTCCGCGCTCTTCGCCGGAAGCTTGTTCCGCATGTACGCGCGCTATGCCGAGCGAAAGAAGTGGCAGGTCGAAATTGTTTCGTCGTCGCCGTCCGACCTTGGCGGCTACAAGGAGATGATCGCTCGGATTGCCGGTGACGGCGTCTACGCCAAGCTCAAGTTCGAGTCGGGCGGTCACCGCGTGCAACGTGTGCCGGAAACCGAAGCCCAGGGTCGCATTCATACGTCGGCGTGCACAGTTGCCGTGCTGCCGGAAGCCGATCCGGTGGCCGACATTGCGATCAATCCGGCGGAACTTCGCATCGACACGTTCCGCGCGTCGGGCGCGGGCGGCCAGCATGTGAACAAGACCGATTCCGCGGTCCGCATTACACATCTGCCCACCGGCATCGTCGTCGAATGCCAGGACGATCGCTCGCAGCATCGCAATCGCGCGCAGGCGATGTCGGTGCTCGCGTCACGGCTCGTTGAAAGGGAGCGGCAGGAGCGACTGCAGAAGGAGGCGGCGCATCGGAAGAGCCTGATCGGCTCGGGCGATCGCAGCGAGCGCATTCGGACCTACAACTTTCCGCAGGGGCGCGTCACCGATCATCGGATTAACCTCACGTTGTACAAGATCGACGCGATCATGGACGGCGATCTCGATGAGCTGATCAACGCGCTGGCGCAGGAGTTCCAGGCCGAGCAACTCGCGGCATTGGCGGGGGAAGAGCGATGATCAAGATTGTCATCCCGAGCCGAGCGAAGCGAGTCCTGAGCAAAGCGAAGGAGCTGCTGCTTGTTTTTTGCGCGAGGGACCTGCTGTTATGAAACCGCCGTGGATGCAGACGCTGCGCCTCGACCTGCGCGAATTCACGCGTGACGACTTCGGCGATCTACTGCGGCTCGACAGCGATCCGCGCGTGATGAAATACATCAACGGCGGCAAGCCTTCTTCGCGGAACGAGGTGAAAGCCGCATTGAAGCGTGTCGCGGGCTACTATCGCAAGTGGTACGGGCTAGGCGTGTGGTACGCAACGCGGCGCGACACCGGCGCGTTCATCGGCTGGTACTGTCTCAAGTACTGCCCGCCGACAAGCGATGTCGAAGTCGGTTATCGCTTGCTCCACGAAGCGTGGGGGCAGGGCTTCGCCACTGAAGGCGCTACCGAGCTCGTTCACTACGGTTTCGATGATCTCGGCCTCAACAAGATCATCGGCGTCACGCATCCCGGCAATCGTGCATCGCAGCGCGTGCTGATGAAGGCCGGCCTCGCCGACGCAGGTTACGGCCGCTATTACGGCAGGCGCCTTCGCTTGTTCATCGGCCATCGCGACGCACGACAGGCAAACGCGGCATGATGATCACCGTGGGACAGGCCCTTGCCCAGAGTGGGCTCGTCCCCGTCGACGCGCAAGTACTGCTCGCCTACGTCATCGGCAACACGCGCGCGTGGTTGACTGCACATGCCGATGAATTGTTGACGCCCAACGAGGCGGCGCGTTTTTTTTCACTGGCGCGGCGCCGCCGTGATGGCGAGCCGATCGCGTATTTGACCGGACTGCGAGAATTTTGGGGACTCTCGCTTCTGGTTACACAAAACGTGATGATCCCGCGCCCCGAGACCGAGGCGTTGGTCGAACGCTCGCTGGCGCGGTTCGCCGCCGATCGTGTTTCGCATGTTTTGGATCTCGGCACAGGATCGGGAGCGATTGCGCTGGCGCTCGCGAGCGAGCGTCCCCAGGCGCAGTTCGTTGCGACTGACGTGAGCGAAGCAGCGCTTCGCGTCGCCGACGCGAACGCGAGACGCCTCGGCCTCTACAACGTCCGATTCGTCCGCGCGGATTGGTATGACGGTCTCGGGCTGCCGGCGGAGCAGAGTGCATTCGACATGATCGTCAGCAATCCGCCCTACATTGCGGCGGGCGATCGCCATCTCGGCCAGGGGGACCTGCGTTTCGAGCCCATGGCAGCACTCACACCGGGCGGCAACGGATTGTCCGCGCTATCGACGATCATCGCCGGCGCGCCGCGATGGCTTGCCTCCGGCGGTTGGTTGATCATCGAGCACGGCTACGATCAGCAGGACGAAGTGCGCACGCTGTTTGAGAGCGCCGGTTTCATCGACCTTGAATCGACGCGCGATCTCGCCGGCATTCCGCGCGTCTGCGCCGGAATGCTCCCGGTGGGGCGGCAATGACACGCAATGTGGAGAGATCGTGAATTCTTGATCGATGCGCCGAGCGTCGCTTGCTGGCGACGCCTCCGCTCCCCACAATCCGTCACGTGAAGTTCGGCGTCACCTCAAAACTCTTCCTCGCGTTTCTGCTGACGAACGTCGCCATCGCGCTGGTCGTGGCCGTCTCGGCGCAGATCGCGGTGAAGACCGGCTTTCGCAGTTACGTCAACGAGCGCGAGGAGCGGCGCCTCTCGAACCTGTCCGACGCATTGATCGACGCCTACCGCGCACACGGCGACTGGGAATTCCTGCGTGGGAACGACGGCCTGTGGCGGAGCTTCAACCGGCCCGGTTCGCCGGGACCCGAACGATTCGCGGAAGGCCGTCCGCCTCCGCCCCCGCATGGCAACGACCGGCCGCGTCCTCCACCGGCAAGCGAACGGCGCGGACCGCCGCCGGGTGAAGCGCCACCGCGTCCGCGTTCGACACCGCCAACGGCCACATTGCTCGATGCGCAACGGCATCTCATTGCCGGCAAGGATGTTTCGCCTGACAGGGCGGCGCTACGCCCCGTCATGGTCGACGGGGCGACAGTGGCCTGGATCGCCACGACGTATCCCGGCGAGCCATTCGATCGCACGGACCTGCGCTTCGAGGAGGAACAGTTGCGCGCGAGCTGGATCATTGCGGCGGTCGCCGTACTGCTTGCAGCCGTTGTGGCCATGCTGCTCGCGCGCCGGTTGCTTGCGCCCGTCAAACGGCTGGCGAACGCGACGCATCGTCTTGCGCGCGGCGATTATTCAACGCGCGTCAACTCGAGCACACGCGACGAAATCGGCCAACTGGTCGCTGACTTCAACCATCTCGCCGTGACGCTTGAAAAGAACGAGGCGTTGCGACGTCAGTTCATGGCGGAAATTTCGCACGAGCTTCGAACACCGCTTGCCGTGCTCGGCGGCGAAATCGAAGCGCTCGAGGACGGCATCCGTTCGCCAACGCCGGCTTCGCTCAAATCGTTGCGTGCCGAAGTCGCGACGCTCGCAAAATTGATCGATGATCTCTACGATCTGTCGCTCGCCGATGTGGGCGCGCTGACCTACCGTTTGGAAAAGCTCGATGTCGTCGAATTCCTGGACGACGCGGTGCAGGCGTTCAGAGAACGATATGCCGAACGAAATATCGCGCTCGATTTCGAGCGGCCCGATGCACCGGTCCATGTCGATGGCGACGCTACGCGCCTGATGCAGCTCTTCAACAATCTGCTCGAAAATTCGCTTCGCTATACCGATCCGCCGGGACGATTGCGAATCGCCGTCCATGCCGACAAGAAAACGGCGCGTATCGATTTTCAAGATTCGCCGCCGGCTGTGCCCGAGGCGCTGTTGCCGCGACTCTTCGAGCGGCTATTCCGCGTGGAAAGCTCGCGGAGTCGCGAGCGCGGCGGTGCGGGGCTCGGGCTCGCGCTGTGCCAGACGATCGTCGAAGCGCATGCTGGGCGCATCGCGGCGAAACCGTCGCCATTGGGAGGACTGTGGGTCGAGATCGTGATGCCGGTGAGCGCATGAGGGAGCGACATCGACAATGAAAGACCAGCGCACGGTAATGATCGTCGAGGACGAGCCCAAGCTCGCCCGGCTCATTGCCGATTATCTTGCCGCCGCCAATCTGGCGTCGCACTGGATCGCCGATGGAACGCAGGTGGAGCCCGCGGTGCGCGCCGATCCACCGCAATTGGTGCTGCTCGATCTGATGTTGCCGGGCCGCGATGGGCTTTCGATCTGCAAGGACCTGCGCCGCTTCACCGACGTGCCGATCATCATGGTTACCGCGCGCGTCGAGGAGGTCGATCGGTTGCTCGGCCTCGATGTCGGCGCCGACGATTACATCTGCAAGCCGTTCAGCCCGCGCGAATTGGTTGCGCGCGTGAAAGCGGTGCTCCGTCGCGTCGATCGCGCCGCGAATGCGTCAACTTCCGTGCGTTTGGTCGTCGATGAAGAGCGACATCACGTGCAGCTCGATGGTCACACGCTCGACCTTACGCCGGTCGAGTTTCGCTTGCTGAATACGTTACGCGCCGAGCCGGGCCGGATCTTCAGTCGCGATCGATTGCTCGCCAATCTCTACGCCGATCATCGCGTCGTAACGGATCGCACCGTCGACAGCCATGTCAAAAATTTGCGGCGCAAGCTCGCGGCGGCGGCCGCAGGCGAGGACCTTATCCGTTCGATATATGGCGTAGGTTATCGGTTAGAGCTCTGAACGTCGCGCGCCTCAGTACACGCATCCGGTTGCAACGGGTCCAACGCGCGATAGTCCGATCGTGCCCGACAGTCCTGCGTTGGTGCCGCCGGTGAATGCGTACATCAGCGTCGCGCTGGCGCAGGTTGCGAACGTTACAGTAGCTGTTCCGACCTGGACCGTCGCTTGGCTTGTCGGCGTGTTCGTGTCGAAGATGCCACCCGTCGTCTGGTAGATGGGCATCGTGAACGTGCGGGCGCCCGATTGATACGTCGTCTGGCCCGTGTACCAACGCTGGCCTGCGGCGCCGGCCGATTGTCCGCTCGGGGCATAGGTGTACCACGCAAAAAAGAACACCGGCGAATTCGGATTCAGCTCGAAGAAGAACCCCTGACCTGACGTTGCCGGGTCGTACCAGTTGCCGGACAACGCGAAATCGCCGTTGGTGGGGAGGGCGCTCGATGTCGAGCACGTCACATTGGGGGTAATGCGCGTGAGGGGAATGACGCCCGAGCGCCCGGAGCCGTCGGAGAACGAATAAGCGAGTTGCGCCGCGTCGCACGCGGTGAACGCAAGCGTGCCGGTGCCGACCTGTTGCCCGGTGGTGATCGGACCGGCGTTGAAATTGCCGCCGGTGTTTTGATAGATCGCAAGCGACGCCGACGTCCCGCCCGATACGACGGATCCACTCGCCGTGTACCAGCGCTGCTTGTCGGCGCCGCCTGCGGAGCCGCTGTCGAACGTAAACCACGAGAGTTGCGCGAATCCGGTGCCGGATGCCACGAGGTCCTGGTACACCTCGATGCCGAAGCCCTGGCCGCTCGTCGCCGCTTCGTACCAAAGTCCGGTCAATCCCTGTTGATCCATGTCGAGTGAACTGGTCGAAGTGGTCGTCGCGGCGATGCCGACTTCCAGTGTCGCCGTATAACCGGACGCGATGCTGCCCGACACCGACGCAATCTGCAGCACGCCGCCGTCGCTGCCGAATACGTTGTCGCTCGTCAGCGAGATCTGGTTCAGATTCGAAATGCTCGACGGATACAGCGCCGTCTGCGCATAGACTTCGCGACACGTCGCTTCCGGCAATGCGAGCTGCGACGTCTTGACGGCGTTCGTGCCGGCGATCGCTTGCTGTGCGCTGGCGTAGATCTCGAAATGAATGTGCGGCCAACGACCTGAGTAGCAGCCCGGAAATATGGTTGTGAATGTGACTTTGCCGTTGCTGTCGGTGACTTGCACGCCGCGGAGAAAATTCTCGCCGGTGACACCCGCGGAATACATCGAGTAAAGACCGCTGGCATTGCAGTGCCAAAGGTAGATCGCATAGCCGGCCAACGGCGCGCAACTGTTGTTCGCGTTCACGAGCTGCAGCGTCACGGTGAGCGGCGTGCCCGCCGCCATCGTGCTGCCCGATGCACCGAAGCTCGAGCGGATATCGGATCGTACGATTCCCGATTGCGTGAGGACGTTTGGACCGTTGGTTCCGTCACCGGGATAGGGGCCACCTGTCTCCGAAGGAATGATCGAGCATGCCAAGGTCTTTAACGGCGCCGCCATCACCGCGGCTGCGCCGAACATTTGCAGCGCACGCCGCCGGCTCATCAAAAAATCACGCTTACTAAGCAGTGACAGCGTTTCGGCCAGCCCGGAATCGGCGTCCGCCAAAACCGGCAGCTGTTCGATTTCATTCATGCTCATTTCTCCCAAAAGTGCCGCGACGGCAATCGTTCAATTCACGCCGCAGGGCCGTCCCAAGGCGCGAATGCTCCCCCTCTGGGGGGCAGCGCAGTGGCGAAGGCGCAAGCGTGGGGGTCCATAACGCGCTCGTTTCACCGGAATCGTTTCGAGCGAAAGTGTAGGTCCGGATCACGTCGGGAACTGTGGAAAAATTGTGAAGTCGCAGCTTCGGGCAAGGCTTTACGTTCAAGACCCTCTTAAGCTTCCCTTAACCCATCCCGGATACATTCCACCATCGACCTACGGAAGGATTGCCGTGATTTCGAAACTGTGCACATTCATCGTGGCGCTCGCGCTTGCCGGCGGCGCCTACGCGCAGGAGAAGAAGCGCATCGAAAAAGCGGCCGACATGCCGCGGTTCACGTACAAGATCGACGGCAAGCTCGACGAGGTCGTACGAAACGACGCCAAGTTCAAGGCGTTCTCGAACGAGCTGCGGCGCGATACGGAGTCGGTGCTCGCGCAATACGACATCGCGGACAAGGCGATGCTGCGCCAGCAGCTCGGCGTAATCCTCCGGCTCGACTATCTCGAAGGTCGCTACGACGACGCGTTGAAAGTCGCCGCGCGCATTCGCGAGCTCGAAGAAAAGCCCGCGGACAAGCTGCTGTCGGGCCTCACGATTCGCGCGATGATCGCCGCGGAACGCAAAGCCGGCAACCGGACCTCCGATGCATATCGCGCCGAAGTCAATCGCTTGATCACCGCCGATCTGGCGGGATTGCCCTACGAGGTCGTGCAAAACGAGATCAAGGAAGGCAAGGCCCGCGCCGAGATCCTGAGCGAAGCTTTCGCACTCGGCTATATCCGCGAAGCGATGCAGCCGACGGTCGATCAAGCGGGTGCGCTGAGCTCCGACCTGGCGCCAGCGCTCGTCAATGCGCGTTACAGCATCGCCGCGATCCTTCCGCTCAAGGACACGTTGGTTGCGACGTATGGCACGTATCTCGCCGCGCACAAAGTCGACAAGCCCGACATTTGGGCCGCGCGAGATATCACGGTGCCCGCGAACAAAGGCGGCAAGCCCGTGACAATCGCCATCTGGGATAGCGGCGTCGACACCGCGCTGTTTCCCGGGAAGGTCGTCAAGGGCGCAGATGGCAAAGCCGCGGTGATCGCATTCGACAAATACGCAAATCCGGCAACCGGTGAGCTGCAGGCGATTCCAGCTGACCTGCGCAACAAAGTGCCGCAGCTGAAATCGCGTTTGAAAGGCTTTTCCGATTTGCAAGCGAACATCGACAGTCCCGAGGCGACGGACCTCAAAAAACTTCTGTCGACGTTAAAGCCCGACGAGTACAAGAGCACGATGGAGGAAATCATCCTTGCCGGCAATTGGATGCACGGCACGCACGTCGCCGGCATCGCCGTCGCGGGCAATCCGTATGCGCAGCTCGTTGTCGCGCGAATCGAGTTCGGTCACACGCTGCGGCCGGATCCCTGTCCGTCGCAGGAATTGGCGGAGCGCGACGCGCGCAACATGCAGAGCTACGTCGATTTCATGAAAAAGAATGGGGTGCGCGTCGTCAACATGAGCTGGGGCGGCAGCGTGAAAGATTTCGAAGGGGACCTCGAGCTGTGCGGCATCGGCAAGACACCGGACGAGCGCAAAACGATCGCCCGTAAGTATTTCGAGATTCAGAAAGGCGCGTTGACCAAGGCGTTTGCGAGCGCTCCCGACATTCTGTTTGTCGCCGCGGCCGGCAACGCGAATTCCGACTCGACGTTTGCGGAGCAGATTCCGGCCGGCATCGAAGCGCCGAACCTGCTGACCGTGGGCGCCGTCGACAAGGCGGGAGACGAGGCATCGTTCACGAGCTACGGACCGACCGTCGTCGTTCACGCTAACGGCTACCAGGTCGAAAGCGTGATTCCGGGCGGCGATAAGCTGGCGGAGTCGGGCACGTCCATGGCCTCACCTCAGGTTGCCAACCTGGCGGGCAAGATTCTCGCCGTCAACCCGCAGCTCTTGCCGAAGGATGTCATCGCGCTGATTCGCGATACCGCAGAAAAGACGGCGGACGGCCGCCGGACGCTGGTCAATCCGAAGAAGGCAGTCGATACCGCGATGAAGAAGGCCGCCTAATTGTCCTGTCATCCCGAGGCGAGCGAAGCGAGTCCTGAGCGGAGCGAAGGAGCTGCTGCTGATTTTCAGGCGAGGGACCTGCTTTTGAACAGCAGAAGCGTTGTCCTCGGAATGATAAATTAAGGCATTGTCACGCCGAATTTTTCGCACCACGGCTGCAACGCCGGCATGATCGTCGGGTGCAATCGAACGCCGTTGGCGCGCTGCTCGCGATAGCGCGCCATCCCGTTTTCGCCAGGGAGACGAACACGCTCAACGCCGGGACGCGGCGTTGCTTCGTGACACGCGTCGACGAGCCAATCGATTTGTCGTGCGAATTCCGCCGCTCCACCAAACCCTTGCGGATCGAGCGCTTGCACAAAGACCGTTGCGCCCCATCCTTCGGCAGGGTCGGCGCGCCCCATTCCGGCCAGCGCAGCGGTCATGACCTCGATCAGTAGTGCCAAGGCGTAGCCCTTGTGGCCAGCGTCGAGTCCGCCGAGCGGCAGCAGCGTTCCCCGAGGTTCGCTAAACAACACGCCCGGGTCATCGGTGGCGTTTCCTTGCGCATCCTGAACCCAGGCGTGCGGGAGCTTCTGTCCTGCCTTGTGGAGACGCGCGGTGAGCCCATTTGTCGTCAGGCTCGCCGAGATATCGATCAGAATCGGATCGCTCGACGTTGGAATGCCGGCCGCGAGAGGATTCGGCGTGAACACCGGCGTGACCGCTCCAAACGGAGCCACGCTGCATACTGATGGGTCCGAACAGTAGATCAACGCGACCATCCCGCGATCAGCGGCTCGCTTCGCATATGCGGCAAGACAGGCGATGTGATGCGACCGGCGAACGACGACGGTCCCTGTGCCTTGCTCCGCCGCGAGCACGATCGCGCGGTCCAGCGCTCGAAGCGTGAGCCACGGGCCGGGAAGTCGGTGACCATCCCACGTTTCCGCGCTTGGGCGGCCGTTGACGACCGTCCATGCCCCATTCCGGAGCATCGTTCCACGCTCGATTTCGCCCAAATAGGGCGCCAGCAGCGCAAGCCCATGCGTCGTATGGCCGAGCAGATCGCCATCGACGAGGATCGACGCGACATCGGCTGCGATATCGTCACGCACACCGGAGCGAACGAGAAGTGCACGTGCGAAATCGACAAGCGCGTCAGCCGCGTATCCGCCGGACGGGGCATTCATTCAACTCAGTCTAGCAGCCTGCGCCAGCGGCTATCGGCACGCCGCCAACATGCATCCGATGCTAACCGGGTAAACTCTCGCGCCGTGTTGCCGTCGTCCCTGCAGATCAGCATCGTCACGTACCGCCCGGATCTGCGGATTCTGGAGCGCGTACTGCGCAAGCTCGAGCTCGCGATCGGGGCGGCGCGCGCGGCCGGAGCGCTCAAGTCGGTTCATCTCGCGCTGATCGACAACAGTGAGGACGTGAAGGTTGCGCAACGTGTATTCGAGATCGGCAAAGCGCGCTTCAACGACGCCGGCGTGCGTCTCATCTTGCGTCATGGCCATGCGAACATCGGCTATGGCGCCGCGCACAATCTTGTCCTGCACGGGACAGGCGCCGACTATCACCTCGTGATGAATCCTGACGTCGAAGTGGCGACCGATGCGCTCGCGTGCGCGATTCAATGGTTGGACGCGCATCCCGAAGTGGGGGCGTTGGCGCCGATGGCGAGGGGGCCGGACGGCAAATACCACTATCTATGCAAGCGTTATCCAGCGGTGTTCGATCTGCTGCTGCGCGGCTTTGCACCCAGGATTGTGCGCGTGCTGTTCCGCCGCCGGCTCCATCATTACGAAATGCGCGATCTGATCGACGTCAAGCCGCCGCGCGAAGTGTTCGGCGTTCCGGCGCTCTCGGGTGCGTTCATGCTGGTGCGCCGCGACGCAATCGATCGGACCGGCGGCTTCGATCCATCGTTCTTCCTCTACTTCGAGGATTACGATTGGAGCATGCGGCTCGCACAAATCACGACGACCGCGTACGTGCCGTCGGTGCGCATCATTCATTATGGCGGAGACGCTGCGCGCAAAGGCTGGCGGCATGTCGAATCGTTCGTGAAGAGCGGTGTACGTTTCTATCGCAAGCACGGCTGGAAGTGGTTCTAAGATGGTGATGTCACCGACACGCGATAGCGCATTGATTGTCGTTACTGGAGCCAGTGGCTTCGTCGGTACGGCGCTGACATCGCACCTGCGCAATGCCCACCGCCGGTTTCGTGGAATCGTGCGCGCGTTGAAATTTTCGCAGACGCCTTCGGCGGAGTATCACGTGATCAGCGATCTCGCCACGGCGCCCGACGATGCACTCGCTCACGCGTTGGCCGGGGCGCGCGCCGTCGTGCATCTCGCGGGACGCGCACATGTGATGCATGAACCGCTTCGCGATTCGCTCGTTGCCCATCGTGAGGCCAACGTCGTCGCGACACAACGCGTCGCGAAAGCAGCGGCGCGGGCCGGCGTCAAGCGGTTCTTGTTCGTGAGCTCGATCAAGGTCAACGGCGAGGCAACGCCACCCGGTCATCCGTTTCATGAAAGCGATCCGCCGCGTCCATATCAGGCGTATGGGCGCACCAAATGGGAAGCGGAGCAGGCTTTATGGGACGTTGCGAAGCCGACCGGCATGTCGTGCTTTGTTTTGCGCCCTCCACTGGTCTACGGACCGCACGTTCGCGGCAATTTTCTCGCGCTGTGGCGCGCCGTCGAACGCGGCGTTCCCCTTCCGCTCGGCCGCATCGATAATCGCCGCAACTTGCTCTACGTGGGCAATCTGATCCACGCGATCGTCGCATTGCTCGATTCGCCGATGGATGACGGCGGTACATGGCTCATCGCCGATCGCGACTCGGTATCGACGCCTGAGCTCGTCAATCGAATCGCCGCCGCTCTGCGAATTCCGTCACCGCTCGCACAGCTTCCCGTTACGCTGCTGCGTGCCGGCGCCGCGGTTACTGGAAGAAGGGCGATGGCGTCGCGTCTGGTCGATTCGCTCGAGATCGATGCATCGGCGCTCGTGCAGCGAATTGGACCGCTGCCTTACTCGCTCGACCAAGGCTTGGCGGCGACGGCAGCGTGGTGGCGGAGCCGGCAGGAATGAGCGCCGCAGGGCAGTCCCAAGGCGCTCATTGCTCCCCCTCTGGGGGCAGCGCAGCGGCCTCATTGGCCACTGAGGCCGCAAGCGTGGCGGTCCACCAATGAGCGCCGGGAGCGCGCGCTTAAACGGGCGGCGATCGGACGCGCTGCGACCGGTCATCATCACCCGCGGCTTCACGAAGCACGCCGAAGGTTCGGTGCTGATCGCGCAAGGCGATACGCGTGTCCTTTGCACCGCGAGCGTCGAAGAGGGTGTGCCAGCCTTTCTCAAGGGCCGCGGCGAAGGTTGGATCACCGCCGAATACGGAATGCTGCCCCGCTCGACCCACACGCGAACGCGGCGTGAAGCAGCCGAAGGCAAGCAATCGGGACGCACGCAGGAAATTCAGCGTCTGATCGGCCGCAGTCTTCGCGCCGTCATCGATCGCACGGCCCTCGGCGAACGGACGATAAGGATCGATTGCGACGTCCTTCAAGCGGACGGCGGAACCCGCTGCGCGTCGATCACTGGCGCATGCGTGGCGGTCGCCGACGCGATTCGCTGGTGCAAGGCGAAAGAGCTCATCGACGGCCAACCGCTGCACGACTTCGTTGCGGCGGTATCGGTCGGCGTCGTCGCGGGCGTGCCGATGCTCGATCTCGACTATGCCGAAGATTCGGCCTGCGATACCGACATGAACATCGTGATGACGGCAAAGGGCGGCTTCGTCGAGTTGCAGGGAACCGCCGAAGGCGCGCCGTTCACGCGCGAGCAAATGAACGCGCTCGTCGCGCTCGGCGAGCGTGGCATTCGCAAGTTGGTTGCCGCTCAAAAAGCGGCGCTCAAGACGTGATTTCCCCCCTGGTCCTCGCTTCTACGAATCCCGGCAAACTGCGCGAATTTACCCGCTTGCTCGAACCGCTCGGAATCGTCGTCGTCGCGCAACGCGAGCTTGGAATCGCCGATGGCGACGAGCCGTACGCGACGTTCATCGAAAATGCGTTGGCGAAGGCGCGTCACGCGAGCGCCGCGGCGAAATTGCCGGCGCTGGCGGACGATTCGGGCATCTGTGTGAACGCGTTGAACGGCGCGCCCGGCGTGCAAAGCGCGCGTTACGCGGGCGAGCCGAAATCCGATGCGCGTAACAACGCTAAATTGATTGCCGCACTTGCCGGCGTGGCAGATCGGCGCGCGCATTACTATTGTGTGCTGGTGCTGATGCGCAGTGCCGATGATCCGCAGCCGCTGCTTGCCGAGGGAACGTGGTGGGGGACAATAGCGGATGAAGCGCGCGGCGACGGCGGCTTCGGCTACGACCCGCATTTTCGCGACGCGGAGACCGGCATGAGCGGGGCCGAGATGCCGCTCGAATTGAAGAACGCAGTGTCGCATCGCGGCAAGGCAATGCGCGCGTTGATTGCGCGTCTGAACGAGCTTCGTGAACATGAACGTTGACAAGCCTGCGACGGTGCTGGCGTTTTCGGCATCGACGCTCACACACCCCAAATTCAAGACGTTGCCGCCGCTGTCGTTGTACGTCCACATTCCGTGGTGCCTCAAGAAATGTCCGTATTGCGACTTCAACTCGCACGAAGCGCGCGACAACGTGCCGGAAGACGCTTACGTCGATGCGCTTCTGTCCGATCTCGAGTTTGCGCTGCCATCGATTTGGGGCCGCAAGGTCATTTCGGTTTTCATGGGCGGCGGCACGCCGAGCCTGTTTTCGCCGGCATCGATCGACAAACTGCTTTCGGGGATTCGCGCTCGAGTCCCGCTTTATCCCGACGCCGAGATCACGCTCGAGGCCAATCCGGGAACATTCGAGCGCACGAAATTTGCCGGCTATCACGCGGCCGGCGTCAACCGGTTGTCGATAGGGATTCAGAGCTTCGATCCACGGCATCTGCAGGCGCTCGGTCGCGTGCACGACGCCGACGAAGCGCGCCGCGCCGCCGAAGCAGCCATGATGATGTTCGACACAGTGAATTTCGATCTGATGTACGCGCTGCCCGGCCAAACGCCGCACGACGCGCGGCGCGATCTGGAGATCGCGCTCGAGTTTTCGCCACCGCATCTTTCTTTGTATCATCTGACGCTCGAGCCCAATACGTTGTTCTATCGTTATCCGCCTCCGCTGCCCGACGACGACACGGCGGCCGACATGGAAGAAATGATCGAAAGCGCGCTTTCGCGTGCCGACTATTTCCGCTACGAGACATCGGCGTACGCGCGTCCCGAGCACGAATGCCGACACAACCTCAACTATTGGCGCTTCGGCGATTATCTGGGCATCGGTGCCGGTGCGCACTCGAAGCTCTCGTTCGCCGACGCCATCGTGCGGCAAATGCGATGGAAGCAGCCACGCGAATATCTGGCGCGCGTCGCCTCCGGTACGCCGCTGCAAGAGGAAGCCGACGTTACCCGCGGTGACGTCGGCTTCGAATTCATGTTGAACGCGTTGCGGCTTGCCGAGGGCGTGCCAACATCGCTGTTCTCCGAGCGCACCGGATTTCCGCTGTCTCTCGTGACGCGCGAAATCGAGATTGCGGCGCGCAAGGGCTTGCTCGAGCCCGATCCCGCACTCATCAAGCCCACCGCGCTTGGCCGGCGCTTTCTGAACGATCTGCAGCAGCTCTTTCTGCCGGACGCCAAGCCGGAGCGAAAGCAACGCACGTCGATCGTCCATTTCGAAGCGACCGGCATCGAACGTTAAGGAACCGGGATGGACATTTCGCCGCATGCGCTCCCGCTTACCGATGCGGCAGCGGCTCTCGCGGAGCGAAGGTTCTCGGCGCGTGCGCTGGCCGATGCGCAGCTCGCGTGCATCGACGCGACCGACTCACGCATCGACGCATGGGCGACGCTCGATCGCGCCCATGTACGCGCCGAAGCGGATCGTTGCGATGCTGCCGGCACGTCGGGATTGTTGGCGGGCATCGGAATCGGCGTCAAGGACATCATTTCGACGCAGGCGCTACCTACCGCAATGGGATCGCCGCTCTTCGCGGGGCAGCGGTCCAATGCTGACGCGGCATGCGTCACACGCCTATTGGACGCGGGCGGCTACGTCTTCGGCAAGACAGTGACGACCGAATTCGCATTCATGCATCCCGGCAAGACGCGCAATCCGTGGAATGTCGCGCATACGCCCGGCGGCTCGTCCTCAGGATCGGCGGCTGCGGTCGCAGCGGGCCATGTCTGCGGCGCGATCGGCACGCAGACCAACGGCTCGGTCATCCGTCCGGCCGCGTATTGCGGCGTCGTCGGATTCAAGCCGACTTATGGCGCGATTTTGTTCGACGGTGCAAACGTCTTTAGCGAAACGCTCGATACGCTCGGCACGTTCACGCGTACCGTCGCCGATGCCGCGCGCCTCGCCGCTGCACTTGCGGAAGGCGAGTGCATTCCCATGGAGATTGTGCCGCTTCCGCATGCGCCTCGCCTCGCTTATCTACCCAGTTTTCCATGGACGAAAATCGACCGCGACGCCGATGCCGCGCTCAGTGAGGCGATAGCGCGCTTGCATTCGCTCGGTGCGGAAGTTGCGGCGCTTGCAATACCGCCGGAGTGGCAGTCGGCGAATCTGCTTCACCGAACGATCATGCTCTACGAAGGCGCGCGCAATCTTGGCGCGTTGCAAGCGCGCGAGCGAGAGCATCTGTCGGCCGCTCTTAACGCGGCGCTCGACGAAGGCCGTTCGATCGCCGAGCGCGTTTATCGCGAGGCGCTCAATGCACGTTTAGGAGCGATCGACGAATGGGCGCACTTGCTTGCGCCGTTCGATGCGGTCGTGGCGCCGCCTGCACCGAGTACCGCGCCGCGAAGCATCGAATCTACCGGCGATCCTTCGTGTTGTACGCTGTTTTCGCTCGTCGGCTTTCCGGCGATCGCATTGCCAATTGGTCGCAATGCAGAGGGATTGCCGCTCGCGATGCAGCTCGCTGCGACCTCTGGCGACGATGGACGGCTGTTGTCGGTGGCAGCCTGGTGCGAAGGGCGGCTGCCGTTTGTCGGGTTGGTGTAGCGCGTAGACCGGCACGCTTCGGCGCGCGTTAAGATCAAGTGGGCTAGGCCCTAGACACATGAAACGCGCCAAACTGCACGCGCCTCCGAAACCGCGCAACCCGGTGGCCCGCTCGCCGCTGTTGAAGAAGGGCGGCCCGCACGGCAAGTCTGCGCGTGCGCTGCGTCGCCAAGCGAAGATGACGCTGGCCAAGACGGCGCGGGACCCCGACGCGCTCGAGTAGACGATGACACTTTCGCGTCGCTACCTCGAAGAAGGCCAGATGCGCGCCCTCTACGTTGCGGCGGTTGCGGAGGATCGCGCGCTAACCGACGAGCAGTTGTCCGCGTCGCTCACCGCTACGCTCGCAAAAAAGCCGAAAGGCGCGGGCTGGTGGGTGTTCGGCTACGGGTCGCTATTGTGGAATCCACTCTTCCCGGTCGCAGAAGCGCGGGCGGGCATTGTGCACGGATTGCATCGCCGCTTTTGTCTTCGTTCGCTCGCGTCGCGTGGAACGCCCGATCAACCGGGCCTCGTGCTGGCGCTCGAACCCGGCGGTGCCTGCCAAGGGGTCGTTTACCGATTGCCGTCGCCGCTCGCGCTGGACGAGCTCCATCTGTTGTGGCGGCGCGAAATGGTTGTGGCTGCGTACCATCCGCGCTGGATTCAGGTGCGCTCCGGCGATCGTCGCATCACGGCGCTGACGTTCGTCGTCCGCCGCGATCACATTCAATACGCGCGTTTGTCGCACGAGGAAGAGACCGCCATCATCGCGCAAGCCTGCGGCGCATTCGGATCATCATGCGATTACCTGATGCGTACGCGCGCGGCGCTGGCATCGCATGGCATTGTCGATCGCTATCTCGAGCAGCTCGCGCGCGACGTGCAGCGCCGGCAACTCGCGTGTGCAGCGCCCGCAATCGGCGAAGTCAAGTAATCCGAGTCGCTCGATTCTTTAGACGGCGACGTGGCGGCCGCCATCGACATTCAGTGTGTCGCCCGTCACGTACAGCGCATCAGCTAAGAGGAATTTGACGGCGGCGGCAATGTCGTCGGGTCTGCCTTCGCGGCGCAGCGGCGTATGCGAAATGATCCGCTGCCGCGATACTTCGTTGAACGCCTCGTCATCCGGCCACAGGATCGGTCCCGGCGCAACCGCGTTCACGCGTATTTCCGGGGCGAGCTCGCGTGCGAGCGAGCGAGTCAGGCCAACGAGGGCCGCTTTTGCAATCGAATAGACGACATAATTTTTGAGTGGTCGCTCGGCATGAATGTCGGTGATGTTGACGATTGCACCTTGCGCTTTGCGAAGTGCGGGCGCGGCGGCCTGGGAAAGGAAGAGCGGCGCTTGCACGTTGGTTCCGATCAGATCGTTCCATCCCGCGACGGTGATCTCGCCGACGGGTGTCTGGAAAAACGACGATGCATTGTTGACCAAGCCGTCGAGACGGCCGAATGTCGTCAGCGTTTGCTCGACGAGCGACGGCAGCTTGGAGGCATCGAGCAGATCGGCCTGAATCAACGCAACGGAGTTCGCGCGCTGATGGTTGAGCTCCGCTTGCAGCAAGCGGGCTTCGCCCGCCGACGAGCGGTAATGGAGCATCAGATTGGCGCCCGCAACGTGCAATCGCCGGCAGATCGCGGCGCCCACGCGTTTGCCTCCGCCGGTGATCAACACCACCTTGCCTTGCACGTGGCCCTCAACCTGCTCGCCGGATAGACTCGTGGCAATCTAGCATATCGAGCGTGCCGGCGCGAACGCGTCGGTCGTGGTCCTACACATGTTTGAGATCATCGATCCTTCGCTGCCCGAACCCGATGTACAAGCGCGCGCGCACAGCGCCCGCGTTCGCGAGGTCATTGCGAACGAAATCGATGCAGGCGATGGTTTCTTGCCGTTCGATCGCTACATGCAGATCGTCCTGTATGCACCGGCTCTCGGCTACTACGTCGCGGGTGCGCGGAAGTTCGGCGCAGGGGGCGATTTCGTGACGGCGCCGGAAATGACCGCATTGTTTGGAACCACGCTCGGCGTACAGATCGCGGCAATCCTCGACGCGACGCCGGATCGCCAAATCGTCGAGCTCGGCGCCGGCAGTGGGAAGCTTGCGGCTGATATTCTCGCGATGCTCGCTGCAAACGGGAAGGCCGCCGAGCGTTATCAAATCATCGAGGTGAGCCCGGAGCTTCGCGACCGACAACACGCAACGATCGAGCGGCTGGTACCTTCAGAATTGCAGCGTGTCGAATGGTTGACGGACATTCCCACCACCATCGCCGGCGCCGTCGTCATGAATGAAGTTCTCGATGCGATACCTCCGCACGTCATTGCGCGGCGCGGCGGCGTTTGGTTCGAGCGCGGCGTCACGCGCCAGGGCGATCAATTCGAATGGGCTGACCGCACCCTGGTCGATGAGCGTTTGCTGACGCTTGCGCGCCGGCGTTTTCCAGCCGTTGTCGACTACGTGAGCGAAATTAATCCGGCGGCCGAAGCGCTCGTCGAATTGATTGGGCGGCGACTCGTCTTCGGCGCGTTGCTGATCATCGACTACGGTTTTCCGCGCGCTGAGTATTACCATCGCGAACGAAGCGAAGGTACGCTGATCGGACATTATCGTCACCGCGTACACACCGATCCGTTTCTTTGGCCCGGCCTGTCCGATTTGACGACGCACGTGGACCTCACAGCAATGGTCGAAGCGGGCGAGCGAGCCGGCTTAACCGTTGGGGGATTCACTTCGCAGGCCTCGTTCCTCCTTTCGTGCGGGCTGTTGGATCGATTGCGAGAGGTCGCCTCCCCGGAATCGCTTGCCTATTTGCGCGAAGCGTCCGCCGTGCAGACATTGACGTCACCCTCCGAAATGGGCGAATCGTTCAAAGTGCTCGCGCTCGCTCGCAGCGAGAACATTGCGTGGCCCGGGTTTGCGTTCGGCGATCGATCACACCGTTTGTAAGCCGCGCGCTTGCGCTTTTTGCCATCGCATACTAACTTGAAGATGTGGACCCCCACGCTTGCGGCCTCAGTGGCCAATGAGGCCGCTGCGCTGCCCCCAAAGAGGGAGCATTCGCGCCTTGGGGCGGCCCGGCGGCGCGATGTGGACCCCCCACGCTTGCGGCTTTCGCCGCTGCGCTGCCCCCAAAGGGGGAGCATTCGCGCCTTGGGGCGGCCCGGCGGCGCTCACCACATTCGAATAATGATGTGCGCATTTTCAGGAGGCCATCGATGAAACGCATTTTGACGCTTCTGTTGTCCGCGTTCGGCGCGATCGCCGCCGCAAACGCCCAGCAAGTCACGATCCGCTGGAGCGACGTCGTTCCCGCGACGCACCCGTCGGTGCAGATGATCGAGAAGATCGCCGCGAACGTGAAGGACAAGTCCTATGGACGGATCAACATCCAGGCATTTCCGAACGGCCAGCTCGGCAGCTCGCGAGACACGATTGACGCGACGGCGAACGGCGTCCAGCAAATCGTCACCGAGGGCGCGGCCAATTTCGGCGCATGGGTGCCGGCGATTTCGATCGTCGAAGCGCCTTACATCTGGCGGGACGCCGCGCATCTCGACAAGGTGATGAATGGACCGATCGGCGAGCAATTCAATGAAACGCTGATCAAGGGCCGGGGCATGCGCATCCTCGGCACGACGTACTACGGCACGCGCCATATCACGACGTCGAACAAGGAAGTGAAGACGCCGGCTGACATGGTGGGCTTGAAGCTTCGCGTTCCGGAGAACGACGTGTTCAAGGCGATGGCGGAGGCGTGGGGGGCGCGGCCCACGCCGATGAACTTCGGCGAGCTCTATCTCGCGCTCAAGCAGAACGTCGTCGACGGACAGGAAAACCCGCTGCCGACGATCAAGTCCGGCAAGTTCGACGAGGTGCAGAAATACCTGATCCTGTCGGGCCACATCATCACGCCGCGGCTCGTGGTCGTGAACGAAGCATTCTGGCAAGGGCTCGCGCCTGCCGATCGCAAGATCATCGCCGACGCGGTGAAGTCCGGTATCGAGTGGCAGAACGAGGAACTGGCGAAGCAAGAGCAAGCGCTCGTCGGACAGTTCAAAGCCGCAGGCATGACCGTGATCACACCGGACGTCGACGCGTTTCGTGCGCCGGTGCTTGCCAAGGTCCCGAAGCAGTTCGAGTCGAAATGGGGAGCCGGCATGTTCGAAAAGATACAGGCCGTTAAGTAGCGCGATGCTCCGTTTGGCGAGCGCAGCGACACGCGTCGTCGACGCGCTCGCCATCGCATCATTCACCGGAATGTTCCTTTGCGTGCTGGCGCAAGTCGTGTTGCGCTACGTTTTCGATCGTCCGCTCGTTTGGAGCGACGAGCTCGCGCGCTATCTATTCGTCTGGTGCGCATTTCTGGGCTGGATCGTGGCTGCGCGGCGGCGGTCGCATCTGGCGATTGGCGTCCTTGCCGATCGTTGCGGACCGCGGGGACGGGCGCTGTTTGCGCTCGCAGCGTCGGCTGCGGCGGTGATCTTTTCGGCGGTGCTGTTCGCGTACGGGATCCAGATCACTACGAGGAATCTCGATATCGGTACGGTGGCGCTCTTCTTTTCGTTCGGCTTCGTCTATGCGATTGTGCCGATCGCTGCGCTGGCGGTCGGCATCTATGCGATTGCCGATGCCATCGTAGCGTTGCAACTCTTTCGTACCGCTGCGCCGCGATGACGACGCTGATGACGGCGATCCTCGTTGCGTGGTTCGTGTCGCTTTTTTTTGGGCCGACGTTGTACGCGCTGATGGGACTCGCGGGGTTTGCGTTTCTCGCGCTCGCCGGCATTCCGGGCATCGTCATTCCGCAAAAGATCGCAATGGCAGCTAACTCGTTCCCACTCCTCGCAGCGCCGCTGTTCATCCTGATGGGCAATGTGATGAACACGGCCGGAATCAGTTATCGGATTTTCGATTTCGCCAAAGCGATCGTCGGATGGATGCGCGGCGGGCTATGCCAGGCGAACATCATCGGCTCGGTGATCTTCGCCGGCATGAGCGGATCGGCCGTCGCCGACGCGGCGGGACTGGGCACCGTCGAAATCGCGGCGATGAAAAAAGAAGGCTACGACGCGGAGACCGCTGGTGCAATCACCGCGGCTTCGGCGACAATCGGGCCGATTATTCCGCCGTCGCTGCCGATGATCGTCTACGGCGTTGCCGCTGAGACATCTGTCGGCGCGCTGTTCATTGCGGGCGTGATTCCGGGTTTGTTGATGGCCGCTGCGTTGATGATCATGGTACGAAGTCTCTCCATACGGCAGAACATGCCACGCCATCCGTTCGAAGGTTGGCGTGAGCTATGCCGATCGTTCCGTCGGGCGTTCTGGGCCATCATGGCGCCGTTTCTCTTGATCGGCGGCATGTTCTCCGGCGTCTTCACACCGACGGAGGCGGCCGCGGTGGCGGTCGTCTACGCATTGGTGCTCGGCTTGTTTGTCTATCGAGAGTTCACGTGGCGCGATTTGCCGAAGCTTATTCTCGACACCGTTGAAACAACGGGCGTCGTCATGGCATTGGTGATGACGGCAACGCTCCTGGGATATTGCCTCACCGTCGCGCGGATTCCACAGGAGTTTGGCGGATGGTTGACGGCGCTGTCGACAAACCCATTGGTCTTTCTGTTGATCGTCAACGTGCTCTTGCTCGTGGTTGGTTGTTTCATGGAAGCGCTCGCGGCGATGCTTGTGTTAATCCCGATCCTCGTTCCGACCGCTCTCAAGCTCGGCATCGATCCGGTGCAATTCGGCTTGATATTCGTGTTGAATCTGATGATCGGCACGATCACACCGCCCGTCGGCGTCGTGCTGTTCGTAACGGCGAAAGTCGCCGGCGTGCCGTTCGATCGGCTCGCGCGCGCGACGTTGCCTTATTTGTGGGCGCTCATCGCGGTGCTCGCGTTGATCACATTGTGGCCGGCGCCCGCGACGTTCCTGCCGCACTTGCTGCTCGACAAGTAGATGCGAATACTCGGCTTGCTATGCGCAGTGGCAATGGTTGTCGGGTGCGACGCCCACTATCCGGCCAACGCGCCTACGGATCGCCAGGATGTGACGAAGGGCTATCGCCTCGAACGGGTGGGTGCCGACCCCGACAATCCTGGAGACGTTCTGGTCATTGTCACGTTCTCCGGCGGCGGTACCCGAGCGGCGGCGCTGGCGTATGGAACGCTGGAGGCGTTGCGCGACGTCACGCTCAAGATGGGCGGACGGCCCCGGCGACTGCTCGATGAGGTCGACATCATCAATGCCGTTTCCGGGGGCAGCATCGTCGCCGCCTATTACGCAGTCCATCGAGACCGGATCTTTCGCGACTTCGAAAGCAAATTCCTCTATCGCGACGTCGAAGGCGAGCTCCGCAACGCGGTTGTCGCCAACCTGCCGCGCCTTACCCAGGCGCGGTTTTCGCGCAGCGATCTTCTCGCCGAGTATTTCGATCGCGAATTGTTCGAAGGAGCAACCTACGCGGACCTCGCACGAGGGAACATGCGACCGTTCGTCGTGATCAACGCCTCCGTGCTGTCGACGGGCGCGCGATTTCCCTTCACGCAGGGACAGTTCGATCTGCTGTGCTCGGACTTGGGCAGCGTCCCGGTGGGGCGTGCCGTCGCTGCATCCGCGGCATTGCCGCCCTACTTCAGCACCATCACGCTCGACAACTACGCGGGCACGTGCGGTGCGGTTTCGCTGCCGGGCGTTGTCGCCGGCATCGATGCGGTTGGTGGGCGCGGACAGGCGGTTCACATCCAGGATGCGCTCACCTACCTCGATCGCAGGCGACGTCCCCATGTGCATCTTGTCGATGGCGGGCTTATCGATAACCTGGGCTTGCGCGTTGCCGTCGACTTCGCCGTGGAACAAGGCGGATTCGTCGAGTTGGTCGATGCCCTCGGCTATCGCGATCTCACGCATGTGGTATTCATTTCGGTCAACGCCGAAACCGACCCCAATTACGCAATCGACCAGAGCCCCGATACACCGAACTTCTGGCAGGCGCTGAACGCACTCAAGTTGCCGGGGCGCGCGCATTCGCTCGAATTGGCCGAGCAGCTTCGGTCGAGCTTCGAGCTCTGGCGCGACGAGCTAAGAGGCCGGCGCCCGATCCCGACGAGGCCTGGTGTCGATTCGGCCCCCCGGTTTTACTTTATCGACGTTTCGTTGCGGTCCATTCCAGACGAAAGCGAGCGGAACAAGTTCAACAGCATTCCCACTGCACTTACGCTCGACCACGAGACGGTCGATCGGTTGCGTGCCATCGCCCGAAAGCTGTTGCTGGAATCTCCCGATTTCAAACAGCTGGTCAAGGATCTCGGAGGGTAGCAAGATGACAGATCAAGGTTGTTGAGCCGACCGATGCAGCGCAGACTGACCGCGATACTTTCAGCCGACGTCGCCGATTACAGCGGCTTGATGGAAGCTGACGAGATGGGGACACTCGAGCGGCTGAAGGCCAACCGAAGCCGCGTCTTCGACCCGTGTGTTGCCGCCCACGGCGGGCGGCTGGTCAAGCTCATGGGCGACGGCGCGCTCGTCGAGTTCGGCAGCGTCATCGCCGCGGTCAACTGCGCGCTCGCGATCCAGCAGGAAACGGCGCACGCCGAGCCGCAGCGCGCGAACGGCAAGCCGATCCGCTATCGCATCGGCATCAATCTCGGCGACGTCATCGTCGAGGGCGACGACATTTATGGCGAAGGCGTCAACGTCGCTGCGCGACTGCAGGCGATGGCGCCGGTCGGCGGCGTCGCGCTGTCGGCCACGGTCCGCGACCATGTCGCCGGCAAGGTGGCGTGCGCGTTCGAAGATCTGGGCGAGCACACGGTCAAGAATATTCAGCGTCCGGTGCACGTCTTCATCCTGCGTCCGGCCGAGCCCGCGACGATCGAGGAGGTCAAGGCCCACGCGCGGCGCGGCGTCTCCATTTGCGTGCTCCCGTTCGCCAACATGAGCGGCGATCCCGAGCAGGAGTATTTCTCCGACGGCATCACGGAGGACATCATCACCGACCTGTCCAAGGTCTCCGCGCTTTGGGTCGCCGCGCGAAATACCGCCTTCACGTTCAAGGGCAAGCATGTCGACGTGCCCCAAGTCGCGCGGCAGCTGAAGGTGGATCACGTGCTCGAGGGCAGCGTGCGCAAGGCCGGCGGCCGCGTGCGAATTACCGCGCAGTTGATCGACGGTGCCACCGGCGGCCATATGTGGGCCGAGCGCTACGACCGCGACCTCAACGACATTTTCGCGCGGCAGGAGGAAATCTCGGAAGCGATCGTCAAGGCGCTCAAGTTGAAGCTCCTTCCCGAGGAAAAGAAGGCGATCGAGCAGCGCGGTACGAACAATCCCGAGGCGTACAAGCTCTACCTGATGGCGCGGCAGTTCAGCGTCACGATTAACCACGGCGATGAGCGCCGCAGCGAAGCGATTCTCCGTCTCAGCCGCCGCGCCACCGAGATCGACCCGAACTATGCCCGCGCATGGGCGCTGATCGCCGGCGCGGAAGGAAGCTTGCGCCTTTACCATGGGCGCGAGAACGACGGCGGCATGGCGGCCGCCGAACGCGCCGTTGCGCTCGACCCCAACCTCGCAGAAGGTCATGCCGCGCGAGCGCGAGTCCTCACCCGCGAAGCGCGCCACGATGAGGCGCTCGCGGAGATCGACATCGCGCTGCGGCTCGATCCGGATTCGTATGAAGTGAACGCCGCCGCCGGACGCGGCTACCTCATGGTGCGCCGCTATGCCGAAGCGATCGCCGGCTATGAAAAGGCGGCGACGCTCATGGAGACTGACTACATGTCGGCCGGGATGCTCGTCTCCTGCTACAAGGCGATTGGCGACCAGGAAGGCGCGCTGCGAGCGGCGCGCCGCTCGCTTGCCCGCGCCGAGCGGATCATTGCGCACGACCCCGTCAACGGATCGGCGATGAGCTTCGCCGTCAGTGCGCTCGCCGCGCTCGGGGAGACGGAGCGCGCCAAGGAGTGGGCAGCGCGCGCCACGCTGCTCGATCCGGACAACGTCAACATGCGCTACAACTTCGCGTGCATGCTTGTGCTCGACCTGCACGACTACGACGGAGCGCTCGACCTCCTCGACCCGCTGTTCCAGGTCGCAGGGATCGATGCCGTGAAATGGTCGAAGTCCGATGTGGATTTGGACGCCATCCGTGACCATCCGCGCTTCAAGGCTATGGTAGCGGCGGCTGAAGCGCGTTTGGCGCAATCGTCATGACCAGAGGCCCGTTGCTTCGAGGCGAGTTTTTCCGGGCTCACCGATTCTGCATCGCGCCGATGATGGATTGGACCGATCGGCACTGCCGATTCTTTCTGCGTCTCATCTCGCGACGCGCTCGCCTGTACACCGAAATGATCACCGCCCCGGCGCTCGTGCACGGCGACGTTGCACATCATCTCGACTTCGATCCGGCGGAGCATCCGTTGGCGCTGCAATTGGGCGGTAGCGATCGAGCACAACTCGCGCATGCGGCGCGCTTGGGCGAACGCTGGGGTTACGACGAGATTAACTTGAATTGCGGCTGCCCGTCGGAACGCGTGCAAACCGGCAGCTTTGGCGCCTGCCTGATGCGCGAGCCGATGCTCGTCGCCGATTGCGTGAAGGCGATGCGCGACGCTGTGGCGTTGCCAGTGACAGTCAAGCATCGGATCGGTCTCGACGCCGACAACGACTATGGTTTCGTTCGCGATTTTGTCGGCAATGTTGCGCGCGCTGGCTGCGATGTGTTCATCGTTCACGCGCGGAACGCCGTACTGAAGGGGCTCTCGCCGAAAGAGAATCGTGAGATCCCGCCGTTGCGCTATGAAGTCGTACGCAAGCTGAAGCACGACTTTCCCGCGCTCACGATCGTATTGAATGGCGGGCTCACCGACTACGGCGCGATCGAACACGAAATTGAGCATATCGATGGCGTTATGGTCGGCCGCGTCGCTTATCACGATCCGTATTGGCTGGCGCAGGCCGATTGGCATCTGTTCGCCGACGAAATGCCGACGCGATCCCGCGCCGAAGTGCTCCACGCGATGATGTCGTACGCGCGCACGCAAACGGCGCACGGCACGCCGCTCCGCGCAATTACACGTCACATGCTCGGCCTCTATCATGGTCAGTCGAATGGACGGCTGTTTCGCCGGATCCTCTCCGATGCCGACAAATTGGGGAGCTCAGATGTGCGCGTGTTGGCAGACGCGTTGACAGTCGTCGAGCCGAAATTTTCCGAGGAAGCGACGGCGTAAAGCGCGGGCCGTGTACGCGATGCGCAATGTCGTCACGCAGCTTGATGCAGCTCGTCGGCAATGTAGGCGCGGATGATGCTCTCGAAATCGCTATCGGACTTCATCCCGAGCGCCGGTCCGAGCTTCGGCGCGAAATTCGGCGCCCATGTCGCGACG